>NZ_JAVJSE010000001.1:0-64309 GCF_040219615.1 Thalassobaculum sp.
ACGCTCAAGCCATCGCGCAGACCATCCATGATCGATAGCCGCTCACCGTAGCTCAGGTGACTGTAGCTCTTCCCCATCGCACCGCTCCCGTTCCAGCGCACCGGAGCGTGCCCTGTTGCACTTACTTTTGGAACGCGCCCCGAGAGGCGACAAGAAAAGTGCACTGTCACCGTAATGCCTTCCAATTACGGTGACAGTGCACCTAATTTCGAGCCCTGTTCCTTCCGGGGTTTTGCGCCGACGGTCCGGCGGCCGCGTGGCCACCCCGCTCAGGCCTGCTTCGCCCGTTCGCGCAGGACGAATTTCTGGACCTTGCCGGTCGAGGTCTTCGGCAGTTCGCCGAACACCACCGTGCGCGGGCATTTGAACCGCGCCAGGTTGCGGCGGCAGAAGTCGATGATGTCGTCGGCGGTCGCCTGCTTGCCGGGCCGCAGGGTGACGAAGGCGCAGGGCGTCTCGCCCCATTTCTCGTCCGGTCGCGCCACCACGGCGGCCTCCAGCACCGCCGGGTGGCGGTACAGCACGCCCTCGACCTCGATGGTCGAGATGTTCTCGCCGCCGGAGATGATGATGTCCTTCGAGCGGTCCTTCAGCTCGATGTAGCCGTCCGGGTGCATCACCCCCAGGTCGCCGGTGTGGAACCAGCCGCCCCTGAACGCCTTCTCGGTGGCCGACGGGTTCTTGAGATACCCCTTCATGACGATGTTGCCGCGCATGAACACCTCGCCGATGGTCGCGGCGTCGGCCGGCACCGGCTCCAGGGTCTCCGGGTCGGCGACCATCAGCCCCTCCAGCACCGGGTAGCGCACGCCCTGGCGGGACTTCAGGTCGGCCTGCTCCTCGATGGACCGACCGCTCCACTCCTCGTGCCAGGCGCACACCACCGCCGGCCCGTACACCTCGGTCAGGCCGTAGACATGGGTGACCTTGATCCCGAGCCGGTCCATGCCCTCCAGCACGGCGGCCGGCGGGGCCGAGGCGGCGGTCATCATCTGCACCGCCTGCGGGAAGTCGCGGCGCTGCTCGTCGGGCGCGTTCAGCAGCATCGACATGACGATCGGCGCGCCGCACAGATGGGTCACGCCCTCGTCGGCGAAGGCGTCGTAGATCGCCTGGGCCTCGACCCTGCGCAGGCACACATGGGTCCCGGCCTGGGCGGTGACGGTCCAGGGGAAGCACCAGCCGTTGCAGTGGAACATCGGCAGGGTCCAGAGATAGACCGGGTGCATCTTCATGCCCCAGACCAGGACGTTGCCCAGCGCGTTCAGGTAGGCGCCACGGTGGTGGTAGACCACACCCTTCGGGTCGCCGGTGGTGCCGCTGGTGTAGTTCAGGGCGATGGCGTCCCACTCGTCGGCCGGCCGCTCGCCGCGGTACCCGGCGTCGCCGGTGCGCAGGAACGCCTCGTAGTCGGTCTCGCCGAGCCGCTCGCCGCCCGGCCCTTCGCTGTCGTCGACGTCGATCACGATCAGCTCTCGCCGGGTCCGTCCGAGCGCCGCCTTGATGGTCGGCGCGAACTCGGTGTCGGTCAGCAGCACCCGGGCCTCGCCGTGGTCGAGCATGAAGGCGATCGCCTCGGCGTCGAGCCGGGTGTTCAGCATGTTCAGGACGGCGCCGGTCATCGGCACGCCGTGCGCCGCCTCGAAGGCTTCCGGTGTGTTGGGCAGCATGGCGGCGACGGTGTCACCCTTGCCGACGCCGCGCCTGGCCAGCGCCGAGCCCAGCCGCCGGCAGCGCTCCGCCGCCTCGGCCCAGCTGTACCGCCGCCTGCCATGCGCCACCGCCAGCCGGGTCGGGAACACCGCGGCGGTGCGGTCGAGGAACGACAGCGGCGTCAGCGGCACGTAGTTGGCGGGCGACTTGTCGAGGTCGGTATCGTACGCGTCCATGGGCCTTCGTGCGCTCTTGCGGCGAGGTCGGAACCGTAGCGCCGCCGCCGGGAGAGGGCAATGTGGCGGTGGTCGCCGATGGCGGCCGGCGGCGACGTTCGTTCGGCGACAGATGGGGTCGTTGATCTGCGTCAATGGCCGCCCGGGCGCGGTTGCCTACGGTTCGACGATCGATCGAGGTGCTCGGGCTCGGCGCCGTTCCCCCGGGCGGGCAGGAGAGTTCCGGGGGCGCGCTCCGGGTGTCGTCGGCAGGACGGCAGGGCAAACTGGAACGGACGCTCGGGCGTCCAGGAGCATCGACCGATGAAAGGGCGGCCCAGTCGAAGCGCGCTCGCCGAGCCGGCGGCGCGCGCGTGGCATTCCCTGGATCCGACGGCGGTACTCGCCGATCTGCAGGTCGACGCCGAAGGTCTGTCCTCGCCGGAGGCGGCGCGTCGGCTTGCCGAGCATGGCCCGAACCGGCTGCCGCAGGGCCCGGGCCGGCCGGCCGCCGTGCGTCTGCTCCTGCAGTTCCACAACCTGCTCATCTACATGCTGCTCGCCGCCGGCGCATTGGCGGCCGCGATCGGTCACGTCACGGACGCGCTGGTGATCCTCGCGGTCGTGGTGATCAACGCGGTGATCGGGTTCATCCAGGAGGGCCGGGCCGAGCGTGCCCTGGAGGCGATCCGCGGCATGATCGACCCGAATGCGTCGGTGATACGCGACGGCCGCCGCGTCACGGTGAAGGCCGAGGCGGTCGTGCCCGGCGACATCGTGCTGCTGGAGGCCGGCGACCGGGTGCCGGCCGACCTCAGGCTCATCCGGTCGCGCAACCTGCGCGTCGACGAGGCCGTGCTGACCGGCGAGTCGGTCCCGGTGGACAAGGCGGTCGCTCCGGTCGCCGCCGACGTGCCGATCGGCGACCGGTTCTCGATGGCGTTCTCCGGCACTTTCGTCGCGGCCGGCCAGGCAACCGGCGTGGCCGTCGAGACCGGGATGGCGACCGAACTCGGCCGGATCAGCCTGATGATCGGGGCGGTGGAGAGGCTGGCGACGCCGCTGGTCCGGCAGATGGACCAGTTCGCCCGCCAGGTGGCGGTCGCGGTGCTGGGACTCTCGGCCCTGGTCTTCGGCTACGCCGTGCTGCTGCGGTCCTATCCGCTCGACCAGGCCTTCATGGCGGTGGTCGGCCTGGCCGTCGCCGCCATTCCGGAGGGGTTGCCCGCGGTCATGACCATCGCGCTGGCGGTGGGTGTTCAGCGGATGGCGGCGCGCAACGCCATCATCAGGCGACTTCCCGCCGTCGAGACCCTCGGCGCGGTCTCGGTGATCTGCTCGGACAAGACCGGGACGCTGACCCGCAACGAGATGACCGTGCGGAACGTGACGACGGCGCTGGCCGACATCCGGGTCGAGGGAGGCGGCTACCGGCCCGAGGGCGGGTTCCGGATCGCCGACGAGACCATCGACCCGCCTGCCTACCCGGTGCTGGAGGAACTCGCCCTGGCGGCGGCCCTGTGCAATGACGCGAATCTGCGGCAGGTCGGCGAGAACTGGGTGGTGGACGGCGATCCGATGGAGGGCGCGCTGGTGGCGCTCGCCGTCAAGTCGGGTCACGACGTGGCCGCGGCACGCTCCAACCTGAAGCGGCTGGACGAGATCCCGTTCGACTCGCGCCACCGCTACATGGCCACCCTGCACGCCCGCCGGGGCCGTGAATCCGTCGCCTATGTGAAAGGCGCCCCGGAACGCATTCTCGGCATGTGCGCGTACGAGGCGACGCCCGACGGCGATCGTCCCGTCGACGCCGGGCGATGGCATGCGGCGATCGAGGCGCTGGCGGCGGACGGCCAGCGGGTGATCGCCCTGGCGCGCAGAACGCTCCCTGCCGACATGATCGACGTCGCCCCTGGCGACGTGGAGCACTACCTGACGCTGCTCGGCCTGGTCGGGCTGATCGACCCGCCGAGACCCGAGGCGATCGTCGCGGTCGCCGAATGCCGCTCTGCCGGGATCCGCGTCAAGATGATCACCGGGGATCACGGGGCGACGGCGCGTGCCATCGCGGTCCAACTGGGCATCGAAGACGATCCGAAGGCGGTGACCGGCCAGGACCTGGACCGGATGGAGGCGGCCGAGTTCCGCGACCAGGCCCGGTCGGCGACCGTCTTCGCCCGGACCAGCCCGGAGCACAAGCTGCGGCTGGTCGAGGCCCTGCAGTCGGACGGCTCGATCATCGCGATGACCGGGGACGGGGTGAACGATGCCCCGGCGCTGAAGCGCGCCGACGTCGGCGTCGCCATGGGCGGCAAGGGGACCGAAGCGGCCAAGGAGGCGAGCGAGATGGTACTCGCCGACGACAACTTCGCCTCGATCGTCGCGGCCGTCCGCGAGGGCAGGACCGTCTACGACAACCTGACAAAGGTGATCGCCTGGACGCTGCCGACCAACGGCGGCGAGGCCTTCACGATCGTGCTGGCCATCCTGTTCGGCCTGACCCTGCCGGTCACGCCGGTGCAGATCCTCTGGATCAACATGGTCACCGCCGTGGCCCTCGGCCTCACCCTGGCGTTCGAGCCGACCGAGGCCGGCGCCATGCGGCGGCCGGCACGGCCCGCCGGGCAACGGCTGCTGTCGCGGCGGCTGGTCTGGCGGATCGTGTTCGTTTCCGGGCTGATGGTCGCCGGAACCTTCGGGATCTACAGCTGGGCCATGGCCCGCGGCCTCGACATCGAGACCGCTCGTACGGTGGTGGTGAACACGCTGGTGGTCATGGAGATCTTCTACCTGTTCAGCGTCCGCTACGCTCACGGATCCTCGTTCACCTGGCGGGGCATGCTCGGCACCCGCGCGGTGCTGATCGGGGTCGCGACGGTCGCGGCGGCGCAGTTCGCCTTCACCTACCTGCCGGCGATGCAGGCGGTCTTCGAGAGCCGGCCGGTGGCCCTGGGCGACGGCGTCGCGATCGTGGCGGTAGGCGTGGCTTTGCTGGTGACCGTCGAGGCCGAGAAGTGGATCGCGGCGCGTTTCGGGCGACCGGTCTGAGCTATACCGCCACTCGTCGCCCGGCCTGCCTATCTGATCATCGCGCACGCCACCCGGGCGCCGGCGCCACCGATCGGCTGGGTCGTGTGGTCGTCGGCGTTGGCGTGCATCACCAGGGCCGAGCCGTCGGCGTCGCGCAGGCCGGCCAGCGGGGTCGGCGAGCTGACCTCGGCGTTGACCGATCCGTCGGCGGCCGCGAACACGTTCGGCAGGTCGCCGTCGTCCGGTCCCTCGGGGTTCAGCAGCCCGTGCTTCCTGCCACCGTGGTTCACGTGGCTCTTCGACGCCTGGAACTTCTGGTGGTCGGAGCAGTCGCCGACCGCGTGGAAGTGGACGCCGTGCCAGCCGGGGGTGACCTTGCCGGCCTGGACCGTGATGCGGGCGACCGTCGGCCCGGTGCCGCCGCGCAGCTCGACCTTGCCGATCTCGGTGCCGTCGTTGCCGATCAGCGGCGCCTCGACGGTGTCGGCCCGGAGCCCGGCTGTCGGCAGCGCCAGCGCGGTCGCAAGCACGATCGCAGTGAGTCTGATCATTGGAACCCTCCCGGTCGACGCGGCCGCGCCGCGTCATGGTTGCATCCACGCATGTATCTAGACCGAAGCCGGCGCGATGCAATTCCGTGCGGCGTCTCTGCGGCTGCTCTACGCTCCCGGAAAATGCGAGGGTCGCCGGGAGGATTGGCAGATGACGCAGCAGGGACGGGTCGCGTTCGGGCGCATGGAGGCGGTCAGCTTCGGCCGGCCGGCCGCCGAGGCGGTGGCGGAGGAGCTGGCGGCCCTCGGTGCCGACCGGGTGTTCCTGATGGTCAGCGGCACGCTCAACCGCGAGACCGACGAGATCGCGAAGCTGCGCCGCGCGCTCGGCGACAGATGCGTCGGGACCTACGACCGGATGCGGCCGCACACACCGCGCGGCGACGTGATCGCCGCCGCCCGTGCGGTCCGCGAGGCCGGTGCCGACACCATCGTCACCCTTGGCGGCGGGTCCGTGACCGACGCCGCCAAGGCGGTCCGGCTCTGCCTGGCGAACGGCATCGACACGCCCGAGGGGATGGACGCCTTCCGGCCGGTGATGGGGGGCGACGGCACCCTCGCCGCCCCTGCCGGCAAGGCTCCGGCGGTGCGGCAGGTCGCCGTGCCGACCACGCTTTCGGCCGGCGATTTCAGCGGGCTGGCCGGGGTCACCGACGAGCGGACCCACACCAAGGAAATCTTCCGACATTCGGGGATGATCCCGTCTGCCGTGGTCCTGGACCCGGCCGTCACCGTCCACACCCCCGAGTGGCTGTGGACGTCGACCGGCATCCGGGCGCTCGACCACTGCGTCGAGGGCGTGTGCGCGAAGGAAGCGCATCCCTATGGCGACGCCCAGGCGCTGCAGGCCCTGTCGCTGCTGGCGCGCGGCCTGCCGGCGGTGCAGCGGAACCCGGCCGACCTGGCGGCCCGGCTCGACTGCCAGATGGGCATGTGGCTGTCGATGGGACCGCTGGCGAGCGGCGTGCCGATGGGCGCCAGCCACGGCATCGGCTACGTGCTCGGCGCCATGTTCGACGTGCCGCACGGCCACACCTCCTGCATCATGCTGCCGGCGGTCATGCGCTGGAACAGGCCGGTCAACGCCGACCGCCAGGCGCTGGTCGCCGCCGCCATGGGCCGCCCGGGGGAGGATGCCGGCGACGTGCTCGACGCCTTCATCGGCGGTCTCGGCATGCCGCGCAGCCTGTCCGCCGTCGGCATCGGCCCGGACAAGTTCCAGCGCATCGCCGAGGGCGCCATGGGCACCCCCTGGGTGCCGCGCAACCCGCGCCCGATCCCGTCGCCGGCCGAGGTGCTGGAGATCCTGGAGCTGGCGGCGTGAGGGGCTGGCGCCCGTCGCATCGTGGGTTCCGGAGCCAGCCGCTTGCGCGGCTCCTCCGGAATGACGGAAGGAGGAGAGGTGGGTCGGAACAGCAGATCCCCCTCTCGTCGTCATTCCGGAGGGGGCGCGTCAGCGCCCGGCTCCGGAACCCACCCGCCGTTCCTGCTGCTGGACATTTGATCCAGCGCACGGGCGTGCCCGCGTTGCCCTGTTAACATCCGCCCCGGTCTGACGCAGGATCGAGGCCAAGCACGAGCCCGGCGCGACCCGGGCCACGACCGGATCAGGGAGGAGACATGGGCCGCTTCCACGAGGTCTATCGCCGTTCGCTCGAGGACCCCGAGGGGTTCTGGGCCGAGGCCGCCGAGGGCGTGGCCTGGACCCGGCGCTGGGACCGGGTGCTGGACGACTCGAAGTCGCCGTTCACCCGCTGGTTCGTCGGCGGCGAGACCAACACCTGCTACAACGCGGTCGACCGGCACGTCGAGGCCGGGCGCGGCGGGCAGCCGGCGCTGATCTACGACAGCCCTGTCACCGGCACGGTCGCGACCTTCACCTACGCCGAGCTGCAGGACCGGGTCGCCCGGTTCGCCGGCGCGCTGCGCCGGCTCGGGGTCGGCTACGGCGACCGGGTGATCCTGTACATGCCGATGATCCCGGAGGCGGTCGTCGCCATGTTGGCGAGCGGGCGGATCGGCGCGATCCACTCGGTGGTGTTCGGCGGCTTCGCGGCCAAGGAGCTGGCGACCCGCATCGACGACGCCAGGCCGAAGGTCATCGTGTCCGCCTCCTGCGGCATCGAGGGCCAGCGGGTGCTGCCCTACAAGCCGCTGCTGGACCGGGCGATCGAGCTGTCGGCCCACAAGCCCGAGCGCTGCGTGATCAAGCAGCGCCCCCAGGCCGAGGCCGAGCTGGTCGCCGGCCGCGACCTGACCTGGGAGGACGCCGAGGCGGGTGCCGAGCCGGCAGCCTGCGTGCCGGTGAAGGCGACTGACCCCGCCTACATCCTCTACACCTCCGGCACCACCGGCCAGCCGAAGGGCGTGGTGCGCCCGACCGGCGGCCACCTGGTGGCGCTGAAATGGTCGATGAAGAACATCTACGACGTCGACCCCGGGGACGTGTACTGGGCGGCCTCGGACGTCGGCTGGGTGGTCGGCCATTCCTACATCGTCTACGCGCCGCTGTTCCACGGCTGCACCACGGTGCTGTACGAGGGCAAGCCGGTCGGCACCCCGGACGCCGGCGCGTTTTGGCGGGTGATCGCCGACCACAAGGTCAAGGTGATGTTCACCGCACCGACCGCGATCCGCGCCATCAAGAAGGAGGATCCCGACGGCAAGCTGCTGGCGAACTACGACCTGTCGCATTTCCGCGCGCAGTTCCTGGCCGGCGAGCGCTGCGACCCCGACACCCTGAAATGGTGCCAGGACAAGCTGAAGGTCCCGGCGGTCGACCACTGGTGGCAGACCGAGACCGGCTGGCCGATCGCGTCCAACTGCCTCGGCATCGAGGAACTGCCCTACAAGCCGGGCTCGCCGACCCATTCGGTGCCGGGCTGGAACGTCCAGGTGCTGGCGCCCGAGGGCACGCCGGTGCAGCCGAACGAGATCGGCGCGATCTCGATCAAGCTGCCGCTGCCGCCGGGCGCGCTGTCGACCCTGTGGAACAACGACGACCGCTTCGTGCAGAGCTACATGACCGAGTACCCCGGCTTCTACCAGACCGGCGACGCCGGGCTGATCGACGACGACGGCTACCTGCACGTCATGACCCGGACCGACGACATCATCAATGTCGCCGGCCACCGGCTGTCGACCGGCGGCATGGAGGAGGTGCTGGCCAGCCACCCGGACGTTGCCGAATGCGCGGTGATCGGCGTGGCCGACGACCTGAAGGGCCAGGTGCCGCTCGGCTTCCTGGTGCTGAAGGACGGGGTGAACAAGCCGCACGACCAGGTCGTGAAGGAGGTGGTGGCGCTGGTGCGCGAGCGCATCGGCCCGGTCGCCGCCTTCAAGGTCGCGACCGTGGTGCAGCGGCTGCCGAAGACCCGCTCCGGCAAGATCCTGCGCGGCACCATGCAGAAGATCGCCGACGGCCAGGAGCCGGGGGTACCTGCCACCATCGACGATCCGGCGATCCTCGGCGAGATCGCCGAGTCGCTGCAGGGCGTCGGCTACGCGAAGAAGGGGTGACGGCGATGGCTGGAGCAGGGCGCCTGGCCGGCAAGGTGGCTGTGATCACCGGCGCGGCGCGCGGCATCGGCGCGGCGATCGCCGAGCGGTTCGCCGCCGAGGGTGCGAAGGTGGTGGTCGCCGATATGGACCCGATGGCCGGCGACGCGGTGGTCGGGCGGATCAAGGAGGCCGGCGGCGAGGGCCGGTTCGTGGCCTGCGACGTCACCCGGCGCGACCAGGTGGCGGCGCTGATGGACCACGCCATCGCGGCCTACGGGTCGCTCGACGTGGTGTGCGCCAACGCCGGGATCATCCACCACACCCCGTTCCTGCAGCTCGACGACGAGACCTTCGATCGGGTGATAGCCGTCAACCTGAAGGGCGTGTTCCACACCGGCCAGGAGGCGGCGCGGCGGATGGTCGACCGCGGCATCCGCGGCGTTATCGTCAACACCGCATCGATCAACGCGGTGATCGTCCCGCAGGGCCTGGCGGCCTACAACGCCTCCAAGGGCGCGGTGAACCAGCTGACCAAGACCATGGGCGTCGAGCTGGCGCCTTACGGCATCCGGGTCAACGCCATCGGCCCGGGCAGCGTGGCCACCGACCTGTTCCGCTCGGCCATGCTGACCGACGACGGCGCCATGGAGCGGCTGCGCGCCCGCACCCCGCTGGGGCGGCCGGCCGAACCGTCCGAGATCGCCGGCGCCGCGCTGTTCCTGGCGACCGACGACAGCGCCTACTTCACCGGCCAGACCATCTACCCCGACGGCGGCCGGCTGGCGCTCAGCCACGTCATGCCGAAGGAATAGGACGTGCCGGAAGCACCCGGGACATGGCGCTGTCCCGAGTGCGGGATGGCCGGCCGGGTGATACTGGCAAACGAGTTGTGCCTGTTCCTGCAGGAACCGCAGCGGGTGCTGGTCGGCTCGGGCCTCATCTTGCCGCGCGCCCATCGGCCGACGCTGTTCGATCTCGACGCGGACGAATGGGTGGCGACGCACTCGCTGCTCCGGCAGGCGCGCGAGCTGCTCGACGGGCTTCACCGGCCGCAGGGCTACAACGTCGGTTGGAACGTCGGCGCCACCGCCGGGCAGGAGATCTTCCACGCCCATCTGCACGTCATCCCGCGCTTCGAGGACGAGCCGCTGGCCGGCAAGGGCATCCGCTACTGGCTGAAGCAGCCCGGCAACGCCCGGCCCGGATAGGGCCGTTCACGCCGTCCCGGCCAGCGGGTGCTCGAAGATCCGGTCGGCCGTGACCCGGCGGCGGCGCATGTGGCGGTGCTCGAGGTCGGCGTCGGCGAGCGCCCGGGGCAGATCGGCCCCGTGCACCGTGGCGCCGAGGCTTCCGCCGGACGGGGTGATGTCGGTCATGGCAGTGCCGTCCGTTCGACCACCGGATTCTCCAGCGTGCCGATGGCCGGGCAGGCGATCTCGACCCGGTCGCCCGGCTGCAGGAAGACCGGCGGCTTGCGGAACGCGCCGACCCCGTCGGGGGTGCCGGTGGCGATCACGTCGCCCGGCTCCAGGGTCACATAGCGGCTGACATAGGACAGGATCGCCGGCATGGAAAAGATCATGTCGCGGGTGTTGCCGTCCTGCATGAGCGCGCCGTTGACCCGGCAGGTCAGCTGCAGGTGGCCGGGATCCGGGATCTCGTCGGCGGTCACCAGCCACGGGCCCATCGGGCAGAACCCGTCCATCGACTTGGCGAAGCTGGTCTGCGGCGGCTTCACGTCGAACTGGAACTCGCGGGCCGAGACGTCGTTCAGCAGGGTGTAGCCGGCGACGTGGTCGAGCGCATCGGCTTCCGCGACGTCCCGCATGGTCCGGCCGACCACCACCGCGATCTCCGCCTCCCAGTCCAGCTTGGTGACGGTCGCCGGTTTCTCGATGGCGCCGCCCGGGCCGGTGACCGAGGACGGCACCTTGGTGAACAGCCGCGGCTTCTCCTGGGCCTCCAGCCCGCCCTCGGCGGCGTGGGCGCCGTAGTTCCGGCCGACGCCGATGATCTTGCCGGGACGCGGGACCGGCGCCAGCAGCCGGACGGCGTCGAGCGGGATGCCCTGCGCCCGGTTGCCGCGCGCCGCGCCCGCGATCACATCGAGGCCGCCGCGCAGCAGGGCGATCATGTCGGTGGCGGCGGCGCCGAAATCGGCGGCGTCGACCACCCGCCCGCCCCGGACGAGACCGACCCGGGTCGCACCGGCGCGTTCGTAGGTGACGAGTTTCATGAACGCATTCTGCCACGCCTGCCGCCCGGCGCCACGCCCGCCGCCCGGTCCGCCTCAGAGCATGCGCCGATAGACCACGAAGCCGGTGTCCTGCGCCACGCTGTCGTACAGCCGCCGGGCCGTCGTGTTGGTCTCTTCGGTGAGCCAGTAGACCCGGTCACCGCCGGCGGCCCGGGCGCGCACGCAGACCGCCTCGATCAGCGCCCGGCCGACGCCCTTGCCGCGGGCCTCGGGCAGCGTGAACAGGTCCTGCAGGTAGCAGTTCGGCCCGATCAGCGTGGTGCTGCGGTGGAACAGGTAGTGGACGAGGCCGAGCAGTTCGCCGTCCTGCTCCGCCACCAGTGCATGGACCGGCTCCGCCGGGTCGAAGAACCGCGCCCAGGTGGTCCGGGTGATCTCCGGCGCCAGGGCGGTCGGCCCGGATCGCCGGTAGAACGCGTTGTAGCCGTCCCAGAGCGGCAGCCACCGCCCGTGGTCGTCCTGTTCCACCGCCCGGATGATCATCGCCGTCTCCGCTGCCGTTGTGCCGGTCTCCGGGGTGCGCGAATTTGCGGTGGCTGGCGAGGGCCAATTCCCGCGACGACCCCCGAGCCAACCGGCGCGGGGGG
Source organism: Thalassobaculum sp. (assembly GCF_040219615.1). Lineage (GTDB taxonomy): Bacteria > Pseudomonadota > Alphaproteobacteria > Thalassobaculales > Thalassobaculaceae > Thalassobaculum_A. The sequence goes on from NZ_JAVJSE010000001.1 coordinate 11,795, forward strand.
AGCGGCGGTTAGCGGCTCCGCGGGGCGTGGGTGCGCATCTGGTGCTCGACCGAGTCGACCTGGCCGATGCGCAGCGCGAAGCGGCCGTGCAGCCGCTCCAGGGTCTTCTCGGACACCATCGGCATCGGGATCCGGCGGTCCAGGCAGAAGCCGATGAGCGCGTCGAGGACCTCGGCACTGGTGAACGGCACGACGGAGGGCACGCCGTCGCCGGTGTCGACGAGCAGCCGCCCGTTGTTGACCTTCTCGCCGACCGGCTCGGCACCGACCGGCCGGCCGGCCGGCAGGGCCTTGCCCGTCTTCTTCGCAAGGGCCGCCAGGGCGGCTGCCGATTCCTCGGGCGAGAAGACCAGGAAGCGAAACTCGTCTGGCATCGCTTGTCTCGTGCAATCGCCGCCACATGGCGGCTAAGGTCCCGAACAATAGCATTCCGCGGGCGCCGCGGCCTTTGATGGAATTACGTAGTCGCCCGGCGTCCCGGGGACAATCGTCCCGATTTCGGGCGCGATGGCGGGCAGCAGTCGCAGCGCGGCCAACCGGCCGGAGGAGGAACCATGATGTACGGCGGGTGGGAAGGCCACGGCCTGGGGCCGTTGCTTCCGATGCTGGTGATGGCGGTGCCGTTCGCGATCGGCAATTACCTGCTGGCCCGACGCCTCGGGCAGACCCCGTGGCTGTGGGCGGCGGTCACCCTGATCCCGGTGGCGAACTACTTCTTCATGATCTTCGTCGCCTATATGGTGGTGTTTGCGGTGCTCGACCGGCTGGCGGCGTCCCGCGACGCTGCCGGGACCGCCGCAGACTAGGCTTGGCCCGCCGGGCGGTTGCGGCTTGGCTCTAAGCGGAGCGCGTGTTCCGTGGCATCGGAAGGCGCCAAGCCGACCGCGATGGAGCCCCCCATGACCGCCCGCACCAACCACCTCGGACAGCCGATCGGCGACCCGGTTCCGGGCTGGATGCCGCGGCCGCGCCCGGGCCGCTCCCCCATGGTCGGGCGGACCGTGCGGCTCGAGCCGCTGACGGTCGCGGACCACGCCCGGTCGCTGTTCGAGGCGGTGTCCGCCGACGTCGAGGGCGGGATGTGGACCTATCTCGCGGTCGGGCCGTTCGGCGACGACCGGGCCGGGTTCGACAAATGGATCGCGCAGTGCGAGACGAGCGAGGATCCGCTGTTCTATGCCGTGGTCGAGCTGGCCAGCGGCCGCTGCCTCGGCTATGCCAGCTATCTGCGGATCGAGCCGGCGGTCGGGGTCATCGAGGTCGGCCACATCACCATGTCGCCGGCCCTGCAGCGCACGGTGATGGCGACCGAGACCATGTACCTGATGATGGCCCGGGTGTTCGACGAACTCGGCTACCGGCGCTACGAATGGAAGTGCGACAGCCTGAACGCGCCGTCCCGGGCGGCGGCCGACCGGCTCGGCTTCCGGTACGAGGGACTGTTCCGGCAGGCGACCCTCTACAAGGGCCGCAACCGCGATACCGCCTGGTTCTCGATCCTGGACTCCGAATGGCCGGCCCTAAGGGCGGCGTTCGCCCGCTGGCTCGACCCGGCCAACTTCGACGCCGAGGGCCGGCAGCGCGAGAGCCTGTCGGACCTGACGGCCTCGGCCCACGCCTCGCAACCGCACGTCTGACCCGGGTGGCGCCGGTCACCCGGCGTCGGAACCGATCGTTCCCCTGCCGCGTTGTCTATAGACGCGTCCGCCCGTGACGGCGGCGTGCCGCAGCCGGCCGCGGAGGCTTCTTCCGGCCGCTAGAACGCCAGGGGGATGGCCATGCGCAAGACCTTCGTTCCGATCCTGATCGCCGGTGCGCTGATCGCGCAGCCCGTGGCGGCCCAGGAATTCCTGAAGAACATCACGAACGAGGATATCGGCCGGGTGCTCGGCGGTGTCGGCGGGGCGCTGGTCGGCTCGCAGTTCGGCGGCGGCTCGGGCAAGCTTGTGGCGGTCGCCGCCGGCGCGATCGGCGGCATGTTCCTCGGCGGCGTGATCGGCAAGCAGCTCGATCCGAGCGACCGCCAGGGTATCGCCGAGACCCGCCAGCAGGCGCTCGACACCGGCCAGCCGGTTACGTGGAACAATCCCGACAGCGGCGTCCAGTCGACGGCCCGCGTGGTCGAGACGTCGTACCGCCCGGTCCCGGCGGAGCGCAGCACGGACAGCGAGGATCTGGTGTGGCGGGTGCCGCCGCTGCAACTGATCGGAGGCGACTACGTGGCCACGACCACCTCGAACGTCCGCGGCGGACCGGGCACCGAATACGGCGTCATGGACCAGCTGAAGGATGGCGAGCCGGTTTACGTCGTCGGCAAGGTCGTCGAGGCCGACTGGATGATGGTGGCCCGCAACGGCATCGGCCGGGGCTTCGTCCACGCCGACCTGCTGCGCCCGGCGGACGTCGCGACCAGGGTCGACCGGCCGCTGTCGAACGCCAACCTCGCCGGGGTCCGCGAGTGCTCGATCCTCGAGCAGGAGGTGCGGCTGGCCGACGGCACGAGCGAGACCAAGCGGGCCCGGGCCTGCCGGTCCGCCGACGGCAGCTGGGAGCTGGTGTGATGCGTGCGCTCGGGACTGCCTTCGGGATCGCCGCGGCCGTTTTCGGCTTTACCGTCGCCGGGACGGCGACCGCGCAGGAACGGCTGCTGGTACAGCATCCGGACATGCTGGTGGTGGTTGACCGCGAGGTCGCCTGCGGCCAGCCGGTGCCGATCACCGTCCGGGCCGCCGAACCGGCCCTGTTCGAGACCGGCGACCGGCTGCAGCGCACCGTCGACGGGGTGCGGGCGATGCTCGGCTTCGAATGCGCCCGCCTGCCACGGCTGGAGATCACCGGAGAGGCCGGGCGCGACCAGCAGGTCGTGTATCGCGGTGTCGCCGGCGACGAGACCAGCTGGCTGGTCGAACGCCGGGGCCCGGCGGCGACCGGCTCCACCGGCACGACGTCCGGTTCCGCCGGCGGACCGCTGGCGGGCGGCGGCCGCGGTTCGACCGACCCGGCGGTCACCGGTCCCGAGGTCGCCGGCGTCCGGCTCGGCATGTCGGTCGAGCAGGCGCTGGACGCCGCCGCCGGATCGTTCGGGAACCGGCCGACCTATCGCGAGGAGGCCCGGGTGATGCAGGCGATGTCCGGCGGCTGCGACTTCCGCTTCGACGCGGATCGCGCGCCCGAGCCGGGCTGGCGATGCTTGGAAGGCGTATTCACCGAGGGTGGCTCGCCGCGGCTGCACACCGTCGGGCTGGCCCAGGCGGTCGACCAGGACCAGCGCGATGCGATCGAGGCGCGCCTGATCGAACGCTACGGCCCGCCGGACCGGTCGATCCGCCGGGACGAGGCCGGCGGCGACGGTGGCCACCCGTTCCTGTACCTGGCCTGGGGCGACGTGCTCAGCCGCGACCGCGGCAGCCGGCTCGGCTTCCTGGACGCGCCGCTGCGCAAGCTGGAAGCCTATGCCGAGGTGCGGAACAACCTGACCGTCGTCAACATCTGGAACCAGTATCCGGCGGTCGCCGTGGCCGCGGCCCCCGACTACCGCCTGAAGTTCTGAGGAGCCCGGCGGGCGCCTTGGCCGGCCGCACGGCCGAACCCGGATCACCGGCCGCGAGGCGGCGATCCAGGCCCTGTTGCCGATCGCCGCGGTGGGAGTCGGGATGGTGCTGCTGGCGGCCGCGATGGCGGTCGCGACCGCCGGGCGGCCGGCCTGACCGTCAGGGCAGTTCGCTGATCGACTCGAGCTGCTGCTCCGGCGGGACGTGGGTGCCGCCGGCCTTCTCGATGGCGGCGTCCAGGTCGCGCTGGGTGCACAGGCCGAGGAACACCGGGTGCCGCGGCTGGATGTTCGGGCTGTTCCAGTGGGTGCGCTCACGGATCTTGTTGATGGTGTCCTTGGTGGTGCCGATCAGCCGCGCGATCTGGGCGTCCTTCAGCTCCGGATGATGCTTGACCAGCCAGGCGATGGCGTCCGGCTTGTCACCGCGCTTGGCGATCGGGATGTACTTCGGACCCTTGGTCTTCTGTACCGGCTTGGGCAGGTCGCTGGTGGCCATCTGCAGCCGCGCCTTCGGGTTGGCCTCGCAGCGCACGATCTCGGCCTTGGTCACCTGGTTTGCCAGCACCGGGTCGAAGCCCTGGATGCCCGCGGACACCTCGCCGTCGGCGATGGCCTGGACCTCAAGGGGATGCAGACCGACGAACGCCGCGATCTGCTCGAAGGTGAGCCCGGTGTTGTCGATCAACCACACGGCGGTGGCCTTCGGCATGAGCGGTTGCGCCATGATGTCTTCTCCTCGCCCCGGCGTCACCGACGTCGACGCCCGGTTGAAATCTCAAGTCAACGTTTCGGGATTCGTGCCTCTATATAGGGATTTCCGCCTCTCCCGGCAAAGGATTATCTGGCCCGCCGTGCTCCCGCGACGCGCGGAAGGTTATCCCCGATCCCGAGTCGCTCTACCATGTCCGCCGGGCCGCATGAGTCGATCGGGAGGAGCGTGATGGAACTCGAGGACCTGGAGCCGCGCAACCAGACGAAGAAGCCGAAGGATCTGTCGAACTGGAGCTTCGAGGACCTGGAGGCCTACATCGCCGCGATGGAGGCCGAGATCGTCCGGGCCCGAGAGGTGATCGCCAAGAAGAAGGGCGTCGCCTCGGTCGCCGACTCGCTGTTCAAGCGCTAGCTCGGACGAGGGCGCCCGGCCTTGGCGCTGGACAACCCGGGGGTGCCGGAGTATTCCCCCGCCCCTGGGTGCGACGCGATGTCACCGCTTGACCGTCGTCAGGGCGCTCGCTAGCGTCGGCCCAAGCAAGTTGAGCAGGGAGCTCACGGCGAAAGCCCGGACGGGGCCGCGGAACACGCGGCCCCGTAACCGTGTCCGGGGCAGGGAAGGTCTCTGGGCGACGGCAACGGCCTGGTCAGTCTGTGGTTCCGCCGAGATAGGGGCCTGCCGCGGGCCGCCGTCGCAGCCGCTCGAAATAGTTCCCGACCGCCGGGAAATCCGGCCGCTCGATCGGGGACTGGAACCAGCGGTTCACCGACAGGCCAACGACAATGTCCGCGACGGTGAAGGCCTCGCCGCACGCATAGGGGCCGGAGCGTGCCAGGCGGTCGTCGAGCAGCCCGACCATGGCGTTCCATTCGCGCAGCGAGCCGGCAACCTGCTCGGGGCTGCCGGCCGCCGGGTTGCCCCGCACGAGGGCCGAGAAGGCGACCCGCCATGCCGCATTGAATTCGGTCGCCTGCCAGTCCATCGCCTCCTCGACCCGGGCGCGGGCCAGCGGCGCCTCCGGCAGCAGGTCGTCCCGGCCATGCTTCGCCGCCAGATAGCGCACGATGCTGTTGGATTCGGTCAGGATCGCGTCGCCGTCCATCAGCACCGGCACCAGCCCCTTGGGGTTGATCGCCCGGAACGCCGGGTCCGAGGTCGGCTGCGTCCCGGCCCCCCAGTCTTCCCGCTGGTATTCCAGGCCGATCTCGTCGCAGGCCCACAGTACCTTGCGGACGTTGATCGACTGCAGCTTGCCGAGGATGCGGATCATGATGCCCGGCTCCTGTTCGCCCTTGCGGCGGCATCCTCGCGCCGGCCCGACCGCCTGGGCAATCGGCGGATTGTCCCGGACACAATCGCGGCGGCCGGGGCTGGGCGCGGCGTCGCTGTAATCCGCGGTCCACAGGTGCTAAGTCCATGTCATCGAGTTCAGCGATCGTGACGCGCCGAGGAGCATCGACCATGGGCACGGACGGCAACGTCTACGGCTTCGACACCCTGAGCCTGCATGCCGGCCAGCAGCCGGATCCCGCGACCGGCGCCCGCGCGGTGCCGATCTACCAGACCACGTCCTACGTGTTCCGCGACGTCGACCACGCGGCCTCGCTGTTCAACCTGGAGCGGACCGGCCACATCTACTCGCGGATCTCCAACCCGACCGTGGCGGTGCTGGAGGAGCGGGTGGCGGCGCTGGAGGGCGGGGTCGGGGCGATCGCCACGGCCAGCGGCCATGCCGGGCTGTTCCTGGCGATCTCGACCCTGATGGGCCAGGGCGGCCACATCGTCGCGTCGTCGGCGCTGTACGGCGGCAGCCACAACCTGTTCAGCCACACCCTGCCGCGCTTCGGCATCGAGACCACCAAGGTCAATCCGCGCGACCACGAGGGCTTCCGCCGGGCGATCCGGCCGGAGACCCGGCTGGTGTTCGGCGAGACCATCGGCAATCCGGGCCTGGAGGTCATGGACATCGCGGCGATGGCGGCGATCGCCCACGAGGCCGGGGTGCCGCTGCTGGTCGACAGCACCTTCGCGACCCCGCATCTTTGCCGGCCGATCGACCACGGCGCCGACTTGGTGCTGCATTCCGCGACCAAGTGGCTGGGCGGGCACGGCGTGGCGATCGGCGGCGTGCTGGTCGACGGCGGCACCTTCGACTGGGAGGCGTCGGGCAAGTTCCCGACCCTGACCGAGCCCTATGCCGGCTACCACGGCCTCGACTTCGCCGAGGAATTCGGCCCGCAGGCCTTCCTGATGCGGGCCCGCGCCGAGGGCCTTCGCGACTTCGGGGCGTGCATGAGCCCGGCCAACGCCTTCCACATCCTGCAGGGGATCGAGACCCTGCCGCTTCGCATGGACCGGCACGTCGCCAACGCCCGCGCCATCGTGGCCTTCCTGGAGGCCGCCGACGAGGTCTCGTGGGTCGCCTATCCGGAACTCGACAGCCACCCGGACAAGGCGCTGGCGGCGAAGCTGCTGCCGAAGGGCGCCGGCTCGATGGTGGCGTTCGGCATCAAGGGCGGGCGCGAGGCCGGCCGCACCTTCATCGACCGGCTGCAGCTTTGGTCGCACCTCGCCAATGTCGGCGACGCCAAGTCGCTGGTCATCCACCCGGCCAGCACCACCCACCAGCAGATGGACGCGGCGACCATGCAGGCGGCCGGCCTGTCGGAAGACCTGGTGCGGCTGTCGGTCGGGCTCGAGGATCGGCGGGACCTGGTCGAGGATCTCAAGCAGGCGCTGCGGGCCGCGGCTCGCGCCGCCAAGGCGGCCTGACCATGAAGTTCGAGGTCGACGGCAAGGGCGTCTTCGCCGCCACCGGCGGGCGCCCGTTCGATCCGGCCCGGCCGGCGCTGGTATGCGTGCACGGCGCCGGCATGGACCACACGGTCTGGGCCATGCAGACCCGCTATTTCGCGCATCACGGCTGGTCGGTGCTGGCGCTCGACCTGCCGGGGCATGGTGGCAGCGAGGGGCCGGCGCTGCCGACTGTCGAGGAGATGGGGGCGTGGGTCGGCCGGGCACTGGCGGCGGCGGGCGGCGAGGACCAGGTGGCGTTCGCCGGGCACTCCATGGGGGCGCTCGCCGCGCTGGAGGCGGCGGCCGGGGCCGGCGACGATGCCGTGGCACTGATGCTGCTCGGCGTGGTCCCCACCATGGGCGTCCACCCGGACCTGCAGGCGGCGGCGGATTCCGGCGACCACCGGGCGGTCGAGCAGATGATCGGCTGGGGCTTCGGGCGACCGATGCAGATCGGCGGCAACCGGTCACCCGGGAGCTGGGCTTCCGGTGCGGGGTTGCGGGTGCTGGAGCGGGGGCTGTCCGGGCCGCTCGGCAGCGATCTGCGGGCCTCGAACGGGTATTCCGGGGCGCTCGCCGCGGCCGCACGGGTGCGCTGCCCGACCCTGATCCTGGCGGGCGACGACGACCGCATGACGCCGTTCCGGCAGGTCGGGCCGCTGGCAGGGACGCTGCCTGACTCGCGGGTGGTGGTGCTGCCGCGGACCGGGCACATGATGTCGATCGAGCGGCCGGACGAGACCCTGGACGCGATGCGCGACTTCCTGGCGGGAGTGTCGCGGTGAGCGGCGAGCGCGCGCCGGACCCTGCCCGCGCCGACTACCGGCACTTTCTCGCCATCCAGACCCGCTGGATGGACAACGACGTCTACGGGCACGTCAACAACGTCCAGTACTACTCGTTCTTCGACACCGCGGTGAACCAGTACATGATCGAGCGGGGCGGGCTCGACATCCACAACGGCACCACTGTCGGCCTGGTGGTCGAGACCGGCTGCTCCTACCGACGGCCGCTGGCCTTCCCGGACGTGGTCGAGGCCGGCATCCGGGTGGCCCGCATCGGCACCTCGTCGGTGACCTACGAGGTCGGGATCTTCCGGCGGGGCGAGGAGGCGGTGTGTGCCTTCGGGCGCTTCGTGCACGTCTACGTCGACCGGCAGACCAACCGGCCGGTGCCGATCCCGAAGCAGGCGCGGGCGGCGATGCAGGCGATCGCGGTGGGCTGACCGGCGTCGATCGGCAAACGAAAGGCCGGCCCCCCAAGGGGCCGGCCCCGCATCCGTTTCTGTCAGGCCTGGATCAGGCGGCCTTCTTGTCCTCGATCGCCTTCGCGCCCGAAGTGCCGGCAATCTCGATCTTGCGCGGCTTCATGGCCTCCGGCACCTCACGCACCAGCGAGACGTGCAGCAGGCCGTTCTCGAGCGCGGCGTCCTTCACGCGGATATGGTCCGCGAGGTCGAAACGACGCTCGAAGTTGCGGGTCGCGATGCCGCGGTGCAGATAGCCGCGGCCCTGGTCCTCGGACTTCTCGATCCGCCCGGAGATCACGAGCTGGCCGTTCTCGACGGTAATGTCGAGATCGCCCTCACCGAAGCCGGCGACCGCCATGGTGATGCGGTAGTCGTCCTCGCTGAGCTTCTCGATGTTGTAGGGCGGGAAGGTCGGCACGTTGGCGGCATCGGTCGCGCGCATCGCGTGATCCAGCAGACGGGCCATCCGGTCGAAGCCGACGGTGGAACGGAAAACGGGGGTGAAATCGACGGTACGCATGCCACATCCTCCTCAGAAGCGATATGGAACTCGGTTTCCAATGGCCCGCCGAACCATGGCCGGGCCGGTTCTCGTCGGTGCCCGGAACTCCGGCACCCCGACACCGGAGCATCTGGGAAGCGGCCGATCCGGAGTCAAGAGGGGGAACTTCCGTAAGGCCCCGGGGGTTGGCAGAGTGATCCCGGAGCTTCATACTCGTTTTGATGTCGGAACAAATTAACCATATCGGTTCCGCTCCTCGCGTGGCGCCGCTGGACGGCACCTACCGCGAGGTCATGGACCTGCTGGAGCGGGCCCGGGCGCTGGCCTCGACGCCCCGCATGCTTGGGGGCATGCCGGTCCGGTCGATCGGACCGGCGGTCGACCCGGAGTCCATGATCCGCCTGGAGGCCAGCTGCGAGGCGCTGCGGGTGACGTCCCGGCTGACCCATTGCCTGGCCTGGGTGCTGGTCCACAAGGCGATCCATGCCGGCGAACTGTCGCTCGACGCCGCCTTCGATCCCGAGAACCGGCTGAGCGGGGGATCGGTGTGCATGGCCGTGGGCGGCGAGGGCAACCCGCATCTGCCGCGCCGCCTGCGGGAACTGCTCGGCGCGAGCCGGACGCTGTATGTCCGGCTGGCCCGCCTCGATGCCCGGATGTCGGTCGAGTCGGTCCGCGCCTGAGGCACCGGACCGACCGAGAACGGTGGCCCAAACGAAAACGGCGGCCCGGAGGCCGCCGCATCGATGCCTATCGCCTGGCGATCAGAGCTTCAGGCCGCCGAAGCGCTTGTTGAAGCGCGAGATCTGGCCGCCGCTGTCGACGATGCGGTGCTGGCCGGTCCAGGCCGGATGCGACTTGGGGTCGATCTCCAGGCGGATGACGGCGCCCGGCTCGCCATAGGTCGAGCGGGTCATGTACTCGCTCCCGTCGGTCATGATGATCTTGATCTCATGATAATCGGGATGGATGTCGGCCTTCATCGCGTCTCTCCACCGCCGCTGCGCCGATGCGCATCCGGCGGATCCATGATCAATCGGAAGGCGGGTAGATACCCGAACCGGCGGCGGCGTGCAACCCCGAACGCGTGTCCCTGCCGGACATCGTCAGCGCTGGGTCAGCTTCATCTCGATGCGCCGGTTGCGCTCCAGATCCGTGGGGTCGATCGGCTGGAATTCGCCGTAGCCGGTGGCCGACAGGTGGTCCGCCGGAATCCCCTGTTCGACCAGGTATTTCACGACCGAGATCGCGCGCCCCGCCGACAGCTCCCAGTTGCTGCGGAACTGCTCGTTGTAGATCGGGACGGTGTCGGTGTGGCCCTCGACCTGCAGGACCCAGCTGATCTCCGGGGGAATGCGCGGCATGATCTCGCGCAGGGTCGCCGCGAACTGCGCCAGCTTCTGCTTGCCGGTCTCGCCGATCTGCGCCGATCCCGAGGTGAACAGCACCTCGGACTGGAACACGAAGCGGTCGCCGACGATCTTGACGTCGTCGCGGTCCGACAGCACCTCGCGCAGCCGGCCGAAGAACTCGCTGCGGAACCGGGCCAGTTCCTGGACCTTGGTGGCGAGCGCGGCGTTCAGGCGCTTGCCCAGGTCGACGATCTGGACCTTCTGCTCGCGGTTGCGGGCCTCGGTTGCCTCCAGCACCGCCTCGATCCGGGCCAGCTGCTGGCGCAGGGCGGCGATCTGCGAGTTCAGCAGTGCCACCTGCTGCTGCGCCTCGGCCGACACCTTCTCCTCGGCGGTCAGCTTCTGCTGGGTGAGTTGGTGCTCGCTGAACAGCTCCTCCAGCCGGATGTCGCGCTGCTCGATCTCGGACTGCGCGAGCTGGGTGCGCTCGGTCTGGTCGGCCAGCCGCGCCTCCAGCTTCCTGGTGGTGTCGCGCAGGTCGCCGAGCTGGCTGCGCTGCTCCTGCGAGCGCGCCCGCTCGGCCTCGAGCTCGGCCTGCAGCCGTTCGGCGCCGGTCCGGCTGTCGCCCAGGTCGGAGCGGAGCTGGCGCGTCTCGGCCTGCTGCTTGTCCAACTCGTCCTGCAGGTTCACCACCCGCCGGTCCGACTGGGTCAGCTTCTCGGTCAGCTCGGCGACCCGCGCCAGCGTCTCCTGGTTGGTCTCGCTCAGGGTACGGATGCGGGTCTGGGCGGCGTCGACCTCGCCGACCAGCAGCACCACCCTCTGCTCGGCTTCCTTGCGGGCGTCCTCGCTGGCCTCGTATTGCTGGCGCAGCGCGTCGCGGGCCTGGACCAGGGCGGCGATCTCGTCCTCCAGGCCCTGGCGGGTCTCGCGCAGGGCCGCCAGGTCGCGGCGCAGCCGCTCCAGGTCCTTGACCTGCAGCTCGATGGTCTCGCGGTTGGCGGCGATCACCTTGATCGCCTGTTCGAGCTCCGCCGCGCTCTGGGCACGCTCCGCCTCGGCGATGCCGGCATCGTCCTCGACCGAGCGCAGCTTGCCGAGCAGGGCGTCGCGCTCCTCCAGGACCTCCAGCAGCCGGGCGTCGATGCCCTTGCGGGCGGCCTCGCTCTCGTCCAGGCGTTGCTGCAGGACGGCGCGGCTGGCCAGCATCTCGGCCAGCCGGCCCTCCAGCGAGTCGCGGGCCGCGGTCAGCTGGCCGACCTGGGTGCGCAACTCCTCGCGGGCGGAGATCGAGATCTGCAGCTCGGACGACAGCTGGGCGACCGTGATCCGGAGTTCGGCGCTGGTCTCGCGCTCCAGGGACAGCAACTCGCTCAGCTCCGCCACCTGCCGGGTCAGGCGGGCCAGGGATTCGTCCTTCCCCGACAGGATGCGGGTCAGATAGAACTGCGCCACCACGAAGATCATCAGGATGAAGATGATCACCATCAGCAGCGTGGCCAGGGCGTCGACGAAGCCGGGCCAGATGTTGCTGTCGCGTTGCCGTCGGCGGACCAGGGTGGACATCGGCCTACCTTACCGGTCTTCCTCGGCCAGCGCCGCGATCGTGCGCGCCACCAGCCGGATCTCTCCCCGCAGCTCTTCGGTCATCTGGGCCCGGCCGGAAGCCCCGTCCTCCAGCAGCCGGGCCATGTAGGCCTCGATGTTCCGCAGATGCGTGCGGGCGATCTCGTCGCGGCCGCCGCCGGACATGTCGGCCAGCCGCGACAGCACCGGGCGCAGCTCTCCCTGGGTGGTGGCGAGGCGCTCCAGCAGGTCGCGATCGCTTTCCAGGCGGTCGGACAATGCGCCGAGCCGATCGACCAGGGCCAGCAGCGTGTTGTTGGCATTGCGCCGGTCGTCCTCGCCGCGCGCCATGATGCGCTGCAGCTTGTCCAGCGACTCCGCGGTCTGCTCCATCAGCGCCTGCTGGAAGGCGGTGGCCGAGTGCTCGCCCTCGAATCCGAAGCTGCCGGAACTCAGTCGCGTCAGGCTCGCCAGCCATTCCTCGAGCTCATTGTAGAACCGGTTCTGCGCCTGGCCGAGCTGTAGGTCCAGAAAGCCCAGGACCAGCGATCCGGCCAGCCCGAACAGCGACGAGCTGAAGGCCGTGCCCATGCCGGACAGCGGCGACTGCAGGCCGGCCTTCAGGTCGGCGAACACCGCCCCGAGGTCGCCGCCGTCGATGCTGAGGCCGCCGATCACCCCGCCGACCGCGCCGATGGTGCGCAGCAAACCCCAGAAGGTTCCGAGCAGGCCGAGGAAGATCAGCAGGCCGGCGAAATAACGCGCCAGATCCCGCGATTCCTCGAGCCGCACCGAGATGCTGTCCAGCAGCGACCGCAGCGACATCGCCGACAGGCTCTGCCTGGCGTTCTGCTGGCGGTCGCCGAGCAGCGTCGCGACCGGTACCAGCAGGCTCGGCGGCTCCTGGATCGACGAGCCCGGCGAGTGGGTACGGTAGGTCTCGATCCAGTTGACTTCCGGGACCAGGCGGAAGACCTGGCGCAGGATGAACACGATACCGATCAGCAGGACCCCGAGGATTACCCCGTTGAGCGCCGGATTGGCCAGGAAGGCCTCGGCGAGCGGCCCGCCCAGAACGCCGCACACGATCGCGACGGCGACCATGAACGAGACCATTCGGATCAGATAGCGACGCGGGTCGGTCACCGGCTGCGCTCCAGGGATTAGCCGGCGTCCGCGCCGACCGGCAAGCCGCCGGTCAGCGGCTCACCAGCACGACATCCACACGGTCCTTGGGGGAATCTTTCGTTCGGTTGCCCAGCGCACGCACGTCCATTCGCGTACTCTGGATCTGCTTGTCGATCAGATAGGCACGGACCGCCAGCGCGCGCGACAGCGACAGCCGGCGCGCCTTGTTGGCGTTGTCCTCGTCGCCGTCGGCATAGGCCATCAGCTGCACCCGCAGCGAGCTGTCCTTGCGCAGGCGGGCGACCACGGCGTCCAGGCCGGCCGAAGCAGCGGGCGGCAGCGCCGACTGGTTGGCATCGAACGGTACCCGGACGACATCGCCGGCCGCACCCTGCGACGACGGCGACGGGGCGGGCGAAGAGGGCGACGGGCCGGTCGTCGCGGCTGCGACCTGGGTCTCCTTCGCCGGCGTCGCCTTTTCGGATTCGGGCGCGGTGGCGGTCGGCAGCGCCGGCGGCGGCGGGGCCTTGGGCGGCTCAGGAGCCTTGGCGGCCGGTGCCGGCGGCGGTGGTGGCGGGGCGGCCGAGGCGGTGGCGGCCGGCTTGGGCGGCGGCGGTGGGCTCGGCGGTGTCGTTGCCGGCTTCGGCTCGGGCGGCTTTACCTCGGGACGGGGCGGCGGCGGCGGGCTGGAGGCGGCGGCGCGCTCGGCCGGCTCCGGCTGGCGCAGCGTCGGCGCCGCGGCGCGCGCAGTCGCACCCGGCGGGGTCAGGGCCGGCGGGGTCAGGGCCGGCGCGGTGAGGGTCGGCGCACTGCCGCGCGGGGCCGTCCGCTGCGACGGCGGCGCGGACAGGGTCTCGGGCAGCGGCGCATAGCGCGGCGCGTCCGGGCGGCGAAGCCAGTCCGGCGCCGGGGCGCTGTCGATGCCGAGCGTCGGCGCCCCGGCGCGACGTGCCGGATAGCCGGCAGGGCTGCCGCGCGACGACTGAATGGCCGCCAGCGCCCCGACCCGCGGGTCGTAGCCGAGTTCGCCTACCGGCGTTCCCGGGCGCAGCATCTCGGGCACCGTGGGCAACGGGCCGAGGCTCTCCAGCACGCCCATGTCGACGGTCACATCGCCCCGGTCGTCGCCGATCTGGTACGGCACCTGGGCCGTCGCCGCTCCGGCCGCGAGGCTTGTCACCACCGCGAACGTGATGCCGGCGAGCGCGCGTCGTCCCGTCATTGTCCCTCCCGGTATTCGTCGTTCAACGAATCGTTATACCAGAGGCGCCGGGCGCGACAACACCGGCCGCCTGCGCGACCGGGCCGGACAGGGGCTCAGGCCGCGCCGGCCTTCGGCTTCGCGTTCTTGAAGAGTTTCAGGATCGGCCCGTGCAGATGGTCGTTGACGGCCACGACATCGCCCGATTCGAGCACGTTGGCGCGCGCCTGGAAGTCGGACACGTAGCCGCCCGCCTCCTTCACCAGCAGGATCCCGGCGGCGATGTCCCACGGGTTCAGGCGCATCTCCCAGAAGCCGTCGAACCGGCCGGCCGCCACCCAGGCGAGGTCGAGTGCGGCGGCGCCGAAGCGGCGCACCCCGGCGCAGTTGTCCATGACCGCCCGCTGGTAGGCCAGGAAGCGGTCGTGATCGCCGCCGAGCCCGGTCACCGGAATGCCGGTCGCCAGCACCGCGTCCTGCAGGTTGCGGCGGCCGGACACCCGCAGGCGCCGGTCGTTGAGATAGGCGCCCTGGCCCTTCTCGGCCCAGAAGAACTCGTCTGTCAGCGGCTGGTAGACGGCGCCGAAGACGATCTCGCCGTTCTCCTCGGCGGCCACCGAAATCGCGAAATGCGGGATGCCGTGCAGGAAATTGAGGGTGCCGTCCAGCGGATCGACGATCCAGCGCCGGCCGCGCGGGTCGTCGGTCTTCACCTCGCCCGACTCCTCCATCAGGAAGCCGAACTCCGGCCGCGCCCGGTTCAGTTCCTCCTTCAGGACGCGCTCCGCCTGGAGGTCGGCGGTCGACACGAAGTCCCGCGGCCCCTTGCGCGAGACCTGCAGGTTCTCGACCTCGCCGAAATCGCGCTTGAGGTTGCGCGAGGCCTTCTGGCAGGCCTTGAAGACCACGTTGTACAGGGCCGACTTGACGGCCATGGGCGTTCTCCTGCGGGTCGCTCGCGGCCGTTGTGGCGCAGCGTTGTGGCGCGGCGGGGGGCGCTGCGCGTCAGTCCTTGGCGCGCTCGACGTAGGTGGCGTCTTCCGGCTTCACCACGATCCGCGTGCCGGTCTCGATGAACGGCGGCACCATCACGCGCACGCCGTTCTCCAGCACCGCCGGCTTGTAGGAGCTGGAGGCGGTCTGGCCCTTCACCACGGCGTCGGCCTCGACGACCTCCATCACCACGGTGTCGGGGAGCACCACGGACAGCGGCTCCTCCTCGTAGCTCTCGATCTGCACGACCATGCCGTCCTGCAGGAACGCCGCCGGCTCGCCGACCAGCTCGACGTTGACCACGGTCTGCTCGAAGGTCTCGCTGTCCATGAAGGTCAGGTGGTCGTCCTCGCGGAACAGGAAGGTCGCCTCGCGCTGCTCCAGGCGCACCCGCTCGACCTGCTCGTCGGCGCGGAAGCGCTCGTTGAGCTTGGTGCCGCTGCGGATGTCCTTCATTTCGACCTGGTTGAAGGCGCCGCCCTTGCCGGGCTTCACCGCCTGGGTCTTGGTGACCACCCAGAGCCGGTTCTGGTGCTCCACGACGTTGCCGATGCGCACCGCGTTGCCGTTGATCTTCATGGCCGCAATTCCGTAACTGACATGGGATGTCCGGAGACCTGCGGGCGCCAGGACCCGCGCCCCCGGGACGCGCGGGCTTGTATCAGGCGCGGCGCGCGGAGTCTACGCTCCGGCCATCGCCTTCTCGAACGCCCTGACCGCCGCGCCCGGCCCCTGCGGGTGGTTCCAGACCGAGCCGACCACGGCGAGGAAGTCGGCGCCGGCCGCGACCAGCGGGCCGCAGTTCTCGGGCGTGATCCCGCCGATCGCGACGCAGGGCGTCAGGGCGATGTCCTGCCACCACTCCAGGATCTCCAGCGGGGCCCGGGTCGTGGCGTCCTTGGTGCCGGTCGCGAAGAACGCCCCGAAGGCGACGTAGTCGGCACCGGCCTCGGCGGCCTCCATGGCGAGATGGCGGCTCGCCTTGCAGGTGACGCCGATCATCGCCCGGCCGCCGAGCAGCCGGCGGGCCTCGGCGTAGGGCGTGTCCTCCTGGCCGACATGGACGCCGTCGCAGCCGGTCTCCTGCGCCAGGTCCGGCCGGTCGTTCATCAGCACCGGCACTTCGCGGGCATGGGCCACCGTCAGCAGGCGCTCGGTGGCGCGCCGCACCGTGTCGTCGTCGACGTCCTTGAGGCGGATCTGCAGGCAGGCCACCGGCCCGGCGTCGAGCGCCTCGGCCAGCCGGTCTGCGAAGCCGTCCAGGTCGTCGATCCGCGGTGGGGTGATCAGGTAGAGCTGGGTGGGGGCGCGCTCGTCGAGCGCCGCCCCCGTCCCATCGGGTGCGTCGGTCACGCCTTGCCGCGGTAGATGTCGATGATCTGGTTGAGCATCGACAACGCCTCGTCGCGCGGCCGCTGGAAGGTGTTGCGGCCGATGATCGAGCCGTTGGCGCCACCCGCGGCCAGTTCCTTGATCTCGCCCAGGATGCCGTTCAGGTCCTTGGCCTCGCCGCCCGAGAACACCACGATGCGGCGGCCGCCGAAGGTGGTCTCCATGACGTGACGGATGCGGTCGGTGAGGGTGTCGGTCTTGATCCTCTGGGCGTCGTAGACCTTCTTGGCGGCGTCGAGGCCCATGGCCGCGGTCGGCGGCTTCACCTTGATGATGTGGGCGCCCATCAGGGCCGCCATGTGGGCGGCATAGGCGCAGATATCGACCGCGGTCTCGGCCTCCTTCGCGAGGTTGCCGCCGCGCGGGTAGGACCACATCACCACCGCCAGGCCGACCGACTTGGCCTCCTCGGCCATCTCGCGGATCTGGCCCATCATCTCGAACTGCGCGTCCGAGCCCGGGTAGATCGTAAAGCCGATCGCCGAGCAGCCGAGCCGCAGGGCGTCCATGACCGAGCCGGTGATCGCCTGGGACGGGGCTTCCTTCTCGCGCGACAGGCTGTTCGAGGAGTTGACCTTGAGGATCGTCGGAATGGCGCCGGCGAAGCTGTCGGCGCCGGCCTCGATCATGCCGAGCGGGGCGGCGTAGGCCGACAGCCCGGCGTCGATCGCCAGTTTGAAGTGGTAGTGCGGGTCGTAGGCCGGCGGGTTCGGCGCGAAGCTGCGCGCCGGTCCGTGCTCGAAGCCCTGGTCGACCGGCAGGATGACCAGCTTGCCGGTGCCGCCCAGCTTGCCCTGCATCAGGATGCGGGCGAGGTTGGCCTTGGTGCCCGGGTTGTCGCTCTCGTAGCAGTCCAGGATCTTCTTGACCCGCTGGGTGATCTTCATCGTCGTCTCCGTGGAATCGACTGGAGGTTGGTGCCGGCCGGAAAGGTGTGTCGGGCGTGCGCTACAGGGTCCGGGCGAGCACCGCCGCGGTGTCGAGCATCCGGTTCGAGAAGCCCCATTCGTTGTCGTACCACGACAGCACCCGCACCAGCTCGCCTTCGAGCACCTGGGTCTGCTTCAGGTCGACGGTCGAGCTGTGGCTGTCGTGGTTGAAGTCGCTGGACACCAGCGGCTCGGTGTTGATGCCGAGAATGCCCTTGAGCGCATTGCCCTTGGCGGCCTCGACGAAGGCCGCGTTGACCTCCTCGACGGTGGTCTTGCGCTTCGGCACGAACTTGAAGTCGATGACGCTGACATTCGGGGTCGGCACCCGGATCGAGGTGCCGTCGAGCTTGCCCGCCAGCTCCGGCAGCACCAGGCCGACCGCCTTGGCGGCACCGGTCGAGGTCGGGATCATCGACATCGCCGCCGCGCGCGCCCGGTGCAGGTCCTTGTGCATGGTGTCGAGCACCGGCTGGTCGCCGGTGTAGGAGTGGATCGTGGTCATGTAGCCGCGCTGGATGCCGATCGCGTTGTTCATGACGAACGCCACCGGGGCCAGGCAGTTGGTGGTGCAGGACGCGTTCGACAGGACGGTGTGCTCCTTGCCGATCTTGTCGTGGTTCACGCCGTAGACCACGGTCAGGTCGGCGCCGGTCGCCGGGGCCGAGATCAGCACCCGATTGGCGCCCGCCTCCAGGTGCAGGGCGGCCTTCTCGCGGGCGGTGAAGATCCCGGTGCACTCGAACGCGATGTCGACGCCCAGCTCGCCATGCGGCAGCTTCGCCGGGTCGCGCTCGGCGGTGACCCTGATCTTGCCCTTGCCGATGTCGATCCAGTCGTCGCCGGCGGAGACTTCCCCTGGGAAGCGGCCATGGACGCTGTCGTAGCGGAGCAGGTGGGCGTTGGTCTCGACCGAGCCGAGATCGTTGATCGCCACCACCTGCAGGTCGTCGCGCCCGCTCTCGTACAGCGCGCGCAGCACCAGCCGACCGATACGTCCGAACCCGTTGATCGCGATCTTCGTCGCCATGGACCTTCCTCCTCGAAACCTATGTCAACCGAGACCCGTCGCCGGGGTTCCACCAGTCACGCGGAGCCGTCAGCCGTTCCGCGCCGCCAGCAGCCGGCCGGCCTCGTCGGCCACCGCTTCCGGCGTAATCCCGAAGTGCTTGTAGAGTTCCTCGTACGGCCCCGAGGCGCCGAAACCGGTCATGCCCACGAAGCCCCCGTCAGCGCCGATGTCGGCATCCCAGCACATCCGGACCCCGGCCTCGACCGCCACCCGCACCGTGCCGTTGCCCAGCACCTGGGAACGGTAGGCGGCGTCCTGGGCGGCGAACAGCTCGCGGCAGGGCATCGACACCACGGCCGCACCGATGCCGCGGGCGGCCAGCAGGTCGCGGGCCTTGCGGGCGACATCGATCTCCGAGCCGGTGGCGATCAGCGTCACCTTGCGCTCGCCGTCGGCCTCGAACAGCACGTAGCCGCCGCGCCGCACCCGGTTGTCGCCGGTGTGCACGGTCCGCACCGCCGGCAGGCCCTGGCGGGTCAGCGCCAGCACCGACGGGCCGTCGGTGCGTTCCAGCGCCACCTGCCAGCACTCGGCGGTCTCGACCGCGTCGGCCGGGCGGTGGACGTGCAGGTTCGGGATGCAGCGCAGGGCGGCCAGATGCTCGACCGGCTGGTGGGTCGGACCGTCCTCGCCGAGGCCGATGGAATCGTGGGTCATCACGTAGATCACCCGGATGCCCATCAGCGCGGCCAGCCGGATCGACGGCCGGCAGTAGTCGGTGAACACCAGGAAGGTGCCGCCGTAGGGCACCACGCCGCCATGCAGCGCCATGCCGTTCATGGCCGCCGCCATGGCGTGCTCGCGCACCCCGTAGTGGATGTAGCTGCCGCCGGCGTCGTCGCGGGTCAGGACCCGCTGCGACTTGACCTTGGTGTTGTTCGATCCGGACAGGTCGGCCGAGCCGCCCAGCAGTTCCGGCATCGTCGGGGCGATCGCCTCGAGGGCGCGCTGCGAGGCGACGCGGGTGGCGAGCTTCGGCGGGTCCGAGGCGAGGGTCGCCTTCAGCGAGTGGACCGCGTCGGCCATGGCGGCCGGCAGCTCGCCGGCCATCACCCGCTCGAACTCGCCGCGGATCGCGGGATCGGCGGCCTCCAGGCGGCCGAGCCAGTCGTCCTGCGCGACCGCGCCGCGCGCGCCGAGCTGGCGGCCGGCGGCGGCGACCGCGGCCGGGATCTCGAACGGCGGGTACGGCCAGCCCAGGGCCTCGCGGGCGCCGGCGATCTCCTGGGCGCCGAGCGGGGCGCCGTGGCTGCCGGCGGTACCGGCCTTGGTCGGGGCGCCGAAGCCGATGGTGGTCCGGCAGGCGATCAGCGACGGCCGCGGGTCGGCGGCCGCCTCGGCCAGCGCGGCGGACAGCACCGCCGGGTCGTGCCCGTCGGTCGCCACCACGTGCCAGCCATAGGATCGGAACCGGGCCTGAACGTCGTCGGAGACCGACAGGTCGGTCGGCCCGTCGATCGAGATCTCGTTGTCGTCCCACAGCACGTTCAGGCGGCCGAGCCCGAGATGCCCGGCGAGCGACGCCGACTCGTGGCTGATGCCCTCCATCAGGCAGCCGTCGCCGGCGATCACCCAGGTGCGGTGGTCGACCAGGTCGTCGCCGAAGCGGGCGTTCAGGTGGCGCTCGGCGATCGCCATGCCGACCGCGTTGCCGAAGCCCTGGCCGAGCGGGCCGGTGGTGGTCTCGACGCCGGCGGTGTGGCCGTACTCCGGATGGCCCGGGGTCTTCGAGCCGAGCTGGCGGAAGCGCTTCAGCTCATCGATCGTCATGTCGGGATAGCCGGTCAGATGCAGCAGCGCGTACAGCAGCATCGAGCCGTGGCCGGCCGACAGCACGAAGCGGTCGCGGTCCGGCCAGTCCGGGCGGCGGGGGTCGAAGCGGAGCTGCTCGGAGAACAGCACCACCGCGGCGTCGGCCATGCCCATCGGCATGCCCGGGTGGCCGGAGTTGGCTGCCTCCACAGCGTCCATGGCGAGCGCGCGGATGGCGCTTGCGAGGGACTTGTGGTCGCCGGGGGTCAGGGCGGCGCCGCGGGCCTTGGGCGAGGATGTCATGATACGTTCGCGGGATCCGGGGGCGGGCCGGCGTCGGCCGGCGCCTTGGTGGCGCGGAAAATGCCGGTGCCGGAAGGGTGCGTCAAGCTGCCCGTGCCCAGGTTTCGGCACGGCACCGGTCGCGTTGACGGCCGGACCGTGCCGCCGGTATCATGCGGCGCTTCAAGGTCGCGGCCTTACGCCTTGAATCGCTGGCCGTTGAAGCGCGGGCGGGCGGCACGCGATCTCGAACCACGAGGGGCAATCCACATGTCGCGACTGGCGACTGCACGGGACAGGCTGGACAAGGCGGTCGCCCGGCTGGAGGCCGCGCTCGACGGACTCGGCGGTCCGGACGGCGCCGGCGACGCCGCGCTGAAGGCCGAGCTGGCCGCGGTGAAGCGCGACTATGCCGCGCTCGCCAAGACCGCCACCGAGGTCGACGGCCGGCTGCAGCGGACCATCGGCCGGCTCGAACTCGTGCTGGAGAACTGAGCCGTGGCGCAGGTCGACATCCAGATCAACGGCAAGGCCTACCGGATCGCCTGCGAGGACGGCCAGGAGCCGCGGCTTCGCGAGCTCGCCCAGATGGTCGACGCCCACGTCAAGGACCTGGTCGGCCAGGTCGGCCAGGTCGGCGACACCCGGCTGCTGGTGATGGCCAGCCTGCTGGTGGCCGACGAACTGATGGACCTGCGCGACGCCGCCCACGAGGTCGACGAGGGCGAGGAGGAATTCAGCCCGAGCGAGATCGACGACCTGGCGCTGGCGGTCGAGGGACTGGCCGAACGCATCGAGCGTATTGCGGTTAGGCTCGAGGCTTCCTAGATTGGCCCCCGACGGGGCTGCGCGGTTCGTTAGGCCGACTTTACCCCTGGGGCGATACCATCCTTCAAGGGAGCTGCCCCTGTCGGGACCGTGGTCTCGGCATAGCGGCGCCCACCTGCTTGGCAGGCCACAGAAGGGTATGCACTGACCGACGGCCGAGGCGGCTCCGTCACATCTACCGCCCCGCCTTTCTCCGATGCCGCCGCGACCGACTGGAGCTCATGACCGACCGCGACGACACGGCCAATTTCGTCGACCTGGAGGAGCTGCGCGCCGCCAAGGCCGCGCTGCGCCGCCCGATGCGCCAGCGGCGTGCCGCGGCGGCGGCCGCCGCCCCGGATGCCGGATCGCAGGTGGCGGCCCTGGTCGCCGCCTCCTTCGCCCCGCCGAGCGGCTCGGTGGTCGCCGGCTACTGGCCGGTGCGCGACGAGCTGGACCCTCGCCCGACCCTGTCCGAACTGTCGGCCCGCGGCTGCCGGATCGCCCTGCCGGCTGTAGTCGGCGAGGGCCAGCCGCTGGTGTTCCGGGCCTGGGAGGACGACGAGCCGCTGGAGCCGGGGCCCTACGGCACCGTGCAGCCGGGCGAGGCCGCCGACCAGGTCGAGCCGCAGCTGCTGCTGGTACCGATGCTGGCGTTCGACCGGGCCGGCCGCCGGCTCGGCTACGGCGGCGGCTACTACGACCGCACGCTCGCCACGCTGCGCGGCCGGTTCGCCGTGCAGGCGATCGGCATCGCCTATGCCGGCCAGGAGGTCGAGGCGGTTCCGGCCGGCCCGGAGGATGCCCGGCTCGACGGCGTGGTGACCGAGCGCGCCTTCATCGATTTCGCGGAGTAATCGCGTTGCGTCTGCTGTTCCTCGGCGATGTGGTCGGCCGGTCCGGTCGGGCGGTCGTGACCGAGCGCCTGCCGGGCCTGATCCGCGACCTCGGCACCGACTTCGTGGTCTGCAACGGCGAGAACGCCGCCGCCGGCTTCGGCATCACCGCCAAGATCTGCGCCGAGCTGTACGACGCCGGGGTCGACGTGATCACCACCGGCAACCACGTCTGGGACCAGCGCGAGATCCTCGACTACATCTCCGACGACCGGGCGCTGCTGCGGCCGATCAACTACCCGGCCGGCGCCCCCGGCAGCGGGGCCGGGGTGTTCGAGAGCGCGCGCGGCCACCGGGTGCTGGTGATCAACGCCATGTGCCGGCTGTTCATGGACGCGCTCGACGATCCGTTCGCGGCGGTCGAGCGGGCGATCGACGGCTGGGCGCTCGGCCACGACGCCGACGTCATCATGATCGACATCCACGGCGAGGCCTCGAGCGAGAAGATGGCGTTCGGCCACGCCTTCGACGGCCGGGTGTCGCTGGTGGTCGGCACCCACACCCATGTGCCGACGGCGGACACCATGATCCTGGCCAACGGCACCGCCTACCAGACCGACGCCGGCATGTGCGGCGACTACGACAGCGTCATCGGCATGAAGAAGGATTCCCCGGTCGACCGCTTCACCCGCAAGCTGCCGACCCCGCGCCTGGAGGCCGCCGACGGCGAGGCCACCCTGTGCGGCGTGTTCCTGGAGACCGACGACGCGACGGGACTGGCGAAGAGCGTCGCCCCGGTGCGGCTCGGCGGCGTGCTCAGCGAGGCGATGCCCGACTGAGCATCGGCCGTCTGCTCAGGTTCCGGCCAGCCAGGCGCGGGCCTCGGCCATCCGCGTGCGGTCGAAGAACCGGCTCTCGGCCTTGAAGAACGGCTTCGACAGCCGGGTCGCCCATTCCTGCCAGCCCGGTTCGCCGACCACGGCCACGCGGCCGAGATCGTCCTGATGACTCACGTCGAACTTGAACTCCTCCCACAGCCCGGGCAGGTCCCAGCCCCGGAAGTTCTCCAGGTCGAGGAGGAGCCGGACCGGCCCGAGCGTTTTCGCGAGCTGCTCAAACTCCGGCACGAACCGGTCGTAGTCGGATCTGGTCAGGGTTTCCGAGGCACGGACGGTGACGATCCCGTCTGCGCCTTGCTCGAGTGTCAGCATGCCGGCGCTCCTTGCCGTTCCAACGTCCCACCCCCGGACGACAGACAGGTGGCGCCGCGCGCCGGGGCCCGCAACCCGGTCGCCCAGGGCGGTCGCGGGCTGCTCAAAACCCGCGACGCGCGGCCCCTCGCGTGCTAGAAGCGCGCCGGCGCCGGGTCGGCGTCAGGTCGGGGCGCGCGCTGCTTCAGGTGGTGATGCGCCGGACCCCCACATCTGGTATAGAGGCAGCAACCGCGGCACGAGTCGTCGCGGTCGGGAGCGTATGAGATGGCTGGTCATTCCCAGTTCAAGAACATCATGTACCGCAAGGGCGCGCAGGATAAGAAGCGCGCCAAGATCTTCACGCGCCTGACGCGCGAGCTGCAGATCGCCGCCAAGGCGGGCGAGGATCCGGGGGCGAACCCGGCGCTGCGGTCGGCCATCATCGCCGCCCGCAAGGAGAACATGCCCAAGGACAACATCGAGCGGGCGATCAAGAAGGGTGCCGGCGGCGGCGACGACAGCAACTACGAGGAGATGCGGTACGAGGGCTACGGCCCCGGCGGCGTCGCGATGATCGTCGACACCCTGACCGACAACCGCAACCGCACGGCCTCGGAGGTGCGCTCGACCTTCTCGAAATACGGCGGCAACCTGGGCGAGACCAACTCGGTGTCGTTCATGTTCAGCCGGGTCGGCCAGATCATCTACCCGGCCGAGGCCGGCACGCCGGACGCCATCCTGGAGGCGGCGATCGAGGCCGGCGCCGAGAACGCCGAATCGGGCGAGGCCGAGCACGAGATTACCTGCGCGGTCGAGGACTTCCACGCCGTGCGCGAGGCGCTGGAGGAAGCGCTCGGCGCCGCCCAGTCGGCGCAGCTCACCTGGAAGCCGCTGAACACCGTGCCGGTCGACGAGGACCAGGCCGGCACGCTGCTCAAGCTGTTCAACCAGCTCGAGGACAACGACGACGTCCAGCAGGTCTCGGCCAACTTCGAGATCCCGGACGAGGTCATGGCGAAGCTCACGGCCTGATCGGGGCCGACCCGAGCCGGCCAAACGGAGGAGCCTGGATGCGGCTGATCGGGCTCGACCCCGGCCTGCGGAACACCGGATGGGGTGTGATCGAGACCGACGGCCACGCGCTCCGGCACGTCGCCGACGGCACGGTGCATTCCGACGGCGACGCGCCGATCGCCAGCCGGCTGGTGCAGCTCTACGACGGCGTGCTGGAGCTGATCGAGCGCTGGCGGCCGTCCGAGGCCGCGGTCGAGGAGACCTTCGTGAACCGCAACCCGGAATCCACGCTGAAGCTGGGTCTCGCCCGCGGCGTGGTGCTGCTGGCGCCCGCCAAGGCCGGGCTGCCGGTGTCGGAATACGCGCCGAAGCGGGTCAAGAAGTCGGTGGTCGGGACCGGCAGCGCCAGCAAGGAGCAGGTGCAGGCGATGATCGCCACCCTGCTGCCCGGTGCCCGGATCGCCGGCGCCGACGCCGCCGACGCGCTGGCCGTCGCGGTCTGCCACGCGCACTTCATCCAGGCCCGCGGCGCATACGGGGCGGCGGCCGGGGTCGCGACCCGCAAGTCGGCGGCCGGCTCCGCCATCCAGCCCGGCCTGCAGAGCGCCATCGCCGCCGCGCTCGCCAAGGAAGCCGCGGCCAGGGGGACCGGCTCGTGATCGCCAAGCTGAAGGGGCTGCTGGATTCCCTGGCCGAGGGTTCGGCGGTGATCGACGTCGGCGGTGTCGGCTACCTGGTGTTCGCCTCGGCCCGCACCCTGACGGCGCTCGGCGAGCCGGGCGCGGCGGTGTCGGTGCTGGTCGACACCCATGTCCGCGAGGACCACATCCATCTCTACGGCTTCGCTTCGGCGGCCGAGCGCACCTGCTTCCGGATGCTGCAGACCGTGCAGGGGGTCGGGGCCAAGCACGGGCTGTCGATCCTGTCGGTGCTGTCGCCGGACGAGGTGTTCACCGCGATCGCCGCCCAGGACCGGGTGATGCTGACCCGGGCCGACGGGGTCGGGCCGAAGCTGGCGCAGCGCATCGTGAACGAGCTGAAGGACAAGACCGTCAACGTCGCCCTCGGCCTCGGCGCCGACGCCACCGCCCCGGCGCGCGCCGCCGCGGTCAAGGGCAAGCCGGGCGACGACAGCGTCGCCGACGCGGTCTCCGCCCTGGTCAACCTCGGCTACGGCCGGGCCGAGGCCTACGGCGCCGTCAGCAACGCCCGCCAGGCGCTCGGCGAGGCCGCCGCCCTCGACAAGCTGATCACCCTCGGGCTGAAGGAGCTGGCGAGCTGATGGTCGATGACGACCAGGACTCCGATCGCCTGATCGCCCCGGAGCGGGCCGCCGAGGATGTCGGCGAGACCAGCCTGCGGCCGCAGACCCTGGACGACTTCACCGGCCAGAAGACCGTGCGCCGGAACCTCAAGGTGTTCATCGAGGCGGCACGCGGCCGCGGCGAGGCGCTCGACCACGTCCTGCTGTTCGGCCCGCCGGGCCTCGGCAAGACCACGCTGGCGCAGATCGTCGCGCGCGAACTCGGCGTGAACTTCCGGGCGACGTCCGGCCCGGTGATCGCCAGGGCAGGCGATCTGGCCGCCCTGCTGACCAACCTGGGACCGCGCGACGTCCTGTTCATCGATGAGATACATCGCCTCAATCCTGCCGTAGAGGAAGTGCTGTATCCCGCCATGGAAGACTTCCAGCTCGACCTGATCATCGGTGAGGGGCCGTCGGCGCGTTCGATACGCATCGACCTGCCGCCGTTCACCCTGGTGGCCGCCACCACCCGGTCGGGCCTGATCACCACGCCGCTGCGCGAGCGCTTCGGGATTCCGCTGCGGCTGGAGTTCTACGACGCCGAGGAACTGACCGGGATCGTCCGGCGCGGCGCCCGGCTTCTGGACTTCGACCTGGCCGAGGACGGCGCCCACGAGATCGCCCGGCGGGCCCGCGGAACCCCGCGGGTGGCGGGACGTTTGCTGCGGCGGGTCCGCGACTTCGCCGCCGTGGCCGGCGCCGGCCGGGTCGACGCCAGGACCGCCGACGCGGCGCTGACCCGGCTCGACATCGACAGCCGCGGCCTCGATGCCATGGACCGCCGCTACCTCGCCTGCATCGCCGAGAACTACGGTGGCGGGCCGGTCGGGGCCGAGACACTGGGAGCCGCCCTGGGCGAGCAGCGCGACGTGATCGAGGAAGTCATCGAGCCGTACCTGATGCAGCAGGGGCTGATCCAGCGCACGCCGCGCGGCCGCATGCTGTCGTCCTCGGGCTGGCGCTACCTCGGGCTTACGCCGAGCGCGGTCGCGGCCGCCCAGCTCGAGCTGCTGCCGGACGGCGACGACGACGACCTGCCCGGGGCGCCAGCGGAGGGCCCCGATGGTTGACCCCGCGGCGGCCGTCGGGCCGCTCGCCGGCGGGGAGTTCCGGTTCCCCGTCAGGGTGTTCTACGAGGACACCGACGCCGGCGGCATCGTCTACCACGCCAACTACCTGCGGTTCGCCGAGCGCGCCCGCACCGAGACGCTGCGCTGCCTCGGCATCGAGCAGTCGCGGCTGCGCGAGGAGCACGACGTGGCGTTCATCGTGCGCCGCTGCACGATCGACTACCGGGCCCCGGCGCGCCTCGACGACGCGCTCGAGGTCCGCACCCGGATGACCGGCTGGCGGGGCGCCGCCATCGAGGCCGAGCAGTCCGTCCACCGGCAGGGCGAGGAGACCGCGCTGGTCGCCCTCGACCTCGTCATCGCCTGCGTGAACGGCAGGGGGCGGCCGGTCCGGGTTCCCGGACCGGTGCGCGACGCCTTCGACCGTGCCGCCGGTGCTGCGTAATCAGCGTAGAGGGATCGATGGATCAGACCGCACAAATCGCGCTTGGGGCCGTGGCGGCCGACGCGTCCAGCTTGAGTATCTGGGACCTGTTCCTGGCAGCGGACCCGATCGTGAAGGGCGTGATGTTCATGCTGCTGATCGCCTCGGTGATCTGCTGGGCGATCATCTTCGACAAGACCTTCAAGGTGCGGTCGCTGCGGCGCCGGGCCGCGGATTTCGAGGAGGCGTTCTGGTCCGGCGGCTCGCTCGAGGACCTGTACGACCGGATGGGCAACCATCCCGACGACCCGATGTCCGCTGTGTTCGCCTCGGCGATGCGCGAGTGGCGCCGTTCGGCCGCGCGCGGGCTGACGGCGCGCAGCAACGAGATCCGGGCGAGCCTGCGGCAACGCATCGACCAGGTCATGTCGCTGACCATCTCGCGCGAGATGGAGACGCTGGAGAAGCGCATGACCTTCCTCGCCTCGGTCGGCTCGACGGCCCCGTTCGTCGGGCTGTTCGGCACGGTCTGGGGCATCATGAACAGCTTCCAGTCGATCGCGGCGTCCAAGAACACCAGCCTGGCGGTGGTCGCCCCCGGCATCGCCGAGGCGCTGTTCGCGACCGCGCTCGGCCTGGTCGCCGCGATCCCGGCGGTGATCTTCTACAACAAGATCTCCAGCGACCTCGGCAAATACGCGGCCCGGCTCGAGGGCTTCGCCTCGGAGTTCGCGTCGATCCTGTCGCGCCAGCTCGACGAGGGGAACTGAGCCGTGGCCGCGCCGCTCATCAAGGCTGGGGGCCACGGCCGGCGACGCTACCGGCCGCTCAGCGAGATCAACGTGACGCCGTTCGTCGACGTCATGCTGGTGCTGCTGATCGTGTTCATGGTGACGGCGCCGCTGCTCACCGTCGGCGTCCCGGTCGACCTGCCGAAGACCGAGGCGGCGCAGCTGACCGACCAGGTCGAGCCGCTGGTGGTCACGGTGCGGGCCGACGGCAGCATCTTCCTGCAGGAGACCGAGGTCGCCGCCGACCAGCTAGTGCCCCGGCTGACCGCCGTGACCGGCGCCAAGGCGGACACCCGGATCTTCGTGCGCGGCGACCGCCGCATCGCCTACGGATCGGTCATGGAAGTGATGGGCATGATCAGCGCCGCCGGGTTCTCCCGGGTGGCGCTGCTGGCCGAGCTTCCGGAGCCGCCGGCCCCGGCGAAGCAGTGAGCTGACGAGACGGTCATGAACCGCGGCCTGACCCTGTCGGTTGCCTTGCATCTGACGTTGATCGTGTTCGCGATCTACGGGCTCCCGCAGCTGTTCAAGCCGCAGCCGATCGAGAACCGCCTGATGGTGGTCGACGTGGTGACCGTGGGCTCGATCACCAACGCGCCGCCGCCGGCCGAGGCCGCCAAGAAACCGGACGCCCCGACCCAGACCGCCAAGGCCAAGCCGGATTCCCCGAAGACACCGCCGCCGCCGCCGTCCAGCGCCGCCGCCCCGCCGCCGCCGCCGACCCCGAAGATCGAGCCGCCCAAGGTCCAGGCCCCGCAGGCCGCGGTCCCCAAGGCCCAGCCGCCGAAGCCGCAGACCGCGACGAGCGTGTCGCCGCCGGCCGAGCCGGTGCCGACCGCCGAGCCGGTGCCGGCCCCGAAGCCGCAGACCGCCGCCAGCGCCGAGCCGGTGCCGTTGCCGAAGCCAAAGCCGCAGGAAGCCCGGAAGCCCGATCCGGCGGCCGAGGCCGTCCCGCTGCCGAAGCCGCAGGAGCGGCCGAAGCCCGAGGCCGAGGTGGCGCCGCCGCCGAAGCCGAAGCCCGAGGAGGCGAAGAAGCCGGAACCCGAGCCCGAGACCCCGAAGCCGGTGGAGGCGACCAAGCCGGAGCCGCCGAAGCCGGCGCCGCCGAAGGTCGAGCCGGAAGCGGTGAAGGCCGCCGAGGCGTCGCCGGAACCGCCGCCGCCGCTGCCGGTCGCCCGCCCGACGCCGCCGAAGCGCCCGGCCAAGGAGCAGGTCGCGACCAAGGAGACGCCGGACAAGGACAAGAAGCCCGAGAAGACCGACGATTTCCTGAACGTGCTGAAGACCGTCCAGAAGATGAAGGACAGCGCGGCGACCCCGGCCGAAGCCGAGAACAACGCGCCGAAGACCTCGGATTCGACGGCGCGCCGGTCGAACTTCGACGCCGATCGGCCGTTGTCCGTATCGGAGATGGACGCGATTCGTCAGCAGATCGCGCGGTGCTGGCTGGTGCCGGCCGGCGCGAAGCAGGGAGAGTCCCTGGCCGTGGAGATCCAGGTCCGCATGAACCAAGACCGGACGGTCCGCGAGGCCGCGGTCGTCGATTCCAGCCGCATGCGGTCGGACCCGTTCTTCCGCGCCGCGGCGGAGTCCGCGCTGCGGGCCCTGCGCAACCCGTCCTGTACCCCACTCAACCTCCCGCCGGAGAAGTACGAGACATGGAAAAGCTTCACGATCACGTTCGATCCGAAGGACATGCTGTCCTGACGCCGCACACGCCGGCCCGGCCGTCGACCGAGCCGTCGCGTGTCGATCTGTCGCGCCGCGGCCTCGGCCGGCTGGCGCTCGGCGGGGCGCTGACCGGGGGGCTGGCAGGCGCCGGGGTCGTCGGCCTGGCGCGGCCGGCCTCGGCGGAGCTGCGCATCGACATCACCCAGGGCCGGGTCGAGCCGCTACCGGTGGCGATCTCCGACTTCAAGGGGCAGGGCATCGAGCCGACCCGGATCGGGCGCGAGATCGCCGGCATCATCCGCGCCGACCTGGAGCGTTCCGGCCTGTTCGCGCCGATCGACCAGAACGCCTTCATCCAGACCGACCTGGAGTTCGACGCCGTGCCGCGGTTCGGCGACTGGCGGCTGATCAACGCCCAGGCGCTGGTGCACGGCCGGGTGACCGAGATCGGCAACCGCCAGGTCCGCGTCGACTTCCGGCTGTGGGACGTGTTCGCCGAGCAGTACATGACCGGCACCACGCTGACCGTGATCCCGGAATCGCTGCGCCGCGCCGCCCACATCATCGCCGACATGATCTACAAGCGGATCACCGGCGAGGACGGCTATTTCGACAGCCGGATCGTCTACATCGCCGAGGAGGGCGCCCAGAACCGCCGCCGCAAGCGCATGGCGATCATGGACCAGGACGGCGCCAACCATCAGTTCCTGACGGATTTCGGCACCCTGGTGCTGACCCCGCGGTTCTCGCCGACGCACCAGGAGATCACCTACCTCGCCTATTACAACAACAAGCCGCGGGTCTACATCTTCAACCTGGATACCGGGCAGCAGGAGGTCCTCGGCGACTTCCCGGGCATGACCTTCGCGCCGCGGTTCTCGCCGGACGGCAACCAGGTGATCATGAGCCTGGCGCGCGACGGCATCACCGACCTGTACCGGATGGACCTGCGCACCCGCCGGGTGACGCGCCTGACCAACAGCCCGTCGATCGATACCTCGCCGAGCTTCTCGCCGGACGGCACCCAGGTGGTGTTCAACTCCGACCGCGGCGGCTCCCAGCAGCTCTACCTGATGGATGCGAACGGCGCCGGGGTGCGACGCATCAGTTTCGGGCAGGGCCGCTATGCAACGCCGGTATGGTCGCCCCGTGGAGATCTCATAGCGTTCACCAAGATCACCGGTGGAGAGTTTCACATCGGGGTGATGCGGGTCGACGGTTCCGGCGAGCGGCTGCTGTCCAGCGGCTTCCTGGTCGAGGCCCCGAGTTGGGCGCCGAACGGCCGGGTTCTGGTGTTTTTCAAGCAACAACGCACCGACAAGAGCGGGCGCGGGGGAGAGTCGAAACTCTACACGATCGACCTCACGGGCTACAACGAACGGGAAATGGTAACCCCGCTGGATGCGTCCGACCCGGCGTGGAGTCCGTTGTTGCGTTAAAGTTACGAACCCATGGAGCCCCTTGCTTATTTAAGCGTTACGCAAGTATAAGGGGCCTCGCTCGCGGTCGGGGGCCGGGCGGAGATACGTGCGACCGACCAGCAGGCAAGGCCCGGAGGACGGGGTCCCAGCGGACCACCAGAGGGGGCGGGGCGCCAAGGTTCACACATCTCCAGAGGATAACCAATCATGCGCATGAAGTTGTTGAGCGTTTTCGCCGTCGTCGCGCTCCTCGCCGCGTGCGAGACCGCTCCGGACTCGTCGGCCAATGCCGGTAACACCGGTGCTACCACGGCTACCACCGCCCCGGCCAAGGCCGGTCCGACCCCGGGCACCGCGGAAGACTTTGTCGTCAACGTCGGCGACCGGGTGTTCTTCGCCTTCGACAGTTCCGAGCTGTCGGCCGAGTCCCGCACCACGCTCGAGAAGCAGGCCTTCTGGCTGCGCAAGTACCCGCAGTCGACCGTGACGGTCGAGGGCCACTGCGACGAGCGCGGCACGCGTGAGTACAACCTGGCGCTGGGCGAGCGGCGTGCCGCCTCTGCCCGTGACTACCTGGTGTCCCTCGGCGTCGACCCGAGCCGTGTCGCGACGATCTCCTACGGCAAGGAGCGTCCGGCGGTCACTGGTTCGACCGAGGAGGCCTGGGCCCAGAACCGTCGCGCCGTCACCGTCATCAACTGACGGCCGCGAGACTGAGTGCGTGAACCGGCGGCCGCGGGGTGACCGTGGCCGCCGGCGCCTCATTTTCGCCGCGGGTTCACGATATGGAACGGGCCATGACGCGCTACGGCTTCGCATCGCCCCTGATCGCCCCCCTGTTCGCCCGACCCGCGGCCATCGCCTCGCTGCTCGCGGTCGTCACGGCCTTCGCCGCCGTCCCGGCGGTGGCACAGCAGGACGTCTCGGCCCTGGTCGAGCGGGTGCAGCGGCTGGAACGCACGGTCACCGACCTGCAGCGTTCCGTCTACGCCGGGCAGACCCCGCCCGCCGGTAGCCTGAGCGGCCCGGTCGACGCCGGCGCCCAGGCGGCCCTGCCGAACCTTCTGACCAAGGTCCAGCTGCTCGAAACCCAGATCCGCAACCTGACCGGTCGGGTCGAGGAGCTTGGCTACAAGCTCGATCGGGCGAATACCCAGATCGAAAAGGTCCAGGCCGACACCGATCTTCGTCTGCAGGCGCTCGAAGGCGGTGCGCCGTCTTCGTCCGCGCCGGCGCCGTCGTCCGTTCCGGCGCCTGACCAGACGCTGGGATCGGCGCCGCGCGCGCTCGGCCAGCTCTCGCAATCCGAAGCGGCGCAGGCCGGCTCCGGCGCCCCGTCTCCGGCGCCGCAGCAGCAGGCCGCGCTGACCAACGGTTCGGTCCAGCAGCAGTACGAAGACGCGTTCAACATGCTGGTGAAGCACGACTACGACCGGGCCGAGCAGGCGTTTACCGCGTTCGTCAAGGCCAACCCCCAGGATCCGCTCGCCGGCAACGCTCAGTACTGGCTGGGCGAGACCTACTATGTCCGCCAGCGCTACCAGGACGCGGCCGTCGCCTTCCTCGAGGGCTACCAGAAATACCCGAAGAGCCCGAAGGCCGCCGACAACCTGCTGAAGCTCGGCATGGCACTCGCCCAGGTCGGCCAGAAGGCCGAGGCCTGCACGTCCTTCGCCCGGCTGCAGCGGGAGTTCCCGGACGCGCCGACCAACATCAAGCGCCGGCTGGTCCAGGAGACCGACCGGCTGAAATGCGCGCCCTGATCGCGACGGTTTCCTCGGTCGACCACGTACCGGTGGACCCGGCGGGCTTCGCCGCCCGGCTCGACCCGCTGGCGGCGGCGGTCGACGCCCCGCTGGCGGTGGCGGTGTCCGGCGGGCCGGACAGCCTCGCCCTGCTGCATCTCGCCGACCTGTGGGCCCGCCGGCACGGCCGCGACCTGCTCGTCTACACCGTCGATCACGGGCTGCGGGCCGGCGCTGCCGACGAGGCCGCCGCCGTGGCCCGGCATGCGGCCCGCCGGCAGCGCCGCCATCGCACCCTGGCCTGGACCGGCGCCAAGCCTGACAGCGGCCTGCAGGCGGCGGCCCGCGAGGCCCGCTACCGGCTGTTGGTCGACGCCTGCCGGCGCGACGGCGCCGGGGCGCTGCTGCTCGCCCACCATCTCGACGACCAGGCCGAGACCCTGCTGCACCGCATCGACCGCGAGACCGGGCCCGACGGCCTGGCCGGCATGGCGCCGTCGCGGACCGTCGACGGCGTGCTCCTGCTGCGCCCGCTGCTGGACGTCCCCAAGGCGCGGCTGCTGGCGACCTGCCGGGCGGCCGGCATCGTCTGGGCCGAGGACCCGTCGAACAGCGACCCGCGGTTCGCCCGGGCCGGCCTGCGCGAACTCGCCCCGGCGCTGGCCGAGGCCGGGGTCACCCCGGCGCGTCTCGGCCGGCTGGCGGTGGCCATGGCGGCGGCGCGCGCCGGGTTCGACCGGTTCGCCGCCGAGTGGATGGCCGCCCATGGCGAGGTCCGGGCCACCGGCGCCGTGAGCCTCGATCTGGCCGCTCTCGCCGCCGCCCCGGCGATGCTGCGGGACCGCCTGGTCGACCGCGCGCTGCGGGCGGTCGGCGGGCTCGGCTATCCGGTGCGCGGCGACCGGCTGGCCCGGCTGACGGACTGGATCGCGGTCGGTACGCCCGGTCCGCGTGCCCGCACCCTGGCGGGCTGCCGGATCGAGATCGACGGCGGGGCCGGGCTCCTGACGGTGCTGCGCGACTGGCGGCAGGCCGGCCGGCCGGTGACCGTGGCGGCCGGCGGAACCGCCCGCTGGGACGGCCGGTTCGAGATCGAGAACGCGACCGCCCGCCCGGTCCGGGTCGGGGTCTGCGGCGCCGAGGGCTGGCGGCGCTGGCGTCGAACCGGGCCCGCACGGCCGGCCGCCGGCGATGCGACCATTCCGCACGCCGTCCGGCTGGCGCTGCCGGCCGTCGTCGACCTTGACGGGGGTATCGCCCTCCCCCACCTTGTAGCAAGCGCGCCTGCGCCGTCCGAATGGGTCGGAGATGCTGTCCGGGTAAGGTTCCGACCGTCCGGTCTCGTCTTCGTGCTTGGTCGGCGTGGCGGTATCGGTGGCGATTTCCGACCCTCACTGCCGTGCAACGGAAGGCAGGCTACGTGAACAATTTCGGCAAGAACCTGGCTCTCTGGATCATCATCGGCGTCCTGCTGGTGGCGCTCTTCAACCTGTTCAACGGGTCGACGCCGCGGACCAGCCAGTACAGCCTGCCGTACTCGGACTTCCTGGCCGAGGTCGAGTCAGGGCGGGTCAACCAGGTCACCATCCAGGGCAATACGATCAACGGCCACTTCTCCGACGGGCGCGGGTTCTCGACCTACGCGCCGCAGGACGCCGACATGGTCGACCGCCTGAACAAGGCCGGCGTCCGGATCTCGGCGGCACCGCCGGAAGAGGGCATGTCGGGGGTGCTGGGGATCCTGATCTCCTGGTTCCCGATGCTGCTGTTCATCGCGGTCTGGATCTTCTTCATGCGCCAGATGCAGGGCGGCGGCGGCAAGGCCATGGGCTTCGGCAAGAGCCGGGCGCGGCTGCTGACCGAGAAGACCGGCCGGGTGACCTTCGACGACGTCGCCGGCATCGACGAGGCCAAGACCGAGCTCGAGGAAATCGTCGAGTTCCTGAAGGATCCGCAGCGCTTCCAGCGTCTGGGCGGCAAGATCCCGAAGGGCTGTCTGCTGGTAGGGCCCCCGGGCACCGGTAAGACGCTGCTGGCCCGTGCCATCGCGGGCGAGGCCAACGTGCCGTTCTTCACGATCTCCGGCTCCGACTTCGTGGAGATGTTCGTCGGCGTCGGCGCCAGCCGCGTCCGCGACATGTTCGAGCAGGGCAAGAAGAACGCCCCCTGCATCATCTTCATCGACGAAATCGACGCGGTCGGCCGGCATCGCGGCGCCGGCCTGGGCGGCGGCAACGACGAGCGCGAGCAGACCCTGAACCAGCTGCTCGTGGAGATGGACGGCTTCGAGGCGAACGAGGGCGTGATCCTGATCGCCGCCACCAACCGGCCCGACGTGCTGGATCCGGCTCTGCTGCGCCCGGGCCGCTTCGACCGCCAGATCGTGGTGCCGAACCCGGATATCCTCGGCCGCGAGAAGATCCTCAAGGTCCACATGCGCAAGGTTCCGCTCGGGCCGGACGTCGAGGCGCGGGTGATCGCGCGCGGCACGCCGGGCTTCTCGGGCGCCGACCTCGCCAACCTCGTCAACGAGGCCGCCCTGCTCGCCGCCCGCAAGGGCAAGCGCGTGGTCGGCATGTCCGAGTTCGAGGAGGCCAAGGACAAGGTCATGATGGGGGCCGAGCGGCGCTCCATGGTCATGACCGAGGAAGAGAAGAAGCTGACCGCCTATCACGAGGCCGGGCACGCCATCGTGGCCCTGCACTGCCGCGACAGCGACCCGATCCACAAGGCCACGATCATCCCGCGCGGCCGGGCCCTCGGCATGGTCATGCGCCTGCCGGAAGGCGACCGGATCTCGCTGTCGCTGGCCAAGCTGATGGACGACCTGCGGGTCGCCTGCGGCGGCCGGATCGCCGAGGAGCTGATCTTCGGCGCCGACCGCATCACCACCGGCGCCTCGTCCGACAT
Organism: Thalassobaculum sp.; assembly: GCF_040219615.1. Lineage (GTDB taxonomy): Bacteria > Pseudomonadota > Alphaproteobacteria > Thalassobaculales > Thalassobaculaceae > Thalassobaculum_A. The sequence continues at coordinate 47,462 of NZ_JAVJSE010000001.1, forward strand.
CCGCATGGTGTCGGACATGAGCCGGCGGATGATCACCGAGTGGGGCATGAGCGACAAGCTCGGCTTCCTGGCCTACTCGGCGGACCAGCAGGAGGTGTTCCTGGGCCATTCGGTGACCCAGCAGAAGAACGTCTCGGACGCCACCGCCAAGGTGATCGACGAGGAGATCCGGCGGGTTACCGACGGCGCCTACGAGGATGCCAGGCGGGTCCTGATGGAGCATCTCGACGACCTGCACACGCTGGCCAAGGGCCTGCTTGAGTACGAGACCCTGTCCGGCGACGAGATCAAGGATCTGCTGGCCGGCCGTCCGGTCGACCGCAGCGGCGGCCGCGAGGATACCCAGAAGCCGGCCGCCGGGCGTCGCGCCTCGGTGCCGACCGGTGGGGCCGAGACCCCGGGTGCCGGTGGCACCGGCGGCCTCGAACCGGACCCGCAGCCGGGCGACTGAACCGGTGACCGGGTTCGCCCCGTGATTGGGATCGAACGGAAGCCCGCGCCACTGCGCGGGCTTCTGCGTTCCGGGCACCGCCTCTACCTGCTGCCGCGCGATCTTCTGACCGGCGAAGCCGCCGAGGCCGAGGTCGAGGCCGGATCGGCGCATTGGCTGGCCGGCGGCCCGGTCGCCTTCCGGGCGGTCGACCTGATCATGCGCTCCGGGCCGGCGGTGCAGATGGCCCGGGCCCCGGTCGAGACCCTGGCGGACCACGACATTCCCGACCTGGACGGCCGCTTGCGGCGGCTGTGCGGGCCGCGCCCCCTGCTCGGGAAGGCGACCGTGCCGCTGCTCATGGGGATCGTCAACGCCACGCCCGACAGCTTCTTCGACGGCGGCCACCATGCCGGGGCCGAGGCCGCGATCGCCCATGGCCGGGCTTTGGCGGCACAGGGTGCGGCGATCCTCGACATCGGCGGCGAGTCGACCAGGCCCGGCGCCGAGCCGGTGCCGCTCGACGAGGAGCGCCGCCGCACCGAGCCGGTGGTCCGGGCGCTGGCTGCCGACGGGCACACGGTATCGATCGACAGCCGCAACGCCGCGGTGATGGCGGCCGCCCTCGACGCCGGCGCCGCCTGGGTCAACGACGTTTCCGGGCTGTCGCACGACCCGGCGGCCGCCGCCCTGGTCGCGGCGCGCGGCTGCCCGGTGGTGCTGATGCACATGCGCGGCGAGCCGCGCACCATGCAGGCCGAGCCGCGCTACGACTGCGCGCCGCTCGACGTCTACGACGAACTCGAGGCCCGGGTGCTGGCGGCCGAACAGGCCGGCATCGCCCGTGACCGGATACTGGTCGATCCGGGTTACGGCTTCGCCAAGACCGTCGCCCACAACCTCCAGGTCACCTCGTGGCTGGCGGTCCTGCACGGCCTCGGCTGTCCGGTGCTGTTCGGGGCGTCGCGCAAGAGCTCGATCGGCAAGCTGTCGCGTGGCGAGCCGGCGTCGGACCGGCTGGCCGGCTCGATCGCACTGGCCCTGGCGGGGGTCGCCCGCGGCGCCCAGGTGCTGCGGGTCCATGACGTCGCCGAGACCGCGCAGGCGCTGGCGGTGCAGCGGGCGCTGGACGCCGCCGAGCGCTGACTGCCGCCGTTAGCGCCGGCGCCCGGCCAGGATCAGCAGCGCCGCCCCCGCGTCCAGGCCGGCGCACAACCACCAGGCTGTCGCGTAGTCTGCGAACAGGTCGTGCAGTAGCCCGATCGACAGCGGCGCGAAGGCATAGAGCACCTGCGAACCCGCCATCACCAGGCCGACCGCGGCGGTGAACGCCGCCGCTGCCACCTCGCGGCGCAGGATCAGGCTGGGCAGGGTGATCAGGTTGCCGACCCCCAGGCCGTAGGCGGTGCAGGCCACCAGTGTCGCAGGGACCGACGGCATGGTGGCGAGGACCGCCAGCGCGGCGGTCTGAACGGCGAGGGTGGCGGCCATGGCGATGCGCGGATCGACCCGGTCGATCACCAGGCCGGTCGCCACCCGGCCGACGATCGCCGCACCGGTGGTCAGCCCGACCGCGAGCGACAGGGTCTCCGGCACCAGCCGGGGCGCCAGGAACGCGACCTGGTGGGTCAGGAAACCGACCTGGGCGAACAGGCCGATCGCCGAGGCCGCCATCACCGACTGCAGCATCGGCAGGCGCAGGAGCGCCCCGGTCGACGCGCGCGGCCCCGCGGTCGGTCGGGCCGACCGGTCGGCGGCCCCGCCGTCCGGCGCCAGCCCGAGCCGGGCCGGCGAGGTGCCGAGGAACAGCAGTGCGGCCGGCCACAGGGTCACGGCCATGACCAGGACCACGACGGCGACCCCGGCGGTGAAGCCGAGCCGGTCGATCGCCAGGATCATCAGCGGTGCCACGATCACGCCGCCGCAGCTCGCGCCGTTCAGCGCCATGCTGATCGCCATGCCCAGCCGGCGGTCGAACCAGGGGGCGACCAGGGCGTTGACCATCACCCCGCTCATGGTCGCCCAACCCACGCTCATGGCCAGGAAGGCCGGCCATAGCTGCCAGGGCTCGGTCACCCGGGTCACCGCCAGGACGGCGGCGCCCATGGCGACGCTGCCGGTCAGCAGCACCGGGCGCTCGCCGAAGCGGTCGACCGCCCGCGGGACGATGGTCAGCAGCGCGCCACCCAGCAGGTAGTAACCTGTGATCGCCGCCCCGAGCGTGCCGGCGGCCCAGCCGTGGGCCTCGGCCAGGGTCGCCAGGTAGACGCCGGCGCCGTAGAATCCGAAACCCCAGCCGAACAGGGCGACCAGGAACGCCGTCGCGACGACCTTCCACCCGTGGAACAAGCCCGATCTCCCGATTGCGGTGGCGGCGGCTCGGCACTACCTCGGCACCGTATCCAGCACCACGGCCGGCGCGTGGTGCCATTCGGCCTTTCGCGTTGGCACCAACCGACGCTCGATCGCCGCCGGCAGGGAGACCGAATATGGCAAGGGTAGCGGTGGTCACGGGCGGCAACCAGGGTCTGGGGCTGGCGCTGGTCAGGGGATTGTGCGCCGCATTCGGCCCGGGCGACATCGTGTATCTGACGGCCCGAAGCGAGGCGCGTGGCCGGGCCGCCCTTGCCGAGATCGGCCCGGTCGCGCCGGATCTGCGGTTCGAGCGCATCGACGTCACCGACACCGCGACCGTCGCCGCCGCCGCTGGGGCGATGCAGGCCCGGCACGGTGGCGTCGACATCGTGATCTCGAACGCGGCCGCGCGGATCGGCCGCGAGACGGCTCCGGCCGACCAAGTCGCGGCCTTCGTCGACACCAACAACCACGGCACCTGCCGAATGCTCGCGCACTTTCTTCCGATCCTGCGGCGGGACGCCCGGTTCCTGGTGGTCGCCAGCTCGTTCGGTCGGCTGCAGCTGCTGCCGACGCGCCTGCACCCGCTGTTCGACATCGCGACCGCGAGCCTCGACGGCATCGAGGCGGCCATGGAAGGGTATGCCGCCGCGTTGCGCGGCGGTACGGCGGCCGAGGAGGGGTGGCCCGAGTGGATCAACGTGCCGTCGAAGATCGGCCAGGTGGCGTCGGCCAAGGTCGCTGCCCGCCTCGTCCGGGCCGAACGGCCGCACGACGGCATCCTGGTCAACGCCGTCTGCCCCGGCCTCATCGACACCGAGGCGTCGCGTCCCTGGTTCGACGACATGTCCTCGGCGCAGAGCCCGGAGCAGGCCGCCGTCGACGTTCTGTGGCTGGCGCTGCTGCCGGGCGGGGCCGCGCAGCCGCAGGGCGAACTGGTGCAGTTCCGCAAGGTGCTGTCCTGGCGATAGCGCCGGTCGCACGGGTCGCGGAGCAGGGGTGAATCGGCTATAAGCGACCCACGACATCAACCTGGGTGAACAGCATGGCGCGTGCGCTGTTCGGAACCGACGGCATCCGCGGTCGGGCCAACACCGAGCCGATGACCGCCGACCTCGCCATGAAGGTGGCGATGGCGGCCGGCCTGCATTTCCGCAAGGACCACGGCCGCCGGCCGCTGGCCGTGATCGGCAAGGATACCCGGCTGTCCGGCTACATGCTGGAGCCGGCGATGGTGGCCGGATTCACCGCCATCGGCATGGACGTGGTGCTGGTCGGGCCGATGCCGACGCCGGCGGTGGCGATGCTCACCCCGTCGCTGCGGGCCGACCTGGGGGTTGTGATCTCGGCCTCTCACAACGGCTATCAGGACAACGGCATCAAGCTGTTCGGCCCGGACGGCTACAAGCTGTCGGACGCGGTCGAGGCCGACATCGAGGCGCGGCTGGAGAGCCTGGGGCCGTCGGCGCTCGCCGGCTCCGCCGACCTCGGTCGGGCCCGCCGGCTGGAAGACGCCCAGGGCCGCTACATCGAGGCGGTGAAGGCCTCGTTCCCGTCGAGCCTGCGGCTGGACGGCCTGAAGGTGGTGGTCGATTGCGCCCACGGCGCCGGCTACAAGGTCGCGCCGCGGGTGCTTTACGAACTCGGCGCCGACGTGGTGGCGATGGGGGTGTCACCGGACGGCTTCAACATCAACGACCGGGCCGGCGCGGTCGCCCCGCAGGCGATGCGGGCGCGGGTCGTGGAGGAGCGGGCCGATGTCGGCCTGGCCTTCGACGGCGACGCCGACCGGCTGATCCTGGCCGACGAGATCGGCCAGATGATCGACGGCGACCAGGTCCTGGGCATGATCGGGCGCTCCTGGTCGGAGGACGGCCGCCTCAAGGGCGGCGGCGTGGTCGCCACCGTGATGTCCAACCTCGGCCTCGAGCGGTTCCTGGAGTCGATCGACCTCAAACTGATCCGCACCAAGGTCGGCGACCGCTACGTGCTCGAGCGCATGCGCTCCGACGGCTACAACGTCGGCGGCGAGCAGTCGGGCCACATGATCTTCACCGACTACGCCAAGACCGGCGACGGCCTGCTGGCGGCCCTGCAGGTACTGGCGGTGCTGGTGCAGGCCGACAAGCCGCTGTCCCAGGTCGCCCGGGTGTTCCAGCGGCTGCCGCAGGTTCTCAAGAATGCCTGCTTCGACGGCGGCGACCCGCTGCAGCGCAGGATCGTCAAGGAGGCGATGGCGGACGGCGAGCGGGCGCTCGCGGGTACCGGCCGGCTGCTGATCCGCAAGTCCGGGACCGAACCGGTGATCCGGGTAATGGCGGAGGGCGAGGACGAGCGGGCGGTCACCCGGATCGTCGATTCCATCGTCGCGGCGATCGAGAACCGCAGCAGCAGCGAGGACGCGGCGTGAGCGAGGGCGGGACCGCAAGGCGCATCGCCGGCCGGGTGCTGATCGTCGCCGGCTCCGACTCCGGCGGCGGCGCCGGCATCCAGGCCGACATCAAGTCGGTGACCGCGCTCGGCGGCTACGCGATGACCGCGATAACCGCGCTGACGGCGCAGAACACCGAGGGCGTGTTCGGGGTCCACGAGGTGCCGACCGCGTTCCTGCGCCAGCAGATGGAACTGGTGATCGGCGACATCGGCGTCGACTGCGTGAAGACCGGCATGCTGCATTCGGCTCCGGTGATCGAGACGGTGTGCGACGTGCTGGAGGCCCGGCTGCCGAACGTGCCGCTGGTGGTCGACCCGGTGATGGTGGCGAAGGGCGGACACCCCCTGCTGGAGCCGAGCGCGATGGGGGTGCTCAAGAACCGCCTGATCACCCGCGCCACCGTGCTGACCCCGAACGTGCCGGAGGCCGAGCTGCTGACCGGCCTGACCATCCGCGACGAGGACGCGATGCGGCAGGCGGCGGAACTGCTGCTGTCTTTCGGGCCGCGCGCGGTGCTGCTGAAGGGCGGCCACATGAGCGGCCGCGACGTGGTCGACCTGCTGGCGAGCGAGGACGGGATCGAGGCGATCCGGGGCCCGCGGATCGACACCCGGCACACCCACGGCACCGGCTGCTCGCTGGCTTCGGCGATCGCCTGCGGGCTGGCCCAGGGGCTGAGCCTGACCAAGGCGATCCGCCGGGCCCGGAACTACGTCCTGACGGCGATCGCCACGGCGCCCGGCTGGGGCCGCGGTCACGGCCCGCTCAACCACGCCCATACGATTCGCGCGGACGCCTGACCGGCCGAGGGATCACCAGCCGGCGCGGCGGATCTCGTCGTAGCCGAGGTCGGCGGCCAGGCGCGACAGGGTCACCTCGATGGCGTCCGGAACCATTCGTCCGCCCATCGGCGCGCGCCAACTCGGTCCCCGGATCGCGAGCAGGCCGGGTTCGGCCTCGATCGAATAGACGAACGCCGCGAAGATGCAGCCGGTCGGCGCGGCCAGCCCGACCAGGCCGCGCGGTGGCATGTCGCCGCCGACCAGCAGGCGGTCGCGCCGCGCGACGTCGGCGGCGGTTTCCGCCATCCAGTCGTCCAGGGTCAGCGAGGGCCGGTCGTCGGCCACCAGCGTGTACGCGCGCAACGCCCCGTCGCGGCCGAGCAGGGTGGGAACGAGGACCAGTGAGTGGGGGGCACCGCATCTCATGCCCCGACCCTAGGCGCCCGCCGGCCACCGGTTCCTTGATGCACCTCAAACCGTGATGGCCGCCGCTACATCACCGCACGGTCCAAGGCCGGGTCGCGGGCGAATGTGGCGGCGATCTGGTCGAGACCGCGCTGCACCGCCGCGCGCTGGGCCGGCTTGCCGAGGGCCAGGCGGATATGGTCGCGGCCGGCCCCGGGGGCGACCGCGAACACCGGCCCGTCGGCAACCGTCACGCCGCGCTCCACCAGGGTCGATGCGGCGGCGCCCCGCCACGGCTCCGGCACCGCGAGCCAGAGATGCGGGCTGGCGGCCGGCGCCGGTGCCAGCCAGCCGCCGAGACGGGCGCGGGCGAGGGCGCCGCGGGCGGTCTGCTCCTGCCGCTTGGCCTCGACCAGCCGTTCGGCCGTGCCGTCGGCCAGCCAGCGCACCAGGATCTCCACCACCAGCGGCGGCACCATCCACAGGGTGTCGCGGAGCCCCGCCATCAGCCGCGGGCACATGGCCGTCGGCCCGTGCACCGCGCCGACCCGGAGGCCCGGCGCCAGGTGCTTCGACGCCCCGGTGACGTAGAGGCTGTGTTCGGGTATCCGGGCGGCGATCGGGATCGGCGCCTTGCCGGTGCCGGCCCCCTCGGCGAAGGCGTGGTAGATGTCGTCCTCGATCAGGGTCACCCGGTGCCGCGCGACGATCCCGGCGACCGCGTCGCGCCGCGCTTCCGACAGTACCGAAGCCGTCGGGTTCTGCAGGGTCGGGATCAGGAACACGCCCTTCGGCCGGTGCTGGCGGATGGCGGAGTCCAGGGCGTCCGGCAGCAGCCCCCCTGCGTCCATGTCGAGCGGCACGACCCGCAGGTGCCGGGCGGCGGCGGCGCTCTTGAAACCCGGATGGGTCAGGCGCTCGCACAGCACGACGTCGCCGGGCTCGAACGTCGCGGCCAGAGCGACGGAGATGCCGTGCTGGGCGCCGGCGGTGACCAGGGTGCAGGCGGCCTCGGCCGGCATCCGCATGTCGTGCCGCAGCCAGTCCGCCAGGGCCGCCCGATGGGCCGGGCGACCGCCGCTCGGATCGTAGCAGGTGAGGGCCGGAGCCCGGTTGTCGGATGCGATCTCGGCCAGCGTCCGGCGCAACGCCGCCTCGGAGTCGTCCTGGCAGGGCGGGAAGTTCAGTCCGAAGTCGATCGGGGCACCGGCGTCGACCACCTCGCCCCAGCTGCGGATGCGGGCGTCGCGCACGAAGGTCCCGCGGCCGATCTCGCCGTCGATCAGGCCGCGGGCCGTGGCTTCCCTGTAGGCGCGCGTCACGGTTCCGACGGTCACGCCCAGGCGCCACGCCAGCTCGCGGTGCGTCGGCAGCCGGGTGCCGGGGGTCAGCGAGCCGCCGCGGATCGCGTCGGCCATCGCCTCGGCGATCGCGCGATAGCGCGGACCGCTGCGGTGCGCGAGGTCGGGAAGCCAGTCCGTCATGGTGACAATGTTCCGCTTGATCGGCCGTTTTGAGTACAATATCGATGACAAATAATATGACAATCGAGACATTGTCATGGGCGCAATGCAACAGGCGAGCGGATGATGAGCGACACCGTCGGACTGACCGAACTGGAGCGAGCCGCCGAGTTGGTGCATGCCGTCATGCCGCCGACCCCGCAGTACCGCTGGCCGCTGCTGTCCGGGCGGGCGGGCTGCGAGGTGTGGGTCAAGCACGAGAACCAGACCCCGGCGGGGGCCTTCAAGATCCGCGGCGGCATCGTCTATGTGGACGACCTCCGGCGGGCGCGGCCCGACGTGACGGGGGTGATCGCGGCGACCCGCGGCAACCACGGACAGTCGGTCGCGTTCGCCGCGACCCGGGCCGGCCTATCGGCGACCGTGGTGGTGCCGGAAGGCAACTCGGTCGAGAAGAACGCGGCGATGCGGGCTTTCGGGGCGGAGCTGATCGTCCACGGCCACGACTTCCAGGCCAGCCTGGAGCATGCGATCGCGCTGGCCGAGGCGCGCGGGCTGCACATGCTGCAGAGCTTCCATCCGCTGCTGGTCGCCGGGGTCGGCACCTACGCGCTGGAGCTGTTCCGCGGCGTGCCGGACCTGGACGCGGTCTATGTGCCGCTGGGCCTGGGCTCCGGCATCTGCGGGGTGATGGCGGCGCGCGACGCGGTCGGCTCGAAGGCCGAGGTGATCGGCGTGGTCGCCGCCGGCGCCCCGGCCTACGCGCTCAGCTTCGAGGCCGGCGAGCCGGTGTCGACCAACACCGCCGACACCATGGCCGACGGCGTCGCCTGCCGGGTGCCGGTGCCGGGCGCGCTCGACGCGGTGCTGAAGGGCGCGTCCGGGGTGGTCCGAGTCACCGACGACGAGATCAAGGCGGCCATGCGCCACTACTTCACCGACACCCACAACGTCGCCGAGGGTGCCGGGGCGGCGCCCCTGGCCGCCCTCCTGAAGGAACGGCACCGGTGGCAGGGTCGCAAGGTTGGCCTGATCCTGTCCGGTGGTAATGTCGACCGCACCGTCTACCAGGCGGTGCTGCAGGAAGCCGACATGAGCGAGACGGGGACGTGATGACCGAGGAACTGTTCCGCGAGGACGCCTATCTGAAGAGCTGCGAGGCGACGGTGACCGCCGTCGGTGAGACCGGCATCGTCCTCGACCGCACGGTGTTCTATCCGACCGGCGGCGGCCAGCCGGGCGACAGCGGCACGCTGACCCGGGCCGACGGCACCGCGGTGCCGATCGTCGAGGCCCGCAAGGGCGACGGCGGCGTCGTCCACCTGCCGGCCGAGGGCGCGCCGGCGCTGGCGGTCGGCGACCGGGTGACCGCGACCCTCGACTGGGACCGCCGCTACCGGCACATGCGGGTGCACACCGCCTTGCACGTGATGTGCAGCCAGGTCGTCGGCGGCGTCACCGGCGGCCAGATCGGCGACGGCAAGGGCCGGCTGGACTTCGACCTCGAGCCGGAGAACGTGCCGGACAAGGACGCCCTGACCGAGCACCTGAACGGACTGATCGCGGCCGACCACCCGATCACGATCTCCTGGATCACCGACGACGAGCTGACCGGCAACCCGGACCTGGTGCGCACCATGTCGGTCAAGCCGCCGATGGGCGCCGGGCGGGTCCGGATGATCCGGATCGGCGAGGATGTCGACTACCAGCCCTGCGGCGGCACCCACCTGAAGTCGCTCGGCGAGATCGGCCGGGTCGCGATCACCAAGATCGAGAACAAGGGCAAGCAGAACCGCCGCATCAATCTCGCTCTGGTGGAATAGCGGGAGCGCCCGTCGCGCCGTGGGTCCCGGCTCGCCGCTGTCGCGGCGTTCGGGATGACGACGGGGCGAAGCTTAAAATGACGTCATCCTGGACCGGGCCGCTGCAGGTGGAACGGATCCGGGGCCCACCGTGCGACGGGCGGCCGGCTGGAGCCGCACCGGCGCCGAACGGAGAGCTGTGCCATGACCCTGGCCTTCGAGACCGTCGACGTGTTCACCGACACCGCCTTCGGCGGCAACCCGCTGGCGGTGGTGTTCGGCGGCGAGGACCTGTCGGGCGAGGCGATGCAGCGCATCGCCCGCGAGTTCAACTACTCGGAGACCACCTTCGTTCTGCCGCCGGCCGATCCGGCGAACACCGCGCGGGTGCGGATCTTCTCGACCAAGCGCGAGATGCCGTTCGCCGGGCATCCCAACGTCGGGACCGCCACCGTGCTGGCCTGGCGCGGCGAGGCGTTCGGCCGCAGGCTGGGGGACCGCCTGGTGTTCGAGGAGATCGCCGGCCTGGTCCCGATCGCCGTGCAGTCCGACGGTGGCCGCCCGGTCGGCGCGATGCTGACTGCGCCGGCGGCGCTCTCGACCGGGGCCGAGGCGACCGTCGAGGACGTCGCGGCCTGCCTCGGCCTGACGCCGGCCGACATCCGGACCGACACGCACCGGCCGATCGTCGCCTCCGGCGGCCTGCCGTTCCTGGTCGCCGAGTTGACCGACCGGGCCGCCCTGGAGCGCTCGCGGCCGGATACAGCCGGCTTCGCGAGCGCGGCGACCGTGGTGCCGCACGGCGCGATCCTGAGCTATGTGCGGACCGGCGGGCCGAACACTGGCGGCACCGACACGGTGGACATCCGCGCGCGGATGTTCGCGCCGATCCGCAACGTCGCCGAGGACCCCGCCACCGGCAGCGCCAACGTCGCGCTGATGGGGCTGCTGGCGTCGCTGCAGGCGACGCCCGGCACCCTGGTCCGGCGGATCGCCCAGGGCGTCGAGATGGGGCGGCCGAGCCTGCTGGAGGGCGAGGCCGACTGGCGGGACGGCAAGGTGACGGCGATCCGCATGGGCGGGCGCTGTGCGCCGGTGATGCGTGGCGAACTGCTGGCCTGGTAAGGCCGGCCATCCTGGGAAGAGACCGATGACGCTCAGATACGAGACCGTGGACGTGTTCACCGAGACCGCGTTCGGCGGCAACCCGCTGGCCGTGGTTCTCGGCGGCGAGACCCTGACGGCCGAGGCCATGCAGGCGATCGCCCGGGAGTTCAACTGCCCGGAGACCACCTTCGTGATGCCGCCGGAGGATCCGGCCCACACCGCCAGGGTGCGGATCTTCACGCCGGGCATGGAACTGCCGTTCGCCGGCCACCCGAATGTCGGGACCGCCACCGTGCTGGCCTGGCGCGGCGAGATCTTCGGGCGGCCGGTCGGCGACGCGGTGGTGTTCGAGGAGGCAATCGGCGCCGTCGGCCTGGAGATCCTGCGGGCCGGTGGCGCGGCGATCGGGGCGCGGCTGACCTCGCCGGCGATGCCCACGGTCCGCGGCAGCTTCGACCCGTCGGCGGTCGCCGCCGCCGTCGGCCTGTCGGACCCGAACATCGTGGTCGCCCGGCACGCGCCGGCGCATGTGGCGATCGGCGCCACCTTCGTGATCGCCGAAGTCGAGGATCTGGATGTCCTGGCGGCGGCGCGCGGCGATGCCGGCCTGCAGGTCAAGCATCTGGGCGAGGCGGCGCCGCCGCTGGTCTATCTCTACACCCGCGAGGACGCCGGCCCGGACACCCTGCACATCCGTTCGCGCATGTTCGCGCCGCGCGCCGGAATCCCCGAGGACCCGGCGACCGGCGGCGCCGCGGTGGCGATCGCCGGGCTGTTCGCCAGCCTGTGGGACGGCAGCCTGGACATCGTCATCGACCAGGGCATCGAGATGGGCCGGCCGAGCCGGCTCGACGTCCGGCTGATCCGCGACGGCGAGGGCGAGCGCATCACCGTGGCCGGGCGCTGCGTGGCGATGATGCGCGGCGAGCTCACTGCGCTCTGAGGGAGGCGGGGACGATGGCGCTGAGCTACCAGACCGTCGACGTGTTCACCGACACCCCGTTCGGCGGCAATCCGCTGGCCGTGGTGTTCGGGGCCGAGGGCCTGTCGAAGGTGCGGATGCAGGCGGTCGCGGCAGAGTTCAACTACTCGGAGACGACCTTCGTGCTGCCGCCGCAGAACCCGGCGCACACCGCGCAGGTGCGGATCTTCACGCCGCGCATCGAGGTGCCGTTCGCCGGCCATCCCAATGTCGGGACCGCCACCGTGCTGGCCTGGCGCGGGTCGATCTTCGGGGCGCCGGTCGGCGACCGGGTGGTGTTCGAGGAGGCGGCCGGGCTGGTGCCGGTCGAGATTCTGCGGGACGGCGGGAGAGCGGTCGGCGCCACCCTGACCGCACCGCAGCCGTTCCAGCGCCTGGGCGAGGCCGACGTGACCGAGGTCGCCGCCTGTCTCGGCCTGCGCCCCGCCCAGATCCGCGAGGACCGGCACGCCCCGGTGACCGGTACCGTCGGCCTGCCGTTCCTGCTGGTCGAACTGGCCGACCGGGCGGCGCTGGCGGCGGCCCGGCCGGTGACCGCCGCCATCGAGACATCGCCGAGCGTCGCGCCGGTCAAGGACATCCACTGCTACGTGCGGACCGGGGGAGACGACGGCTTCGACCTGCGGACCCGCATGTTCGCGCCGCTCGACGGGGTACCCGAGGATCCGGCGACCGGCAGCGCCAACTGCGCGCTGGCGGGTCTGCTGGCCGAGACAGACGGGCCGGCGGACGGCGTTCTGAGCCTGCGGATCGCGCAGGGTGTGGAGATGGGACGGCCGTCGGAGCTGCTGGCCGAGGTCGACCGGCAGGCCGGCGTCACTACGGCGATCCGGATCGGCGGGCGCTGCGTCGCGATCCGGCGGGGCGAGGTGGCGGCGGGGCGCTGACCCGCGCATCGTGCCAATCGCAAGTCGTTCACCATGACGTGTAGACGCGGCAAAAAATGCGCGACAAGATCGCGGGATGGCGGAACCCGTGCTCGACTCCCGGGGGGTGACCGCGGTGGCGACCGCGGTGCTGTCCTGGGGCTTCCTGATCCTCATCAGCCGCGTCCTGGTGGCCGGCCATGGATTCAATCCATGGGTGCTGTCCTTCGTCCAGATGGCGGTCGGCGGGGCGGCCATGATGGTGGCCGCCGGTCGCGGCCCGATGCCGCTCAGGGCGTTCCGGCACCCGCAGACCTGGATCTACGGCATCCTGCGGGTGGTGACGGCGGCGACCTTGACGGCGGCCTTGGCCTACGGCACCTCGGCCGAGATCTCGGTGATGAGCACGCTGTTCATCCCGATCGGGATCCTGCTGGCCTGGCCGCTGTTCGGCCGGCGCCCGGTGGCGACCGACGCTTTCGGGTCGGTAGTGGTGCTGATCGGCGTCGGCGGCGTGGCGGCCGGCCTGCCGGGCGGCGTTTTCGGGACCGCGGTGATGCTGATGCTGATCTCGGCCAGCGCGACGGCGCTGTGCACCGCGATCGCCGAGATGCATCCGGAGAACCAGGGCGACGACCGCCGGACGCGGCTGCGGCTGACCGGCGCGGCGATGCTGGCGACCGCGACGGTGATGCTGGTGGCGGCGGCTGGAGCGTCGCATGTCGATCCGGCCGGGTTCGTCGCGACGCATGTCCCGTTGTCGGCGGTGTTCGACCCGGCGATCTGGACCGCCGGCGTTCTGGTCGGCATCGCGCTACGCGGCCCGTCGACCTATCTGACCTTCCGGGCGATCCGCATGGTCGGATCCGAGAACTACCTGATGGGCGTGGCGGTGATGCCCGCGATCACCCTGTTCTGCGAGAGTCTGGCGGCTGCCGGCGGGTTGCTTCCGATGCCGTCCCTGCCGGCGCAGACCCTGACCGCCGGCGCAGTCGGCATAGCAGGGGCGCTGGGCATCGCCGCGTTGCGTTGGCGAGCCCGGAGCGTGCAGGCAGCCTGACCGATGCGAGCGGCCGCTTGGGTTCGGCGTGCGTCCCTCCTATGATCCCGGCCGGTTGAGCATGGATCGACAGGACGAGGACGCAATGACCACGCTGAAAGTGGCGGTGATCCCGGGCGACGGGATCGGTTGGGAGGTGGTGCCCGAGGGGCTGAAGGTGCTGGAGGCGGTCGGCCGCAAGCACGGCCTCGGCTACAGCTTCACGGAATACGACTGGGGCTGCGAGCGCTACCACAAGACCGGACAGATGATGCCGGAGGACGGGCTGGAGCAGCTCAAGGAGGCGGATTCGATCTTCCTTGGCGCCGTCGGCTTCCCGGGCGTGCCGGACCACGTCTCGCTGTGGGGCCTGCTGATCCCGATCCGCCGCGAGATGCACCAGTACGTCAACCTGCGCCCGGTGCGGATGATGAAGGGCATGAAGTGCCCGCTCGCCGGCCGTGGCCCGGAGGACATCGACTTCTGGGTGATCCGCGAGAACAACGAGGGCGAGTACTCCGAGATCGGCGGCCGGCTGAACCGCGGTACCGAGCGCGAGATGGCGATCCAGGAGACCGTCATGACGCGGCACGGGACCGACCGCATCATGCGATATGCCTTCGAGCTGTGCCGGCGGGTCGGCAAGCGGAAGGTCACCTCGGCGACCAAGTCGAACGGCATCATCCACACCATGCCGTTCTGGGACGAGCGCTTCGAGGCGATCGCCGCCGAGTACCCGGACCTGAAGACCGACAAGTACCACATCGACATCCTGACCGCGCATTTCGTGCTGCACCCGGACTGGTTCGACGTGGTGGTCGGCTCCAACCTGTTCGGCGACATCCTGTCGGACCTGGGCCCGGCGGTCGCCGGCTCGATCGGCATAGCACCGTCGGCCAACATCAACCCCGAGGGCGACTACCCGTCGATGTTCGAGCCGGTACACGGCTCGGCCCCCGACATCGCCGGCAAGGGCATCGCCAACCCGATCGGCCAGATCTGGTCGGGTGCGATGATGCTCGAGCATCTCGGGCATGGCGAGGCGGCGGCCGACATCGTCCGGGCGATCGAGACGGTGCTCGAGGGCGGCGGGCCGAAGACCCCGGACCTGGGCGGGCAGGCCAGCACCAGGGACCTGGGGGACGCCATCGTCGAGGCGCTGAAGTGAGGCCCTCGCTGTACTTCGAGGATCTCGAAATCGGTCAGGTCATCGAGAGCCAGTCGGCGACGCTGACCGAGAGCCAGATCATGGAGTTCGCCTGGGCCTGGGACCCGCAGCCCTTCCACGTCTCCAGGACCGGCGCCGAGGCCTCGATGTTCGGCGGCGTCATCGCCAGCGGCTTCCACACCCTGGTGGTGACCTTCCGGCTGCTCTGGCAGGGCGGGCCGATCCAGCAGACCAATGTCGGCGGCACCGGCATCGACAACCTGCGCTGGTCGCGGCCGGTGCGGGCCGGCGACACCCTGCGGGCCACCGCCGAGGTGGCGGAGCTGCGGCCGTCGTCATCGAAGCCGTTCGGCACCGTGCGGCTGAAATACACCACGCTGAACCAGGACGATGAGGTGGTGATGACCTGCGAGATGCTGCACCTGGTGGCGAAACGGCCCGCCGGGTAGCGGCGCGATCATCCGTCCTTGACGTCATCCCGGACCGGACCGCCGTAGACGGGACGGATCCGGGACCCACCCGCCGCCCCTCTGTCCGGATCACTTCCGAGGACCCCGATGGTCGAATACCTCTCCCAGGACGGCCTGCGCCGCTACCCGGTCGACACCCCGCTCTGGCGCTGCCCGGAAACCGGCCAGCCGGTCAACCTGACGCCGGGCCCCGGCCTCGTGCCGGGGGACGTGGTCGCCTCCGACTTCTCGCTGTGGCGCTACGCCAAGGCCCTGCGGGTGCCGGCGGCGGCCCGGGTGTCGCTCGGCGAGGGGCTGACCCCGCTGGTGCCGACCGCCTATGGCGGCGGCCGACCGCGCATCAAGTGCGAGTACCTCGCGCCCTCGGGCTCGTTCAAGGACCGCGGCATGGCGGTCCTGGTCAGCTACCTGAAGGCCCGGGGCGTGGCCGAGGTGATGCTGGACTCCTCCGGCAACGCCGCGGCCTCGCTGGCCTGCTACGCCGCCGCCGCCGGCCTGAAGGCGAGGCTGATGGTGCCGGGCTACACCTCGCCGGCCAAGGTGGCGCAGATCCGGGTCTACGGCGCCGAGGTCGAGCTGGTGCCGGGAACCCGCCAGGACTGCGCCGCCGCCGCCCTGAGGCTGGCCGAGGAGGGGCTGTTCTACGCCAGCCACAACTGGCAGCCCTACTTCGTCGAGGGCACCCGCACGCTGGCCTTCGAGATCTGGGAGCAGTACGGCTACGCGGTGCCCGACAACGTGGTCATCCCGGTCGGCTACGGCAGCAACCTGATGGGCTGCCACCTGGGCTTCGCCGAACTGCTGGAGCGCGGCGCGATCGACCGGATGCCGAGGCTGTTCGCCGCCCAGCCGGCGAACTGCGCGGCCCTGCACGCCGCCTTCGCGGCCGGGGCCGCGGTGCCGGTCGAGGCGAAGCCGACGGTCGCCGAGGGCATCGCCAACAGCAAGCTGGTCCGGGTGCCCGAGACCCTCGCGGCGCTGCGGGAGTCGGCCGGCGGCACGGTGGCGGTGCCGGAAGAGGCGATCCTGTCGGCCATGCACGCGCTGGCCCGCCGCGGCTTCTTCGTCGAGCCGTCGAGCGCGGTCGCCGGCGCCGGCTACGAGGCGCTGGTCGCCGACGGCACGATCGCGCCGGACCAGGAGACCGTGATCGTGCTGACCGGCAACGGCCTGAAGAGTGCGGACGTATTGCCGGGGTGAAGCCGGTCGCGCCGTGGGTTCCGGCTCCGCCCCGCCTCCGGCGGTCCGGTCCGGAATGACGTCAACGAAGCGCGAACGGCCCGACGGCCTTCCTCTCTTTCGGTGACAGTGCACTCAATTCCGAACGCGTCAATGACGCGCTGACGAGCACGGCGTCGAGCGCGCGAGATAAGTGCACTGTCACCAAGATCTCCCAAGATCTCGGGCGCGTTCCAAAAGTAAGTGCAACAGGGCACGCTCCGGTGCGCTGGAACGGGAGCGGTGCGATGGGGAAGAACTACAGTCACCTGAGCTACGGTGAGCGGCTATCGATCATGGATGGTCTGCGCGATGGCTTGAGCGTGC
>NZ_JAVJSE010000002.1:0-72588 GCF_040219615.1 Thalassobaculum sp.
TTCGGAAGCAGCGGCGCGATGACACGCCACTCCAGATCCGTCAGATCGTGACGACGCTTCATCATCAAGCTCCCGCAGTTTGGAAGCTTGAATCACAATCAGCCCATAACGGGAATCCCCTTTATGGGTACAGAACCTAGCGCCGGCGGGCGCCCTTCACGATCTGTCCCAGCAGCAACGGCACCAGGCTGAGGCCGAGCGCGAGGCCGGCCGCCGCGGCCGATGGCGGCACCAGGGCCAGGACCGCCGCCAGCGGCGGCAGGTAGACCGCCACGCCCACCAGCGCCAAGCACAGCGCCAGGGCGGCCCAGACATAGGGATTTCGGGAGACCTCATTGACCAGCAGCCCGCTGCCCCGGTCGCGCATGTTGAAGACGTGCCAGAGCTGGCCGAGCGCCAGGGTGACGAAGGACACCGTGACGGCATCCTGCACCGGCATGTCGAGCCACCGGACCGCCAGCACGAACGCCCCGAGGGTGGCGGCGGTCAGCGCCGCCGCGTGCCCGGCGATCGCCAGCCACTGCCGACGGCCGAGGACCTGCTCCCGCGGCGAGCGCGGCGGCCGCGCCATGACGTCGCCCTCGCCCTCGCCCGCGCCCAGCGCGAAGGCCGGGAACACGTCGGTGACCAGGTTCAGGTACAGGATCTGCAGGGGAAGCAGCGGCAGCGGCATGCTCGCCAGCGCCGCGATGCCGATCACCAGGATCTCGCTGAGATTGCAGGACAGCAGGTAGACCAGGAACTTGCGGAGGTTGGCGAAGATCACCCGGCCATGCTCGACCGCCGCGACGATCGACGCGAACGCATCGTCGCGCAGCACCATGTCGGCGGCCTCGCGCGCCACCTGCGAGCCGCGCTTGCCCATTGCCACGCCGATATCGGCCTTCTGCAGGGCCGGCGCGTCGTTCACCCCGTCACCGGTCATCGCCACGATCTCGCCGGCCTCCTGGAACAGCCGGATCAGCTCGAGCTTCTGGGCCGGGCTGACCCGGGCGAAGACCGCGCGGCGCATCAGGTCGCGCCGCTGATCGTCCGACAGCGCGTCGATCGCACCGAGCGCGCCACCCTCCATCGCCGGCAGGGAGTCGGGCTCCGGCAGACCGACATGAGCGGCGATCTGGCCGGCGGTGGCGGCATGGTCGCCGGTGACCATCACCACCCGGATGCCGGCCGCCTTGCAGGCGGCGATCGCCGGCGCCACGTCGCCGCGCGGCGGGTCCTCGAGCCCGACCAGGCCGAGCAGGGTGAGGCCGGCATAGGCCGGCTCGTCGGCGCCGTCCGCCCGCTTGCTCGCCAGCGCCAGCACCCGCAGGCCGCCATCGGCCAGCACCGACGCCCGGGCCCGCCACAGCGCGCGCTCGTCCTCCGTCATGGCGTGGTCGCCGTCGAGCGCCGCCACCGCGGTCGCTTTCGCCAGCACCGCCTCCGGCGCCCCTTTCACCGCGTACAGGAAACCGCCGTCGCGGGCATGCACGGTCGCCATCATCTTCTGGTCGGAGTCGAAGGCGTCCTCGCGCAGCTCCGGCCAGCGCGCGACCGCCGCCGCCCGGTCGAGCCCGAAGCGCGCCGCCAGCCTCAGCAGGGCGACCTCGGTCGGGTCCCCGGTCGCCTCGCCGGACTCCGACAGGCTGGCGTTGTTGCACAGCATTCCGACCTCGAGCGCCCGCCGGCCCGGCGTGCCGTCCGGGAACGGCGGCGGGTCGGCCGTCGCGCCGACCGCAAGGTCGCCCGACGGCAGGTGAAGCCGGGTGGCGGCCATGCGGTTCTCGGTCAGGGTCCCGGTCTTGTCGGTCAGGATCACGGTGGTGGCACCCAGGGTCTCGACCGCCGACAGCCGTTCGATCAGGGCGTTGCGCCGCGCCATCCGCCACATGCCGCGCGCCAGCACCAGAGTGGTGACCATCGGCAGCCCTTCCGGCACCGCCGCCACCGCCAGCGCGATGGCGGTCTCCAGCATCAGCAGCACCGGCTTGCCGGCGACGATCCCGGTCCCGGCGATCACCCCCGCCAGAACGAGCGTCAGCCAGACCAGTTGCCGGCTCAGCACCTCGATCCGCCGTTCCAGCGGCGTGCGCTCGGGCTCGGCCTGCTCGACCAGGGCGGCGATCCGGCCGAGCTCGCTGCACATGCCGGTGGCGACCACGATGCCGGCGCCGCTGCCGCGGGTGACGGCGGTTCCCTGGTATGCCATGCCGGCGCGCTCGGCCAGGGCGGTCGCCGCCGGCATGGCGTCGATCCGCTTGCCGACCGGCAGGGACTCGCCGGTCAGCACCGACTCGTCGCACTGCAGCTTCGACGCCTCGATCAGCCGCAGGTCGGCCGCCACCAAGTCGCCGCCTTCCAGCAGGACCACGTCGCCGGGCACCAGGTCGCCGGCCGGGACCTCGGCGACCGCCCCGCCGCGGCGCACCCTCGCATGCTGGACCGTCAGGCTGCGCAGGGCTTCCATCGAGCGCACCGCCCGCCACTCGGTGACGAAGCCGATCAGCGCGTTGATCGCGATCACCGCCGCGATCGCCGCCGCCTCGGTCCAGTGCGCGAACGCCGCCGACAGCAGCGCCGCGGCTGCCAGCAGGGCGGTGATCAGGCTCTTGAACTGGTCGATCAGGATTCCGAGCATCGGTCGCGGCGGATGCTGCCGCAGCTCGTTGCGGCCGTGGCTGCGCCGGCGCCGGTCGACCTCCTGCGCGGCCAGTCCGATCGCCGGATCGACGTCGAGCGCGGCGGCCACCGCCTCGGCGGGCAGGGCATGCGGCTCGACCGGTGCGCCGGGCGGACGCTCCGTCACGGTACGAGCACGGCGGCACCCTGGAAGCGCCCGTGCCGCAGGTCGTCGAGCGCCGCGTTCGCCTGTGCCAGGGGATAGGCGACGGTTTCGGTCCGGATCTCGACCTCCTGCGCCAGCGCGAAGAATGCGTGCCCGTCGGCCCGGGTCAGGTTGGCGACCGAGACGATTTCACGCTCCTCCCAGAGCAGCCGGTAGGGAAACGACGGGATGTCGGACATGTGGATGCCGGCGCACACCACCCTGCCGCCCTTGCTGATCGACCGCAACGCCGCCGGCACCAGGGCGCCGACCGGCGCGAACAGAATGGCGGCGTCGAGCGGCTCGGGTGGCGCCTCGTCGGACCCGCCGGCCCAGGCGGCACCCAGCCGACGGGCGAAGGCCCGGGCCTCGCCGTCGCCCGGCCGGGTGAACGCGAACACCCGCTGACCGCGCGCCGTCGCGATCTGCGCCACGATATGCGCGGCCGCGCCGAAGCCGTACAGCCCCAGGCCCCCGGCATCGCCGGCGATCCGCCACGACCGGTAGCCGATCAGGCCGGCGCACAGCAGCGGCGCGGCCTCCACGTCGCCGTAACGGTCCGGGATCGCAAAGCAGTAGTCGGCCGAGGCCCGGGCGTACTCGGCATAGCCGCCGTCGATCCGGTAGCCGGTGAAGCCGGGGTCGTCGCACAGGTTCTCGCGATCCATCCGGCAGAACCGGCAATGCCCGCAGGTGCGGCCCAGCCACGGGATGCCGACCCGCTGCCCGACGGCGAAACCGTCGACGCCCGGGCCGATCCGCTCGACCGTCCCGACGATCTCGTGGCCCGGCACCAGCGGCAACTTCGGATCCGGCAACTCGCCGTCGACCACATGGAGGTCGGTCCGGCACACGCCGCAGGCCAGCACCTTCACGACGATCTCGCCGGGACCGGCCTCCGGATCCGGAAGATCGATCAGGCGGAGCGGCATGCCCGCCTGCTCGAGAACCATCGCCTTCACGACCGGCGCTCCGTCGGACCGGACGGCGATCCGTCAGACCAGGAAGCGATCGACATGGCGGAGAACGGCGTCGGCGGGTTCCTTCGTCAGGTCGAGGTCGAGTTCCCCGACCACCCTGCCGCGCACCGCCTCCGGCATGCGCTGCCGCAACTCGCCGAGCGCCCGCGGCGGCGCGCTGACGATCAGCCGCTGGAAGTCGTCCCGGCCGGCGGCGGCCTCGAGTGCCGACGCCACCCGGTCGACGAACCCGAGAGCGGCCTTCTCGTGCGGGGTGGTGCGCGGCTCGTAGCCGTGCCCGGGGCCGCCCTTCGCCGCGTAGCCCAGGTCGGGGCGATGCGATCCGGCCTCGTGACTGGCCGGCAGGTGATCGTCCATGGCCAGCGCATCGACCGGTGCAAGGTCGGCACCGCGACCGGTGAACGCATACACGCGGGCATGCTGATGGTCGGCGGTCAGAATCCACGTAACGGTCCGCATGGCGAATCCTCGACAGATGACACCCCCTCGGACGACAATCGCCCCGGTCGGACCGCCCGGCATTGAGCAAGATCAACGCGCGAGGCCACCGGGTGGGGCCCGATGTCCAAATGAAAGCGACACTCCAGTTTCTCGGCGGCGCCGGGACCGTCACTGGCTCGAAGTACCTGCTGCAGTCCGGGAATACCCGGGTGCTGGTGGACTGCGGCCTGTTCCAGGGCTTCAAGCAGCTTCGGCTGCGCAACTGGGCCCGGCTGCCGGTCGAGCCGTCGAGCATCGACGCGGTCGTGCTGACCCACGCCCATATCGACCACTCGGGCTATCTGCCGCGTCTGGTGCGCGACGGCTTCCGGGGACCGATCTACGCCACCGCGGCGACCTGCGACCTCTGCGAAGTGCTGCTGCCCGACGCCGCGCACCTGCAGGAGAAGGATGCGGACTTCGCTAACCGTCACGGCTTCTCCAAGCACCACCCGGCATTGCCGCTCTACACCGCCGCCGACGCCGCGGACGCGCTGAAGCTGCTCGAGCCCGTGCCGGACGGCGGCCCGCAGCCGGTCGCCGGGCCGTTCGCCGCGCGCTTCGATCCGGCCGGCCACATCCTGGGCGCCGCCATCGTCACGATCGGCTTCGGCGGCCGGCGGATCGTGTTCTCGGGCGATCTCGGGCGATACGACAACGCGACCATGGTCGATCCGACGCCGATCCGGCAGGCCGACTGGCTGCTGGTGGAGTCGACCTACGGCAACCGCCGCCACGACGGCGCCGACCCGGAGGACGCGCTGGCCGCCGCGATCAACCGCTCGGCGGCGCGCGGCGGCACGGTGATCATCCCGTCTTTCGCGGTCGGCCGCGCCCAGACCCTGATGTTCCACCTGCGCCGGCTGAAGGACTCCCGCCGCATCCCCGACCTGCCGGTGTTCCTGGACAGCCCGATGAGCGTCGACGCCAGCGAGCTGTTCTGCCGCGATCACCGAGCCCACAAGCTGACCGCTTCCCAGGCGCGGGCGGCCTGCTCGGTGGCGCGCTACGTCCATACCCCGGACGAGTCGAAGGCGCTGGACACCAACCCGATGCCGAAGGTGATCATCTCGGCCAGCGGCATGGCGACCGGCGGCCGCGTCCTGCACCACATCAAGCACTACGCCCCGGACCCCCGGAACATGATCCTGTTCGCCGGGTTCCAGGCCGGCGGCACCCGCGGCGACGCGATGACCGCCGGCGCCGAGACCGTGAAGATCCACGGTCAGTACGTCCCGGTGCGCGCAGAGGTCGACAACCTGCAGATGTTCTCGGCCCATGCCGACTGCGACGAGATCATGCGCTGGCTGGGAGGCTTCGAGAGCCCGCCGCGCGAGACCTTCGTGGTGCATGGCGAGCCGGCCGCGGCCGACGCGCTCCGCCACCGCGTCGAGGAAGAGCTCGGCTGGTCGTGCCACGTCGCCGAGCACGGCGAGACCGCCACTCTGGAGTAGGCCCCTCAGGCCCCGCCGAGAAGCCGTGTGCGGGTTTCCTCGAACAGCGCCGGCCGGCGGGTGGCGATCGCCAGGACCATGGCCCCTTGCAGGCTGCCGACGATGTCGGCGGCGCTGCGACCGGCGGCGGGCGGTCCGGCGCTGGGCGGCCCGGCGGCCGGCGCCGCCAGCGCCGCGGCGGTCCAGCGCAGCAGGCCGTCGAAGAACCGGCCGACCGCCTCGGCCACCGGCGCCGGCAGTTCCAGGGACTGGCTGCCGAGCACGCAGCACAGGCAGATCAGTCCCTTGTCGATCGCCGCGTGGCGGTAGACGTCGCACAGCCGCGACAGCCGCTGGCCGACGCTCTCGGCCGGGTCGTCCGGCCGGCCGAGGGCCGCCTGCATGCGCTCGGCGTAGCGCTCGACCACCGCCTCGCCGAGATCGGCCTTCTGCGGGAAATGGTAGTGCACGCTGGCGCTCTTGATGCCGACGTCGGCCGCCAGGTCGCGGAAGCTGGCGGCATCGTACCCGCCGCGCCGCATCCGCAGCTCGGCGGCGTCCAGGATCTCGGCGGCCTTTCCGGC
Source organism: Thalassobaculum sp. (assembly GCF_040219615.1). Taxonomy (GTDB): domain Bacteria; phylum Pseudomonadota; class Alphaproteobacteria; order Thalassobaculales; family Thalassobaculaceae; genus Thalassobaculum_A. Next base: position 6,284 of record NZ_JAVJSE010000002.1, read on the forward strand.
GCGGGCATCGGTCGTCATGTCCACCTCTCTATCAGAAGATAGGCATTGACACGAGGCTGGATGCTCTTCAGATTACCTATCAACTGATAGATAGATTAATCATCCATCACCGCCGAGGAGCCGGCCATGAAGGTCTACGAGTTCAAGGGTTTCCCGAACCCCGCCCGAATCCGCATCGCGCTGGCCGAGAAGCGGCTGTTCGACGCGGTCGAGTTCGTGCATGTCGACGTGCCGGGCGGCGAGCACCGGCAGCCCGCCTTCCTGGCCAAGAACCCGTCCGGCGCGGTGCCGGTGCTGGAACTCGACGACGGCACGCTGATCTCGGAGTGCTCGGCGATCACAGAGTATCTCGACCATGCCGACGGCGATCCGGTGCTGACCGGCCGCGACGCCCGCGAGCGTGCCGTGATCCACATGACCCAGCGCAAGATCGAGGCCGGCCTGCTGGATGCGGTCGCCGCCTTCTTCCACCACGCCACCGACGGGCTGGGCCCGGCCATCGAGACCTACCAGAACCGGGACTGGGGCCTGCGCCAGCGCGACGTGGCGGTCGCCACCATGCGCCGCATGGACGGCATGCTGGCGCATCGCGCCTACCTGGCGGCCGACCGCTTCACGGTCGCCGACATCACCGCCATGGCCGGCTTCGCCTTCGCCGATTTCGTGAGTCTCGCGATCCCCGACGACTGTGCGAGGCTGTCGGCCTGGCGCGCACGCGTCTCGGCCCGGCCGAGCGCCGCGGTCGCCGCCTGACCCCGGCCGCTGGAGGCAAAGCCATGGAGATCAACGCCGATTTCGACAGGCGCGTGGCCATGCACGCCGACGAGATCGCCTGGGTCGAGTCGCCGACCGCCGGGGTCGCCCGTCGCATGCTCGACCGCATCGGCGACGAGGTGGCGCGGGCGACCAGCATCGTGCGCTACGCCCCGGACAGCCGGTTCCCGGCCCATGTCCACGGCGGCGGCGAGGAGTTCTTGGTGCTGGACGGGGTGTTCCAGGACGAGCACGGCGACTTCCCGGCCGGCACCTATGTCCGCAACCCGCCGACCTCGCGCCACAGCCCGGCCTCGGCCCAGGGCTGCACGATCATGGTGAAGCTCTGGCAGTTCGACCCGGACGACCGGACCCATGTGGTGATCGACACCGGCAAGATCGGCGCGGTCGCCGACCCGGCGCGCCCCGGCGTGACGGTGACCCCGCTGTTCCGGGACGCCCGCGAGGACGTCCGCCTGGAGCGCTGGGCGGCCGGTGCGGCGGTCGACCTGGCCTGGGACGGCGGTGCCGAACTGTTCGTGCTGGAAGGCGGCTTCACACAGCAGGGAGAGCGCTTCCGCCGGCATTCCTGGCTGCGGCTGCCCGGCGACGGTAAGACCGTCGCCGACGCCGGTCCGGACGGGGCGGTCGTGTGGATCAAGACCGGCCACCTGCGGTTCGTGTCGGCCCCCGGCAGGTAACCCGCCGCGAGGAAGGCCACGAATGCATCAGGCGTTCGCCACCGGCGCGTCCGGCGATCCCTTGAGCCTGTGGCCGACCTCGACGATCGCCTCGATCGCCGGGACCAGCTCGCCGCCGAGCGCGGTCAGCGAGTACTCGACCGATGGCGGCGAGGTCGGCTTGACCTCGCGCCGCAGCACGCCGCGCGCCTCCAGCTCGCGCAGCCGCGCGGTCAGCACCTTCGGCGACACCGGCGGTATATCCACGCGCAGCTCGCTGAACCGGCGCGGACCGGCGCGCAGGCTCCAGATCACGTTCACCGTCCAGGCCCCGCCGATGATGCCCATGCACTCGGTCAGCGGGCAGGACGGCGGCGGCTGCGGGCTGCGGTTCCTGCGGACCTTCAACGGCATCGGTCACTCCTGGTTACCAAACGGAAACCTCAATATCAGGTATCCAAATGAAATCAAGTTTAAATCGGTAATTTCTCTCCATACCTCTTCGGCGTTCCTTCCGGGCCACCGGAGACCAACGGAGACCGAACCATGAAGCTGTACTACTCGCCGGGCGCCTGCTCGCTGGCCGTCCATATCGCCCTGCGCCTCGCCGACCAGCCGTTCGAGATGGAACGCGTCGATTCCGCGACCAAAACCACCGAGACCGGCGCCGACTACCGTGCCATCAACCCGCGTGGCTATGTTCCGGCGCTGATCCTGGACGGCGGCGAGACCATCACCGAGGCGCCCGCCCTGCTGCAGTACGTCGCCGACCAGGCGCCGCAGGCCGCCCTCGCCCCGGCGCCCGGCACGCTCGCGCGGACCCGCCTGCAGGAAGCCCTGAACTACATCGCCTCGGAGTTGCACAAGGCGTTCAAGCCGTTCTTCTCCGGCGCGCCGATCGCCGATACCGACCGCCCGGCGGCCGAGGAGGTCGTTGCCAACCGCATGGGCTTCGCCGAGGCCATGCTGTCCGACGGCCGGCGGCATCTGGTCGGCGACCGCGTCAGCGTTGCCGATCTGTACCTGTTCACCGTCGCCAACTGGTGCAACTTCGTCGGCATCGACCTGGGTCGCTGGCCGAACGTGCAGGCCCTGGTCGGCCGCATCGGCGCCCTGCCCGCCACCCGCGACGCGATGGCCGCCGAAGGCCTGACCGGCTGACGTCCGCGGCGGCCCGGGGACCCGTCCCGGGCCGCCGCCCTTCCGACACAGGAGTTTCCATGGACCCGCGCTACGCCGCCGTCGTCGACGCCCTGTCGGACTATTTCGACGGCCTCTACCTCAGCGACACCGATATCCTGTCCCGGGTCTTCCATCCGGATGCCCGCTACGTCTGCGCCACCGAGCCGACCCTGGTGAACTTCGGCATGGACGAGTACCTGCCGATCGTCGCCCGGCGGCCGTCGCCCGCCAGCCGCGGCGAGGAACGCCGCGACCGGATCGCCGGAATCGAGTTCGCCGGTCCGGCCACCGCCTTCGCCCGTGTGCACTGTGCGATCGGGCCGAAACACTTCACCGACTTCCTGACCCTGATCGAGACCGACGGCCGCTGGCGGATCATCGCCAAGGTCTTCCACTTCGATCTCGTCGATACTGCAGCGGCTTGATACCGCCCGAACGGAGAACACCGCCATGTCGCTTCCGACCCGCCTGACCGAGCTGCTCGGCATCGAGCATCCGATCCTGCTGGCGCCCATGGGTTCCGCTTCCGGCGGCGCCCTGGCCGCCGCCGTGACCGCCGCCGGTGGCTTCGGCTTCATTGGCTCGGGCTACGCCAACAGCGCCACGATCCGCGACGAGATGGCGGCCGCGGGCAATGCCCGGGTCGGGGTCGGGCTGGTGACCTGGTCGCTGGGCGAGCGGCCGGAGGCGCTGGATGCCGCCCTCGAGCACGCGCCGCCGGCGGTGATGCTGTCGTTCGGCGACCCGGCGCCCTTTGCCCGGCGTGTAAAGGCCGCCGGCAGCCTGCTGTTCTGCCAGGTGCAGAGCCTGGAGATGGCGCGGCAGGCCGCCGATGCCGGCGCCGACGTGATCATCGCCCAGGGCCGTGACGCCGGCGGCCATTCCGGCGGCCTGCGGGGCACCTTCGGGCTGGTGCCGGCGGTGGTCGACGCGGTGGCGCCGATCCCGGTGGTGGCGGCCGGCGCGATCGCCGACGGCCGCGGGCTCGCCGCCGCCCTGATGCTGGGCGCCGAGGGCGTGCTGATGGGCACGCGGTTCGCGGCCTCGCGGGAGTCGCTATGGTCCGACGCCCTCAAGCAGGGCGCCGTGGCGGCCGCCGGCGACGACACCCTGCAGACCCGGGTGTTCGATATCGTGCGCGGCGTCGCCTGGCCCCCGCACTTCCCGGGCCGCGCCGTCCGCAACGCCTTCGCCGAGCGCTGGCACGGCCGCGAGGACGAGCTGCTCGACCGCCGGGCCGAGGCCGAGGCCGGCTACGATGCGGCAGCGGCCGACGACCTGACGACCCGCGTGCTGTGGGCCGGCGAGGGTATCGACCTGGTTGCCGACCTGCCTTCGGCCCGCGACATCGTCGAGCGCACGGTCGCCGAGGCCGAGCGGGCGCTGGGCCGACGCCGGCCCGGATGACGCTTTATCCGGGTGAAGATTTGCCGTTCGTCCCCTATTCTAGGACGACCTGCAATCCTCGAGAGCTCCTGCCATGGACGTCCTCGACGACATCCTCGACACCCTGAACCTGCGCGGGGCGTTCTACTACCGGACCGACTTCTCGCCGCCCTGGGCGGTCACGGTGCCGGAGCTGCGGCAGGCCGCCCGCTTCCACCTGGTGGTCCAGGGCCGCTGCCACGTCGCGTTTCCGTCGGGGGCCGCGGTCGACCTCGGCCCCGGCGACCTGGTGCTGATCCCGCGCGGCCGCAGCCACGTCATCGCCGACCGTGCCGGCCGCGAGGCGCCGCCGCTGGAGACCGTGCTGTCGGCGGTCGGCTATGACGGCCAGGGCGTACTGGCGGTCGGCGACGGCGACCCGGCCGCCAGCACCCAGCTGGTATGCGGCCACTTCACCTTCCGGACCGGCGCCGACCACCCGATCCTGCGGGCCCTGCCGGAGTTCCTGGTGACCTCCAACGCCGCCCGCGCCCGCGAGCCCTGGCTGGACGACGTGCTGCGCCTGGTGGTGCGGCGGGTGTTCGCCGACGGCGCCGGCTCGGCGGCGGCGGTGACCCGATTGTCGGAGGTGGTATTCATCGAGCTGCTGCGCGCCGGCATTGGCGTCGAAGGCGAGCTTCGCACGGTCCTGGAGGCGTTCCGCGACCGCCAGGTCGGGCGTGCCCTGCAGCTCATGCACGCCGAGCCGGCACGGCCCTGGACGGTCGAGTCCCTGGCCGCCGCCGTCGGGATGTCGCGCAGCCGCTTCGCCGAGCGCTTCAGCGAGCTGATGGAGCTGGCGCCGATGGCCTATCTCGCCGACTGGCGCTTGCAGAAGGCGCTGTCGATGCTCGACGACCCGCGGGTCAGTGTCCAGCAGGTCGCCGGCCAGATCGGCTACCGGTCGCCTGCCGCCTTCACTCGCGCATTCGCCGCGCGGTTCGGCCTGGCGCCGACGGAATACCGACGAATCTCAATAAACGATGCAGATCGTCCCAGACGCAATGCCGGACATCCATAGATAATTCCCATGAGTTGACCACTCGTACGACCGGGTCCATTTCGCCTCCTGTCACGCACCCCATGCACAGGAGGCTATATGCAACGCATCCCACGCATCGACGAGGCGAACGCCTCGGCCAAGACCGCCGGGCTGCTCGCCACGGTGAGGAAGCAGATGGGCGGGGTTCCGAACATCATCGGAACCATGGCCCAGTCGTCGGCCGCCCTGACCGGCTTTATCGGCCTGTCGGGCGCGCTGGCCGGCGGGACGTTCGGCCACGCCGAGCGCGAGCAGATCGCGCTCGCCGTGGCCGGCGCGAACCGCTGCGACTACTGCGCCTCGGCGCACAGCATGCTCGGCGGCAACGCCGGGCTGGCGGCCGAGGAGATCGACCGCAATCTGCAGGGCCGCTCGGCAGACCCGCGGATGCAGGCCGCGCTGCGGTTCGCATCCCGGATCGTCACGACCCGAGGCCAGGTTACCGACGACGACCTGGCGGCGGTCCGCGCCGCCGGGTTCGAGGACGGCCAGGTGGTCGAGATCCTGGCCAACACCGTCCTCAACATCTTCACCAACTATCTCAACCACGCCGCCGCGACCGAGATCGATTTCCCGGTCGTGCTCACCGGCACCGCGACCGCCGCCTGAGCGCGGCCCGCAACCGATCCCCGAAAGGAAAACCCATGTTCCGGACACTCGCCCTCGCCACCGCCCTGCTGGCCGGCGTCGCCTTCGCCACCCCGGCCCTGGCCGTCGACGAGATCAACGTCGGCCCCGGCCTGACCTATGCCGGCGCCCCGCTGGGGTTGCGCGGCGTCGACCCGGTCGCGTTCGTCGAGCGCGGCGCCCAGGTCGTCGGCACCGCCAGCCACTCGGCGGTGCATGACGGCGTCGCCTACTACTTCAGCTCGGAGGCCAACAAGATCGCGTTCGAGAAGAGCCCGGCGCACTACACGCCGCAGAACGGCGGCTTCTGCACCTACGGCGTGGCGGTCGGCAAGAAGTTCGACGGCGACCCGCGCTTCGCCGAGGTGGTCGACGGCAAGCTCTACGTCTTCCTGAACGAGGCGATCTTCCACGAGTTCCAGAAGGACCGGGCCGGCACGATCGCCAAGGCCGAGGCCAACTGGTCGAAGATCCGGCACACCGCCGCCACCGCCCTCTGAGGCGGGCGAAAAATCGGCCGGCAGACGCGGGTTACGCGTCTGCCGGCACGCTCGCCGGCGCTCGTCCGAGCCGGGTCGCCGTCGATAAAATATTGAAAAGTCGCATTTTCCCCTTGCAAGTCCGGCCCGGACGACCGATATCCCGGGAGCTATCGATCAAGATCAGAAGCTACTGACCGTCTCTCGAGGCTGCCGGTCTTTCTGTTTCGACCGACAAGCCGGGACCGCGGCACTCCGCGCGCGGCGTTCCAATAGGAGACACGGACATGGCCGTTGGCACCGTGAAGTTTTTCAACACCACCAAGGGTTTCGGCTTCATCCAGCCGGAGGATGGCAGCAAGGACGTGTTCCTGCACATCTCCGCCGTCGAGCGCGCCGGCCTGATGAGCCCGGCCGAAGGCCAGAAGGTCGAGTACCGCGTCGAGGCCGGCCGTGACGGCCGCAGCTCGGCCGAGGGTATCGCCTACCTCTGACCGACCGCATACGACCGGCGCCCGGCGCCGGACGGCACGAGCCCCGCGGGTCCGCCCGCGGGGCTTTTTGCTGTCCGCATTCCGCCCCCGGGCCCGTGTCACGCCGTTGTGTGATGTGCTGATTTGAACGCGATGCGGCTCCGACCCCAAATCTCGCCACGACGGGAAGGCAATCGCCCCCGCGCATTCTGACGAGCTGGAGGTCTCCCAATGTTCCGCAGACTCATCATGGCCTCGGCGCTGTCGCTGATGGCGATCTCGGCCGCCCCGATCACCGCCAGTGCCGGCCAGCAATATGTCGACGAATCCGGCTTCGCGGTCAGCGGCTACGACCCGGTCGCGTTCTTCGAGATGCAGCAGGCGCCGGTCGGCACCAGGCAGCCGCACGCGGTCCCCGGCCGGGCCGACATCACCGCCGAGTACAACGGCGCCAAATGGGCGTTCGCCACCGAGGCCAACCGCAAGGCGTTCCTGGCCGATCCGGCGAAATACGCACCGGCCTACGACGGTCACTGCGCCTACGGCATCGCCCAGGGCGGCAAGGTCCCCGGTAACCCCAACCTGTGGCGCATCGTCGACGGCAGGCTCTACCTGAACATCACCCCGACGGTCGTCGGCTTCTGGGAAAGCGACATTCCCGGCAACCTCGACAAGTCGAAGGTCAACTGGGGCAAGCTCGAGGCCGCCGAGGCCTCCGGCAAGAACTGGACGGCGATCGACGACAACAAGGGCACCTACAGCGGCCCGGCCCCGATCAAGAACTGACCCACCCGAACCACGGAATGAAATGGCGTTTCCCGTCTGGTCGCCCGGGCTGTTAAGCTCGGCCCGGCCCGGCCGTGACACCGGTCGGGCCGTCGGAGTCGACCAGGCGAGGAAACCCGCATGAGCCTTCCGCCCATCCTTCGGGACCTGCGGCTGCCGGTGATCGGCTCACCGCTGTTCATTGTCTCGAATCCCGACCTCGTGCTGGCCCAGTGCAAGGCCGGCATCGTCGGTTCCTTCCCGGCCCTGAACGCCCGCGAGGCGGACGGCGAGCCGATCGAGCTGGAGCGCTGGCTGAAGCGCATCACCGAGGAACTGGACCGCCACAACCAGGCCAATCCCGACCGCCCGGCGGCGCCCTACGCGGTCAACCAGATCGTGCACCGCACCAACCTCCGGCTGGAGCGCGACATCGAGATCTGCGCGCGCTGGAAGGTGCCGATCTGGATCACCTCGCTCGGCGCCCGGGTCGAGGTCAACGAGGCGGCGCATTCCTGTGGCGGCATCACCCTGCACGACGTCATCAACGACCGCTTCGCCCGCAAGGCGATCGAAAAGGGTGCCGACGGCCTGATCGCGGTGGCGGCCGGCGCCGGCGGCCATGCCGGTTCGCTGTCGCCGTTCGCGCTGATCCAGGAGATCCGCAGCTGGTTCGACGGCCCGCTGGCGCTGTCCGGCGCCATCGCCTGCGGCGATTCCATCCTGGCCGCCCAGGCCGCCGGCGCCGATCTCGCCTATATCGGCTCGGCCTTCATCGCCACCGAGGAGGCCAACGCGGTCGAGGGCTACAAGCGGATGATCGTCGACTGCGGTGCCGACGACATCGTCTACACGAACCTGTTCACCGGCGTGCTCGGCAACTACCTCAAGCCGTCGGTCGCCGCCCAGGGCATGGACCCGGACAACCTGCCGACCAGCGACGCCTCGGCGATGAGCTTCGCCAGCGGGTCATCGAAGCCGAAGAGCTGGAAGGAGATCTGGGGCTCCGGCCAGGGCGTCGGCGCGATCAAGGAGGTGGTACCGGCCGCCGCCCTGATCGACCGCCTGGACCGCGAGTACTGGGCCGCCCGGAAGCGGTTGTCGGAGACTTTGGCGCGCCAGGCGCGGGTCGCCGAGCCCGCCTGACCGGCCGTCCCCCTCGAGGCGCCCGCGTCGACACGGTGCGGCGGCCGGTTCGGCGATCGTCGGAACCCGTCCGGCGGTTCACCGGTTCGTGCTGTGAGCCGAAAGACCGCCGAAAGGGGGAGCCGCCATGGCCAGCCGTACCACCGCCAGAAGCAAGTCCTCGACCGCATCGTCCCGGCAGTCGTCGAAGAGCATGATCAGGCCCAAGCGTCCGCCCGACATCGACGAGGACGAGCGGCCGACCGGCGGCAGGTCTTCGAGCGGCGGCCGTCGCAAGGCGGGCTGAGATGGCACGCACCCCGCCGACACCGGACAGGTTGGGTCCCTTCCGCTCGAAGCGGACGTTCGACCGCACCCCCGAGCCGAGCGGCGGCAAGCCGCGGCGTGGCCGAGGCCACCTGTACACGATCCAGAAGCACGACGCCCGCCGGCTGCACTACGACCTGCGCCTGGAACTGGACGGCGTGCTGAAGAGCTGGGCGATCACCCGGGGGCCGAGCCTGAACCCGTCGGACAAGCGGCTGGCGGTCCGCACCGAGGACCATCCGGTGGAGTATGCGACCTTCGAAGGCCGGATTCCCGAGGGCAACTACGGCGCCGGCACCGTGCTGCTGTGGGACCGTGGCGACTGGAGGCCGGTCGGCGACCCGCACGAGGGTCTCGACAAGGGCAAGCTGGTGTTCGAGTTGCACGGCTACCGCCTGCGCGGCCGCTGGGCGCTGGTCCGGTTCAAGGGCAAGGGCAAGGGCAAGGCGTCCGGGAAGCGCGAGAACTGGCTGCTGATCAAGGAGCTCGACGACGAGGTCGACCGCGAGCGCGACGTGACCGCGGACAGCACGACCAGCGTGGCCTCCGGCCGCAGCCTGAAGCAGGTCGCCCGCGGCCCCGCGGGGAAGCCGTCGAAGCGCAAGTCCGCAAAGCGGGGCTCCGCCCGGCCGAACTTCGTCGAGCCGGCCCTGGCGACCCTGGTGGACGAGGCGCCGGCGGGTGCCGGCTGGCTGTACGAGGTGAAGTTCGACGGCTACCGGGCCCTGTCCGCGGTGTCCGGCGGCGACATCGCGATCTACACCCGCAGCGGCCTGGACTGGACCGACCGTTACCCGGCGATCGTCACCGCGCTCGCCGGGCTGGATCTGGACGGCGCCCTGCTCGACGGCGAGATCGTCGCGACGGACGACGCGGGCCGGACCGACTTCTCCGCCCTGCACCGGGCGCTCGAGCGCGGCGGCAGGGCCGATCTGTCCTACTTCGTCTTCGACCTGCTGGCGGAAGGCGGCGAGAGCCTGCGCGACCGGCCGCTGGTCGAGCGCAAGGAGCGGCTGCAGGCCCTGCTCGGCGACGCCGGGAGGCACGGGCCAGTGTACTTCACCGACCATGTCGACGGCGACCCGGCCCCGATGCTGGAGAAGCTCTGCGACAGCGGGTTCGAAGGCATCATCGCCAAGCGCGCCGACGCCCGATACCGCTCCGGCCGCGGCCGCTCCTGGCTCAAGCTCAAATGCGGCCGCGACCAGGAGTTCGTGGTCGTGGGCTGGTCGCCGTCCGGCAAGAGCCGGCCGTTCGCGTCGCTGCTGCTCGCCACCCGCGACGGCGACGACCTGCTGTACGCCGGCCGCGTCGGCACCGGATTCTCTCACGCCGAGCTCGACGCCATCGCCAAGCGGCTGCACAGGCTCGCCCGCAGGACCAGCCCGGTCCGGGGCGAGGTGCCGTCGTCCGTGCGGCGGGACGCCCGCTGGGTGACCCCGGAACTGGTCGCGCAGGTCGAATTCGCCGAGTTCACCGCCGACGGCCTGGTGCGGCACGGCCGGTTCAAGGGACTCCGCGAGGACAAGCCGGCCAGGAGCGTGCGGCGCGAGCGGCCGGCAAAGGCCAGGGAGGCCGGGATGAGCAGCAGGTCGGCAAAGGACGACGACCAGGAAGCCTCCATCGGCGGCGTTCGCCTCAGCCACCCGGACAGGGTGCTGTTTCCGGGCCAGGGCATCACCAAGCGCGAGCTCGCCCGGTACCTCCAGTCGGTCGCCGGCCGGATGCTGCCCTATGTCGCCGACCGCCTGGTCAGCCTGGTCCGCTGCCCGCAGGGGCGCGCCAGGCAGTGCTTCTTCCAGCGCCACGACGGCGCCGGACTGCCGAGCCGGTTCAAGCGGCTACCGGTCAAGGGCAAGGACGGCTCGGAAGAGAACTACGTCTACCTGACCGAGACGAAGGCGCTGGTCGAGGCCGCCCAGATGGGCGTGCTGGAACTGCACGTCTGGGGCTCCCGGATCGACGACCTGGAGCAGCCGGACCGTATCGTCTTCGACCTCGACCCCGACGAGTCGGTGAAGTTCGCCGCGGTGAAGGAAGCGGCCGGCACCATGCGCGAGGCGCTGGATGCGCTCGGGCTGCGGAGCTTCCCGTTGCTGACCGGCGGCAAGGGCATCCACGTGGTGGTTCCGATCACGCGCCGGCACGGCTGGACGATCGCAAAGGCGTTCGCCAGGGCGCTCGCCCAGCGATTCGCGGAGGACGACCCCGACCGCTATGTCGCGACGATGAGCAAGGCCCGCCGCAGGGGCCGGATCTTCATCGACTATTTCCGCAACGACCGCACCGCGACCGCGATCGCCCCCTACTCGCCCCGCGCCCGCGAGGGCGCGCCGGTCGCCTGGCCGGTCGCCTGGGACGATATCGCCGGCATCGAGGCCGCGAACGCCTTCAGCGTCAGGAACGCCGATCCCGAGGCGCCCGACCCCTGGGACGGCTACCGGGAGGTTCGCCAGAGCCTGAAGGCCGCCAGCCTGCGGGCGCTCGGGGTCGAGCCCGAGTGAGCTTCCCGGTGCCGCTCAGCGCCACATCCCGCGCACCCGCGCACCGACGTCGACCCTGATGTTGCGCGACGGCCCGCGGCCGGCCGCGAAGCCGGGCGCCGACGGCCAGGTCGTCCCCTCGAACAGTCCCAGCATCGACTTCGGGATGAACCGGGTGCGCGAGGCGTAGACGTGGCGGTCGCCGCGCGGGTTCTGGTTGTGGGTGAAGAACCGGTGCGGCACCACCAGGTGCAGGTCGTCCCTGGCCCGGGTCATCGCGACGTACAGCAGCCGCCGCTCCTCCTCGACCTCGGTGCTGCTGCCGGTGCCGAGGTCGGACGGCAGGCAGCCGTCGACGGCGTTGAGCACGAACACCGACTTCCACTCCTGGCCCTTGGCCGAGTGGATGGTCGACAGGATCAGGTAGTCCTCGTCCAGCAGCGGCACCCCGGCCTGGTCGCTGGTGGCGTCCGGCGGATCCAGCGTCAGCTCGGTCAGGAACCGCTCGCGCGAGGCGTAGCCGGCGGCGATCTGCTCGAGCTGGACCAGGTCGGCGTGGCGCACCAGGGCGTCCTCGTGGATGCGCTCCAGATGCGGCTCGTACCAGCGCCGGGCCCGCTCCAGCTCGGCCGGCCAGCCGGCCCGGCCCGCCCGCAGGTCGGCCAGCACCGACAGCAGGTCCGGCCAGGCGTCGCCGGCGCGCGCCGGTGCCGGCGCCGAGGCGGCGGCGGCGATCGGGTCGAGGGCGCCCGCCATGTGGTCGAGCACCCGCTGCGCCGAGGCCGGGCCGACCCCCGGCATCAGCTGCAGCACCCGGAAGCCGGCCACCCGGTCGCGCGGATTCTCGACGAACCGCAGCAGCGCCAGCAGGTCCTTCACATGGGCGGCGTCCAGGAACTTCAGGCCGCCGAACTTCACGAACGGGATGTTGCGGCGGGTCAGCTCGACCTCCAGCGGCCCGCTGTGGCTGGACGTCCGGAACAGCACCGCCTGCTGCTTCAGCAGGTGGCCGTGCTCGCGGTTCTCCAGCACCGTCTCGACCACGTAGCGCGCCTGGTCGGCCTCGTCGCGCACGCTGACCAGGCGCGGCCGGTCGGCCGACTCGCGGTCGGTCCACAGGTTCTTGGTGAAGCGCTCGGCCGCGAGGCCGATCACCGCGTTGGCGGCCTCCAGGATCGGCCGGGTCGAGCGGTAGTTGCGGTCCAGGGTGACGATTTCGGCCGGCGGGTCGAAATGCCCGGGGAAGTCGAGGATGTTGCGCACTGTGGCGGCCCGGAACGCGTAGATCGACTGGGCGTCGTCGCCGACCACCGTCAGCCCGCTGCCGTCCGGGCGCAGCGCCAGCAGGATGTCGGCCTGCAGGCGGTTGGTGTCCTGGTACTCGTCGACCATGACGTGGTCGAAGCGGCCGCCGATCTCGGCCGCCAGCTCCGGCTCGGCCATGGCCTGGGCCCAGTAGAGCAGCAGGTCGTCGTAATCGAGGACGTGCTGGCTCTGCTTGGCGTCGACATAGCCGGCGAACAGGCCCTTCAGTTCGGCCGCCCACTCGGCGCACCACGGGAACGCCGCCTCAAGCACCTCCTCGAGCGGTGCCCCCGAGTTGACGCAGCGCGAGTAGATCGCCAGGCAGGTCGCCTTGGCCGGGAACCGGTTCGCGGTCTTCGAGAAGCCGAGCTCGTGGCGCACCAGGTTCAGCAGGTCGGCGGAATCCTCGCGGTCGTGGATGCTGAACTCGGCGTCGAGGCCGAGCTGGAAGGCGTGCTCGCGCAGCAGCCGGGCGCCGACCGCGTGAAAGGTGCCGGCCCAGCTCAGCCCGCCGGCCAGCACCCGGCCGGTCTCGCCCATGCCCTGGCGGGCGATCCGCTCGACCCGGCCGGTCATCTCCGCCGCCGCCCGGCGCGAGAAGGTCATCAGCAGGATGCGCTGCGGGTCGGCGCCGTTGGCGATCAGATGCGCGACCCGGTGGGCCAGCGTCTTGGTCTTGCCCGACCCGGCCCCGGCGATCACCAGCAGCGGCCGCCCCGGCGAGGCGTCGCCGTCACGCACCCCATGCTCGACCGCCCGGCGCTGCTCGGGATTCAGGTCGTCGCCGGGGACGGCGGGCGGCGGGGCGAAAGCGACGGACATGGGCGACCGACCGGCGGCGGATGGTCGGACCACTGAATCATGATTCCCGTTTTGTTCGCAATGCCCGTGTCTGTCGGAGGGTCGCCCGCGCTCACGATGCCGCCCTCTCCGCGCTCGGAATCTCGACCAGTTCCATCGCCTGGCATTGCGGCGGCGCCGCGGCCGTGCTGCGCCCGACCGCCAGCACGGCGGCATCCGCCAGCTCGTGCTGGAAAACCGTCATGAGCTCGGCCCGGCGGGTGCCTTCCAGGGCGTTCAGGGGATTGTCCAGGAACACCCACAGCGGCCGCTGCAACAGCAGCCGCGAGAACGCCAGGGCCTGCTGCTCCTCGACGGCGAGTTCCCGGTCCCAGCGCCGCTCCTCGTCGAGATGACGCACCAGGTGGGCCAGCCCGACCCGGTCGAGCGCCGCCTTTACGTCGGAATCGGAGTATCCCTCGGGTGCCCGCGGGTAGGCGATCGCCTTGCGCAGGGTCCCGATCGGCAGGTACGGGCGCTGCGGCAGGAACACCGTCCGGTCCGCCGGCGGCAGCAGCACCCGGCCGCTCCCCCAGGGCCACAGGCCGGCGATCGCCCTGAACAGCATCGACTTGCCGCGGCCCGGCCCGCCGGTGATCAGCACGCGGTCGCCGGGGGCGAGCTCGAACCGGCCGTCGGCCAGCCCGACCTGCTTGTCCGGCAACGCGACCACGAGATCTTCCAGCGCCAGGCGACCGTCGGGATGCGCCTGGTAGACGATGTGGCCGGCCGCCACCCCCATCGGCTCCAGGTCCGGCAGGGCCAGCCGAAGCGACATGACGCGCAGCAGCGTCGCCCGCCAGTCGGCGATCGCGGCAAAATTGTCGACGAACCACCGCAACGACTGCTGCACCTGGAAGAACGCACCGGTGACCATCATCAGTTCGCCGAAGGTCAGGGTTCCGCCGAAGTAGCCCGGTGCCGCGACCACGATCGGCACGACCAGCGCCAGCCAGCCATAGCCGGCGGTGACCCAGGTCAGGTTCGCCAGGCCGCGGGCGATCTGGCGCTGGATGGCGAGCACGCGGCCGAGCGAGGTGCCGAGTTGGTTGCGGGTATCGACCTCGCCGTCGTTGAGCCCGATCGCCTCGGCCGCCTCGTTGGTGTGCACGAGCGAGAACCGGAAGTCCGCCTCCCGGGCGTAATGCTCGGCGTTCAGCGGGACCAGCGGCTTGCCGACCCGCCAGGTCGCCCAGGACCCGGCGGCCGCGTAGGCGACCGCGCACCAGACCATGTAGCCCGGCACCTCGAGCCGATAGCCGTCATAGACCAGCGTCACATGCTCCGACAGCACCCACAGCACGCCGACGAAGCTGACCAGCAGGAGGGTGGCCTGCAGGAGGCCGATGCCGAGATCGCCGCACAGATCGCAGAGGTGCCGGGCGTCCTCCTGGATCCGCTGGTCCGGATTGTGGCCGACATCGCCGGCCCAGCCGAGCTGGTAGGCCCGGCGGGGCTGCATCCAGGCCGACAGCAGATCGGTCGTGACGGCGTCCCGCAGGCCGATCTTCAGGGTCGCGCCCAGCCAGGTCTGCGCCACCTGGAGGGTCAGCAGCCCGGCGATGATGGTGACGAACACCCCGAGCTGGACCAGCAGGGCGTCGAAATGCCGCTGCTCCAGCGCGTCGTAGAAGTCGCGCTGCCATTCGTTCAGCCGGATCTGCCCGAAGGTGGTGGCGGCGATCACCAGGGTGACCGCGGCGACCAGGACGTAGACCTTCCGGCTGTTCGGCGCCCGGGCCACGGCGCCGAGGAACGCCCGGACATGGCGGCGAAGCTCGCCAATCCGCAGCCGCCCGGCCGGCGGACCGGCTTCCGACGGTTCCGGGTTCCGCGGGTCGGGCGTGTCTCCGGCCGCCGTCGTCTTCATGGATCCCCAGGGCACGGGCACCGGCCTTCGATCGCCGGCACCGAACGCTCTCGACTATACCTTACATCGCCCGGCAGGGGGTCTCCCGGGGCGACGCGAGCCGTGGCGATGAACGGACTGGAGGGAAATGGTGCCCAGGGGCGGATTCGAACCACCGACACGCGGATTTTCAGTCCACTGCTCTACCAGCTGAGCTACCTGGGCGGTGCCGAAGGCACGGCGCGCTGTATAGCCGCCGGCGCCGGGGCTGTCCAGCGTCGAAAACCGGATCGGCGCCGGGAAAATCGCCCGCCGGCCGGGGCGCCGCCGCGTGCGGCGTTGATCGTCCCCGGAGGCCCGCCTAATGTTCCGGGCCCATGCAGATCGCCGATGCACTCCGACTCGCCATCCAGCAGCTCAACGCCGGCCGCGACGCCGAGGCGGCAGCGCTGTGCGGGCAGATCCTGGCGGTGCAGCCGCACAATCCGGTCGCCCATGCCCTGTCGGCGCGGGCCGCCCGCCGGGCCGGCGATCCCGGCCGCGCCCGAAGCCACGTCGATGCCGCCCTGGCCGCCGCCCCCGACTACCTGCCGGCCCGTACCCTGGACGCCCAGCTGGCCGGCGAGGACGCCCCGGTGGCCGTCGCCGAGCGCGCCTACCGCCGGCTGCTGACCCTGGAGCCGGCGTCCTGGTCGGCCTGGTACGACTACGGCAACCTGCGCCAGGCCCGGGCCGAGGACCCGGCCGGATCGCTCGCCCCCTACCGGCGCGCCCTGGCGCTGGCCCCGGCCGAGGACAAGCCGGCCATGAACCTGGCGACCGCCGCCCTCAAGCTCGCCGACTCGAGCGCCGCGCTGGCGGCCTGCGAGGGCGTGCTGGCGCGCCAGCCGAGCCATATCCGCGCCAACGCGCTGGCCGCCACCTGCCTGTACGACATGGGTCGCACGGCCGAGGCCGACCGGCTGGTCGGCTGGGGCAGCCTGACCCGCACCTACGAGCTGCCGCTGCCGGCCGGCTACCCCGACCTCGCCGCCTTCAACCGGGCGCTGGCGGCGGCGGTGCGCGGCCATCCAGGCCGGCGTGACGACTGGGACCCGACCAAGCGGGCGATCCGCGGCGGCGCGCTTGTGACCGACGTGCTGAAGCACGACGACCCGGCGATCCGGGCGTTCTCGGCCGCCCTGGCGGTGGTGCTGGACCGCTACGTCAAGGACCTGCCGGACCCGGCCGGCGACCCGGACCATCCGCATCTGCGGGCGATCCCGTCGGGCTACGCGCTCGACGCCTGGGGCAACATCCTGGGCGACGGCGGCCATCAGAGCGGCCACATCCACAACCTCGGCTGGCTGAGCGGCGTGTACTACGTCGAGATGCCGCCGGCGGTGCAGGACGACGACCCCGAGCGCGCCGGCTGGATCGAGTTCAACCGGCCCGGCTACGGCATCCCCGACACCGGGCGCGCCACGGTGCGCACGCTCAGGCCGGAGGCCGGCGTGCTGGCGCTGTTCCCGTCCTATGTCTGGCACCGCACCGTGCCGTTCGCCGGCGGCGGCGAGCGCATCAGCATCGCCTTCGACCTGCATCCCCGGTAGAAGGCGGGATGAGCGAGCGCAAGACGATCGACATCGGCTCGGCCCTGGATGCGCTGCAGCGCGCCGGGTCGCTGTTCCGCGCCGGGCGCTACCTCGAGGCCGCCGAGGTCTACCGCGACGTGATCAGGCGCCGGCCGCGGCTGCCCGACGTCCACAACAACCTCGGCGTGGCGCTGAAGGCCGCCGGGCACATCAAGGACGCGGTGCCGTGCTTCCGCCGGGCGGTCCGGCTGAAGCCCGACTATGTGGCGGCCCACGTCAACCTGGCGGCCTCGCTGGAGGCGCTGGGCCGGCCGCTGGACGGACTGGAGCACCGGATCGACGCCTGGCGGCTGGCGGCCGACGATATCGAGCAGCGCGACGCCCTGGTCGCCGCGCTCCGCCGCTGCCCGTTCGAGAAGCCGCATGCCGGCGCCCGCTCGGTCCTGGTGGCGCTGTTCGAACGCGACGATCTCGACCGCCAGGCGCTGGCCGGCCCGGCGATCCGGATCTGGCGGGCCCACCCGGCGATCCGCCGGGCCCTGGAGGCGGCGGCCTGGGGCTACCCCGACGGGCCGGTCGACGCCGGCTTCAAGCCGCTGACCAGCTTCTTCCCGGACGAGCTGGCCCTGCTGGCCCTGAGCTCGGCGATCGCCGTCGACCCGGAGCTCGAGGCGGCGATGGTCTTCACCCGCCGGGCGCTGCTCGACGACCTGTCCGCCAAGAGGCCGCTTGCGGCCGACCGCGACTGGCTGGTCGCCCTGGCCCTGCAGGCCCGCGCCGCCGAATGGGTGTGGCCGGAGAGCCGGGCCGAGACCGCCGACCTGCGCGTCCTCGACCTGCGCGCCGACGAGCCCGACCCGGACTCCGACCGCGCCCTGGTCCGTGCCTTGTACCGGCCGATGGAAAGCGACCCGGACGCCGACGCCCTGCGGCGCGAGGCCTCGATGCTGCGCTACGGCGACCCGTCGCTGTGGGCGCTGCTGCTGCGCCGCTCGTTCCTGGACACCCACGCCGAGGCGCGGCTGCAGGACGACCTCGCCACCCTCACGCCGATCGCCGACGACACCTCGGCGTCGGTCCGGGCCCAGTACGAGGAGAACCCCTACCCGCGCTGGCTGTCGATCGACCGTCGCCCGCCGCGCAGCCTGCCGGAGCATATCCAGCGGGTTCTGCCGGGCTACCCGGTCCGGGGCCTGTCCGAGGCGCCGCTGCGCATCCTGATCGCCGGCTGCGGCACCGGCCGCCATGCCGTCCAGACCGCCCGGCGGTTCCGCGACTGCAGCGTGCTGGCGGTCGACCTGTCGCGCCGGTCGCTGGCCTACGGCAAGCGCATGGCCCGCGACCTCGGGGTGCCGAATGTCAGCTTCGGCCAGGCCGACATCCTGGCGCTCGGCAATCATGCCGAGCGCTTCGACCTGATCGAGAGCTCGGGCGTCCTGCACCACCTGGCCTATCCGTTGAAAGGCTGGAGCGCGCTGCGCGGCCTGCTCGCCCCCGGCGGCCTGATGCGGATCGCGCTGTACAGCCGGCGGGCCCGGGCCGGCTTCGACGACGTGCGGGCCGCCATACCGGCCGAGGGCCCGATGCTGGAGCGGATCCGCGCGGCCCGCCGCGCGGTCCGCATGCTGCCGCCGGAGCACGCGGCGCGCGCGCTGCTGCGCACCGCCGATTTCTATGCCGCCAGCGGGGTGCGCGACGCCCTGCTGCACGCCCGGGAAACCGCCGTCGACCCGCTGTGGATCGCCGAGGCCCTCGCGGAGCTGAGGCTCACATTCATGGGGTTCGAGCTTCCCGATCCCGGGATCCTGGCGCTGTACCGCCGTCACAACCGGGACGATCATCTCGGCCTCGACCTGGCGGCCTGGGACGCCGTCGAGGCCGAGCACCCCGAGATCTTCCTCGGCATGTACCAGTTCTGGTGCCGGCCAGCCGCCTAGGCAAGGCCTGGGAAGGTCAGCTTTCCTCGTCCGCCTGGCGCTGCCGGAGCACCGCCTCGAGGTCGCCCTCCTCCGGCTCCTCCTCGGTCGGCACCCGATAGGTCCCGCCCAGCCAGCGCCCGAGGTCGACGGTCTTGCAGCGGGCCGAGCAGAACGGCCGGTAATCGGCGACGCTCGGCTTCTGGCAGATCGGGCAGCGGCTGCGCCGGGCCTTGGCGATGGAATGCACTTCAGCCATCAGTCTTCACTCTCCACACGGAACCCGTCGCGTGCCAGCGCCGGATCCGTCGCGACCGACAGATGCCCGAGCCGGCGTCGCTCGGCCTCCAGGATAGGGCGACCCGGTCCGTCGAGCCAACCGGCCAGCGCCGGCGCCAGCACCAGCCGCGGCCGTGGGATCCGGGCGGCCTCGCGCCGCAGACCGGCGAGCGCCGCCCAGGCGGCGGCCCGGACCGACGGCCGCGGCTCGGTCGGCGGCTCCAGCAGATCGTCGGCCAGCGGTCGCCGCACGCCCTCGCGTGCCAGTTCGAGCATGCCGCCCGGCGTCCAGCCGAGCACCTGGACCCGGGCGCTGTCGGCCGCCGCCATCTCCTCGACCAGGTTGGTGATCCGCAGCCGTACCGCGCGGTCGGTCATGCGCGGCAGGTCCAGCAGGACGATCCCGCGCAGGCCGCGCAGCCGAAGCTGGCGCATGGCCGCCAGCGCCGCCGTCTCATTGGCCCGGCGGAACCCGTCGCGGGCGCCGCCGGCCGGCAGGTTAACGTCGATCAGCGTGCCGGCCTCGACCGACTCGACGACCAGCTCGCCGCCGTCCGGCAGCGCCACCCGGCGCGCCAGGGCGGCTTCCAGGGCCTCGGTGGCGCCGCATTCCTCGAACAGCCGGCCGGACTCGTCGACCTCCGGCTCGACCCCCGGGACCGCCGCGCGCGCCGCCTCGACGGCCGAGACCGGCGGCTCCAGCCAGACCGGCGGCTCGCCGGCCTCGGCCCGTTCCCGGATCGACCGCCAGCGCTGCAGCAGCCGGCCGGTGTCCGCGACCAGGGCGTCGTCGGCGCGGTCGGCGGCGCCGGCACGCACCAGCACCCCGACGTCGTCCGGCACCACCGCCGCCAGTGCCGCCTTCAGACCGGCCCGGCGGGCCTTGCCGCGAAACGAGGAGGACAGCCCGACCCCCGGGGTCCGGGGGGTCAGCACCACGGCCCCATCGGACAACTCGACGCCGGCGCGTGCCACCGGGCGCTTGGCGGCGACCCCGTCGCGCACGATCTGCACCACCAGGCGCTCGCCCTCGATCACCGCGCGGTCCGACAGGTAGGCCTCGCCGCCTGGGATCGCGACCGTCGCCGCCCCGAGGTCCGGGTGCACCGCGACGACCCGCGCGAGCGCCACGGCCCCGACCAGGGACGGCCGGTCGCTGCCTTCGACCCACAGCTCCAGCACCTCGCCGGACGCCAGGAACGCCACCCGCGTCGCCCACGGCGTCGGGGCGACGACGATGCGGTCAACCGTCGCCATCGACCGGGCCGGGCCGGAGATCCCGATGCCGGAAGCCGACGCCGGCCAGCAGGGCGTAGGTCTCGGCCAGCGGCAGGCCGACGACGTTCGAATAGGAGCCGTTGACGAAGCTCACATAGGCGGCGGCGAGACCCTGGATGGCGTAGCCGCCGGCCTTGCCGTGCCATTCGCCGCAGGCCAGGTAGGCCGCGACCTCCTCGTCGTCGAGCCGCTTGACGGCGACCCGTGTCTCGACCGTGCGCGTCCGCAGCGTGCCGTCCGGCGCCAGCAGCGCGACGCCGCCGATCACCCGGTGGCGGCGGCCGGACAGCAGCGCCAGACAGTGGCGCGCGTCGGCGGCGGTCTCGGCCTTCGGGAGGATGCGCTGGCCGCAGGCGACCACCGTGTCGGCCGCCAGAACCCAGCAGCCGGGCCGGCGCGGCGCCACCGAGCGCGCCTTCTCCTCGGCCATCCGCAGCGCATAGGCGCGCGGGCGCTCGTGCCGGTGCGGCGTCTCGTCGATGTCCGCGGGATCGGTGTGGTCGGGAATCAGTCGGATCTGGCGCACGAGATCGGCGCGCCGCGGCGATGCCGAGGCCAGGACCAGTTCGGCCCCGTCTGCCGGTCGCAGGATCGGGCCGGTCTCGGTATCGGACCGGGGTCCGGGCGTTATTTGAAGCGGAATGTGATGCGGCCTTTGGTTAGATCGTAGGGAGTCATCTCGACGTTCACCCGGTCACCAGCAAGGACACGGATGCGGTTCTTTCGCATCTTGCCGCTGGTGTGTGCCAACACTTCGTGATCGTTGTCGAGTTTCACGCGGAACATCGCGTTCGGCAGAAGTTCGGACACCGTGCCCGGAAACTCGATGACGTCGTCTTTCGGCATGGTCCCTCCCGCCCTGGTTTCGGAGGCCGATTAAGTGCTGGGGCAGCCGTCGCTCGTCAAGCAATTTGGGGGCAGGCCACCGTGACATGCGGCCGACTATTCCGATACTTCGGGGAACCGGGCGCGGATCCTTCGATCGAGCTCGTCGCGCACCGCCCGGTAGGCGTCCAGGCGGGTCTCGCGGTTGCCTTCGATCATGGTCACGTCGAGGGTCGGCCAGTACTCGATGTCGCAGGCCATCGTGCGGGTCAGCTCGATCGCACGATGCTGCGCCTCGGGCGACAGCGACACGATCAGGTCGAAGAACCCGTCCTCCAGGTCGTCGAAGCTCTTCGGCCGGTGCTGGCCCAACTCGATGCCGAGTTCGCCCATCACCTCGATGACGAACGGATCGAGCTCGCCGCGCCGGGCGCCGCACGAGTCGACATAGACGGTCCTGCCGAGTCGGCGCTTGAGCAGCGCCTCGGCCATCGGCGACCGGACGGCGTTCATGTTGCAGGCGAACAGCACCGCGCTCGGCTGGGCGATCGGGGCGAGCGGGTCGACGGTCACGTCGCTCAGCCCCGGATGTGCAGGACGCAGAGCAGCGTGAACAGCCGCCGCGCGGTCTGGAAGTCCATCGAAACCCGGTCGCCCAGGCGTTCCTGCAGCAGGGTCGAGCCCTCGTTGTGCAGGCCGCGCCGGCCCATGTCGATGGCTTCGATCTGCGACGGCGACAGCCGCTTGATGGCGTCGTAGTAGCTCTCGCAGATCTGGAAATAGTCGCGGACCACCCGCCGGAACGGCGTCAGCGGCAGGGCCACCAGGGCCTGCGGCGCCTCGCCGGTGTCGCGCACGTCGAGGACCAGCCGGTTCTCCTCGATCCGCAGGTGCAGATGGTACGGGCCGCTCCCCGCCTCCACCGGGCAGAAACGGTTCTCCTCCAGCAGGTCGTAGACGGCGATCGCCCGCTCCTGCTCGACCTCGGGGCTGCGGCGGATCACCGTGCGCTCGTCGAGGGTGATGTGGACGATCCGGGAGTCCTCGGCGCTCAGGCCGGAACCCTGCTTCGCCGCCGCACCCGGCGCCTGATCCGGATCACGATCCGGCATGCGCCCTCCCTAGTACCCACTGGCCCGATCGCTCAGCGTCTGTTCAGGCGGACGGCGATCGACCGCGCATGCGCGTCGAGCCCTTCCGCCTCCGCCAGTGTAATCGCGGCCGGGCCGATCGCCGCAAGGCTCACGGCGTCGCACGCCACCAGCGTGGTCCGCTTCATGAAGTCGATCACCCCGAGGCCGGACGAGAACCGCGCGGTCCGGGCGGTCGGCAGGACGTGGTTCGGGCCGGCCACGTAGTCGCCGACGGCCTCCGGCGCGAACCGGCCTAGGAAGATCGCCCCGGCATGCCGGATCCGGTCCGCCATCGCATCGGGATCGGCGACCGCCAGTTCCAGATGCTCGGGCGCCAGCCGGTCGACCAGGGCCGGCGCCTCGTCCAGCGAGCGCACCACGATCACCGCGCCCTGGGTCCGCCAGCTCTCGGCGGCGATGCCGGCGCGCGGCAGGGTGACGAGATGGTCGTCGACGGCGGCGATCACCCGGTCGGCGAAGCCGGCGTCGTCGGTCACCAGGATCGCCTGGGCGACCGCGTCGTGCTCGGCCTGGCTGAGCAGGTCGATGGCGATCCAGGACGGATCGTTGTCGGCGTCGGCGACCACCAGGATCTCCGACGGGCCGGCGATCGAATCGATGCCGACCCGGCCGAACACCTGGCGCTTGGCGGCCGCGACATAGGCGTTGCCGGGACCGACGATCTTGTCGACCGGCCGGATGCTCTCGGTGCCGTAGGCCAGCGCGCCGACCGCCTGGGCGCCGCCGACCCGCCACAGCTCGGTCAGCCCGGCGACCCGCGCGGCGGTCAGCACCAGGTCGTTCAGCACGCCGTCCGGCGTCGGCACCACCATCACGCGGCGCCGCACCCCGGCGACCCGGGCCGGGATCGCGTTCATCAGCACCGACGACGGATAGGCCGCGGTCCCGCCGGGAACGTACAGGCCGACCGCGTCGATCGCGGTCCAGCGCAGGCCGAGGCGCACCCCCTCGCCGTCGACGATCTCGAAGCCCTCGGGCATCTGGCGGGCGTGGAACGCCTCGATGCGGGCCGCGGCGGTCTCGAGCGCGGCGCGGGTCTCGGCCGGCACCCGGGCGACCGCCGCGTCGATCTCGGCATCGGTGACGGCGAGGCCTGTAGCGGCTGGGTCGAAGCGGTCGAAGCGGCGGGTGTAGTCCAGCAGGGCGGCGTCGCCGCGGGCCGCCACGTCGTCCAGGATCGCCTTGGCGGCATCCCCGACATCGGCCTCGGACTCGCGCTTGGAGTGGACCAGTTCCTCGAAGCGCGCCGCGAAATCGGCGTCGCGGACGTCCAGCCTAAGCGGCACGCGCGGCCTCCCGGAAGCGCCCGATCAGGTCGTTCACCGGCTCCGGCCGGGTCTTCAGGGCGGTACGGTTGACCGCCAGCCGGGCGCTGACGTCGGCGATCCTGTCGATCTCGACCAGGCCGTTGGCGCGCAGGGTCGAGCCGGTCTGCACCAGGTCGACGATCCGCCGGCACAGCCCCAGGTTCGGCGCCAGCTCGAGCGCACCGTTCAGCTTGATGCACTCGGCCTGCACGCCGCGGGCGGCGAAATACCGGCGCGTGACGTTCGGATACTTGGTGGCGACCCGCAGATGCGACCAGCGCTGCGGGTCCTCGGCGCGCGCCACTTCCGCCGGTGCCGCGACCGCCAGGTGGCAGTGCCCGACATGCAGGTTCACCGGCGCGTAGATCTCCGGGTGGTCGAACTCCATCAGCACGTCGGAGCCGGACACCGCCAGATGCGCGGCGCCGAACGCCAGGAAGGTCGCGGTGTCGAAGCTGCGGACCCGGATGATGTCGAGCTGCGGGTCGCGGGTGGCGAACTGCAGCTGCCGCGAGTCCTCGTCGAAGAACGCGTCCTCGGGCTCGATGCCGGCGCGCTCCAGCAGCGGGGTGATGGCTTTCAGGATGCGGCCCTTGGGCAGGGCCAGCACGAGCTTTTCGTTCGAATTCACGGATCGCCTCGTCGGTCGCCCGGTCGTCGGAGCCCGTCGCCGGGCGCTGGCGAAGGCCGGACACCGGCGCCGCCGACCCTCAGTCCTCGTGGGTCGGGCGGAATACCGTCGGCCAGGGCTCGCCAAGGTCCTCGACGTGACAGGCGAGGCGCCGCACGTCAAGTCGGATCGTCACGTCCTCGGCGCAGATCAGGTCGACATGGCCGTCGCTCCAGGCGATCTGCAGCAGGTTGAGCATGCGGCCGCGCTCGGTCTTCAGGTCGGCACCGCGCACCCGCGCCGCCGTCACCTCCTCGAACCGGACGCCGCAATGCACGCGCTCGTCCGGCTCGCCCCCCTCGGCCTTGACACTGGCGCGCAGCGCCTTCTCCCAGCGGAACCGGACGGCCACCAGCACGAAGCGCTCGGCCGCCGGCTCGTAGGCGATCTCGGCCAGCGGCAGCACCGCGTCCTGCAGGTAGGCGGAGACCACCGCCAGGTCGTCGGGGTCCTGCGCCCGCACGCGGAACGGCCGGTCGCGCGCGGCGAGATCGGGCGACAAGGTCATGGTCACTCCTCGGCGGCGGCGCGCTCGGACGGCACGCGCTCGATGGCGGCACCGCAGGCCGACAGCTTCTCGACCAGCCGGTCGTAGCCGCGGTCCAGATGGTACACCCGATTGACCATGGTGGTGCCGGTCGCGGCCAACCCCGCCAGCACCAGCGAGACCGAGGCCCGCAGGTCGGTCGCCATCACCGGGGCGCCGGTCAGCTGCGGCACCCCCCGCACCATCGCCGAGGCGTGGTGGACGTTGATGTTGGCGCCCATGCGGCCGAGCTCCGGCACGTGCATGAAGCGGTTCTCGAAGATCGTCTCGGTGATCATCGACGCGCCCCGCGAGACCGTCATCAGCGCCATGTACTGGGCCTGCAGGTCGGTCGGGAAACCCGGATAGGGCTCGGTCATCATGTCGACGCCGATCACCGGGTCCGGCCCGCGCGCCACCAGCAGCCCGCCCTCGACCTCCTCGATCCGCAGGCCGGCGTCGGCCAGGGTGTCGACGGCCGAGGCGATCAGCCCGCCGTCGGCGCCTTCCAGCACCACCTCGCCGCCGGCGATGCCGACCGCGATCGCGTAGGTGCCGGTCTCGATACGGTCGGGAATCACCCGGTGCACTGCCCCGGACAGGGTCTCGCGACCCTGGATCCGCACGGTGTCGGTGCCCGCGCCCTCGATGGTCGCGCCCATCGCGGTCAGCAGCCGCGCCAGGTCGACGATCTCCGGCTCGCGCGCGGCGTTCACCAGCTCGGTCTCGCCGGCCGCCAGGGCCGCCGCCATCATCAGGTTCTCGGTGGCGCCGACCGACACGAACGGGAATGCGACGCGGCCGCCCTGCAGCCGGCCCCCCGGCGTCGACGCCTTGATGTAGCCGTTCTCGATCTCGACCTCGGCGCCGAGGTCGGCCAGGCCCTTGAGATGCAGGTCGACCGGCCGGTTGCCGATCGCGCAGCCGCCGGGCAGCGACACCGTCGCCTCGCCGAAGCGGGCCAGCAGCGGCCCCAGCACCAGCACCGAGGCGCGCATCTTGCGCACCAGGTCGTAGGGCGCGACGGTGCTGACGATCTCCTCGGCCGACAGGGTCAGGGTATCGCCGCCGCCGTCAGGCCCGTCCGCGCGGTCGATCCGGACCCCGTGCTGGCGCAGCAGGTTGGCCATCGAAGCGATGTCGGCCAACCGCGGCACATTGGCCAGCCGTACCGGCTCGGCGCTCAGCAGGCCTGCGGCCATCAGGGGAAGTGCGGCGTTCTTCGCCCCGCTGATCGGCAGGCGACCGTGGAGCGGACGCCCGCCATGCACGCGAATCTGGTCCATGCGGCTCTTGTCTCTCTGCGTTTCATGGGTTGTAGCGGAGCGTACCCGGCCTCTCAACCGGGAAGCCCAGCCTCCCCCCGCTTTCCGGCGATACCGTGGCGGACAGCCGTCAGCTTCCGGGCGGCGACTCGCCGTCCGGTCCGGCTTTGCGGGCCCTGGCCTGGGCCTTGCGGCGGTGCAGGTTGTCACGGAGCGCGCGGGCACGGCGTTCGGCCGCCGACGGTTCGGCCTCGGGCTTCGCGCACGACTCGGATCGGGGGGCCGGCGATTCGGCGGACGACGGCGGCTCGCCCGGATTCCCAGTGCTGTCACGCCCCTGCGCCACCCCGGCCTCCTCTGCTTCGCGCGGCCGCATCATGACGAGTTCGAGCGGCGGCGAAAACCGCCTTGCGTCGACCGGACCGGTCTGGCATGTATGCGCGCCTCGCGGACGGCCACCGTCCCGCATCCGGCGCTGCCGTAGCTCAGGGGTAGAGCACTCCCTTGGTAAGGGAGAGGTCCAGAGTTCAAATCTCTGCGGCAGCACCATTCCCACCGAAAACCTGAAAGACCGGTCGCAGCCCTGCCGGTCAGCGCGTCGCCGTTCCGGTCACTTCCATTCGAGTCGGCACGGTCGGCGTCGCGAACCGCCCGACGTGATAGGCATGGCACTGGGTGCAGGTGTCGCCGGTCCGGCCGGGGGCATGACATTCGGCACAGGTCGCCACGGTCGGCGGTGCGAAACCCGCAATCACCCCGTGGTGCGGGTCGCCGGCCCGGTACTGGTCCTGGAACGCGTTCGTGGACCCGCCGGCGAACGGCCGGACGACCGCGTGGCAGGTCTGGCAGCCGGACTCCGCGACCAGGCTGAAATGCGGTTCGTGCGAGAACCGGACGAAGTCGCGCCGGGCCGGGTCGTCTTGCGCCGGCAACCAGTTCACGACAGCGGTGCCCGATCGCGGCCGGTCGACGCTGTGACACTTAAGGCACGCGCCGGGCGCCCGCGGGCTGTCGAAGACAGCCATCAGGCGATTGCTCTCGTCCGACGGCTCGGCCGCCGCGATGTCCAGCCAGGCCCGCAGGAACGGGTCGGCATGCCCGGTCGGCCGGTAGAGCAGCGCGAACTCATCGCGATACCAGCCACCGCCCGCCATCCATTCCTCGGCCGGCACCTTCGGCTCGACCATGCTCGGCGCCGGCGGGGCCAATGCCGCCTGCGACGGCGGCGGCGCCACCGGCGCGGCGAGCGGGTCCGGGACTTCGGCGAAGGGGGCGAGGATGTCCGACTGATCCGCCGCAGCCGGCCCTTCCAATGACGGCGCCAGGATGTCCGACCGGTCGATCGGGGCCGACCCGCCCGGTCGCGGCGCCAGGATGTCCGACCGGTCCGTCGGGGCCGTCTGCGGGGCCTTCGCCGCCGTCCCCGCCGGCCCGGGCAAGGCCTCCGGCACAGCCGGCAGGCCACTCGCGAGGTCGTCGGCCAGATGCGGGAACCAGTCGCGGGTCGCGGCCAGCAGGACTTCCCGGGGCATGTGGCCGAGCAGCGCACCGGGCGACGCGGCCCCGCCATCGGCCGGCGGCATCTCCAGGGCGACACCTGACAGCCGGGCCGCGGCAGCGTCGACGCCGCCGGCCAACAGGTCGCCGACCAGCCGCTTGACCGCCATCGCCAGGTCCGCGGCCGCCCGCATCTGGTCGGGATCGGCCGTGCGAAGGTCGAGCAGGTCGACGCCGTCGAGCCGGCGCAGGGCCGCGGCCGCATCGTCGTCGCGGTCCAGCATCCGCCGCATGAACGGCGTCACGGGTTCCTCCGACCAGCGCGGCCAGTCGCCGATGTCGATGCCGCGCGCCTCGAACTCCCGGACATCGAGCCCGGGCACGGCGAGGAACGCGACGCCCTTGGCCCCGACCAGCCGGGTGCCGGCCACCTCGTCGCCATGACAGGTGCCGCACATGGGCTCGAAGCGCCGGACGGCCATGAAGCGTCCGTCCGCCTCCGCGACGTGGCAGTCGGTACAGTTGGACGGCGCCTTGTCCCGGCTGTCGGGCTCGCTGAAGTGGCGGTCCAGATGCGCGGCGTGGTCGAAACCGATACGCTGGCGCCGGTCGAACAGCGTGGCCCCGAACGGCGGATGGCCGTCGCCGAAGGAGTCGAACTTGACGGCATGGCAGGCCTGGCATGCGCCGGCCGGAATCCGCGTCAGGTCGGCGCCGACGCCCTGGTGCTCGCGATGGCAGGTCGAGCATCCGACGGCCGCCGATTCCGAACCGGGCTGCCCGAACAGCCAGGATGCCAGGGCGAGTTCGACCGGTGGCGGCGTGTCGTGCGGTCGCCGCTCGGCGTTTCGGGTCACCGCCGCAAGGGCTGCCGCCGGTCGCGAGTGCGGCCGCTCGGCATGCGGCCCGAGGTCATGGCAGCTGTGGCAGGCGCGGTCGCCATGCCCGGGATCGGACAGGCCGAACGCGGCCTTCACCCAACCCGCCGGCCCGTCGGCGAAGCCCTGGTGGCAGCCGGCGCACCCGCCGGTCACGCTGTGCTGGAAGGTCAGCGGCCCGGGCGACAGCAGGGTCTCGCGGGTCGATCCCTGAACCGCGATCAGCACCAGTCCGATCACCGCCACCACGACCATCCGGGTGATCCGGCGGCGCAGCGCCAGCAGGTTGCGGACCGGGGTGCAGGGTGGACGCCGGGTGCCGCAGCCGCCGTCCGGCGCCGGGCCGTCGGCACAGGGTCCGCCGGCGCCGGCCGGCCGGGTGCAGTGCCAGCGGTCGCCGCGCCGCAACGGCGCGCAGTCCGCGGCACCTCGACACCGCCCCCGGGCGTCGGGCCCGCGCGGACATGGCGCGCCCTCGGCCAGCCGGCCGCAACGCCAGGGCCGGTCAGGGCGGTCGTAGCCGACGGCCGCTCCTTGCGGTCCGGTACCGGCCGCCGTCACGGCGTCCCGATCTCGAACGCATAGGCCAGGACCGCGTGGACCGCGGCCAGGACCAGCAGGGCGTAGGCGAGCGGGACATGCACGAACAGCCACAGCCGAAGAGCGCTCTGCGCCGCCCTCTGGTGGTCGAGATCATCCTTGGCGACCACCAGTTCGACGATCCGCGCCAGGGTCGTCCGCCCATGATCGTCGAGGTACCGGTTCAGCGAGTCGATCTGCTGCAGCCGCCGCCGCAGGTGGCCGCGATAGCCGGTCAGGTGCCCGAGCTGATTCCGTGGCCGTTCGAAGAAGTCGCGCAGTTCCTTGTGGTAATAGTCGGCGATCGTCACCGACCGACCGTCCTGCGCCGACTGCAGCGCCAGTGACTGCGCCTCGGCGGCAAGCGCTGCCCGCTGGACCGGGAGCAGTTCGTACAGTTCCCGGTGGCCATGCGACCCCATGCGGCTCGGCAGCAGGCGGCTGAGCCAGATCCCGACGGTACCGCTGACCGCGACCGCCACGAACGGCAGCCACAGCGCGGTCTCGAACGGACCGTCCGGCAGGCCGAACCGGGTGTGCGTCAGAAACGCCGCGACCGCGAACCAGCCGGCATAGATGTGCAGCTGCTGCCAACCGGCCGCCGATCCGAGCGGCAGTACCGGGACGCGCTTGCGCAACTCGAAGGCCGCCAGACCGACGATCAGCAGCAGCAAGAGCCAGCCCGACGCGAACCGGGTATCGCGCAGGGCGATCTCGCCCAGCCGGGTTCCGGCCACGAGAACAGCCACCGCCACGGCAACCGCGGCGGTGTTGCGCAGCCGTCGCCCGGTCAGCGCCGTCAGCGGTGCAGCCATGCCGCCAGCCCTCCAGGCTCGCTCATGTCCAGCCGGACCAGCGCGTCGTTCGGACAGGCGCGCTGGCAGGCGGGCCCGCCCCACTGCCCGGCACACATGTCGCACTTGGTCGCGCGCCGGATGCCGGCCCCGGTGTCCCGGTCGACGATCGGATTGCCGTCGCGGTCGCCGATCTCGACCATCACGATGTTGTCGTAGGGGCAGCTGTGGGCGCAGGTGCCGCAGCCGATGCAGGTGGCGTCGTTGATCTGCACGTCGCCCGACGACGGGTCGCGGTGGATGGCGCCGGTCGGACAGCCGATAAGGCAGACCGCGTCGACGCAATGCATGCAGGCGTGCGCGACCATCAGGTCGCCGTTGGCCGGACCGCGCCGCACGAACCGCGGGTTGCCGTCATGGGTCGCGGCGCAGGCCCGCACGCAGTCGTCGCAGCCGGTGCAGCGATCCAGGTCGATCAGCATCGACCTGCGGCCGTTGATGATCCGCTCGTCGATCAGGAAGTCGACAAGCGGCTGCTCGATGCCGGTGTCGCTCTCGTCGCGCTGCCACGCGGGGGTCGACGGCGCCGCCGCCGGCATCGGCTCCGGCAGCAGCCCGGCGGGGGCATTCGGCAGGACGTGGCGTTCCATGATCACCGCCGGGACCCGCAGGATGTCGATGTAGCCGATCGCCCGCAGGCTGTAGCGCAGCGGCACCGGCGCGTCGCCGCGCCATTGCCGGACCAGTTCCTCGAGGCCGAAGACGTCGTTCGAGCGCACGTAGCCGACTGTGCGGTGGCCGTGGTCCAGACTCTCGGTGACCCGCGCGAAGCCGGCGCGCACCATGATCAGGTCGTCGGCCAGGCTGCCCTCCTCGGCGATCACGGGCTCGCCGGCCAGGGTCCCGCCGGCATGCGGTCCCGGCAGATCGCCGGTCGGGAACAGCTCCTGGTCGCCATGGTTCTCGAAGCGTACCGTCGGCGCGATCCGGGCCATTGTCTCGTCGTCGAGATGCGCGAACAACGGGCTCTCGGACAGGTGCGCGAGCAGGCTGCGCGTCCGGTGCAGGCGGTCGATCGTCGCCCGCAGTCCCGGGTCGCGGGCTCGCAGGTCCCGCAACCCCTGCCAGCGCAGTTCCACAAGTTCGCAGTCCGTCTCCGCGAACACCGTCGCGGTGCGCGGGGTCCGCGACAGCGCCGAGATTTCGCCGAACACGTCGCCCGGGCCGAGCGGGATGGTCGGGTGGTCCGCCATCGTCCGCTCGACGTCCGGCAGGTAGCTGCGGACCCGGTCGGCGCGCAGGTGGACCGGGGCGCCGCCGGCGCCGACCCGGCGGGTCTCGATCTCGGACGGATTGCGCCACAGCTGGGCCACCGCCTGCCAGAGCGATCGGCGCGGCCGCTGGGCCGGCCGGCCGAGGCCCGGGGCGTCGGCGTACAGCACGCAGACCGAGCCCGACAGGATCACGAACACGGAGTTCCCGTAGTCGCCCTCGCGGACCACGATGTCGCCGCGCTGGCAGCGATCGATCCGCGCGTCGTTGCGGACGATGTCCCGCAACGGCATCCCGGGGGGAAACCGCTCGGGATCCAGGTCGCGGAAAACCGGCGCCGCCAGAATGCGGTCGATGTCGCGCGTGGCGAGATCCGCGTCGAACGGATTGTCCCAGCGGCGGGGTCGGCTGATCGATGTGGTCTGGGCCAACGCGGAATCTCCCGTTGCCGGACTGCCGACAGCGGCGGGCGGGCCCCGCCGCCCCGTCAGCGCGCCGGCTTGCCCTTGTAGGCCGACTCGGGCGGCAGCACCCCGTCGATGGCGCCGAACGTGCTGCCGTCGTACTTCTCGACGATCTTCCGCGTGACCGCACCCACCTCGTCGGCCGCAGCCGACAGGGCGGCCTCGTTGTTCAGCTTCAGCCCGGCGCTGTTGGCCGCCGTCGAGATCTGTTTCAGCTCGTCGATCTTCAGGTAGCCGTACAACGCGTCGACGGCCTGGCGCGCGGCCTGGGCACGCTTCGCCATCGCCACAGCGTAGCCGGCGCGCTCGGTGGCCTTGCCGACCGCACGCAGGGAGGTCTCGAGCTCGACCGCCCGCCCGACCACGAACATCAGGCGCTTGGTCTCCCGGGACGCCGGCTCGTTGATCGCCCCCTTGTTGTACCAGAGGTTGTGGCGAACCTCGCCCTGCGACCAGGCGACCAGCTCGAACGGGCTCCCGGCCCTGTGTCCACCGGTGTTGACCAGCTTTTCCTGGGGCACGACGTGGCAGGAGAAGCAGTTCTTCGCCCACCGGTACATGTCCTTCGGCCGGATCATGCCGGCCGCCTCCGACTTCTCCCAGCGAGTGGCGATCTCGGCGGGCGTCTCCTGGCCTTCCTTCTTGCCGCTGAAGCCGCTGTGGATCGGCTGCCAGACACTGGCCGGGCCGTGGCAGGATTCACAGGACACGCCGGCGATCGCCTCGCGGCCGCCACCCTCGGTCGCAACCGTCGTGAAGTGACAGTCGAGGCACAGGCTCTCGGACTTGATCCGACGCATACCCATGCGTTCGGCGATCTGGTTCGCCTCCTTCGAGCGGGTCAGGTCGGTGAACAGGGCATGGTGCGTGGTTCCCTTCCACACCTCGGTCTCGGCCTTGTGGCACTCCGCGCACTTGGTCGGGCCGATGACCTTGAAACGATCCCCATCGCCTTGCGCCAGCGCCGTCCCGGGGCCGGTGAACAGACAGACGGCGAGCACCAGGGCCGCGATCGCCGCCGCCGTCGAGTTCTCAAGCTGCCGGTTCATGCCTTCCCGCATCGTTCAAATCTCCCAGGTCGTCGTTGTCTCGTGATCAGGCGCTACCCCGCACGGCGAGCCATCCGCTCCAACCGCTCGCAAGCTCGTGCTCATCCGTCCAGGACGAGCCGGCTCGTCGGGACGGCCATGCATGCGAGGCAGGTACCCGGCTCAGGCGTCACGACCGGCTGCACGACATAGTCGACGACACCATCCTTGATGGCAACCACACAGGTCCCGCAATGACCGGCCCGGCAGCCGCTCTCTAGAGCGACCCCGTTGCGCTCCGCCAGGTCGAGAATCGAGCCCAGGCTGCCGTCCCACGCCAGGGTCTTCCCCGACCGGTCGAACACCACCTCGACCCCGCTCGCCGCGACCGGTCTGCCGGACGGCTGCCGCCGCACCGTCGCGGCACCGAACGCCTCGACCCGGATGTCCTCCGGCGGCACCCCCCAGGCCCGCAGGTCGGCCGTCACGGTCTCCATCATCGGCGCCGGCCCGCAGACGTAGAACGCGTAGTTGTTCGACGGCAGGTGCGCCTTCAGTAGATCGACATCGATTCGGCCGGGACGGTCGAAGTGCTCCCCCTGGACGCATTCCGCCGTCGGATCGCTGTAGCAGGTTACCGTCCGCAAGGCCGGGTAGAGCCGGCGCAGGTCCGCCAGATGCGCGGCGAAGGCATGCTGCCCCCGGTTCCGCACCCCATAGAACAGCCAGACGTCGCGTTCCCCTGGGCCGGTGCACACGGCGTTCAGCATGCTGAGCAACGGGGTGATTCCGATGCCGCCGGCGATCAGCACCACCGGGCGGTCCGCCGCCGGGTCGCACACGAAGACGCCGGCCGGCGCCCCCGCGTCCAGGATGTCGCCCTCCTGGACCGTGTCGTTGAAGTAGGACGATACCAGGCCCGGACCGCAGTCCGCTCCGGAAGGCGGACCGAGCTTCTTGACGCTGATCCGGTAGCGATCGCCCTGGCCGGGCGCATCGGACAGGGAGTAGCAACGGATCAGCGGCTTCGGATGATCCGGGACCCGGACCTGGAACGTCAGGTACTGGCCGGGCTGATAGGGCGGCAGGGGCCGGCCGTTATGGGCCGCCAGTTCGAGCGAATGGACGCCCTCCGCCTCGCGAATCTTGCGGATCACCTTGAGCTTGCGGTAGCCGCTCCAGGTGTTGACGGCCCGGTCGCGCTCGACCTCGGCCCGGCGCAGCGACAGCTCCAGCCGGCGCTCGAACAGCTTCGATTCGGCGGCGAGGCTGCGGCGCTCCAGGGCACCGCGGCGCCAGGTTCCGGCCAGCCCGACCGCGGCCTCGGCCAGGGTGCCCGCCACGATCGCGTAGCCGACCGCTTCCAGCATGCCGATCATGGGGAGTCCTCCATGGTGGGCGCGGCGATCCGGTCAGAACCGGACCAGGAACTCGGTCCGGGCACCATAGCCGACATCCCGTGCCTCTTCCCTGGAAACGAAGCCGTCGAGCTGGACGACGTAGCGGTCGCCCAGCGCCTGCTGCAGGCGCAGCCCGAGGGCGGCGGCGTCGCGCTGCTCGCCGTCGGTGCCGACCCGGGCGCCGAGCTCGGCCACCACCTGGGTCCGCTCCTCGTTGAAGAACATCTGATAGCCGAGCGCCGCCGCCGCCACGTCCTCGGCCCGGTTGTTGAGCGCCACGCCGTAGTCGCCGAGACCGGCCGACGCGAACAGGATGCCGACCGGCCCCAGCGGACCGCCCACCAGCGGATCGCGGGCCGCCGACGTGAAGCGGCCGGCCGCCCAGGCGCCGTTCAGGTACAGCACGTCGTCGTTGCCGAGCGGGTCGCCGGACAGTTCCGCCAGCGCGAGCGTGCCGGTGTCGACCGCCGCCGAGCTCTCGTCCAGCGCGATCGACTGGGCCAACCGGAACGCGGTGTTGAGCTTGCCGATCCGCTGGGTGCTGCCGATCCCCAGGAAGGCCCCGTCGGTGCCCGCCCCGGCGTCGTTGCCGCCGGTGACGAAGATCGCGTCGGCGGCGACCGTCGACGACCGCAGATCGGTCTCCGTGAACGCCCCGAACAGCTGCGCCTCGTCGTCGCGTCGGTTGTCGCTGCGATGGATGTTGCCCCAGCCGAACAGCGCGGTCAGGCGGGTATCGACCGACAGTCCCCTGGTGATCACGGTGTCGCGGGTCAATGCCACCGCGTCGACCGTGTCGTTGATCAGCAGGCCTTCCTGGAACAGCAGCTGCTGGCGGCCGACGGTGAAGCCGAGGTCGAGCCCACCGGTATCGAACGGATCGGCCTCCGGGAAGATCTCGCCGATCTCGCCCTCGAAGAACAGCGCCGTCGGCTCGCCACTGAACTCGTCGTCGAAGCCCTGCTGTGACTCCGGCCGGCGGTGATAGCCGCTGAACCTCGTCCCGTCGCGCAGCGGCGACAGGCCGATCAGCACCCGCTCGGTCCCGCTCAGCCGCAGGTTGGCGAACAGGTCGAGCCGGTTGGCCCACTCCTGCACCTCCGGTGCGTCGCCGTTCTTGTAGATGTCGACCGCGGTCCGGTACTGGCCGAAAACCCACAGCGCGGGTTGCCAGACCGCCCCGGTCGGCAACTCGATGCCGGGGTCGAGCGGTCCGGTGCCGAGCAGGGCCGGCCCCACCTCCAGCAGCGGCCGCGTGCGCGCCGGCAGGGTGTCGCCCTTGTAGGGGATGACCTCCTCCGACAGCTTCTTGACCTCGGCCGGCGCGGGAGACGCCCCCGCAGCGAAGGTCAGCGCGGCGACCCCGAGCAGGCGGACCAGCGACGACAGGGCCATGGCGACGCGGATCATCGGATCGCCCCGCCGGAACCGGGTATCTCGATGGTCAGGTCGCGCTCGGCGATCGTCAGGGTGCCGGCGACCACAGCGTCGGCGACCTGGCGCGGGCTCATCCCGTAGTCGAAGCCGATATCCTGGATCGCCAGGATCAGGTTCGCCGGCACCATCTGGGCCAGCAGCCGGACCTTGACCGCATACGGCCCCGGCCCGGTCAGGCGGCCCGCCGGCACCGTGTAGTCCGCGATCCGCTCGCCCAGGGGCTCGATGGTCTGCTTGTGCTTGCGGGCCAGCTGCGGCCGGCCGTAGATCGTCGTCGGCAAGGCCTCCGGCCTGACGAACGGCAGCACCCCCTGGGAGGTGTTGATCGGCAGCACCTGCTCGCGCTCGCCGCCGCGCAGCAGCCGCACCAGGAACTTGGACTGCAGGTTGAACAGGTCCTCGTCGAGCGGCAGTTCGCCACCATGAACATAGGCGGAATGGGTATCGCGGACGTCGCCGTTCGGATCCCGGTCGCCGGAGCGGTACACCACGTTGCCGTCCCCGTCGGTGACCGTAACCTCCAGGAACATCAGCCGTTCGGCGTCGAAGCCGGTGGGCACCGCATGGCCCCCGGTCAGGTTCCGGACCGGCACCGAGAACCCCAGGCCGTCGGGCCCGACGCGATCGACCCGGATCTCGCCCAGGCCGAGGCCGTTGCGCAGCACCTCCAGGCGCTGCTCGTCGGCGGCCGCCAGCCGGCGCTTCTGCTCCTCGACGATCTTGCGGCCGTCATAGCGGTCGTCGATCGACCGCCAGGCGTCCGGGAACGCGTAGTCGCGCGGGGCCGCGTTCTCGAAGGCGTCGGTTCCCCACCCGGCCGCGTCGTCGAACTGCACCCACTCGCGCATGGTCTTGAATTCCGAGGCCTTCACGCTGAGCGGGAACAGGCCTGGGTGCAGGATCGAATGGTCGGGGCCGGCGAAATAGTGGTTGGTCAGCTTGCGCGGCTTGGTCGGCTGCCCGCCCACGATCGCCGCCGGGCCCTCGTCGTAGCCCGAGGCGACCCCTTGCTCCTTGCCCATGTGGCAGTTCTGGCAAGTCGTGCCCTCGCTCGCCGCCGGCGACTGCTGGTACTCGGCGAACGCCTCCTCCAGCCGGAACCCGTTGACCAGGGTGACATCATGGCAGGTACCGCAGAATCCCGGCGTGACCAGCGGGAAGAACCGCTTCACCTCGGTGTGGATGCCGCGGCCGGGATCGTCGCGCTCGGTCGAGACCCGGAAGGTCTCCGGTTCGGCGAGAACCCGCTTCAGCTCGGCGTCGCCGGTCGGCCCGTAGACCGGTGAGAACAGGTCGCCCTCGACGATCGACAGGCGGCCGCTGATCTTGCCGTAGTTCCGGTCGACCCGGTGGCAGGCGATGCACGTCACACCCTCGCGCGAGGTCGGGTGACGGTCGAAGTTCGAGACATAGACCGACTCCTCGAGGTTCATGCCGACCGGCGAATGGCAACGCACGCAGAAATCGCCGTTGGTGCCGCTGGTCTTGGCGTTGATCGCCGCCTGCATGGTGAGGAACACCGGGCTGAGCTGGGCGTAGGCGTGCTGCGAAACCGACCATGCCTCGTACTGCCGCGGATGGCAGGTCGCGCAGGTGTTGGCCGACGGAAACCGGCCCTCGGCGAACAGCTGCTGGTGTGCGGCCGCGGCGTCCGACGCGGGCTCGTCGGTCGTCTCCGGTCCGGCGACCGGCGCCGGTTCCCCGATGGCGGGCGCGACCAGGGGCTGGCCGACGCCCGGCGCCAGCAGCAGGTCGTCGTCGCCCGAAGACGGTGCCAGGAGTGGATCGCCGGCGGCGGGGTTCGGAAGCAGAAGGTCGTCACCCCCCGAGGCGCCGGGCGCCGGCGCCAGCAGCAGGTCGTCCGACGCCGCCAGCTGCGCCGCGATCCGGTCCATCGACCGCGTACTGACGGCCGGCTGCCCGGCGAGCGCGGCCGACCACGACGAAACGACGACGAGCGGGACGGTCAGCGCCCTTGCGAAGCGGCCGAACGCCAGACTGCAGCGTACCACCGGAGCCCCCCGGAACTGTTTGCCCTATGCGGATGGAGCCCGTAACCGAGCCACAACGGTCGAGACCTGTATCCACGGTTCAGCGCGGACCCTAGACCCTCATCGCCCTGGAGCACAGTGTCACCAATGCAAAAATTCGAAATACCCGATTAATATTAGCATGTTATTGTGACGCGCCCGTGATGCGGCGACGGGCCCACCCCGGAATCGGAGCGGGCCCGCGCCCTCCGGCTACTTCCGCAGCTCGGTCCAGATCGCGGTGTACAGGTCCCGCGCCTCCTTCGGGCAGGTCGGCAGGAAGGTGCCGGCCGCCTTGAACTGCTCCGGCACCACGATCTCCGGCGCCGTCTTCATGTCCTCCGGCATGAACTTCTCGGAGCCCTTGATGCCGTTGGCGTAGCGCGCGAACGCCGAGATCAGGGCGGCGTTCTCCGGGTCCATGATGAAGTTCTGGAACAGCTTGGCGTTCTCGACGTTCTTGGCGTCCTTCAGCACCGCCACCGAGTCCATCCACACCACGTAGCCCTCCTTCGGGTAGCCGTAGACCACCTTCGGGTTCTTGGCGCGCACGCGGAAGGTCGAGCCGTTCCAGTTGACCGAGGCCATGACGTCGCCGTTCGACATCTTCTCGGTCATGCCGTAGTCCATCGACTGCCACTTCGGCTTGGCCGCCATCAGCTGGTCGCGGACTTTGCGCAGCACGTCCTTGTCGGCGGTGCAGGGCTTGCCGCCGACATACATGATGGCGAGGCCGATCACGTCGTTCATCTCCGGCACGACGTTGACCTTGCCGACCAGCTCGGCCGGTGGGTCCATGAAGATCGCCGAGGTATTCGGATCGCCGCTGTAGGCGTCGGTGTTGACCGCGATGCCGGTGGTGCCCCACTGCCACGGTGCGGTGTACTTGCGGCCCGGATCCCACGGCACGTCGACCCATGTCGGGTCGACGTTCTTGAAGTTGGACATCTGGTCCGGCCGCGACTCCAGCAGCAGCCCCTCATTGACGAAGATCGGCACATAGTTGGCGGACGGCACCACGATGTCGAAGCCGTGGCCCCCGGCCTTCACCTTGGTCAGCGCGGTGGAGTTCGAGTCGTAGTCGGTGATGGTGACCTTGACCTTGTAGGTCTCCTCGAACTTCTTGATCAGGTCGGGGTTGGTGTAGTTGCCCCAGTTGTAGATGTTCAGTTCCCCTTCGGCAGCGGCGGTACCGGCGAAAACCAGCATCGCCAGCGCCGACAGCGCCCCGGTCAGCCTCCTAGACATGATCAGCCTCCTGTTTTTGTTGTGACCGCAGTTTATCTCCGTTGCCGGTTCAGTACAAAGAAGGCCGAGAGCAGCAGCACCGTCACCGCCAGCAGCGCGGTCGAGATCGCGTTCACCTCCGGGGTCACCGCCCGCCGGAGCTGGCCCAGCATGTAGGTCGGCAGGGTGTCCTGGCCGGCCGATTTCACGAACTCGGTGATCACCACGTCGTCGAGCGAGATGACGAAGGCCAGCATCGAGCCGGCGACGATGCCCGGGCTCATCAGCGGCAGGGTAATGCGGCGGAAGGTCTGCCACGGGGTGGCGTACAGGTCGGCGGCGGCGGTCTCGTAGGACAGGTCCATGCCCTCCAGACGGGCCCGGATCGGCAGATAGGCAAACGGCACGCAGAACGCGGCATGGGCCGCGATCAGGTAACCGAGCCCGCTGTAGCCGGTGGCGATCTTGACCATTGCGAACACGATCAGCAGTGCCACGGCGGTGACGATCTCGGGCACCATCAGCGGCTGGTTGATCAGCGCATAGATCAGCATGCCGCCCGGAAACGGCGCGGTCCGGGTGGTGCCGAGTGCCGCCATGGTGGCGACCGCGGTCGCCACCGCCGAGGCGGAGGCCGCAACCACCAGCGACCGGACCGTCGCCTCCTGCACCAGCTCGTTGCCCCAGGCGACCGCGAACCAGCGCAGCGAGAACCCTTCCCACAGCGCGATCGAGTCGCCGGCGTTGAACGCATAGGCCACCAGCGTGGCGATCGGCGCGTACAGCAGGACGAAGCTGACCGCCGCGATCGTCGCGAAACCGGGGATCCGGCGGACCGCGAAACGCCTTCCCGGGGTCGGTTGCAGGGCCGGCTCAGCCACGGCGCTCGAGCCTCGACATGTTGCGCACGTAGAACAGCAGCGCCAGCATCACGAAGGCCAGCAGGGTCATCGACAGGGCCGCCCCCAGCGGCCAGTTGCGGCCCTCGCCGAACTGCAGCTCGATCAGGTTGCTGATCATCATGTTCTTGCCGCCGCCGAGCACCCGCGGGGTGACGTAGGCGCCGAGCGACGGGATGAACACCAGGATCGAGCCGGCGACGATGCCGGGTTTGACCAGCGGCACGATCACCCGGGTCAGCACCCGCCAGCGGCTGGCGTACAGGTCGTAGGCCGCCTCGACCAGCCGGAAGTCCAGCCGCTCCATGGCGGCGTACAGCGGCAGCACCATCAGCGGCAGGTACACGTAGACCATGCCGATCAGCACGGCGGTGTCGGTGTACAGGATCTGGATCGGCGTCTCGATGATCCCGGCCGCCATCGCCCACGAGTTCAGGATGCCCTGGTTGCGGACCACCTCCATGATCGCGAAGGTCCGGATCAGCAGGTTGGTCCAGAACGGGATGGTGACCAGGAACAGCCAGAGCGTGCGCTGGCGCGGCGGCCGGGTGGCGATGAAGTAGGCGGTCGGGAAGCCCAGCAGCAGGGTGATGATCGTGGTCAGCAGCGAGATCGAGGCCGAGCGCCAGAAGATCGTCAGATGGGCGTCGGCCAGCCCGACGGTCTCGTCGAAGATGTCGCGGTGGAACAGCACCCGGAACCAGCCCTCGCCGGACAGCTCCCACACCACGCCGCTGTACTCCGCCGGCTCCAGCACCGAGTAGACGACCACCACCAGCAGCGGCCCCGAGGCGGCCAGCAGCAGCAGCAGCAGGGCGGGCGCCGCCAGCAGCCAGTTGCGGCGGATGCGGGCCGCCCGGGCCGCGGCCTCTCCGGATCGTCCGGGTGCCGGCGCGCCCGCCATCAGTCGCGCAGCACGCGCACGGCCGACGGCGGGAAGGTCGCCGCCACGGCATCGCCGGCCTGCCAGCCGTCGCCGCCTTCGGGCCGGTTCTGCACCCGGGCGAACAGCGCCTCGCCGTCCGCCAGCCGCAGGTGGTAGTGGGTGTCGGTGCCCAGGTAGACCACGTCGCCGACCGTCGCCGGCAGCCCCGCCCCGGCCCCCGCCGCCTCGATTCGCAGATGCTCCGGCCGGACCACCACGGTCACCCGCTCGCCCGGCGTCATGCCCTCGGGCAGCCCCGCCCGGACCTCCAGCGCCCCGCCCAGCCGCAGCCGGACCTGGCCGGCCTCGATGCCCTCGACCGCCGCGGTCAGGAAGTTGGTCTCGCCGATGAAGCTGGCGACGAAATGGTCGGCCGGATGCTCGTAGATCTCGTGCGGGCTGCCGACCTGCAGGATCCGGCCCTCGCTCATCACCGCGATGCGGTCCGACATGGCGAGCGCCTCGCCCTGGTCGTGGGTGACGAACACGAAGGTGATGCCGGTCTCCAGCTGCAGGCGCTTGAGCTCGACCTGCATCTCCTTGCGCAGCTTCAGGTCGAGTGCCGACAAGGGCTCGTCCAGCAGCAGCACCTTCGGCCGCGGCGCCAGCGCCCGGGCGAGCGCCACGCGCTGCTGCTGGCCGCCGGAGAGCTGCGCGGTCTGGCGGTCGCGCATCGCCTCCATCTTCACCATGCGCAGCATCTCGTCGACGGTATCGGCGATCTCGGCCTTCGGGCGCCCCAGCATCTGCAGCCCGAAGCCGATGTTGTCGGCCACCGTCAGGTGCGGGAACAGCGCGTAGCTCTGGAACACCGTGTTGACCGGCCGCTTGTAGGGCGGGAGGGCCGAGATGTCGGCGCCGTCCAGCAGGATCGCGCCCATGGTCGGGTGCTCGAAGCCGGCGATCAGCCGCAGCAGGGTGGTCTTGCCGCAACCCGACGGGCCCAGCAGCGTGAAGAACTCGCCCTCGCGGATGCCGACCGACACCGCGTCGAGCGCCTTCACCACCTGGTCGCCGCCGCCGAAATGCTTGGAGACCGAACGCGCCTCCACCATCACCCGCTCAGCTGCGGACCGGCCCCCGTCGATCGGCGCCCCCGCCCGTCCGATCGCCTCCTGCATGCGCGATCCTTTCGATCGTCCGCGGACAGGCTAGCCTCTCGGTGCACTGCACAACAAGCCGCTTGCCCGGCTCACGGGCTGAAGATCAGCATCAGGTAGGCCAGGAACAGCACCAGGTGGACCGCGCCCTGCAGCAGGTTGGTGCGCACGCCGCCGAAGGTCATCGCGCTCATCACCAGGGTCAGGACCAGCAGCACGGTGGCCGCGTCGTCCAGGCCGAGCGTGACCTCCTGCTGCAGGACCAGGCCGATCGCCAGCACCGCCGGCACGGTCAGGCCGATGGTCGCGAGACCGGAGCCGAGCAGCAGGTTCACAGCGCGCTGCAGGTAGTTGGCGCGGGCCGCCCGCAGCGCCGCCAGCCCTTCCGGGGTCAGCACCAGCAGGGCGATCACCACGCCGCCGAACTCGATCGGCATGTCGAACCGCACGGTGCCGAAGTCGACGACCGTGGCCAGCCGCTTGGACAGCAGCACCACCGGCAGCAGGGTGAGCAGCAGCAGTGCTGCGTGATAGGGCAGCGAGCGCGCGGCGTGATGCTCGTGCGCCGGCGCCGCGCCGTCCTCGGCGGCCGCCGGCTGCTCGAAGAAGCCGCGGTGCCGCACGGTCTGGACCGCCAGGAACACGCCGTACAGCAGCAGCGTGACGACCGCGAAGAACACCGCCTGCGGCGCCGAGAAGGTCGGGTCGGCGGTCGACACCGTGTATTTCGGCAGCACCAGCGCCAGCACCGCCAGCGGCATCAGCACCGCCACGAAGGCGCGCGCGCCCTGCAGGTTGTAGTCCTGCTCGCGGTGCATCAGGCCGCCGATCAGCAGGGCGGCACCGGTCAGGCCGTTCAGCACGATCATCAGGATCGCGAACATGGTGTCGCGCGCCAGGGTGGGCGCCGCCTCGCCGGTCAGCATCACCGCCGAGATCAGGGCGATCTCGATGCTGATGACCGCCAGGGTAAGGATCAGGGTGCCGTAGGGCTCGCCCAGCATCTCGGCCAGCGCGTCGGCGTGCCGGACCACCGCGAACGACGCCCACAGCATGACCCCGAACAGCCAGCAGAAGATCGCGGTGGCGACCAGCGGGTCGGCAAGGCCGTTCAGCCAGGCGTCGCCGCCGGCCTGGAACATCACGAAGGTGGCGGCGACCCCGATCAGGGCAGCCTCGTCGCGCAGCACCCGCAGCCAGCCGGCGGGGCCTCCCGAAGACGTCTTCCCGGCCATGCTCACAACCTGAACAACTTGCGCAGCGCGCTGCCGGCCGCAGGCTTCGCGGGCTCGGCCGGCTCGTCGCCGGTCTGGCGGGCGGCCCGGCGGACCCGGGCGGCGGTGCGGTCGCGCTCCTTCTCGTGCATCGTCCGGACATGCTCGGTGACGCCGAAGCCCTGCATCAGCCGCACGCCGACGCCCTGCGCGAACTGGATGGCCGTCTCGTCCCCGGCACGCTCCAGCACCACGCGCTGCGGTCCGATCCGCTCGACCAGCGCCTTGACGGCCGCGGTCTCGGCGGCGGTCAGGTCGAGATCGGTCGGGTCCCAGCGCACCTTCAGGAAGTCGATCTCCCGCAGGATCCGCGCGTCCTCGCCGTCGACCATCGCAGCCAGGCCGTCCCAGCCGCCGGCGTGGAAGGCGCTGTGGATGCCCAGGCGCTCGAGTTCCTCCACCGCGGCGTCGAAGGTCGCGGTATTCGCGCTGCGGTCGTTCTGGGAAAGTTCGACGATCAATGTCTCGTGCTCCCGGGCCGCCAGACGGCCGATGAGGTCGGTGAAGCCGGGACCCAGGACGGTGGCGACCCGCAGGTTGACGGCGTAGGGCTCGGCATGCCGGCTGCGGTCGTGCACCAGGTGGAACAGCATGCGGCGGTCGAGCAGTTGCGTGACCTTGTCGAACAGCCAGGGGTTCTCGGCCACCGCCACGCCCAGGGTCTCCGACAGCCGCTGCATCGACACGGTCAGTTCGCGTGCCAGCGTGACCGGGCTGCGGGGCTTGACGAAATCGTACAGGGCCTGGTGGTGAACCAGCGACGAGATATCCATCCGTCGCACCATCTGCTCGATCCTGAGCAACTGAGCCAGATCGTTGCGCCGGTCCCGGCGCAGTCCCGCCGCCACCGCCGGATCGGCGCCCCCGACGATCGCCCGGACCCGCTCCGCCAGGGCCCGACCGTCGCGCGGCAGCACGTAGCGATCCGACCGGATCGCGCCCAATCCCTGGTCGCGCACGATCTCGTCGAGCTCGGCGACCGCCTCGGCCAGTCGTCCGGCGACCGCGTTCGAGCTCAGGCACGCGATCTCGTGCCGCCCCAGCCGGGCGATCTGCTCGGTGACTTCGCCGGCGGCATGGCGGAAGTGGTCGCGCAGCGCCCGGTCGATCGTCGGGTCGTCGATGTTCTGCACGCCGCCGAAATCGACAATCAGGGCGGTGGCCCCGTCGGCCTTGCCGCGCTCGTTGGTCGCCCTGAGGAAATCCGCTGCACTGATCATTGCGGTCGCATCCTACCGGTTCGCCTCCGGTCCCGGAATGCCGCTGGCCCCGGGCGGGTCGAACGGCGCCCGCAGCACCAGCTCGACCCGGCGGTTGGCGCGCCGCCCGGCCTCGTCGTCGTTGCCCGCCAGCGGCCGGGTATCGGCGAATCCGGCGACGAAAAGCCGGTCCGGCGGCATCCCCGCCCCTACCAGCGCCCGAACCACCGCCGCCGCCCTTGCGGCCGACAATTCCCAGTTGGACGGGAACAGCCAGCTACCGATCGGCACCGAATCGGTGTGGCCCTGGACCTCGATCCGCGCCGGCGACGCCTCCAGAAGCGGCGCCAGTTCGCGCAGCAGGTCCAGTCCCTCCGGCGCGATCTCGACCCGGCCGGACGGGAACATCAGGCTGTCGGTCAGCCGGACCGTCACCACCGTCTCGGCGGTCTCGACGGTCAGGCCGCCCGGCACCGTCGCCATGCCCACGAATCGCTGCAGGTCGCGCGACATCCGGGCCGACCAGCTCTGCGGCGGCTGCCGCAGGAACAGCGCGTCGGGCACGTGGGCGGCGGGCGCCCCGGCGGCCGGCGCCGGCCGGTCGGGCAGCGCCGGCGGCGGCGCGCCGGCCTCGCCGGGCACCGGGTCCGGCGGCACCACCGACGGCGCCGACTTGTCGCCGGTGAAAGTGGCGACGCTGATCAGCATGATGAAGCAG
Source organism: Thalassobaculum sp. (assembly GCF_040219615.1). Classification (GTDB taxonomy): domain Bacteria; phylum Pseudomonadota; class Alphaproteobacteria; order Thalassobaculales; family Thalassobaculaceae; genus Thalassobaculum_A. Next base: position 51,154 of record NZ_JAVJSE010000002.1, read on the forward strand.
GTCAGCAGCAGCGTGACCATGTCGGTGTAGGTGGTCAGCCAGGCATGCTCGTCCTCGGCCTCGGCGTCGCTACTCCCCTGGGTCGCCGACGCGCCGCTGCGGATCCGCTCGAAGCTGTCGGCCCTTCCACCCAGGCCGACTGTCGAGTCAGCTGCCTCCTCGACTTCCGGCTCGTCCGGTTCGGCTTTCGGCCGGCGAGCCACGGTCAGCGCCCCATCTCGTCGACCCGGTCCGCGACCAGCGTGTCGATGGTGTCGCGGATCGTCGACGGCGAACGGCCGAGGCGGAGCAGGATGATGCCGTCCAGCAGCACGTTCATCAGCGCCACCCGGTGGATGGTGCGCTGCTCCAGCCGGATCGCGATCGGCCGGAACACCAGGTTCGCCAGGCCGACGCCGTAGACCGTGGTGATCAGCGCGATCGACAGGCCGCGGCCGATGACGTCCAGGTCGCCGGACCCGAGCACCGACAGCATGTTGACCAGCCCGACCAGGGTGCCGAGCATGCCGAGCGCCGGCGCGAAATTCGCCAGGGTGCGCAGCAGCTTGGCCTGGGCGTTCTCGCGCTCGACCTGCTTCTGGATCCGCCAGTTCAGCACGTGCATCAGTTCCTCGACCGGCACGCCGTCGAGCGCGAGCTGCAGGCCGAGCTTCAGGAACGGCCGCTCGACCTTGGCGACCTCGGCCTCGGCCAGCCGGACGTTGGAGCGCCCGACCAGAGTGGCGACCTTGACGATGACCTCGATCTCATGGCGGATCGTCGGCTCGCGCTCGAACAGCGCACCGAGCGAGGACAGCAGGCTCAGCAGGTGGCGGCCGCGGAATGCGATCAGGGTCGCGGCCATGGTGCCGCCCAGCACGATCAGCAGTCCGATCGGGTTCCAGTACTGGCCGGCGGTGTCGCCGGCGGCCCGGACGATCAGCCATATCAGGCCGCCGACGCCCGCGATCCCGAGTACAGTTGTATTCAACGGCGAGCGCAGTGCGGCCAGACGATGCATGAGGCGACCCGAGGCTTGTGCGCGGCGAAGGTCGTTCGAATCCGCTTCGAATGCGTTGATCTAACGCAACGCGGGACGGTCACGCCTTCAGGCGGGCATTGCCGGGGTCGTAGAGCGGCTCGAGGTGCAGGTCGGCCGGATGCTCGTCGCCCGCCACCACCAGCGAATACCGGCCGTCCCGCAGCCAGGCCGGGTCGACCCCGTCCGGATTGCGGACATAGCCGTAGCCGATGTTGCGCCCGACCGTGTAGCCCCAGCCGCCGCTGGTGAGATAGCCGACCGGAACGCCATCGCGCAGGATGGTCTCGCGCCCGACCAGCACCGCCGCCGGGTCGGCGACCGACAGCCCGGCCAGCAGCTTCTTCAGCGGCGCGGCGGCGACCGCGGCGGCCGCCTCGCGTCCCAGGAAGCCGATGCCGGACTTCAGCTTCACCGCCCAGCCGAGCCCGGCCTCGAACGGGCTGTCGGTCGGGGTGATGTCGGCGCCCCAGGCGCGGTAGCCCTTCTCCAGGCGCAGCGACTCGATGGCGCGGTAGCCGGCCGGGCGGATGCCGAACCGCTCCCCGGCGTCCATCAGCGCGTCGAACACCGGCCCCGCGGCGTCGACCGGCATGTGCAGTTCCCAGCCGAGCTCGCCGACATAGCTGACCCGGAGCGCCCGGACCGCCTGCCCGGCGATCGCGACCTCGCGCACCGACCCGAAGGGTGCGGCGGCGTTCGACAGGTCTGCCGGCGAGACGGCGGCCATAAGGTCGCGCGCGAGCGGTCCCATCAGGGTCAGGGTCGCCCAGCCCTCTGTGACGTCCTCGAACGCCGCGTCGGCGCCTTCAAGCTGCTCGCGGATCCAGGCGCCGTCATGGGTTCGGAAGCCGGTGCCGGTGACGATGTAGAAGCGGTCCTCGGCCAGCCGGGCCACCGTCAGGTCGCACTCGATGCCGCCGCGCGGATTCAGCAACTGGGTATACGCGAGGCGCCCGGGCTCGCGCGGCAGCCGGTTGGCGCAGATCCACTCCAGTCGCTCGGCGGCGCCCGGTCCGCGCATCTCGAACTTGGCGAAGGACGACTGGTCGAACAGCGCCACCGCCTCGCGGCAGGCGCGGTGCTCGTCGCCGACCGCGTCGAACCAGTTGGCACGGCCCTGGCTCGACACGTCGCCCGGCTCGGCGCCCTCCGGCGCGAACCAGTTGGGCCGCTCCCAGCCGAGCTTGGAGCCGAACACCGCCCGGCGCTCCTTCAGGCGGCCGTACAGCGGCGAGACCAGCCGCGGCCGGGCGCTGGCGTATTCCTCGTGCGGCCAGGCGATCGTGTAGTGCCTGCCATAGGCCTCGACCGTGCGCGCGCGCACCCAGGAATCGTCGCGGTGCAGGCCGGAGAACCGGCGGATGTCGACCACCCACAGGTCCATCGGCGGCGCGCCGTCTATCACCCAGCTGGCCAGCGCCCAGCCGGCACCGCCGGCCGAGGCGATCCCGAAGGCGTTGAAGCCGCAGCCGACGAAGAAGCCCTTCAGCTCCGGCGCCTCGCCCAGGATGAAGTTGCCGTCGGGCGTGAAGCTCTCGGGCCCGTTGATCATCTGCTTGACGCCGGCGTGCTGCAGCGCCGGCACCCGCTCGATCGCCTGGCACATGTGCGGCTCGAAATGGTCCCAGTCCTCGGCCAGCAGCTGGAACTCGAAGCCGTCGGGGATGCCGTTTTCGGCCCAGGTGATCGGGTTCGGCTCGTAGCCGCCCATCGACAGCCCGCCGACCTCCTCCTTGAAGTAGATCAGCCGGTCGGGGTCGCGCAGGGTCGGCAGGGTCGGGGTCACGCCGGCGATCGGTTCGGTCAGCACGTACTGGTGCTGCACCGGCTGCAGCGGCACCGACACCCCGGCCAGCCGCCCGACCGCCTTGGCCCACATGCCGCCGCAGTTCACCACCTTCTCGCAGGCGATCCGGCCATGGTCGGTCAGCACCGCCGTGATCCGGCCGCCGGCGGTCTCGAAGCCGGTCACCGCCACGCCCTCGACGATGCGGGCGCCGTGCATGCGCGCCCCCTTGGCCAGGCTCTGGGCGATGTCGGACGGGCTGGCCTGACCGTCGGTCGGCAGGAAGGCCGCCCCGACCAGGTCGGAGGCGTCCATCGGCGGCCAGAGATCGCGCGCCTCGGCCGGGGTCAGCAGCTGCATCTCCAGCCCGAAGCTGCGGGCCGTGGTGGCCTGGCGGAGGATCTCGGTCCAGCGGTCGCGGTTGCAGGCCAGCCGCAGGCCGCCGTTCTGCTTCCAGCCGGTGGCGAGACCGGTCTCGGCCTCCAGGGTCGAGTACAGTTCCACCGAATACTTCAGCAGCCGGGTGATCGAGGCCGAGGTCCGCAGTTGCCCGACCAGGCCGGCAGCGTGCCAGGTCGAGCCGTTGGTCAGCCGGCCGCGCTCCAGCAGCAGCACGTCGGCCTTGTGGTCGCGCGCCAGGTGATAGGCGGTCGAGCAGCCGATGATGCCGCCGCCGATGACGACGACCTGGGCCTGGTCGGGAACCGTGGTCACCGCTCGCTCTCCTCGAATGCCGCCAGCGCCGTCTCGAAGCGGGCCAGGTTCTCCGCCGTGTAGGCGGCATAGTCGACGCCGGGCGCGCCCATGTGCAGCTCCGACACCAGGCTCCACAAGGTCTCGCGCAGCAGCGAGGCGACCTTCATCGCCCGGTAGGCGCGCCACAGCGCCGGGTCGGGATCCTGCCCGAAATACGCCGCCAGCAGCGCCCGCTCGTCGGCCTCCGGCATCCCGGCGTTGCCGGCCAGGTTGGCGAGGTCGAACAGCGGCGTGCCGAAGCCGCCGTATTCCCAGTCGACCAGCCATATCCGGGTGCCGTCGTCCAGCAGGTTGGCGGCCAGCAGGTCGTGGTGGCCGAACACCACCGGCATCGCCACCTGGGCCGCCTCCAGCCCTTCCGCGACCGCCAGCAGCCGCGGCAGGTCGCCGGCCATCCGGCTGCCGCCGGCGCGCAGGGTCGCGGCATAGTCGCGGATCACGTGGAACACCCAGAAGAACGGCGCCGGCCCGGCCAGATGCCGGCCGACCTGGTCGTGGCAGCGGCGCAGCAGCGGCAGGATGCGCCGCCACTGCGCGCGGACGTCGGCCTCGCCGTAGGTCCGGGCTTCCAGCAGTTCGAACACCATGACGCCGTCGTCGGCGTGGATCAGCGCCGGCGAGACCCCGGCCGCGTGCGCGGCCCGGCTGACCCTGGCCTCCTGATCGCGGAACACGTGGTGGAACGGCAGGTCGTCGCCCAGCCGGACCATGCACCGGCGGTCGCCGTCGGCGACCTTGAAGTTGGCGTTCGACAGGCCGCCGGGGAGCGGTTCGACGGCGACCGGGCCCGACCACAGCGGCAGCCCCTGGATGATGCCGGCCGGATCGCCCGAATCCCCTTCGGCCTTCACTGAACCCCCGCCAGCACCCGGGCCGACTCGCCGAGCCCGAGGGCGATCGCCCGGTCGAAGGTGGTGTCCGGCACGTGCCAGCGCTCGGGCATGCCGTCGGCCAGCAGCGTCCAGTCGGTGCTCCAGTAGCCTTGCGCCGTCATCGCCATGGTTCCGGCCAGAACGGCGTCCGCCGCATAGGACGACGCGAGGGCGCCGAGCGCCCCGCCGTGGGCCTCGGCGACCTCGGCATGGCTGAGCGCCATCGCCTCGACATTGTCCATCTTCGGCACGACCAGGGCGAGGCCCCGGCGATAGGCATCGTATTCGAGCGTCTCGCGCTGGCCGTCGCCGCGGGCCGACTCGCTGCCCAGCAGATACTGGCCGGTCCCGTCCACCACCGACAGCACCACCAGCAGCCGGGGGCGGTCGGCATCCCAGGGGGCCTGGCCGAGCCGGTCGAGCAGGGCGTGCACGCCCTCCGGCCGGAACTCGACCCGGAGGTGGAAGCTGCGGTCGCGGGTGCCCTGCTCGTCGGCGATCGGGATGCCGGCCTTGCGATCCTCGTACTCGAGGCCGACGACATGCGCCTCGGCCTCGGCCAGCAGGTTCGGCAGTTGCGGATGCGCGGCGATCCGGTCGTCCCCGCAGGTCTTGATCAGCACCTGGGTCAATGCGATCCGGATGCCGCGGGCCCGTTCCTCCGGATTGTCCCGGCCGGTGACGATGGCTTCGCCCCGCATGAGGTCGGAGACCATCTCCGCCCGGGCGGGCGCGACGGCCGCCAGCGCCAGGAACCAGGCCAAGGCCAACCGAGTCATGGGTACACCCCCGTCGATCGAACACCCCAAGGATGCCCGTGTTATGGTGGCGGAAACAAGCATCCACCGGCGACCGGCTCAAACCAGGGCCCGTTTGCGCGAGGACAGCAGGATGCTCGTCTCGGTCGAAGCGATGCCGTCGATCAACCGGACCGCCGCCAGCGTGCGGTCGAAGGCCTCCAGCGTGTCGGTGGCCAACTCGGCGACGATGTCCCAGCGGCCGTTGGTCGAGTGCAGCGCCCGGACCTCGGGAAAGCCATGCAACCGGCGGAACACCGCATCGGTTCCCTTGCCCTCGACCTCGATCATCATGATCGCGCGGACCTGCTCGAAATCGCCCTCGGCGCCGAGCCGCAGGGTGAAGCCCTGGATGATCCCGTCCGCCACCAGACGATCCATGCGATTGCGGACGGTCGCCCGGCTGACCCCCAAGCGACCGGCCAGGCTGGCCACCGGCATGCGCGCGTCGGTCCGCAGTTCGGCGATCAGCCGTCGGTCGGTGTCGTCCATCGCTCACCTGTCATATTGCGACGATAGGGTTATCGAAATGCTCAACTTAGCTGCGCAGTTTGACGCTTTTCTGGCTTTTTGTCGCCACCGGCCGGCGCCACCCTTGCACCGGTCGCCGTCGACCGGCTCGACCCCCGATGGAGGACCGACGTGACCGACCCCGACAGCGTTCCCGCCGTGACCCGTGACCGCCGCCTCGCCCTGCTTGGGGCCCCCGTGGAGAGCGGCGCAAGCCGTCGCGGCTGCGCCATGGGACCGGCCGCCCTGCGCACCGCAGAGATCGTCGAGCGGCTGCAACGCCTCGGATACGCGGTCGACGACCACGGCGACGTCAACCCGATCCCGGTCGCCGGCCTGGAACTGCCCGGCAAGGCCCGCGGTGCCCCGGAGATCGCCGGCTGGGCGCGCAGCCTGGCGACCCGCACCTACGCCCTGATGCAGGACGGGGCGACGCCGATCCTGCTGGGCGGCGACCACAGCCTGGCCATGGGCAGCGTCGCGGGCGTCGCCCGGCATTGCGCCGAAGCCGGCCGCGAGCTGTTCGTGCTGTGGCTGGACGCCCACGCCGACTTCAACACGCCGGCGACCTCGCCGTCGGGCAACATGCACGGCATGCCGGTCGCCTGTTTCTGCGGCGAGGACGGCTTCGACGGACTGTTCGGCGACGACTTCCAGGTCCGGGTCAGCCCGTCCAACGTCGCCATGGTCGGGGTCCGCTCGATCGACGAGGACGAGCGCACCCTGCTGCGCAGGCGTGGCGTCGAGGTGGTCGACATGCGGGCCATCGACGAATGGGGCGTGGCCGCCCCGATGCGCGAGTTCCTGCGCCGGGTGAAGTCCCGCAACGGCCTGATCCACGTCAGCCTGGACGTCGATTTCCTGGACCCCGGGGTCGCCCCGGGCGCCGGCACCGCGGTGCCCGGCGGCGCCACCTATCGCGAGGCCCACCTCATCATGGAGCTGCTGTACGACAGCGGCCGGGTCGCCTCCGCCGACATCGTCGAACTGAACCCGTTCCTGGACGACCGCGGCCGCAGCGCCGTGGTGCTCGCCGAGATGACCGCCAGCCTGTTCGGCCAGACCATCCTGGCCCGCCCCGCCCGTCCCGTTTCCTAAGCCGAGGAGCCGTGTCATGACCCCGCCAGCGAGCGCCCTTCCCGCCAGCGACTTCATCGAGATGGAGCACCGCCTCGGCGCCCACAACTACAAGCCGCTCGACGTCATCCTGACGCGCGGCGAGGGCGTGTGGCTGTGGGACGTCGACGGCAACCGCTACATGGACTGCCTGTCGGCCTACTCGGCGGTCAACCAGGGGCACTGCCACCCGAAGATCCTGGAGGCGATGGTCCGTCAGGCCGGCAAGCTCACCCTGACGTCGCGGGCGTTCCGCAACGACCAGCTCGCCTATCTCTACGAGGAGCTGGCCGAGCTGACCGGCAGCCACAAGATCCTGCCGATGAACTCCGGCGCCGAGGCCGTCGAATCGGCGGTCAAGGCGGTCCGCAAATGGGGCTACGAGGTCCGCGGCGTGCCCGAGGACCAGGCCGAGATCATCGTGTGCTCGGACAACTTCCACGGCCGCACCATCGCCATCGTCGGGTTCTCGACAGACCCGACCGCGCGCCAGGGATTCGGGCCGTTCGCGCCCGGCTTCAAGGTCGTGCCGTTCGGCGACTACACGGCCCTGGAGGCGGCGATCACCCCGAACACCGTGGCGTTCCTGGTCGAGCCGATCCAGGGCGAGGCCGGCGTGATCATCCCGCCGGAGGGCTACTTCCGGAAGGTCCGCGACCTGTGCACGGCGAAGAACATCACCCTGATCCTCGACGAGATCCAGACCGGGCTGGGCCGCACCGGCAAGCTGCTGGCCGAGGCGCATGAGGGCATCGAGGCCGACGTTACCCTGGTCGGCAAGGCGCTGTCCGGCGGCTTCTACCCGGTATCGGCGGTGCTCTCGAACTCCGAGGTGCTGGGCGTGCTGAAGCCGGGCCAGCACGGCTCGACCTTCGGCGGCAACCCGCTGGCCTGCGCGGTCGCGCGCGCCGCCATCAAGGTGCTGGTGGAGGAGGGCATGATCGAGAACTCCGCCAAACAGGGCGACTACTTCCTCGAGCGCCTGCGCGGCATCCGCGCCAACGCGGTCCGCGAGGTCCGCGGCCGCGGCCTGATGTTGGCGGTCGAGCTGCACCCCGAGGCCGGCGGCGCGCGGCGGTACTGCGAGGCGCTGCGCGGGCGCGGCCTGCTGGCCAAGGACACCCACGACCACACCATCCGGCTGGCGCCGCCGCTGGTGGTCACCCGCGAGCAGGTCGACTGGGCGCTCGAGCAGATCGAGCCGGTGCTGACCGGGCTCGACTGACCGTCAGGACTTGCCGCCGGTCAGGTCTTTCCGTCGGTCAGGGCTTTCCGTCGGTCAGGCCCGTCCCGACCCGGTCGACGATCCCGCCGCCGCAGCCCGGCGTGCGCGGCGGCGCCGCCGCCAGCATGGCGGCGAGGTCGGGGCCGGGGCCGGCCAGGCCGATCCGGAGCTCGACGATCAGCCGCCGGGCCCCGACCCGCCGGCACAGGATCTCGACGCGATCGCCGGCGCCGGCGCCGAACGCCTCGTCGAACCGCTCGCGGATCGCCTTGCCGGTGACCACCCGGCCGATGCCGGCGGCGAACAGGGCCTGGACCGGCGAGCCGTTGAGCGCGGCCAGCAGCCGCAGGGAGTCGCTGAAGTAGCCTTCCGGCGAGGCCCCGTAGCAGCTGCCGTGCTTGATCCATTCGTGGCGGTGCAGGAACGACCGGCTGCCCGGCATCGCCCGATCGAGCGCCTCGCGGGTGGCGGTGGTCAGGCCGATCGCCGGCAACCGGTCCCAACGCCCGGCCTCGTCGCTGGCGCGGTCCCGGGCATCGACGCCGCAATAGGCATTCCCGCGCGGCTCCGGCCACAGCCCGTGCAGGGCGAAATGCTCGGCGTCGAAGCGGTCCGCCGTCTGGGTCGTGCACTCCGGCTTCTCGGGCCGCGTCTCGCAGAACGCCGGCTGCCAGCTGACCGCCAGGACGTAGCGGTCCGCGGCCGCTGCAGACCAAGGCAGGGCCGCGACGGCCAGGAAGGCCATCCCGACAAGCGTCGGCAACCAGCGCCCCGAAGCGATCATGCATCCGTCCTCCCGGTGGGCTTCCGGAAGCGGCCGCGGGTCAGATCGTCACCACCCGCACCCGTTCCGGCCCGAACGCCACCCAGACCCGCGTCCCGTCGCCGGGCGCGCTCTCCAACCCGACCTCGGCGCCGTGCAACTCGGCCAGCACCTTGACCAGATGCAGGCCGAGCCCCGAGCCCTCGGCCTTAGCGAGACCGGGATTGCGCGCGCGCTTGAAGGCCTCCCAGATCTCGCCCTGGTCCTCCGGCGCGATCCCGGTTCCGTTGTCGGCGACCTCGATGACCAGGCCGCCATCCGGTTCGATGCGGACCGCCAGCCTGGCCCAACCGCCGCGCTCGGTGAACTTCAGGGCGTTGGACATCAGGTTGATGACGATCTGCCGGAGGCTCTTCGGATCGCCGTACAGGGCCGGCAGGTTCTCCGGGACATCGACGCCGACCTCGACGCCGCGGCGCTCGGCCTCGTGGACCAGCAGCGAGCGCACGGTCCGGGCCTCGCGGCCGACGTCGATCCAGCTCTCCTCCAGTTCGTAGCCGCCGCTCTCGATCTTCGAGAGGTCGAGAATGTCGTTCACCAGATTCAGCAGATGCTGGCTGCTGTCGTGGATGATCTCGGCATACTCCTGCTCGCGGCTGCGCTCCCGACCGGGTCGGTGCTGCAGCTTGAGGATCTGGGAGAACCCGATGATCGCCGTCAGGGGGGTGCGCAGTTCATGACTGATGCCGGCCAGGAAGCTGCTCTTGGCCCGGGTCGCGTGCTCGGCCCGCTGCAGCGCTGACCTCACCCTGGTGGTGTTCTCGGACAGCTGCTCGTTCGCCACGTGCAGCGCATGGGCCTGGGCGTGAAGGTCGCGATTCGCCCCGACGACGCGGCGCAGGGTCAGGCCGCCGATCGCCGCCAGTGCCAGGCCGATCGCCGCCAGCGGCCACATCAGCCGGTTCAGGATCGCGTCACCCGGCCGTTCCGGGGTCCAGTCGACGAAGCCGATCACATTGCCCCGCACGTCGGCGACCGGGCAGGCGTGCGCCGATGCCGACGCGGCGTCCCGCAGCAACCGGAAATCCGGCAGGTCGAAGCGCTCGGACAGGCGGTCGAACGCCGCCATGTCGAGTTGACGCACGAAGATCAATACCGGCCGGGGATGTGGCCGCAGGTCCTGTTGCGACTTGCGTTCCGGCGTAATGGCCGCGGCCCCGGCCAGCAGCACGAGGTCCCCGACCGCGACGATCCCGGAGTGGCCGACCGGTTCGGCGAGCGGCGCCGCCCTCGCCTGCTCGATGAGCGGCGCGACCGCCTCCACCACCGTCCGGGCGAAGCCTTCCGGCGGCGACGGCCGCCGGCGGTCCGAGGCATAGTAGATCACCTCGTCCCGGGCATCGACGGCGACGGTCGCGGTCGTCCCGAAGGTGTTGAAGACGTACTGGCCGACATTGGCTTCCGCCCAGGCCGGATCCGGCGACACCACCAGGTTCTCGACCGTGGCGCCCCAGAACGCATAGTCCTTGGCCCACAGGGCGATCTCGCGCTGCATGGTCCGCAGGGCGGAATCCGCGAGACGCTGCGACCCGGAAACAACCGTGCGATCGATCTCGTCCGCCGCCAGCCAGACCGTCGTGCCGACCAGCGCGACGGCAGCCAGCATCAGCGCAAGCACCGGGCCGACCAGCCACCACCCCGACACCGGAGCGGGCGGAACGCTCGAAGGCGCGTCGTTGCTCTTCTCCGATGTCACCCGGTGCCCCTGCTGCCGGTCGACCGTAACATCCAGTCTCCCGGGCCGGAAGCGCCGCTCAGCCGGACACCGTATAATCCGCAAGGAACTCCGGCTTGAACGCGAGCCCGTGACCGGGACGTTCGGGCGGGACGTAACGCCCCTGGTCCGGCAGCACCGGGTTCACCCACGCGTCCTCCATCCAGTCGACATACTCGACCCAGTGCGGGTTCGGAACCGCCGCCAGGACCTGGACCATCAGTTCCGGGAACAGATGCGGCGCGATCCGCATGCCCCAGGTATCGGCCAGCACCGCGATCCGCCGCAGTTCGGTCAGCCCGCCCCGCATGACGTCGGGCTGCAGAATCGGGATCTTCGGGTGCTCGAAGAACGGCCGCAGGTCGAAGCGCGTGAAATGGGTTTCGCCACCGACCACTCTGAGATCCAGCGCATCGGCGATCCGCAGATAGCCGGCGAAGTCCTCGCAGACCACCGGCTCCTCCAGCCAGTACACCCCGTGGTCCTGAAAGCGCTTGCCCACGGCGATCGCCTGGTCGGCGCTCCAGCCCATGTTCACGTCGACCAGGATCTCCACGCCGTCACCGAGCGCGTCGCGCATCCGTCGGACATGCTCGACGTCGGTCCGGTCGTCGTACAGATGCCCGGCCTGCATCTTGATCGCCGGGAACCCGCGGGCGGCATAGGCCTGGGCCTTGGCCACCATGCCGTCGCCACCGAGGCCGCGCCAGCACCCGCTGCCGTAGGCCGGCAGGCTGCGGGAGGCACCGCCCCAAAGCCGGAACAGCGGCAGGCCGGCCAGCTTCGCGGTCAGGTCCCAGAGCGCCACGTCGACCGCCGACTGGGCGAACACCGTGACACCCATGCGTCCGACCCAATAGTTGGCCCGCCAGAGATCGCCCCAGATCGCCTCGACCTCGGTGGCGTCCCGGCCGATCAGGTGTGGTCGCACCAGTTCGTCGAGGCATGCGGCGACCGTCGCCGAACCGCCGGCCAGCAGTTGCAGGTAGCCCATGCCGACGGCGCCGCCGGCGGTCTCGACCTCGACCACCAGCAACTCGCGCATCCGGTCGTAGGACGGCGACCAGCGCGGCGGGTCCACCCAGGGTGCGAGAAGCCGGCGGACCCGGAGGTCGGCGATCCGGCGGTCGGACGGGACGGCGGTCATCGACCGCTGATCCTCAGGACACGAAGGAATCGATGAAGGTCGCGATTCCGAAGAAGCCGGTGCCGATGATCAGGAGAACCATGAAGTTGGTCGCGACGATGCTGGACGGCCAGTTGCCGCCGGTGGTCTTGTTGCGCGCCACCACGAACACGATCAGCAGCACACTGACGATCAGCAGACCGCCGCCCTCCAGCAATTCGATCACATTCATCGGGTTCCTCCGTCGCGTGCCGGTTCGGTCCGGCGGTTATGGCTGGTCGCGGCAAAGATAGTCGGTGGACAGGCAGGGGGGAAGCCTCGTGCGTTTCGCCGCCTACCGCCATACCCGGGCCGCTGCTACGGTTCGCCGGCGTGCAGCGCAGGGACGTGCCGAACGGCAGGAGGAAGCATGAATCAGGCGAAGGTGCTGGCCCAGGTGGCACGGAGCTTCGGCGAACGCCCGGCGATGTCGCTCGGCGAGCGGGTGCTCTACGACTACCGGACGTTCGCCGACCGGGTCGCCCGCCTCGCCGGTGGCCTGCGGGCCCTCGGGCTCGCGTCCGGCGACCGGGTCGCCCTGGTCATGAAGAACGGCCCCGAGTATTTCGAGGTCATGTACGGCGCCTGGCACGCCGGCCTGGTGGCGGTTCCGGTGAACGCCAAGCTGCACCCCAAGGAGCACGCCTACATCCTCGATCACTCCGGCTCGCGGGCGTGCGTGGCCAGCCCGGACATCGCTGAGGCACTGGCGACCGTGCGCGACGAGCTTCCCGGTCTCGAGCATACCGTGGTCACCGGAACGGCCGGCTACGATGCGCTGCTGGCGCATGATCCGGTCCCGGTCGCGCCGGTGGCCCCGGACGACCTCGCCTGGCTGTTCTACACCTCGGGGACCACGGGACGACCGAAGGGGGCGATGCTGACCCACCGCAATCTCATGGTCGCGGTGATGAACTATTTCGGCGACGTCGACACCATCCTGCCGACCGACTGCATGATCCACTCGGCGCCGATGAGTCACGGATCCGGCCTGTATGGCCTGCCGCACGTGGCCAAGGCCGCGAACACGGTGATTCCGGAATCCGGCGGCTTCGACGTCGCCGAGACACTGCGGCTGATCGAGCGCTGGCCGGGCTGCTCGTTCTTCTTCGCCCCGACCATGGTCACGCGGCTGATCAACACGCCGCACATCGGGCAGGCCGACCTCGCGAACCTCAAGACCATCGTCTACGGCGGCGCCCCGATGTACCTGGAGGACGTCAAGCGCGCGCTCGACGTGCTGGGCCCGAAGCTGGCGCAGATCTACGGCCAGGGCGAGGCCCCGATGACGATCACCGGCCTGCCGAAGCATATCTATGTCGACCGCGACCATCCGAAGTGGGAGCGCCGCATCGGCTCCACCGGGTTTCCCCGGACCGACGTCGAGGTCCGGGTCGTCGACGAGGACGGCAACGATCTGCCGGACGGCGAAACCGGCGAGGTGATCTGCCGCGGTGACATCGTCATGGCCGGCTACTGGAACAACCCGGAGGCGACCGCCACGTCGATCCGGGACGGCTGGCTTTGGACCGGCGACGTCGGGGCGTTCGACGAGGACGGCTTCCTGTCCCTCAAGGACCGCTCGAAGGACGTCATCATCTCCGGCGGCACCAACATCTATCCGCGCGAGGTCGAGGAGGTCCTGCTGCGCCACCCGGAGGTGCTCGAGTGCGCCGTGGTCGGCCGCCCGCACCAGGACTGGGGCGAGGAGGTCGTGGCTTTCGTCCGGCCGCGCCCGGGCGCCGAGGTCGCCCTCGCGGAGCTCGACCGGCTCTGCCTCGACAACATCGCCCGGTTCAAGCGGCCGAAGGAGTACCGGATGGTCGCCGACCTGCCGAAGAACAACTACGGCAAGATTCTGAAGACCGAACTTCGGCGGCAGCTGGGAGAACCGGCCGGATAGACCGGGATCGGCGGACCGCCGGTTCGTTCGAAGTCCGCGCCGGCCTCACCGGGTTGGCGCGGATGTCTTTCCGGAGCGCCTGGAAATTAATCAATGTTTTTCACACATGCCCTGTAGTTTCCGGGCTATGAGTCTTCACGGCAGGCCTAGAAGCGTGAAGATTGTTGCCGGCCGAAGGCTGGTTGCAAACCTTCCTACGCCCCGTGGCAGGCTGAAGGTGGGGGCAGCATGAGCGGCAAGTTGGCTACCCAGACGGTCGACAGGGCGGCATTCGACGAGCTGTACAAGAAGCACGAGCGGTTCCTGGCGAACCCGCGCAACGGAACCCGGCTGCTGCTCGCCAACACCACCATCGAGAAGGTCCAGACGACCGCCGTCGACCTGCGCAACGCCTGCTTCCTCAACGTCACCTTCCAGGACTGCTCGTTCTGGCGGACCAATTTCGCCGAGGCCGATTTCGAGCTGTCGACCGTGCTGGCGACCAGCCTCGAGGGCTCGAACCTGCGCAAGGCGCGGTTGCGCGGCATCAGGTTGCGCGGGTCGAACCTGAAGCACACAGACCTGACCGACGCCGATGTCGGCCCGGCCACCCTGACCCTGGCCGGCGGAACGCAGTCGGCGGATCTGAGCGAGGTCGATCTGGAGCGCGCCCGGCTGACCAATGCCAACCTGGAGAAGGCCGACCTGCGGTACGCGAACCTGTTCGAGTGCGACCTCCAGGGCGCGGTTCTGCGCGGCGCCAACCTGCGCGGCGCCAACCTGTCCGGCGCCAACCTCGCCGGCGCCGACCTGCGCGGCGCCAACCTCAGCAACTGCCAGCTGCGCAACGCCAAGATCGCCGACTGCAACCTGTCGGAGGCCAAGCTGCACGGCGCCCAGGTGTTCCTCGGACTCGGCAGCTTCGACAAGGACACCCAGCAGAAGCTGCTGAGCCACGTGCAATGGGTGATGAGCGAGGGCCGCAAGGGCCATCGCGCGGCATTCCGGGACGTCGACCTCTCCGGTGCCAACCTTGCCTATGCCGAGCTGACCTGCGCCGACCTCAGGCGCGCGAATCTGAGCTCGGCCGACCTGACCGGCGCCTATCTGGCCGGCGCCGACCTGCAGAGCGCCAACCTGACCGGTGCCAAGATCGCCGATGCCGACCTGCGCGGCGCGATCCTGACCGGGGCTACCCTCGAAGGAGTCGACCTGACGAGCGCGCAGACCGGCGGCCTGATCGTGCGATCGGGCGGCCGAAAGACCACGCTGACCACCCGCATCGACAGCTAGTGGTCGAAATCGGACATATGGTGCCCATGGGATCCCCTGTCCCGGTGTCTCGGCAGGAGAGCGTCCGCCGGCGATGCCGGCCCATCGGCAAGGACGCTCGACGCCCCGAGACGCCGGGACAGGGGACCCTGCGGGCGGCGTGCCGAGCCCACCGGCGGCGTTGCGCGATGCTCGTGATGCCCCGGCATCACCACGCATCGCGCGCCTGGCCGGATGGCCTCGGCACGCCGTCCCATGGTCGCCATATGTCCGATTTCGACCACTAGCTTGCCCCGACGCCGATGCTAGAGTGCATTCGAGTCAAATATGGCCAGGGAACGGGGATATGAGCGACCGGGAAGCGCCGGCAGCGGCGGCAGACATCAAGATCGTGGTCGATCCGGACTGTGCGGAGATCTTCGTCGACGGGGTCATAGGCGCCACCGTGCGCGACGGCATCGTGCGGATGAACCTGGTCAACATGCGCTCCACCCCGGACGGCCAGGGACAGGAGCACGCGGTGGTCGGCCGGCTGATCCTGTCGCGCTCGGCGGTACGCAACCTGCACAACGCCCTCGGGCAGGTCATGGAAGGGTTGTTTCGCCGCGGCGACCGCGGTCCGGCGGCGAAATCGGAGCCGCCCCAGGAATAGCCTCCCGGACGACGACCCTAGCGCGTCGACAAGCTGACGCGCGGCGGGCCCTCGGCGGTCTCGCCCGGCAGTTCGACGGCGATCCGGCCCAGCACCTCGGCGAGCGCATCGTCGACCGCGCGCATCGCGGCCGCCAGCTCGACCGCCGAAGGCTCCGACCGGTCCAGCAGGGCCTCGAGCCCGGCGGCGGCGGCGGCGAGTTCCCGCATCCGGAGGTTGGCCGTCATTCCCTTGACCTGATGCGCCAGCCGACGGGCCTCGACCCAGTCGCCGCCCGCCACCGCCCTTCCGAGCTCCGACACCGTCGGCGGCTGCGAGCGCGCGAACTCGTGCAGAATCCGTCCGGCGACCGCCCCGTTCGGCAGGAGTTCGGCGAGCGCCTGGACCAGCGAGACGGCCGGAACCGCCGGCCCCTGCGCGTCGGGCGCGGCAGCCTTGCGCCCTCGCGCCATACCGCCCCGGCGCTTTCGCCAGCGCGCCAGGACGGAACAAACACCGTTATGGTTCAACGGCTTGCCTAGATGGTCGGACATCCCCGCCGCCAGGCACATCTCGACGTCCGCCTGCATGACATGCGCGGTCATCGCAATGATCGGGAGATCGCGGCAGGCCGGTAGCGCCCTCAGCAGGCGGGTCGCGGTCAACCCGTCCATTTCCGGCATCTGCACGTCCATCAGCACCGCGTCGAAGGCCGCGGCCCCGTCGGCGACGATGCGTTCCACCGCCCGTCGGCCGTTGTTCGCCACCGTCACGACGACGCCGAACTGCCGCAGGACGGCGACGGCGAGATCCTGGTTGATCTCGTTGTCCTCGACCAGCAGCACCCGCATGCCCCGGATCGTGGCCTCGTCGCCGGCAGGGTTGTCCCCGCCGCCCACCGCGTCGCGACGCGGTCCGGCCGAGTGGCCGGCGATGTCGAGCAGGATCCGGAAGTGGAAGACGCTGCCGGCGCCCTCCTTGCTCTCGGCCCAGATCTCTCCACCCATCAGCCCGGTCAGGTGCCGGCAGATCGACAGGCCGAGGCCGGTGCCGCCGAACCGCCGGGTGGTGGAATCGTCGGCCTGGGTGAAGGGCTGGAAGATGCGCGCCAGCTGCTCGCGCGACATGCCGATGCCGGTGTCCGCGACACTGAAGTGAAAGACCGCGCGTCCGGCCTGTGCCGGTTCCCACCGGATCCGCACCGTCACCTCGCCCTGCTCGGTGAACTTGACCGCATTGCTGCAGAGATTTCCCAGAATCTGCGCGACCCGCAGCGGGTCGCCGGTCACATGCGCCGGCACGTCGGGATCGGCGATCAGCCGCAGGGCGATCCGCTTGTCACGGATCTTCGGATCCGCCATGTCGATGACGCCACGGACCGTCTCCATGACGTCGAAGGGGACGTTCTCCAACCGCATGTGCCCGGACTCGATCTTCGAGAAGTCGAGGATGTCGTTCACGATCGCATGCAACTGGTCCGACGACTGCAGGATCCGCTTCAGGTAGTCGGCCTGGTCGCCGGAAACCGGCGTCGCCGCCAGAAGCCGGCCGAAGCCGACGATTCCGTTCAGCGGCGTCCGGATCTCGTGGCTCATGTTGGCGAGGAAGGACGACTTCGCGGCGGTCGCCGCCTCGGCCTGGCGGCGCGCCTCCTCCAGTTCCTTCTGGCGCGCCTTCACCTCGGTGATGTCGGCGCGGAACCGGACGATGCCGCCATCCGCGGTCCGGGTCTCCTGGATCCTGAACCAGCGGCCGTCGACCAGCCGCAGCTCGGACGGCCTGCTCGCATCCTTGTGGCGCGCGACGGCGGCGGCATGGAACAGGTCCTCGCGGCCGACGGCCTCGGCGATCAGGCCGCGATCCATCACCACCCGGGCCAGGTCCGCGAAGGTCTGCCCGACCCGGATCGGCGCGCCGAGCGCCTCGTAGAACGCCGCGTACTCGGAGTTGAACAGCACGATCCGGTCGTCGGGATCGAACAGGCAGAAGCCGTCCTGCAGAGCCTCGATCGCGTCCACCAGCCTTCGCCGGGCCTCGTCGGCCGCCAGTTGGGCGCGCTTGACTGCGGCGATGTCGGTGGTGACGGTCACGGTCGACCCGTCGGACATCCGCTGCTCCTGGAGCAGCAGCCAGACCCCGTTGTCCCGGCGAAGCTCGAACGGCTCGCCGGCCTCGCGATGCCGGCGCAGGCGCTCGGTCACCCACGCCTCGGCGTCGTCTATGTTGCCGAGCGACGCCTCGTGCCGGGCGACCCCGCGGACATGCTCTTCGAACGGCGTTCCGGGCCGCGTCAGGTCGGGGGCGAACCGGTTGATCTCGCGAAAGCGCCGATTGCTGATGACGAGCCGGTCGTCCGGCCCCCACAGCACGAACGGCTCGGCAAGCTGCTCGATCGCCCCACGGAGCATGCCGATCGTCCGTTCCGCCTCGACCTGGACGGTCACGTCCATCGCCACCCCGCGGTAGCCGAGGAACCGTCCGTCGGCGTCGAAATACGGCCGGCCGGAAGTCCGCATCCACTTCTCGCCATCCGGCCCGCGCCGCCGGAACACGAAGCCGTCGAACGGCTCGTGCCGGTCGAGGGTGTCCAGATGCGCCTGCCACTCCTCCGGAGAGACCGCCTCCGGAACCCCGAAGTCCCGGCGCGACTGGCCGTAGTGCCATTCGGGGCTCACCCCGGTGATCGCGAGGACGCTGTCCGACATGTAGGTGAAGCGGTGATCGGCGTCGGTCTGCCACAGCCAGCCGCCGGACGCCTGCGCGAAGTCCTCGAGGACAGGCCGAAAGTCGGCCTCGCTGTCCCCCTGACCGAGCCTTTCCACCATGCGCTTCCTCCTCGCCGGCCCGCCCCCTGCGACGTTGAACGCGCATTGGTTACCGACCGGCGAACGACTCACGCAGGCAGCATCGCCGAATTCGGTTAACGATCGATAAAAGGCGCCGGAACGGCGGACGCTACGCCGCGCGCGGCATCAGGGTCTCGACCAGCCGCGCCCAGAACGAGGCGCCGTGAGGCAGGGCGGCGTCGTTGAAGTCGTAGCCCGGGTTGTGGACCATCACCCCGCCCTGGTCGCCGACCCCGTTGCCGATATTGACGTAGGCACCCGGCCGCTCGTTCAGCATGAAGGCGAAGTCCTCCGACCCCATGACCGGCGCCGGGTCGGTGTCGACGTTGTCGGCCCCGAACAGCTCGCTGGCCACGCCGGCGCACAGCTCGACATGCTCGGCATGGTTCGACAGCGGCGGGTAGCGGCGCTCGTAGCGCACGTCGACCGAGGCATCGAACGCCGCCGCGACGTTGCGGCACAGCCGGCTCATGGTCGCCTCGGTGCGGTCCTGCACCTCGGTGCGGAACGCCCGCACGGTGCCGCGCAGCACCACCTTCTCGGGGATCACGTTCCAGGTGTCGCCGCCATGCACCTGGGTGATCGAGACCACGACGCTGTCCAGCGGGTCGGTGCTGCGGCTGGCGATGGTCTGCAGGGCCTGGACGATGTGCGCCTGCACGACGATCGGGTCGATGGTGGTGTGCGGCCGGGCGGCGTGGCCGCCATAGCCGTGGATGGTGATCTCGAAGATGTCGAAGCCGGCCATCGCTGGGCCGCTTCGCATGCACATCTTGCCGAGCGCCAGGCCCGGCCGGTTGTGCATGCCGTACACGGCGTCGACCGGGAACCGCTCGAACAGCCCCTCCTCGACCATGACCCGGCCGCCGCCCTCGTTCTCCTCGGCCGGCTGGAAGATCAGCACCGCAGTGCCGTCGAAGTTGCGGGTCTCGGCCAGGTATTTGGCCGCCCCCAGCAGCATGGTGGTGTGGCCGTCATGGCCGCAGGCGTGCATCTTGCCCGGCAATGTCGAGGCCCAGGGCTTGCCGGTGGTCTCGGTGATGTCGAGGGCGTCGAAGTCGGCGCGCAGGCCGATGCTGCGGTCCGAGGCGCCCTGCCCCTTGATGGTGGCGACGATGCCGGTCCTGGCGATATTCCGCTCGATCCGGTCGACCCCGATCTCGGCCAGCCGGGCGGCGATGAAGTCGGAGGTCCAGATCTCCTCGAAGGCGGTCTCCGGATGGGCGTGCATCTCGCGGCGCCAGCGGGTCAATTCCTCATGGAACTCGGCGATCCGGTTGATCACGGGCATCGGGGAGGCGCTCCGGGGAGATGGCAGACAGGCGGGGGAGCAGAGCTTAGGCGCAGCGGGCGGCCGCGGGCAACGCCTGTTCGGCCGGCCCGCGAGCCGCCGGGGTCAGCCGGCGCCGTACACCGCGTCGCGCACGGCCTCGCGGATCGGGCCGTTCATCCCGGAAACCGCGGTGTTGGTGAAGGTCGTGACGACCAGCCCGGCGGCCGGGTCGACGAACCAGTTGTGGCCGTAGACGCCGCCCCAGCGCCAGGTTCCGGCCGCCTGCGGGGTAGCCGCCGCCGCCGGGTCGACCAGCACCGCGACCCCCAGGCCGAAGCCCCAGCCGGCGCCGATGCCCTGCTCGGCCATGGTGCCGACCGTGTTGGTGGTGAGCGCCGCCACCGTCTCCGGCCGCAGCACCGGGGCGCCGCCGGTCCGCAGCGCCTCCAGCAGGGCCAGGAAGTCGCCCGGCGTGCCGACCATGCCGGCGCCGCCCGAGGGATAGGCCGCGGCGTCGCCGGCCCGCGACGGCGCGAACCGGATCGCCCCGCCCTCGCCGAACGACACGGCGTGCGGGTCGTCCATCCGCGCCGGACCGCCGGGCGCGTCGGCATAGGCGGTGGCCAGCGCGTCCGGCTCGGCGGCGTGGAAGCCGGTGCCGGTCAGGCCGAGCGGCCCGGTCACCTGGTCGCGTACCACCTCGGCGAGCGGCCGGCCGGTCGCGGCCTGCAGCACCGCGCCCAGCACGTCGGTCGCCAGCGAGTACAGCCAGGCCGAGCCCGGCGCGAAGTTCAGCGGCACCCCGGCCAGCCGGCGCAGGTTCTCCGCCAGGTCGAAGCCGGGCCGGTCGATGCCGTCGGAGATCCCGGCCGCCAGGTACGGCCCGTCGGCCTTCTGGAAGAACCCGTAGCCGAGCCCCGAGGTGTGGCTGAGCAGGTGCCGCAGGGTGATCGTCGCCTCGGCGCCGTCGTGGTGCGGCCGGAAATCCGGCAGCCAGCGGCTGATCGGGGCGTCCAGTTCCAGGATCCCGCGGTCGACCAGCGCCAGCGCCGCCACCGTGACATAGGGCTTGGTCACCGAGGCCAGCCGGAACGGGGTGTCGGCGGTCATCGCCCGGCCGCTCTCGCGGTCGGCATGGCCGGCGGCCCGCCGGTAAGCGATCTTCCCGTCCCGGGCCACGATGACCACCGCGCCGACGATCGAACCGCCGACATAGTCGTCGAGCACGGCATCGAGCCGGGTCGCCAGTGCTGCGTCGGGCTGCTCGGGAAACGCCGGGGCGGTGTGGTCGGGCATCGGATGCTCCTGCTCCTCGTCGGGCAGGCGAATTGACCGACCGGCGGCGGCCGGCGTCAACCACTTCCTGCCGGTCGCCGGGGTACCGGGCTGCGCCCGCACGGGTCGCCGAGCCGGGGGCCACTGGGAATTCTGGGAATTCTGGTGACAGTGCATTCAATTGACGCGCCTCGACTGTTGGAGTGCCTCAGATCTATGAGATGAGTGCACTGTCACCGAAATTACTGTCACCGAAAGGCGCGTTCCAAAAGTAAGTGCAACAGGGCACGCTCCGGTGCGCTGGAACGGGAGCGGTGCGATGGGGAAGAGCTACAGTCACCTGAGCTACGGTGAGCGGCTATCGATCATGGATGGTCTGCGCGATGGCTTGAGCGTGCGGGCAATTGCCCGCGCGCTCAAGCGCGACCCGTCGACGGTGAGCCGGGAGTTGAAGCGGGCCGGCTGCTATCC
>NZ_JAVJSE010000003.1:0-245954 GCF_040219615.1 Thalassobaculum sp.
CGCCGAGACGGAAACGCTCCGGAGAGCCTGGCTGCCGCCGTAGAAGAGATCGACGTTTTCGACCTGCAGCATCGTCAGCGCCCCAGATAGACGTCGATCACGTCCAGGTTCGCCTGGACCGTGTCGATCGATCCTTCGGCCAGCACGCTGCCCTCGTGGAGCACGGTGACCCGCGTGTCGAGCATGCGGATGAACTCCATGTCGTGTTCGACGACGACCACCGACTTTTCCTTGGAGATCTCCTTGAGCAAATCGGCGGTGTGCTCGGTCTCCGCGTCGGTCATGCCGGCGGCGGGCTCATCGACGAGAAGCAGTTCGGGCTCCTGCATGAGCAGCATGCCGATCTCCAGCCACTGCTTCTGGCCGTGCGACAGCGAGCCGGCCAGGGCGTCGCGCCGGTCGGTCAGCCGGATGGTCTCCAGCACGCCGTCGATGCGGTCGTGCTGCGGTTCGGTCAGCCGGGCGAACAGGCTGGAGAACACCCCGCGCGGGCCCTCCAGCGCGAGCACGATGTTGTCGAGCACGCTGTGGCTGTCGAACACCGTCGGGCGCTGGAACTTGCGGCCGATCCCGAGCTCGGCGATCGCCGCCTCGTCCAGTCGGGTCAGGTCGTGGTGGCCGTCGAACAGCACGTCGCCCCGGTCCGGCCGGGTCTTGCCGGTGATGACGTCCATCATCGTGGTCTTGCCGGCGCCGTTCGGCCCGATGATCGCCCGCATCTCGCCGTGGCCGACGGTCAGCGACAGGTTGTTGAGCGCCCGGAAGCCGTCGAAGCTGACGGTCACGCCGTCCAGGTACAGCAGCGAATTCACAAGGTCGGTCATGGCCTCACTCCGCCGCCCGCCGCTCGGGCGTCTCGACCGGCAGCTCGTCCTCGACCGCCGGCGCCGGCAGCACTTTGCGGGACCCCAGCAGTCCGAGCAGGCCCTTCGGCAGGAACAGCGTCACGAAGATGAACAGCCCGCCCAGCGCGAACAGCCACAGCTCCGGCAGCGCGCCGGTGAACCAGCTCTTGCCGATGTTGACCACCAGCGCGCCGATGGCGGCGCCGACCAGGGTGCCACGGCCGCCGACCGCCACCCAGATCACCGCCTCGATCGAGTTGGCCGGCGCGAACTCGCTCGGGTTGATGATGCCGACCTGCGGGACGTAGAGCGCGCCCGCCACCCCGGCCATCATCGCCGACACCGTGAACACGAACAGCTTGTAGTGCTCGACCCGGTAGCCGATGAAGCGGGTCCGGCTCTCGGCGTCGCGCACCGCCACCAGCACCTTGCCGAGCTTGCTGGCGACGATCGCTCGGCACAGCAGGAAGCCGCCGGCGAGCGCGACCGCCGACAGCGCGAACAGCCCGCAGCGGGTGGCGTCGCTCTGCAGGTCGATCCCCAGCACGTCCTTGAAGTCGGTCAGGCCGTTGTTGCCGCCCAGCCCCATGTCGTTGCGGAAGAACGCCAGCATCAGCGCGAAGGTCATCGCCTGGGTGATGATCGACAGGTACACGCCGGTGACCCGCGACCGGAAGGCGAAGGCGCCGAACACGAAGGCCAGCGCGCCGGGCACCAGCACCACCATCAGCAGGGCGAACCACAGCTGGTCGAAGCCGTACCAGTACCAGGGCAGCTCCTTCCAGTTCAGGAACACCATGAAGTCAGGCAGCACCGGGTTGCCGTAGACGCCGCGGCTGCCGATCTCGCGCATCAGGTGCATCCCCATGGCGTAGCCGCCGAGCGCGAAGAACGCGCCATGGCCCAGGCTCAGGATGCCGCAATAGCCCCAGACCAGGTCGATCGACAGGGCCAGCAGGGCGTAGCAGAGATACTTGCCGAACAGCACCACCGTGGTCGTCGACACATGCCAGGCCGAGCTCGGCGGCAGGCTGAGGTTCAGGATCGGCACCATCACCGCCGCCGCCACCAGGGCCGCGAGGAAGGCGACACCAAGACGACCGAGGCCGAGCGGCATCCCTCTCACGACTCCACCGCCCGGCCCTTCAGCGCGAACATGCCGCGCGGGCGCTTCTGGATGAACAGGATGATGAACACCAGCACCAGGATCTTGCCCAGCACCGCGCCGGCATAGGGCTCCAGGAACTTGTTGACGACCCCGAGGGTGAGCGCACCGACGAGGGTGCCCCACAGGTTCCCGACCCCGCCGAACACCACCACCATGAAGCTGTCGATGATGTAGGACTGGCCGAGGTTCGGGCTGACGTTGTCGATCTGCGACAGCGCCACCCCGGCGACCCCGGCAACCCCGGAGCCGAGGCCGAAGGTCAGGGCGTCCACCCAGGTTGTCCGGATGCCCATCGAGCTCGCCATCCGGCGGTTCTGGGTGACGGCGCGCATCTGCAGGCCGAACGACGTGCGCCGCAGCACCACCAACAGCAGCGCGAAGGTGAACAGCGCGAACACGATGATCCAGACCCGGCCGTAGGTCAGGGTCAGGCCGCCCAGGTCGAAGGCCCCGCTCATCCAGCTCGGCGCCCCGACCTCGCGGTTGCTCGGGCCGAACAGCGAGCGCACCGCCTGCTGCAGCACCAGCGACAGGCCCCAGGTGGCGAGCAGGGTCTCGAGCGGCCGGCCGTACAGCCAGCGGATGATGCCGCGCTCGATCGCCACGCCGATCGCGCCGGCGACCAGGAAGGCGAGCGGCAGGGCGATCACCAGTGAGGC
Organism: Thalassobaculum sp.; assembly: GCF_040219615.1. Lineage (GTDB taxonomy): Bacteria > Pseudomonadota > Alphaproteobacteria > Thalassobaculales > Thalassobaculaceae > Thalassobaculum_A. The sequence continues at coordinate 2,673 of NZ_JAVJSE010000003.1, forward strand.
GTCGAACAGCCACGGCGCCGAGGTCCGGATGACGTCCTGCACCATGAAGGTCACATAGGCGCCGATCATCACCATCTCGCCATGGGCCATGTTGATGACGCCCATGACCCCGAAGGTGATCGCCAGTCCGATGGCGGCGAGCAGCAGGACCGAGCCGAGTGACAGGCCGTACCAGACGTTCTGCGCGGCCTCCCACATCATCAGCGACTGCTGCATGAGGGCGATCGCCGCGGTCGCCTTCTTCTGCACCTCGCCCTCGGAGGCCGCCGCCACCGCCGACAGCAGCGCCTTGGCGTCCTGGTCGCCGCGCGCCGCGATCACCTGGATGGCGGCCAGCTTGTCGGCCTCGGGCCGGTCGGTCTGCAGGATCGCCGCCGCCCGCGCCTGCTCCATGACCCGGCGCACGCCGCCGTCGACCTCGGCGGCGATCGCCTCGTCGAGGGTTTCGAGCGCGCTCGGGTCGCGGCTCTTGAACACCGATTCGGCGGCCTTGCGGCGGATCGAGACATCCTTGCTGAGCAGGGTCAGCGAGCCGACGGCGGCCCGCACCGCCCGGCGCAGATTGTTGTTCACCCGGATCTTTTCGAGCTGGCTGCGCTCGACCGAGCCCAGCTCCTCGCCGGTCATCGGGTCGAGCGCCTTGTAGGCGTTGCCGTCGCGTACCGCGATGACGACCCTCCCGTCCGACTTGCGGACCTGGAGGTCGCCGTCGCCGAACGCGCGCAGCGCCGGAACCGCGGCGGCATCGCCCATGGCGGCGAGTTCGGTGACGATGGCTTCCTTGGCGGCGAAATCGGCAGTGGCCAGCGCCTCGACCCTGGCGCGGATGACGTCCGCGTCGGCCAGGGCGTCTGTCGAATGAGCGGCCTGGCATCCGATCAGCACGGCGATCGCGAAGGCGGCGCGACGGAAGATCGTCCCGAAGGACGCGAGCCCGATGGGCCCTGGCCCGGTAAGCATGGGCAAGTCTCCTTGGCCGAACAGCGTCGGGAAACGGAGCGGACCGTGTCCGGCCCCGGGGTGGACGGGCCACCCCGGGAACCGGAACCGGTCAGGCGGGGGCGGGCGTCAGCTGCCCTTGCCGCCGCACTTGCCGGTCGCGGTGTTGAAGTTTCCGCACGACATCGGCTTGCGCCAGTCGGAGATCAGCGCCTTGGAGTCCGGCAGGAAGTCGGACCACTCGTCGCCGACCACCAGGCCCGAGGTCTTCCAGACCACGTCGAACTGGCCGTTGTCCTGGATCTCGCCGATCAGGACCGGCTTGGTGATGTGGTGGTTCGGCATCATCGCCGAGAAGCCGCCGGTCAGGTTCGGCACGGAGACGCCGACGATCGCGTCGATGACGGCGTCGGGATCGGTGGTGCCGGCCTTCTCGACCGCCTTCACCCACATGTTGAAACCGATGTAGTGGGCTTCCATCGGGTCGTTGCTGACGCGCTTGTCGTTCTTGGTGAACGCCTGCCATTCCTTGATGAAGGCCGCGTTCTCCGGGGCCGGAACCGACATGAAGTAGTTCCAGGCGGCCAGGTGGCCGACCAGCGGACCGGTGTCGATGCCCGCCAGCTCCTCCTCGCCGACCGAGAACGCCACGACCGGGATGTCCTCGGCCTTGATGCCCTGGTTGGCCAGCTCCTTGTAGAACGGCACGTTGGCGTCGCCGTTGATGGTCGACACCACCGCCGTCTTCTTGCCCGCCGAGCCGAACTTCTTGATTTCGGCGACGATGGTCTGCCAGTCGGAATGCCCGAACGGCGTGTAGTTGATCATGATGTCTTCGGCCGGCACGCCGCTGTCCTTGAGATAGGTCTCGAGGATCTTGTTGGTCGTGCGCGGGTAGACGTAGTCGGTGCCGGCCAGCACCCAGCGCTTCACGCCCTCGACGTCGCGCAGGTAGTCGACCGCCGGGATCGCCTGCTGGTTCGGCGCGGCACCGGTGTAGAACACGTTGCGCTGGCTCTCCTCGCCCTCGTACTGGACCGGATAGAACAGCAGGCTGTTCAGCTCCTCGAACACCGGCAGCACCGACTTGCGCGACACGCTGGTCCAGCAGCCGAACACCGCGGCCACCTTCTGGCCGGCGATCAGTTCGCGCGCCTTTTCGGCGAACAGCGGCCAGTTCGAGGCCGGGTCGACGACCACCGCCTCGAGTTTCTTGCCCAGCAGGCCGCCCTTGGCGTTCTGCTGCTCGATCAGCATCAGCATGACGTCCTTCAGCGTGGTCTCGCTGATCGCCATGGTGCCCGACAGGGAATGCAGGATGCCGACCTTGATGGTCTCCGCGGCCGACACGGCCTGTGCGCCGAGCAGGGTCCCCGCTGCAATCGCCGCCGCCGCCAGTTTGATATGGAAGTGTGCTTTCACTCCCCGCCTCCTCTGTTGTGTCGCGGGCAGCCCCCCGCCCGCGCCCAGTGTGCGCTGCAAGAGGCATGCCCGGGAACTGGAAGGGAGTTAATTTACTGTTATCGTGTATTGAATTCGAATGAACCGACTGCGTTCGACTTATGAATGCCGCAATGCAAAATGACGCGGATTCGGGCAATGGCCGCAAAAACACGCAATTCGGAACCGCCCGGCGAGCCGATCCAGCGACGCCCATGACTGCAGGGTTGAGAATGCCGGACGCTTGCCTGATCGTTCAGGGGAGCCCGCGCATGACGGGGCTCGGGGCATGATCGGGAACGGGGGCCGCGCCATGCAGCACGCACGCGACGACGGCCGGCCATGGCTGGTCCTGGGGGCGGCGTCGGGTGCCCTCGGCCTGTCGGTTCTGGATGAAACGATCGTCGGCGCGGCCCTGCCGACCATCCGGTCAGAGCTCCTGCTCTCCGCGATCGAGGCCCATTGGGTCGTCAACGCCTACCTGCTGTCATTGACCTGTCTGGTCGCGATCGGCGGACGCCTGGGCGATGTCCTCGGGCACCGGCGCTGCTTCGTCGCCGGCGCCGCGATCTTCGGCATAGCCTCCGCGGCCGGCGCCCTGTCCACCGGTGGAACGCTCCTGATCGCCGCTCGGGCGGTTCAGGGCGTCGGAACGGCGCTGATGTTTCCGGCCGGGCTGGCCATGGTCACGTCCGCCTACCCGCCCGAGCGTCGCGGCCTGGCCTTCGGGGTGCAGACGACGGTCGCCGCCGTCTTCATGGCGGCCGGCCCGTTCCTCGGCGGACTGCTCACCGAGGTCCTGTCCTGGCGCTGGATCTTCTGGATCAACCCTTTGCCCGTCCTGCTCCTCGTGCTCGCCGCCTTGTCGGCGAAGTCGCGGGTGGACGAAACGGACGCTTCCGCGGCGCCGAAGCCTGCAGCCTCGCTCGACCTGCCCGGGGTCACGACCGTGACGGTCGGACTGACGGCGCTGGTCGTCGCCCTGATGCAGAGCGGCGACTGGGGATGGGCGGCCCCAGGTACCCAGGCCCTGCTGGCCGTCGGAATCCTCGCGCTGGTCGCCTTCTTCCTGATCGAATCCCGTGTGAAAGCGCCGATCTTTCAGTTGGGACTGTTCCGAGCCCGGGCCTTCAACGGCGGCAATCTCGTGTTCTTCGTCTTTCAGGCGAACAAGATGATCACCTTCGTCTTCGCCGTCCAATATCTGCAGGCCGGACCAGGCCTGCCACCGGTCGCGGCCGGGGCGTTGGTCGCGACCGCCGTCCTGCCTACATTGCTTACGTCCGTCCTGGCGGGCCGGGTCGCCGACCTGTTCGGTTCCCGGCTTCCGCTGGTATCGGGGCTGGCCCTGAACGGCGCGGCGCTGATCCTGAGCGGGATCGTGATGCAGCACGGGGACTACCAGGCGCTCGCCTGGATCCTGCCGGTCTGGGGGGCAACCCTGCCGTTTCTCGCGGTCACGTCGCGTCGGGCGCTCATGAGTTCGGCGCCGCCAGAGCTTCGCGGCCAGGCAGGCGGCGTCAACCTCACCATCCAGATGCTCGGGGGAACGATCGGAGTAGCATTGGCCAGCACCGTGCTGGCCGGCGGTCATACCTACGGACTGCTGTTCATCGCCACCGGGCTCGTCACGGTGTCGACCGTCGCAGGTGCCTGGGCGACGATACGTTGAACATCGATGGCACCGCCGGGCGCGTCGCCGGATGGTGACGCGCCTACCGGCCGGCCCCGCCCGCCATTGTCGCTTCCGGCAGCAGCCGGTCGCGGCGAGGCGAGGCATCGGCCATCAGTTCGGCCAGCAGTTCGAGTTCCGCCAACCGCCGCCGGACCTCTTCGCGGGACGACTCGAGGGATGCCAGAACCGCGTGGCGCGACCGGTTCAGTTCAGGGGTCGGGGCGCTGTCGACCGGCGCCCGGTCGCTGCCGGCGGCAAGCAGCACGGGCCATCCGGCGATCGCGCCGCCCGCGGCGCTCACCAGCAGCGACCCCGACAACAAGATGGCCAAACGAATGCTCATGACACCCTCCGCGCCCGCAAGGGACGCAAGGGCAACGCATGATCCGACCGTCAGTTCCGTTCGCGGGCGCCGCTCCGACCCGGGTTCAGGCGTTCTCGAGCCGCAGGGCGGCCAGCACCGCGTCGGTCACCTCGCGGGTGCTCGCGGTCCCGCCGAGGTCGCGCGGCATCGCGTCTCCGGCCGCGGTGACGCGCTCGACCGCCGTCATCAGCCGGCCGGCCGCGCCGGGCTCGCCGAGATGCTCCAGCATCATCGCAGCACTCCAGAACGAGCCGATCGGATTGGCGATGCCTTTGCCCATGATGTCGAAGGCGGAGCCGTGGATCGGCTCGAACATCGAGGGGAAGTCGCGTTCCGGCCGCAGGTTGCCGGTCGGCGCGATGCCGAGCGACCCGGACAGCGCGGCGGCCAGGTCAGACAGCACGTCGGCGTGCAGGTTGGTGGCGACGACGGTATCGATGCTCTCGGGCTTCAGCACCATGCGGGTGGTCATGGCGTCGACCAGCATCTTGTCGGTCCGGACGTCGGGGTAGTCGCCCTTGATGCGGTCGAACACCGTGTCCCAGAACACCATGCCATGGCGCTGCGCGTTCGACTTGGTTACCAGGGTCAGCAGCTTGCGCGGGCGGCTGCGGGCCAGTTCGAAGGCGAAGCGCTGGATCCGCTCGACCCCGACCCGGGTGAAGATCGAGACGTCGAGCCCGACCTCCTCGGGCAGGCCCTGGTGCACGCGGCCGCCGGCACCGGAGTACTCGCCCTCCGAGTTCTCACGCACGATCACCCAGTCCAGCCGGTCCGGCCCGACGCCCTTGAGCGGCCCCTCGATGCCGGCCAGCAGGCGCGACGGCCGGACGTTGGCATACTGGTCCAGGGTCTGGCAGATCTTCAGCCGCAACCCCCACAGGGTGATGTGATCGGGCAGGTGCGGGTCGCCCGCGGAACCGAAGTAGATCGCGTCGAAGCCCCGCAGGGTGTCGACGCCGTCCTCCGGCATCATCATCCCGTTCGCCCGGTAGTAGTCGGCCCCCCAGGGGAAGGTCTCGACCTCGACCTCGAAGCCGCCGTCGCGCTCTGCCACGGCCCGCAGGACCTCGACTCCGGCCGAGATCACCTCCGGTCCGATACCGTCTCCGGGAATGCTGGCGATGCGATGGGTCTTCATGAATGCCTCCTGAGCGGTCGGGGCGGACGGTCCCCGTGTCGCCGCGAGACTAGCCGGATTTCCGGGATCGGGAAGACCGCTCAGGCCCCGACCTCGGCCAGGGCCGCTTCCAGGACCGTCAGCCGGGCGGTGTACTCGCGCGGGGCGCCGGCACCCGCCGTCGCCTTCCGCAGCACCGCCCGGAACGCCGTCATGCGCTGCTGCGCCGACACGTGGTTCAGATGGATCTCCAGGACGTCGACCGATCGCAGCAGGGCATGGCCCAGCCTCAGGACCCGCTGCAGCAATTGCAGCACCGACAGCACGAAGTCGCCGCTGGGCCCGTCGGCCAGCAGATGGACATCGACGATCGCCAGGTAGCGCCGGGTCATCTGCTCCAGCCCGCTGCCGAAATCCTGCAACGCCTGTTCGCCGAGGGTCAGCACGAACGGATGGCTGCCGGCCGCCCGGTCGTCGCGGTCGCTTTCCAGCACGCGCAGGATCACCACCAGAAGGTCGTCGACCGCCGACAGAGTCGCGACCGCGTCGAAATGCGTGAATTCGTCCGGGCCGGCCCTGAAACGTTCGAACACCCGGCCGCTCCACTGAATCGCCTGCCGGGCGGCGTGGTGCGCCAGGTGCCGCAGCTCGGCCGCATGGGAAGGGCCGCCCGCGATCTCCACCGCCCATTCCACCGCCTCGATCCGCAGGATGTCTCGGGCCAGCAGCCGGACGTCGGGGAAATCGTCGTCGCTGGTGACGTCGAGATGTGATTCGATGCGGGCACGGCAGCTCCTGGTGACCGAGCTGAGCCGGCCCTGTATCGCCCCGCGCAGCCTGGAATCGGGGCCGACCGCGCCCTCCCACGCGAATACCGACGCAAGCGCGTCGGCGTAGTCGGCGGCGGCCGCCTCGTCAGCAGCCCGGGGGATGCCGATCCCGTCGGAGATCGGCAGCAGCGTCGCGAAACGCGACAGCAGGATCGGACAGACGATGTCGGCGAGATGCGCCGCGACCGCGGCGGACGAGCGGCTGGCCGCGGCACGCAGCGTCGAGTCGCCGGCCTTCGCCGATCGGATTTCATCGGCATGACCCGTCAGCATGGACCGCAGATGGACGATCCCGGCGGCGGAGATCGTCGGCTGCCCTCTGCACGACGCCAGGATCTGCTGCTCAACAGCCTCGATGGAGGCCTGCGCGCGCTCTCCGTTGGTCAACCGCCTCCCCCAAACGTTCCCGGTGGCGGTGGCCGTCCCGCCATGCCGGCACAATGACACGGCACCGGCAAGTCGTCAGGTCCGGACCGGTCCCAGCGCGGCCTCCAGGATATCGAAGCGGGCCACATGATCCGGGGACGGGTCGCCCTTCGCCATCCGGGCCCGCAGCCGGTCCTGCAGCGCCACCATCCTGGCAACGGTCCCGGCGTGGTCGAGTTTGATCCCGAGGGCGTCGACGAGCGGCGCCAGCAGGTGCTCGACCCGCAGAATGCGGTCCAGCACGCGCAGCACCGACGACACGAACGAGCCCGCGGCACCGTCGGCGAGCAGATGCTGGTCGGCGATCTGCAGGTAGCGGCCGGTCATGTGGGCGAGCCCGGTCGCGAACTCCTGCATGGCCTGCTCGCCGATGGTCAGCACGAACGGATGGCTGCCCGCCTCGCGTTCCATCCGGTCGCTGTCGTGGACCCGGAGGATCACCACCAGCAGCTCGTCGACCGCCGCCAGGGTCGCCACGGCGTCGAAGTGGCTGAGTTCGTCGGGCGTCGCCCGGAACCGCTCGAACACCCGGGCGGCCCATTTCACCGCATCGCGCGCAACCCGGTTGGCGCGCTGCAGGATGGCGGCGGAGTGCTCGGGCGCGCCGGCCTGGCTCAGGGCCCATTCGGCGACCTCGGCCCGCAGGATGTCCCGGCCGAGATGCCGGAAGTCGGGGATGTCGGCCTCGTTGGCGAGCCGGAGATGCTCGTCGATCCGCCGCTGCCAGGCCGCCGCGATCTCGGCCAGGCGCTTCTGGATGCTGGCCCGCAGCAGCACATGCTTGCCGACGGTGGCTTCCCAGGAGAACACCATGGCGATCGCCTCGGCGTACTGGATCACCGACGCCTCGCCGTCGGCCCGCCGGGCCTGACTGCGATCGCCCATCGGCAGCATGCGCTCGAACCGGTCGAGGAAGACCGGGCAGACGTCGGACGCCAGATGCCCTGAAACCGATTCGACCGACCGCCAGATCGGCCCGCGGATCGTCAGCATGTCGGCCCGGGCATCGCGGACGGCGACCGAGTGAACCCGCAGCATGCCGCACAAGCGCCGCAGCGCCTCCTCGGACCAGACGGTGGCGCCCGCGCCGATTTTCAGAATCTGCCGGTCGATCGAGTCGATCGACGCCCGTGCCCGTTCTGACTTGTAGCCGCCCATCTCGACTCTGTCGGCGGGGGCTCGCTGACGTTTCCCCCGCCTATCCCTGATCGCCTCGAGGCTATATATAACCCATGTGAGCATGTCGCCGGGCTCGAACATTACGGGTTCGAGGCGCAGTCCCGGACAACCTGCGAATATGACAGCGACCCAGACCCTTCGACTGACGAACGAGCTCTCCGAGATCCGCCGGCTGGCCCTGGCGGTGGAGCGGTTCGCCGAGCGCCATGGGGTTCCTGAGAAGGCCGCGCATCACCTCAATCTCGCCGCCGACGAGTTGATCACCAACGCGATCGCCTATGGCGGCGCGAGCAACGGTCACCGGATCGTGGTGACACTGCGCCGCGACCCGGACCGGATGACCATGGAGATCGCGCATCGCGGAATCGCGTTCGACCCGACCGAGGAGGTTGCGGAACCGGACCCGACTGCCGGAATCGACGATCGACCGATTGGTGGCCTCGGTGTCTATTTCGCCAAGACTCTGCTGGACGGGCTGAGCTACGTTCGGCGCGGCGGCGCCAATCGCCTTACCCTGACCAAGAAGCTTTGAACTCATCGACGAGAGGTAGTTTCATTATGACGATGTCCATCGAGAGCCAGGGAAATTTGGCCGTCGTCGTGCTGACCGGCCGGCTGGACAGCACCAACGCCGCGGACACCGAAGCGCAGATCCTCGCGCAGATCGAGGCCGGGAGCCCGCGCATCGTGGTCGACGCGTCGGGCCTCGACTACCTGTCGAGCGCCGGGCTCCGGGTGTTCCTGGTGGTCGCCAAGCGGGTCAAGGCCAGCGGCGGCGCCCTCGCCCTGCACTCGCTGACCGCTCATGTCCGCGAGGTCTTCGAGATCAGCGGATTCGTGAACGTCCTGACGGTCTGTGCCGACCGGGACGAGGCCCTGACCCGGGTCTAGGCGCTCCGCGGAGGAGTCCACCGCTCATACCCAGCCGCCGTCGACGATGTAGTTCTGGTTGGTGCAGGCCGCCGCCTCGTCCGAGGCGAAGAACACCACCACCCGCGCGACGTCGTCCGGCACCAGCTTCCGCTTCAGGCACTGGTTACGCATGAGGTCGGCCTCGCCTTCCGGGGTCAGCCACTTCTCGACCTGCCGCTCGGTCATGATCCAGCCGGGCAGCACCGAGTTGACCCGGATGTTGTGCGGGCCGAGGTCGCGGGCCAGCGACCGGGTCAGGCCGACCACCGCGGACTTCGCCGCCGAATAGCCCGGCATCCCGCCCTGCCCGATCATCCAGGTCACCGAGCCCAGGTTGACCACCGCGCCGCCGCCGGCCGCCGCCATGTCCTTCCAGACGGCCTGGACGGCGAAGAACTGGTGCCGCAGGTTCACCGCCATGCGGTCGTCCCAGTATTCCGGCGTCACCGCGTCGATATCGTGCCGCTCGTCATGGGCGGCGTTGTTGACCAGCACGGTGACCGGGCCGAGCCGCCCGGCGATCGCGGAGACCGCCGCCCGCAGGGCGTCGATGTCGCGCAGGTCGCAGTGCTCGAAGGCGGGCTCGGGCAGGCCTTCGGCCGCCAGCCGCCGCGCCAGCGCCTCGCCACCCTGGCGATCGTAGTCGAGGAAGCCGACCCGGGACTGCTGGCGGCAGAAGTGCTCGACGATCGACGCCCCGATCCCGCCGGCACCGCCGGTGACCAGGACGACCCGGTCCTTCAGGCTCGGATAGACTGCTCCGTTCGACATCGCTGCTCTCCCTCTGTTCCGTCTCGTCCGATCTTCAGCCCCCGGCGGCGACCGATGCCGGCCGTCCGGGGCGCTCCGCCAGGCCGGCGTCGACCGCCTCGAGAGCCAGATGCGCCATGCCGGCGGTGATCCGCTCGGTCCCGCCGGGCACGAAGACCACGTCGCGGTCCGGCACCAGGCCGGGCGCGAAGGCTCCCGCCAACGCCGAACGGTAGGACGGCTCCATCAGATGTAACGCCCGCAGGCCCGACCCGGTGACCGCGATCCGGCGCGGAGCGAGCACCGAGCTGACGATGGAGATGGCGTCCGACAGCGCCCGCCCGGCCTCCGCGAACAGGGCCCTGAGACCCGGCTCGCCGGCCTCGGCGCGGCGCGCGAATTCGACCATCTGGGAGTCGGTGGGCTGCTGGGAGTCGGTTTGCGGCAGGTCGGCCAGGCTGCGGCCGTCGCGATACAGCGCGTAGTCGGCGAGATAGGCCTCGATGCAGCCGCGCTGTCCGCACCGGCACTGCGCCCCGCCGGGCACCCGCCGCACATGCCCGATCTCGGACGAGAACCCGCGGCTGCCGGGAAACGGCCCGCCGTCGCGCAACAGCCCCATCCCGACCCCGTGCCCGATCATCAGCACGGCGACCAGGCCGCGCTGCAGGTCCGGATGATCCCGGACCAGTGCCAGCGAGGTCGCGGCGGCGTCGTTCTCCACGAGCACCGGAACCCCGAACCGGTCGGCGAGCGGTGCCGCCAGGCTCATGGCTCCGGTCCGCAGCACCGGGCTCCACAGCTGCCGGCCGGCCGCCGGATCGACCATGCCCTGCGCGGCCAGGCCAATGCCCTGCAACCCCTGGCCGGGTGCACGCTCCAGCGCGCCGGCGATCGCCTCGGTACAGCGCTCCACCACCGCCGACGGATCGAGGCCCCGGGTCTGGCACTCCACCACGTGGCGCGCGACCGGGGTCCCGGAGAAGTCGGTGACCACTCCCTCGATCAGGTTCATCCGGATCGACAGCGCCGCCACGCGTGCATGGCCGGGCGCCAGCCCGAGCTCAACGGGCGGCCGGCCGCGGGACCCGGACAGCGGCTCGGCGGGCGGCGGTGCCAACTCGCACAGGACGCCCTGCTCGATCAGTTCGCCGGTGATGGCCGAGACCGCCCCGGCACTCAGCCGGGTCCGGCGCGCCAGCGCGACCCGGGGCATCGGCCCGTAGCGCCGCAGCTGGCGCAGCAGCCTGGCACGGTTGGTGTCCTTGGTGGCCGGACGGCCGGGCGGGTTCATGGCGGGACCTGATGGACGGAAGGATGCGATATTATTTCAATTGAGAAACTTAATCAAACCACCGAACTCACAAAATTCACCCCTATGCGGGAAATACCCCGGAAGATCGGTTGACCGTCACCGGACGACGGGGGATATTAATTCATACAACAAACAAAACGGCACCGGCCGGGATGCCCCGCATGACGAGGCGTCCGTCATTCCAGGGAGGACTGCACATGACCTCACGCCCGATTTCGGCCGTCGCCGCGGCCGCCGCGATCGCCCTTCCGCTCGCCCTCGCCACGCCGGCTGCGGCCCAGACCGGGGCGCTCGACCAGGCGGTCGGCGGCTATTCCTTCGAGCAGGCGGCCAAGGAGGCCCCCGGCACCAAGAACTATCACTCCAAGGACGGCCGGCTAACCTTCGCGATCATCACCCACACCGCCGGCAACGGCTTCTTCGACCCGACCTATGTCGGCGCCAAGGTCGCCGCCGACGCGTTCGGGATCAACCTGCTGATGCTCGGCTCCGAGGCTCCGGTCGACGACATCCCGCGCCAGATCGAGATCATCAACCAGGTGATCCAGGACCCGACCATCGACGGGCTGATCATCACCACGCCCCAGGCCGGCGCCTATGACGACATCGTCAGCACCCTGCTGAAGCGCGGCGTGCCGGTGGCTACCACCAACTCCTTCGACCCCACGCTCGCCCACCGCAGCCGGATCAGCCATACCGGCCAGGACGCGTCGGCGGCGGCGATCGGCGGCGAGGCGCTGGCCAAATGCGTTCTGGAATCCGGGGTCAGCGGCGGCACCATTATCTTCCCGAATACCACCACGCTCGGGAACGTCGAGGTCAACAACCGCATCACGGCGGCCTTCGAGGCGACCGTGAAGACCCTGAACGCGGCCGGCAAGCTCGCCAACTTCAAGGTCGATGCGGGTCCGGAGAACATCGGCGTCGACGTCGACTCCAAGAACATCGTCGGCTCGGTCACCAGCCTGATCGAATCGCGCGGCGACGTGGTCGGCGCCTTCGCCGCCAACGGCTTCGTCACCCCGGCGCTCGGCGACGCGGTCGCGCAGCTGAAGATGGGCGACAAGATCTGCTCCTACGGCTTCGACCTGGGCCCGGCCCAGCAGGAGCAGATCCGCACCGGCGCGCTCGACGGCTCGCTCGGCCAGCAGCCGTTCCTGCAGGGCTTCTGGCCGGTCCTGCAGCTGTACCTGCAGATCGACCGTGGCATCGCCGCCGCCAACCTGGACACCCGCGCCCAGCTGGTGACCAAGCAGGACGTCGACACGGTCGGCAAGCGGTTCGAGAACTGAGACCGGAGCGGGCGGGGCCGTCGTCGGTCCCGCCCCCATCCCCCACGGCGGCGCACAGATGCCCGGCACTTCCGCTTCGCGCAATCCGCTGGCCGGCTATGGCTGGGAGATCGGGCTTCTGGTCTTCATGGCGCTGCTGTACGCCGCCGGAACCTGGATAAACCCCGACTTCTTCGGCGACCTCCACGCCATACGCGCGACCCTGCGGGATGCCGCGCGCTTCGGGGTGATGGCGGTCGGCATGACCTTCGTCATCGTCAACCGCGACCTCGACCTGTCGGTAGGCTCGACCCTCGGCCTGGTCGCCGTCGTGTTCTCGATGCTGTACGCGCCCTCGCACTACGACCTCGGACTGGGCTGGACGATCGCCGGCGCCCTGGCGGTCGGCCTGGCGGTCGGCCTGGTCAACGGCGTGCTCGTGACGTTCCTGCAGGTGCCGGCGTTCATCGCCACCCTGACGATGCTGTTCATCGGCCGCGGGCTGGTGCTCGGGTTGACCGGCGGCAAGACCATCGCCTATGACGCCAAGGCGGCGGCCAGTCCGTTCTTCCAGATCGGCGAGGCCAACGCCCTGCTGTTCAACAACCAGATCCTGGTGTTCCTTGCGGTCGCCGCGATCGGCGCCGTGGTGCTGGCGCGCACCCGCTGGGGCTACGAATCCTATGCCGTCGGCGGCAATCTGCAGGCCGCCGAGTTCGCCGGCATCGACACCCGGCTGGTGCGGATCCGGGGCTTCGTGCTGGCGTCGCTGTGCGCCAGCATCGCCGGGCTGATGAACGTCGCCCAGGACAAGGGCGTGACCAGCCAGTACGGCCAGGGCGCCGAACTGATCGTGATCGCCGCGGTGATCGTCGGCGGCGCCTCGATCCTGGGCGGACGCGGCCGGATCGTCGGGTCCTGCCTCGGCGCCATCCTGGTAGTGCTGATCGACAAGGTGCTGCGCCAGGGCGTCCCGACCACCCGCACCATCACCATTGGCGGCGCCGAGATGCAGGTGCAGGCGATGGCGCAGCTGCCGCCCGGCGCGGTGCCGGCCTTCCTGGGTCTGATCCTGGTGGCGGCGGTGCTGATCGAGCCGCTGGTGCTGCGCCGCCGGCTGCCGCAGCGGCTGTTGGCCCGGTTGCGCGGCCTGCCGCCGCCGCCGGCGGGCGATGCCGACGGGGTCGCCATGGTCGGCATCAAGACCATGGGCCAGTCGGTGCAGGCCCGCGAGTTCTCCGGCGGCCTGCTGGCCCGCCTGCTGGCGCGGCGCGAGGCGGCGGCGGTACTGTTCATGATCGCGCTGTGGCTGGTCGGCATGTGGCTGCGGCCGGACTTCTGGGGGTCGCTGGACAACAGCTTCAACCTGTTGCTGGCCTTCACCGAGGTCGGCCTGCTGGCGGTCGGCATGACCTTCGTGATCGTCAACGGCGACATCGACCTGTCGGTCGGCGCGGTGCTGGCGCTTTCGGGCGCCACCGCGGCATTCCTCATGAAGACCCTGGGGGCCGACCCCGGGTTCGCCGTTCTGGCGGCGTTCCTCGCCGGCACCGCCGCCGGCGCGGTCAACGGCCTGCTCACGACCCGGGCCCGGCTGCCCGCCTTCGTTGCCACCCTCGGCATGTTCTACATCGCGCGCGGCCTGGCGGCCTGGATGGTGGCCGGGCGGCAGCTGTCGCAGTTCCCCGAGGGCTTCGGCCTGATCGGCCGCAAGCTGATCGAGCCGCTGCAGGCCTTCGGCATGGCACCGGCGCCGGATACCCTGCTGTTCAGGGTCGCCAGTGCGCTGAGCACCCAGACCCTTATGCTGGCGGTCATCGCCGTGGTCGCGGCGATCGTTCTGGCCCGCACCTCCTGGGGCTGGGCCTGCTACGCCACCGGCGGCAACGCCCGCGCCGCCGGCTACGCCGGGATCGACACCGACCGGGTTCGCTTCGCGTCGCTGGTGTTCTCGGCGATGTGCGCGGCGGTCGCCGGCATCGTCTACGTCGCCTACCTGCGCAGCTTCAACCCGTCGGCCGGCCAGCTGCGCGAACTCGACGCGATCGCCGCCGTGATCATCGGCGGCGGCAGCATCTTCGGCGGCTTCGGCTCGGTGATCGGCTCGCTGGCCGGGGCCGCGGTGATCGCCCTGATCCGGGCCCTCCTGTCTCTGCAGATCATCAGCGCCGACGGCCAGTCCTTCGTTATGCCGCAGCACTGGGTGAACGTGTTCATCGGCCTGATCCTGATCGCCGCCGTGCTCGGCGACATCTGGCTGCGCCAGCAGGGGCTGATGGGAAGGTTGCTGGACCGGCTCGCCGCCAGGCGACGGACACCAAGGAGAGTACCGACATGACCGACGCCGCAACGCCGATCGTCGAGATGCGCGGGATCTGCAAGTCGTTCGGGGCGGTGCGCGCACTGCACAACGTCGACTTCCGCCTGATGCCGGGCGAGGTGCTGGGCCTGGTCGGCGACAACTCGGCCGGCAAATCGACCCTGATGAAGATCCTCACGGGGGCCTATCACCGCGACACCGGCGACGTGCTGGTGGACGGCGGCCAGACCCAGTTCCGCAGCCCGCAGGACAGCCGCGACGCCGGCATCGAGATGATCTACCAGGACTTCGCGCTCTGCGGGAACATGGACGTCGGCCAGAACATCTTCCTCGGGCGCTGGCCGCGTCGGGGCCTGTTCGTCGACCGCAACCGCATGTACGCCGAGGCGAGCGCGGTGCTGAAGCGCCTCAAGGTCGACGTCAACTCGGTATACCAGCGGGTCGAGAGCCTGTCGGGCGGACGCCAGCAATCCGTCGCCATCGCCCGCGCCATCAGCTTCGAGCCGCAGGTCGTGATCCTGGACGAGCCGACCGCCAACCTGTCGGTCATGGCGACCAACGAACTGCTGCGGACCATGCTGGAGCTGAAGGAGCACGGGGTCGCCCAGGTGATCATCAGCCACCGCCTGACCGACATCTTCGAGGTCGGCGACCGGGTGATGGTGCTCAAGCGCGGCGAGAACGTCGGCGACCGCTACGTCGCGCACACCAGCGAGAAGGAAGTCCTCGAACTGATCGTCGAGGGCACCCCGGAAACCGCGATGACCGCAGAGCAGGCCCGCGCGGCCTGAGCCGACCGGCCGCGCTACCCCGAGGCGAGCCAGGCCGCGATCGCGGTTGCGACCTCCGAAGGCGAGAGCTTGCCGGTATCCAGCAGCAGCGTCCGGTCCGGTGCCAGGCGCAGCAGCGCGTCGCGCGCCTTACCCGGATCGTAATGCCGGGATTCCTCGACGATGATGGTGGCGTTGCGGGCAACGGCTGCCGGGTCGACACCGCGGTCGGCCAGCATCCATGCCAGTCGGTCGAACGCCGCCGCCGCGACCAGGGTGTCGAAGCCGGCATCCCGCAGGACCGCCCGAATCGCTTCCGCGCCGCCGGTCGGGTCGACGTCGAGCGGCGTCGTCTCGGTCTGGTCGAACGGGTCGTTGCGTCCGCACAGCCGCCAGAGTCGGCCTTCCGGAGGGCACTCAAGCACCAGGAACCAAGCTCTCGGCAGCGTTGCCGCTGCCGTAACCTCGGCCTCGCCACGAAGGCCGTCGAACAGGATCGGGCCCGGCGGCAGGTCCGAGGGGATCAGCAGCCAGGACAGGACCTCACCCATGCCGCCCGGGTGCCGATCCTTGAACGCGGCGGTCAGCCGGAACCGCTCGACCCGGTCGGTGACCGGAGCGCCGTCACCGGTCATGCGCGGGAGGATCAGGCTGTCCGTCAACGCCCGGCGGTCCGGCAGGATCGCCGCCGGCGGCACCGACGCCTCAAGTTGCTGCACGGTGGTGGTCTTGCCCGAGCCGGTCAGCCCGACGAGCACCAGGACGGCGCGATCCGCCAGCAGATGAAAGTCGTCCGCGGTCGATCGCACGCCCGTAGCGCGAAGCTCTGCCGGATCCAGGCGCCGGACCTTGCTACCGTCGAGCACGCCGCCCCCCCAACTGCCATCCAACCCGGGCAACCCTCCTTCGCGGCGTACGGCGCGTCAAGCGCGGCCCCGGCATGACACTTCGGACAGCTTGTCGCGCCGTCGGCCCCTGCCTTCATTGCAGCGCCGTCGTTCGGAATGGGGTAGTGTGTGGCCGCGCATGGTGGATAGGGAACACGGGAGGGATCACGATGCGGCGCGCAGCATCTGCTACGGCGCCCGCTGCCGCGATCGATCGGCTGCCGCCCGATCCGCCGAGCCGCCCCACACGACAGTTCGGCCTGCCGGCCGGCTGTGCCATACACTCTCCCCGTCTCCCGTGACACAGCCGCGACCGCGATAGCCCATCGATGACATACGAACTCGCCGTCCTTCTCGCCCGCATCCCGCTCGACGTCGCCGTACCGCTGCTGATCGGCATCGCCGTGACGATCTCGCTGCTCGGTACCTGGATCGTCAACACGATCTACGCGCCGTTCCAGCTGGAGCCGAACAACCTCGTCGGCGGCGTGAAGTTCAGCTTCCTGGGAGAGATCTACGCGGTCACCCTGGCCCTGGCGCTGATCGGCGCCTTCGACCGCTACACCGACGCCCAGACCACCGTGCAGAAGGAGGTGGCGACCCTGGTGGCGCTCGATCGGGCGGCCGAAGCGTACGACCAGCCGAGCCAGAACGACACGCGCGCGCGCATGAAGTCGGCGGTGCGCGAGTACTCCCGGGCGGTGGTCGAGAAGGAATGGCGGACGATGAGCCTCGGGGTGCCGAGTTTCGAGGTCACGCATCGGCTCGGTCAGTTGTCCGATGCCTTCATAAAGGCCGATCCGATTACCGCCGCGCAGCAGGCACTGCAGCAGAACACCGTGGAGTGGGTCAGGCAGGTCAACGAGAGCCGGAGTTTCAGGCTGACCACCGTCTCCCGCAGCCTGGTATCGCTGGTCTGGATCCTGCTCGGGCTCGGAACCGCCATCGCGATCGTCTTCCCCTGGTTCCTCGGCTCGGTGAACGTCGTGGCACAGGCGGTGATGTCGGCGATTCTGGTCGGCTTCCTCGTCATGCACCTGGTGGTCGTGCTGCACCTCGCCTATCCGTTCGTCGGCGAGACGGCGGTCAGTCCGAGCGCCTTCCTGGCGGTCGCGCAGTAGGGAAAGGAACAGGGAGCCGCGCCATGTCGCTCTCGGACGTCGTCATCGTCGACACCACGCTGCGCGAGGGCGAGCAGTTCATCCACGCGGACTTCTCCAGCGAGGCGAAGCTCGAGATCGCGCGGGCGCTCGTCGCATTCGGCGTCGACTATCTGGAGGTCACCTCCCCGGCGGCCAGCCGGCGGTCCCGCGAGGATGCCAGGGCGATCGCCGGCGCCGGGCTGCCGGCGACCGTGGCGGCCCATGTCCGCTGCCACCCGGACGACGCTGCGATCGCCCTGGATACCGGGGTCGAGGCGCTGCACATGGTGATGGCGACCTCGCCGATACTGCGCGCGGCCAGCCACGGCAAGGCGATCAGCGAAGTCGTCCGGATCGCCGCCGACGTCGCGGAGTTCGTTCGCAAGCGCGCGCCCGACGTGACCCTCAGATTCTCCAGCGAGGACGCCTTCCGCTGCCCGCTCGGCGACCTCGTCAACGTCTACCTGCCGCTGGCGGAGCTGAACCTGTTCGACCGGTTCGGCATCGCCGACACCACCGGTGCCGCGACCCCCGACCGGGTGGCCGAGGTGGTCGGGCTGGTGCACCGGCTCACCGGAACCCCGATCGAGTTCCACGGCCACAACGACATCGGCTGTGCGGTGGCCAACGCGCATGCCGCGATCACCAACGGCGCGACCCACATCAACACCTCGGTCCTGGGGCTCGGCGAGCGAAACGGCATCACGCCGCTCGAGGGCCTGATCGCCGTGCTGTACGCCACCGACCGCGCCGGAACCATGAAGCGCTTTCGCCTGCATGCCCTGCCGGCACTCTGCCGTCGGGTGGCGGAACTCGCCGAGGTCGCCGTCCCGTTCAACCAGGTGCTGGTCGGCGAGACCGCGTTCAGCCACAAGGCCGGGATCCATACCAAGGCGGTCTACAACGATCCCCGCGCCTACGAGGCCCTGGACCCGGCCGATTTCGGCCTGACCCGGGAGATCGCCGTCGGTCACCGGCTGACCGGCTGGAACGCGGTGCGCGTGCGGGCGGACGCCCTCGGCATGCGGCTGGCCCTGGCCGATCTCAAGGAGGCGACCGCACGGGTCAAGCACGCCGCCGACGACCAGCGCCTCTCGCTCGACGACGTCGACAGGATCCTGGCCGAGGTCGCCGCCGAGGCGATGCTGCGCACCGCCTGATCCCGGTCAGCTCACCTGGGCGGTGAGTGCCCGCCTCGACCGGCGTCAGGCCGCCTGGCTCCGGCCGAGCACCGACCACAGGCCGTAGACCACCGCGAGACCGGCGAACACGATCGCGAAGATCGCCAGCGGGATGGCGTCGCCGTGAGCCGCCAGCAGCACCGGTCCCACCAGGGTCGGGCCGAGGATGTGGCCGGCGCGTTCGGCCAGCCGGTAGATGGCGAGCGTCCGCTCCCGTCCGACCGTGTCGGCGACCCGGCTGTCGGCGACCCGCGCGACCACCGGCGCCGCGATCAGGCCCTGCCCGACCCCGAGCGCCGCGATCGCCACCATGACCGCAAGCCCGGTTGCGATCGGCAGGGCGCTGGAACCGACGGCGGCCTGCAGCTGCGACGCCGTGCTCAGCAGCCAGCCCGGGACGAATGCCGGGGGCGCCGACGCGCCGCCGGCCGGCACCACCAGCAGCCCGAGCAGGCCGATCCCGACCGCCAGCATGATCATACCGATCGTCAGTACCCCGTCGATCGATCCGACCCGGCCGACCAGACGGGGCGCGACCCCGGTGACCAGATAGGTCACGACCGCGAAGACCATCAGCGCCTGACCGACCTCGTCGTCGCCGTAGCCGGCCTGATGCAGCACCAGGGGCATCGCGAACATGGCGATCCCCGCCAGCGCGAACTTCGAGGTGATCCCCACCAGGCCCAGCACTGCCATGAAGTCAGGTGCCCTTGCGAGGCGGCCGATCGAGCCGAGCAGGCTCACCGGCGCGGCCTGCGCCGTTTCGTGGTGGACCAGCGCCGGGAGAACGAAACGGATGTAGATGCAGGCGCCGACCGCCACCAGGCCACCGACGAGCAGCACATCCCGATCGGCGTTGAACACCGCCAGCAGGCCCCCGAGCCCGGTTCCGACGATCAGTCCGCCGTTGTAGCCGAGCACCTGCACGGCGGCCGCACGCGTCCGCTGTCCCTCCCCGACCACTTCGAACGCATAGGCCTGCACCGCCACCAGCAACGTGCCCTGGCCGATGCCGCTCAGCATTCGCCCGACGCACAGCGCCCAGAAGTCGGGAACCAGGGACGCCAGGAACAGTCCGATGCCGACCGCCCCGGCGCCGGCCATGAACAGCCGGCGGATCTCGACGCGACCCGTCACGTAGGACGCCGGCAGCAGCGCTGCGGTCAGGCCCACGAAGAACAGGGTGAAAGGCAGCGACACCCATTCCGTCGACAGGCCCTCGGCGAGCACGGTCTCCTTCGAGATCTCCGGAAGAATCGACAGCGACAGGGCGTCGGCGAATATCCCCAGGAAATAGGCCGGTCGCAGCAACGCCAGTCTGGACGCCGCATCGCCCGAGATCGCCCCTTGACCCTCTCGGACCGCCCGCAGGAAGACCAGTGCCAACACCGCGCACCCGAAGAACAGTGCGAGGAAGTTGCGCGCACCGGCTCCCAGGGCCGCGAGAACCACCGACAGCGGGAGCTCGACCGACAGCACCAGGTCGTGCTCCGGCGACTTCTCGACCGGCAGGTCGAACACCAGCCGCTGCAGCGGCATCCCGAACACCTCGGCACCGTTCGCCTGATCCTGCACGCTGTACAGGACGCGATTGCGGTCGTTCAGCGAGATCGCGGCAATGTTTGGGTTGATCTGGCGATACTCGTTGAACGCCTCATGGATTCCGGACAGCGCCGACAGCGGAATGCCGAGATCGGTGACCGCCGACAGCCGCGCCGCCATCGAGCGCGCCAACGCTTCGGCCTGACCTTCGGTACCCTTGCGGTACAGGTCGAACATGATCACCACCATCACCGCCAGATTCAGGGCGATGACGGTCAGGAAGAGTGGAGTCAGCCAGCGTTGCCGTACCGCTTCGCCCTGCCACGACCGCAGAATCAGCTGGGCGATGCAGAACAACACGAACAGGCCGGCGGAAGCCGCGAACACCGGCCGAAAGGCCGCGTCGACCACCCGCTCGATCTTGTCCCGGTCCAGATGCAGCAGCACTCTGCCGACATTCGCGAACTTGTCGCTGACCGGCAGGCTGACCGCGAGGTCGACGCCCGGACCGCCGCGCAACGGGGTCGCCATCCAGCGGGCATGCGTGCTGTCGGTGCTGGCCTCGGCGCGACAGAGCGTATCGCGGTGCGCAGGCTCGGCCTCGCAGAAGATCGGCTTGCCGTCGACGTCGACAAGCGAGGTTGCGAGGATCGCCGGATCGACCACCCGAAGCTGCTGGCTTCGACGGTCGAAGCCTCCGAACTGGTCGAGCGGCAGGCCCGACTTGGCGAACTGCCCGACGGTCCCCTGCAGGGTCGCGCCGAGCTGCTCGATGCGTTCGATGCGGATCTGGAGGTAGACCCGCATCGCCTCGCCGTACCCGACATAGGCGAACAGCAGGAGGCTGAGCGCCGTGAGCGCGACGCCCGGCCACACGCGTTGCAGCGCCGTCATGTCACGCCCGACCCAATGCCAGCGTCGAAGCCCGGCGTTCTTCGACCGCCTGTCTCACTTGTGCGGCCGCATGCCTTCGGCCAGCGGGACCAGCACCTCGAGGGCCGGGTCGAGGTTACGCTGTGCCTTGCGCAGTTCCTGCACATAGGCCTGATTGTGACCGCCGTCGAAGTGCACCGCACGGCGCAGATATTCGGTGGCCCCGGCCTTGTCGCCGTACTGCTCGAGGTGCTTGCCGTAGGCGAACAGGATGCGCGGGAACTCCGGATCCATGCCCACCGCCTCGACGTATTTCAGATGCGCCTGCTCATGCTGCCCCATGGCGTCCAGCGACTCGGCCCAGGCCACGAGCGCCTCCGGGTAGATCGGGTCGATCTCGAGGGTCTTCTGGTAGCGCCCGATGGCCTCCTCGTGGCGCCCCTGGTTGGCGAGCGCGTTGCCCCAGCGCATCATCGGCCGCGGGAAGCTCGGGTCCAGCGTCAGAGCCTGCCGGAACTTGACGATCGCTTCCTCGTACTTGCCCTCGCGGCGGAACACGTCGCCCAGCAGGGCGTAGACCCACGGCAGTTCGTTGCGCGGTGCATGGACGAAGCAGTAGTCGATCGCCGCCTTCGTCTCCGGATAGCCGCTCGCCGCGGTCTCCTCGCGGAAGTGGTAGACCGCGACGAGATACGGGTCGATCTTCTGCATCAGACGGATCGCGCCGCGCTTCAGCAGGCCGCTGACGTCGTCGACGCTGCCCTTCTCCGACAGCGCGAAGTCCCAGTATGCCGGGGACTCGCCGAAGACCTTGAGCGTGAGGTCGTCGCCCTTCTTGATGAGCTTGCCCGAGAAGGTATAGGGCAGGAAGCCGAGGGCGACCTGGGTCGAGCGGATCGGTTCGCCGAGCCCGAACCAGTCGCTGAGCGCCTCGACCGAGCGGCCCTGCGCGGTCAGCTCCTTGGTGCGGGTGCCACGGTTCGTTCCCGCCGCCTCGGCGATATCCGAGACGTAGCGCGTGAACTCACCGGCGGCCGCATATCCCGTGTAGCCGGTATCCCAGTCGAAATTCTGCGGCACCGACATCTTCTCGATGATGATCGTGCCCGGATTCACGAAGTACGAGACCGTGAAGAACGCGGCCACCGCCATCACCGGCAGCGACAGGAACCCATCCAACATTTCGACCCCTCCCGAAAGCGCACTTCGTTCCCGCCCCCACCGGGCGGAGTGAAACCAGATCGCTGGTTCCGACAGTAGCCGAAGTTGCTGAAGAACTTAATAACGTGCCGACGCGTGTCCGCGCCGAAGCTAGTGGTGGAAATCAGATATAGGATACCCATGGGTTCCCCTGTCCCGGTGTCTCGGCAGGAGAATGTTCGCCGGAGATGCGGACGCATCGGCAAGGACGCGACGCCCCGAGACGCCGGGACAGGGGACCCTGCGGGCGGCGTACCGAACCCACCGGCGGCGTTGCGCGATGCTCGTGATGCCCCGGCATTACCACGCATCGCGCGCCTGGCCGGATGACCTCGGCACACCGTCCCGTGGGTATCCTATATCTGATTTCCACCACTAGCCTCCGACCCGCTGCCCGAACTCGATCACGGCCCGACCGTCCGGGTCGTAGACGAAAGTCGCCGACTCGAAGAACGAGAACGGAATCTGGATGCCGATCCGCTGGGCGACCAGGAAGTTGATCGCAAGATCCGGCGGCGAGACGGTGCCGACCGCCAGGGTCGCCGGATCGGCACGACCCAGCAGCACGTCCTTGGCATAGACCGCCGCCAGCGCCACCGCGCTCGACTGGTTGACCCCGATCGACAGCAGCGCCGACTCCGGGCCCGGCCGCACCACGTCCGGCAGCATCGACACCACCGGAACCCGTCCGGCGTGCCGGTTGACCTGGGCGATACGCTCGTAGACCGGGGTCGAGCCGGTCACCAGCAACACGCTGCGTTTCAGGTCCGGATCGCTGTCGCGCATCGCGTCGAGACCGGCCGGGACGGCGACGTCCAGCTCCGCCTCGGCGCTGGCGTCGTTCTCCACCGAGATGTCGACCACCGTCAGGCCGAGTTCGCCGGCCGCGTCGTGGAGCGGCTGCGCCTGGGTCTTGATGGCGCTGTCGTTGTCGCGGGAATACAGCACGCCGATGGTGGTCAGGTTCGGCACCAGGCGGCGCAGATAGGCGACCAGCGTGTCGGTCGCCACGTTGATCGACGTGTAGGCGATGTTGGTGCCGCTGCCGGCCTTCGGGTCCGTGACCTGGCCCGACGCCACCGGGTCCTTGGACGCGCTGGTGACCGCCGGAATCTTGTTGCCCCGGTGATGCGCATGCAGATAGGCGGTCGCGACCGACCCCACCGACATGATCAGGTCGACAGGCTGGGCATAGGACCACTCCAGTGCCTCCTGGGCGACGGCATCGTTCTCGTCGTAGAACCAGACCGCGAACCGGACCGGCAGGCCGTGCTGCCGGAACACCTGCAGGATCGTGTTGACCGATGTCGAGTAGGCGATTTCGGAGCGCTTCGGAATCAGCAGCATCACCAGCTTCGCCGTCCTCCGCTGGGCCTCGGGCGCCCAGGAGGGCTCGACGCTGTGCCGCGCGCTATCCCCGGTATCGGTGTTGATCGCATAGTCGTTTCGCGCCGAGGCGTCGTAGTTCAGCCAGTCCAGCACCGGACGTGCCGCCTGGGCGGGAAGCCCACCGACCGACAGCATCGCCGAGACCAGCAACACCCCCGCGATCCAACGACCTGCGTCCATGTCTTGCCTCCTCAGCAGTCGCCCCTCAGAACGGGGCGGTACCCTCGATGGTCAGGCGATGCATCAAGCGCGGCAGGTCCGGCGGCGTGTAGGTCGCCGTATGGATGACCGCCGCGTTGTCCCAGGCCACCACATCGCCCGGCTGCCACCTGAACCGGAGAGTCCGTTCGGGATCGGTCGCGAACTCGCAGAGCCGGTGCAGGAGCGGTACCGCCTCGTCGTCGGGCATGCCCTCGATGCCGACCGTCATCTCGTCGTTGAGGTACAGGGCCTTGCGGCCGGTCACCGGATGGGTCCGCACGATCGGATGCAGGCGATCGGGCTCGCGGTTGCTGCGCTGTGCCGTGGGCGACGGGTTCGCCGCCGCCTCCTCGGCCAGCCGCAGGGCCTTCAGTCGCTCGATTTCGGCGCGCTCGCGTTCGTCGGCCACCCGGTCGCCGGAGAACACGAACTCCTTGCGCTGATAGCGATGGATGGCGCGCCGGCCGTCGATCCGCGCCTTGGTGTCGGCATCCAGCCGTTCGTACGCGTCTGCGGTGTCGACGAACAGCGTGTCGCCGCCGCGGTCCGGGACGGTGACGCCATGCAGCAGCGTGACGCTGCTCGGCTTCTCGGTGAAGGTACTGTCGCTGTGCCAGTGGGTGCCGGCGCCGTCGCGGCCGATCGGCTTGCCGTTCTCGCGGACGTTCGACAGCACGTAGATCTGCGGATGCGTGGGCAGATTGTAGGCACTGATGAAGAACGGTTCGATCCGGCCGAAGGCCTCGGCGAACCGGATGAAGCCGTCCGGGTCGACGTCCTGACCTCGCACGACGATCACCTTGTGACGCCAGAACAGCTCGAGAAGCCGCTCCCGATCGTCCTCGCCGATCGGCCGGGACAGGTCCAGTCCCTTGATCTCGGCGCCGAGAAACCCGGATAGCGGTTCCGCTGTCAGTGTCATCGCGCGACCTTGGGTTCCGAGAAAATCAGACGGGAAGTGACGATATCGTCCACCTGCACCTCCACGCCGGTCAACAGGAAGCGACTGTCGGATGCGGCATCGCGCCAGTCGGCGGCGTCGAGCAGGATCCGAAGCAGCGCCAGGTCGGGCCGAAGGTCGAACTGCGCCGGATCGGCGACCTCACGGGTCAGCGACTGGCGCTCCACCGAGTCGAGATCGCGGTCGTGCCGAAACCGCAGGACGAAATCCTGGCGATCGCCGCGGGACACCTCGTAGGTACTCAGGGCATATCCGGCACGACCGGCCAGGGCATCGATCCGATCCGGCGACAGCACCACCATCTGGCGGAACGCGTCGGCCGCACGCGCCTCGCGATCCGACACCGCGATGCGCTGCCAGAGGCTGTCGAACCAGCGCGTGAACGAAGCCTCGGCCTCGTTCACCCAGTTGCCGACCGCGAGCATGACGTCGCCCACCGTCCCGGCCCGGACCGGGGCGGCGACGCCACCAACGGCCGCTGCGACGAGCATCGCCGCGACCAGAACACCCTTCATGGCCAAGCTCTTCCGTTACCCGTCCCGGGACCGGCCAAGGCCGAGGCGACAGGTAACCGCATTCCGGCTGCCCGTGCAACGCGGGCATTGCGTTCGGGGGCTGTTCGGCCATTATGAATCCAAGGCTGCACCAGGGCGAACGGAGCACATATGGCCAGCGTTCTCGTGGTCGCCACCAGCAAGGGCGGCACCGGCAAGACCACTATCGCGGCGTCCCTCGCGGCCTATTGGCGAGACGACAAGAAGCGTGTCGCCATGCTCGACACGGATCCCAATCAGGCCGCGACCCGCTGGATCCGGAAGGCCGAGAGCTACAAGGACGTCGAATCCCAGGCGACCTCGGACGAGCACGCGATCATCGGCGCCGTTCAGGAACTCGGCGAGCGGGCCGACCTGGTCATCGTAGACACCGCCGGTTTCGGCAATCAGTCGATGATCTACGCGGTCGGAATCGCCGACCTCGTGCTCATCCCGGTCATGTCCGACGAGGCCAGCCTGTTCGAGGCCACCAAGATGAAGAAGGTGATCCAGAGCGCCAGCGCCCTCACCCGGCGCGAGATCGCGTTCCGGACCGTGCTGAACCGTGTGAAGCGGGCCACCGTCGTGCGCCACACCGAGCGCCAGCTCGAATCGCTGGGACTCAATCCGGTCGAGGCCCGCATCGGCGACCGGGCGATCTTCCAGGAGGCGTCGTATCACGGCTCCTCGCCGCAGGAGCTCGATCCCAGGAACAACGCCTCGATGGAGATCCGCCGGCTCGCGCGCGAACTCGAGCCGGCGTTGTTCAAGACCTGAGGAAGCCGGCGCGCTACTGGACGCGCGCCGCCCTCGAGATGATGTAGGCGTCCAGGTCCTCGCGCACGGCGTCGGCCTTCAACCTTGTCTGAACCGTCTCGATCCATCCCTGAGCCAGCGCCCGACGCTCTTCCGGCAGCACGCTGAGGGTGTCGATCGCGACCTGGAAGTCGCCGTTCATGACCGCCTGCTCGGCACGCGCCACGGTCGCCGGCACGCCGTCACCGGTCGGGGCCCCGTCAAGCCGCCAGCGCAGCCGCATGGTCGCCGCCGCGAGGCTGGCCATGGTGTCGGAGACCTGGGCCGCGAGGTTCCCGGTCGCCTGCGGACGCTGCTCGGCCATCAGGATGGTATGGGCGACCTCGTCGAAGCCGTCCTGCAGCTCGGCGACCGTCGGGACGCCGACCTCGGCACTGCCCTCGACGGCCGCGATGACCGGCGCCGCGTCCGGATCGTCCCCGGTGAGCGAGCGGAACAGATTCAAGGTTCCGGCATAGGGCTCGGAGCCCCCGAGCGCCGCCCGAAGATCCTCGGCGACCATCAGGATCCCCGGTAGCTTGGCGGTCTGCACCGCCTGCTCCAGCGACGCCTGCTTCACCGCCATCGACGCCAGCGTCGCCTTGAGCGCGTCGACCTCGCCCTTCATCTCGGCGCGGACCTGGTCGGCCGTCAGCCCCTTGTCGGAACCCGAGCCGTAGACGATCGGCGTCCACTGCGGATAGGTCAGCGCCAGCACGATGCCCACCACGCCGGCGATCAGCCCGGCCAACGCCACGCCACCGCCGGAACTGGCTGGTTCGGCCGCGGGCGGCGGTGCGACGGGCTGCCTGGCAGCGGCCGGCGGGGCGGCCGGAGAGGCCGTCGTTCCGCTCGCGGCCGGGGCATTCACCGGCGCTTCCGGTGCTGCGGCCGCCGCCGGCTTGTCAGATGCGGTCTGCTCCGCGCCCGTGGCCGCCGCCGCCGCGGACGGAGCCGACTTCGCACGCCCCTTCCGGGTGGCACCGGTCGAAGAGGAACGCGAAGAGCGCTTGGTTTCGTCGGCCATGGTGCCTCCGATCTATTGTGGCTGTTCCGGAAGGGTCGACCCGATCATGGGGCCCCACCCATGCGAGTCAAGACGCACGTGCAGCATGGCCGAAAACTAGTGACCGCCATGTGACGCCCGTCGTCTGAAGTACTGAAGAATGGCAAGCGCCACGAGTGCCGCCCAGAAATTCAGCGCGTTCAGCGTGTAGGCGAACAGCGCCGTCATGTAGATCGTCACCGCCTGCGCAAAGAGAAACAGGAATGCCACGCCCAGAAGGCCGGCGGCCAGGTCCAGCCCGCGCAGATAGATCAGCACGCCCACCACGGCCAGAACCAGCAGGCAGCCGACGAAGAGCAGGACCAGGGCCAGTTCCGGCCTGGTATCCGGCGCCTGGGCGATCCAAAGCAGCGGATCGTAGCTGTAGAGTGCCGGGTCCGCGCGGTAGAGCAGAAAGGTCGTCCACGGTACATCCCAGGGCCCGTCGACTTGGAAGATCGAGGCGATCCTGAAGCTCGGACTGTAAGGGTCTGCATACAGGACGATCCAGCCGGTCACCACTCCGGCAAGCAGCGCCGGCACTGTCACCATCGCCACTTGCCAGTATGCACGCAGATGCGGCAGCCGGTGGAACTTCACGAGGGCCACGGTCGCGACCACGGGCAGGCTGATCAACAGGCCACCGACGAGCCCTCGAAGCGCAAGTTCCGCGACCCAGCCGAGCAGTCTGGCGAATTCGCCGTCCACGAGGTCCTCGATCGTGCGTCGCCTGCCCGCATGCGCCGGGCACGCCGGACGTCGCGGGCGACGACGGTTACCTGGTCGCCCCGATCCGGGCGTAGATCCGCTCGGTCAGCGCGTTGAACGCCCGCTCCGTCGCGAGCCGCCGCCTCGCCTCGACGATCCAGCCCTCGAGCAGCACGTCGCTGCGACGGCCGTTCAGGGCGACCGCCTCCTGCAGTGCCAGATCGAGCTGTCCGGCCTCGAGCGCCGCATCGATCGACGCCACCGCCGCGGTGATCTCGCCGATCGGGTCGGCTTCCGGCATCGTCCGGGTCCCGACCAGCACCTCCAGCCACGAACTCATTCGCTGGGTCCAGCTCTGGATGCGGGTCAACGAACTCCCCATCTGGGTGGCCACGAAGGCGAAGTCGCGCCGGAGCCCGGGCAGGGTCGTGACGCCCGCCGACGCGTTCTGCCCCAGTTCCGACAGTGCGGCCAGCGCCTCGGCGTCGTCGCCGATCAGCAGTTCGGCCAGCGACAGCTCCTCCTTGAACGGCGTGTCGCGGTTGAGCGCGAGCCGGAGCTGCGTCATGCCGATCAACGGCAGTTCCATCGACCGGCGCTGCTCGGTGATCGTCTTCGCCTGCTCGGCTATCGGGCCGATCGCGGCCTGCGCCTCGGCCACCCGGCCGGCGAGATCGCCCACCCTGGCGGACGCTTCCGCCATCGCGTCGTCCACCTGCGTCGATAGCGCCGCAACCGTCGCAGCTGTCCGCTCGTTGCCTGCCGCCGCTTCGGCCAGGCGTGGCTCCAGGGCCTCCACCGACTCGCGCAGCCCGGTCAGCGACTGCTCGGCCGCGCCGACCCGGGTCGACAGATCGTCCAGCGACTGCCGGATGCCGTCGAGAGCCGACAGCCGCGTCTCGAGTTCACCGACCTTGCCGTCGACCGCCGCGACCTGTTCCTCGGCGGCTGCGACCCGCTGGTTCTGCTCGGTGCGCAGCAGCAGTTCCCGCGCTGCGCCGGCATCGATGCCGGGAGCGCCCAGGATCCGGTCGAGCGCCGCGGTAAGGCGGTCGACCCGCTGGTCGAGTCCCTGGTAGGTAACCTCCAGGCGCTGCGTGTCCTGGCCCGTGACGAATTCGACCCACTCGGCGCTGATCACCTGCGGGTAGCGCTGCAGAAAGGCACGTGCCTCGTTTCGCAGGCTCGGCGCGGCCAGCGCACCGACCGCGGCCGCCAGCGCGATCAGCGCGAACAGGAATGTCAGGAACGCCGCCGTGCGGCTGCCGCCGGACCCCGCCGACGCCTTGGCCGGCGCCGGCTCGCTGCTGGCGACCGGACGCCCGCCGGCCGGTGCAACCGAGCCGCCCTTGCCGCCGGTATCACCCGAGCCCTTGTCACCGGGGCCCTTGTCACCAGGGCCATCGTCACCACCCGAGCCGCTGCCGCCCGAACCACCACTGCCCGAACCGCCACTGCCCGAACCGCTGCCGCCGGAGCCGCCCAGCTTCGGTTCCGCACGCCCCGATCCGCTGCCCGGATACTGGCTCGCCAGCTTCGACAGCGCGTCCGGATCCACGTTCGGTAACGGTCGGTTCGCCATAACTCGAAATCCCCCTACGCCGGCAGGCTGCCGGCTCTCAGCGCCCTCAGGTCGCCTTGATCGAGTTGTACCAGCGGCGCGATCGGATCACCCATCCGGACCGCTTCGGCCGGACGTCGTTCTCTTCCATGATCGCCTTCACCCTCTGACGGGCTTCGTCCGCCGATACCCGGCCCTTGGTCTTGGCGCGATACATATCGACGGCCTGATCGAACTCCCCCCTCGACAGCCGCCTGCCGCGACTGCGCGCGGACTGGACCAGGATCAGATCGCGGATCTCCGCCTCGGTCGAGCGCTGCAGCGAGAAGCCCTGGTCGTTGACGGTCGACAGCAACACGCCACGGGCTTCTTCCAGGGTCAGGTTGTAACGCGCCATGCCGTCCTGCAGCAGGCGCCGCTCCTCGTCCGCACGGATGAACCCGCCGTTCATGGCCTCGATACGGACCATGTCGGCGAAACGGCGTCGCCCGTCCGTCCCTTGCGGCATCGTGTGGTCCATCGTCTGTATCGCCCGCCCCTTGCTCAGCCGTCAGGCCCGAAGCGACTAGAAACCGCATCGAGCCTGATTTTTCAAGCTATTACCGACGGGAATGGCTCCAGGCTCGAGGCACGGCCTCGGATCTCCCGGATTTCAGCCCGCTCCCGCCGTCAGAACCGGCGGCTCCGCGGTGATCAGCCAATGCGCCGCGACCCCGCCGATGACCGCTCCCGCCATGGTCGCAAGCCCGCCGCCGCCGAGCAAGTCCACCAGAACCGCGCCGCCGGCCGCTCCGAGGGCAATCGCGGCGATCTCGTTGGTGCCCAGCACCACCGTCTTGCCGCCACCGGCAAGGCGGCCCGCCGTGCTGCGCGCGGACGTCACCATGTCCTGCATGGCGGACTGCATGCGCCCGACCATGGCCTGCAGTTCCTCGAGTTGTTCGGGGGTCAGCACCTGTTGGATCCCCGTCGACGGGCTCGTCGGTGCCGCCGCCGACGGCGCCGCGGTCCCACTCTGGGTCTGGGTCTGAGCCTGAGCTCCGACCGCCGAGAGCCAAAGCGCCCCGACCACGAATACAGCGATTCGCCAAACGCGCATCTGCCTCTCCTCTCCGTCGCTTCCCGTTTCGTCCAGCCCTCGCCAACCGGCGTGGCACACCCCGGACGAGCACTATATCGGAATGATGACATTCAGGTTATCGGCACGCCACTGTCTTTATTTCGCGCTGCGGCAATGAGTCCGTGGACGGGATGGCCGTCGGTGCGGTCCGCTGCTACACCATCGTTCACACCGTTCGGGATTCCGGCATGCCGTTCTCGCGTCGTACGAACCGGGTCACGGTTCGCTTGAAAGGCAATGGCACGGTCCTCACGAAGATGCGTGCCGCCTTGCTAGCGCTGCTGATCCTGGCCTGTATAGTGTCGGATACGACAGCCGCCGCGGCGGCGAACCGCACGCTCGACGATCAGGCCGCCGCCTGGGCCGAGGTCGACGCCCGGGTGCTCCTGCGGGCCGCCCCGCGACTGGCCGACGGGGCGCTCGCCCCGACCTTCGAGGCCATGAGCCGGCGGGTCGGCACCTATGCCGACTGGGTCTATGGCTGGTTCTCAAGTCTTCTGGTCGCCTGGGACCTGGCCGCAACCGCTGCGGGAGAAGCCCAGCGCGAGATCTGGGCAGGGCGGGTTCCGGAGGCCGGCATCGTCTACGACCGCCTGACCGCCGAGGTCCAGCAGCATTTCGACGCGACGGTGGTTCACCCGGCCCGTACCGAGGCCGCGATCGCGACCGCCTGGTCGCGCTCCATGACCCGGCTGGCGAGCCTGGACGTCGCATTGGCCGACCGCCGCCGGGAACGGATCGAGCGGACCGCGGCGCTGCTGAATGCCGACCCCGGACCGACGCTGCAGCGGTTCGGGCCGCCGCTGCTCCCGGCGTCCTTCGCCGAGACCGCATCGCCCGACATCTTGCCGCATGCCCTGACCACCGTCGAGGACGGCGCCGGCGGGACCGCCGACCGCGTTCTCGTGCGGTCGCTGCGCCCGCTCGGGACCCGGGCGCTCAGCGTCACCACCCGCCTGTTGCTGGCACCGGTCATCGGCGGGGTGATCGCGGCTCCGGTTGCCGGCGGCAACGGCCTTGTCACCGCGGCGGCCACCCTGGTCACGATCTCGGCCGGCATCTGGGGCGTCGACTACGCGGCGAACCGGCTGGACAGCGCCCTCACCCGCGCGTCGTTCGAACAGGATCTCCGGCGGCTGATCCGCGACGCACACGGCCAGGCGTCCCGGATCACCCGGCAGCAGGCCGAGGCCGCGGTGTGCGCCGCGCTGGCGGTTCCGTCAGCATGCGGGGCGGCCGCTCCGGTTGCAGGCGTCGTACGCGGCGGATAGACTTGCCGTCCCGGCGAACCGGCCGGGTCGACTGCCGACCGCGACGACGACGGACACCGGACGGCCATGGGCAACGTACATACCCTCGATCTCGGTGGCGCACTGGCACGTGTGCTGCTGTGTGTGTTCGTGGTGTTCAGCGCCTACAACGTCAGCGGCTATTCGTATTTCCACTGGGTGACTTCCGACCGGCTGCAGCCGCCGGCCGAGCATGTGTTGCAGATTGCCGTCGCCGGCGCCCTGGGCTTCGCCTTCTACACGATCGGCGATATCACCCGACGATCGCTGCAGAAGGCCGGCGTGCCGCTGGTCTCGACCATGTTCGCGGCGTTCGCCTGGTACCTGGTCGAAGCCGAGTGGGTCGAGCTGCGGACCTTCGAGGACCTGATCACCGCCATCCAGCTGACCGTGGTCGCAATCCTGACCTTCGGCGTCTGCTTCTCGTTCCTGCACTATCGCCTGGGCGGCGTGAAGCAGGTCGAGGAGACCGGCGGCTACTGACCGACCTGCCGCTCCCCGCCTGAGGCGCGCGCCGACTTAGACCGGGCAGCCGCTGGCACCGTCGAACGGCATGGCAGAGGAGTGGTGCTGCAGGATCTGCCCCAGTTCGCCTGCCCCGGCACGGGTCACGACGTAGCTGAAGCGCGACGGCACGACCACCGGGCCGCGGGCCGGATCGGTATAGCGGAACTCGTAGAGGCCGCCGGCGGTCGCGGGATCGGTGCCGTCTATCGCCAAGGTACTGCCGAACCTGACGCTGGCCGACTGCGCGGTCATCAGCCGGTCGAAATAGCTGCGCATCGCCGCCCGGCCGCGCCGCGGATCGGGCGCGGCGGTCGCCAGCAGCAGGGCCTCCGGGGCATAGAGCGCCAGGACGCCGGCGACGTCGCCGGCGTTGAAGGCCGCCGCCCACGCCTGCAGGGTCGCCTCCACCGGTGCCCGCACCGCCGCCGCCGATACGATCGGCAGCGGTGCCTCGGCGGCTTCCTGGGCCGGCGGCGGGACACGGTTGAACCAACGCCGATTGCGAAACACCAGGCCGGTCGGGCTCGCCGAGAGCCCGCGCCGGATCATCAGGTCCTTGACCCGGCTGGCGGCCTGCTCCGGGCCCAGCAACCCACGGGCCCGCGACCTGTACAGTTCGGTCGCCGACCGGAATCCGGCCCGCGATATCCGGCCCGATCGGTCGGCCCGGCTGTGCAGATAGTCCGCAACCGTGTCCTCGACCGCGCTCTCCAGCACCAGGCTGTCGGCGGCCGCGGCATCGAACACCGCGCCGCGCGCATCCTCGTAGCCCAGGCCGTAGCCCGACGTCCCGATCCGCAGCAGCGCGCGCTCCTGCGCGCGGGTCACGAATCCGCCGGTGCCGGCATAGGCATGGATCTGGTCCCGAAAGCTCGCCATCTGGTCGTCCGCCCCTGCTGCCCGCCTCAGAACGTGGTTTCCAGTCGTGCCGAAACGAATTTGAACTCTACCAGGGTCAGGACAGACTGCCAGATCAGCACGAAGGATAACCCCCAGATCAGCGCCTGCGCGATCGACTGGTTGATGTCGACCACGGTCGACTTGGGCTTGTAGCCGAAATACAGCGCGATCCCGGCCGCTCCGACAATCGACGGAATCGCCTTGGCGGCGATCCAGTCGGTCCCGTCCATCAGCAACTGGCCCGGCGGCCACAGGCGCTGGAAGTACTGGTCGCGCCACATATAGGTGGAATCTTCCGGGAAGATGTATGACCACGTGACCATGGCGACCCAGCCGGTCAGGCATTCCGACATCAGCGTGAGGACCACCGACGCGACGGCCGACGCGGTCAGCACGGCGCCGGTCAGATAGATGTCGTGCGGGACGTTCAGGTTCCGCATCGCCTTGATCTGGTCCGAGTAGACCTTGTGCCCGATGTCGGCCCCGATCAGGGCGGTGTTGCGGGTGGCGATCAGCACCGCGGTGGTCAGCGGCGCCAGCACCCGGAGCTCGGCGAACGCCACGCCGGCGAGCGCATCGGAATGGATGATCGGCAGCAGCAGGTCGCGGAACGGCAGATACTGGAAGATGAACCAGGTGGTGACGAAGCCGACGATCACGCTGCCGAGCCCGACGAACAGCAGGGCCGACGGCGAGAAGCACAGCTCCCACAGGTAGCCGGCGAGGAACCGCAGCGTCCAGCCCATGCGCCAGATCGCCGGCGACCGCGTCGGTCCGGCCGCGACCGCCACGGTGGCGCGGTCCGGCGCGATCGGCGCCCCGGCGTCCGGCCCGGCGGCGTCGGGATCCGCCTCGATGGCCTGCAGCTCGCGCTCCAGGCGCAGGGCGTTCGCCGGAAGCTCGACCAGCGCGTGCCGTCGCGGATCGAGCATCAGGACCCGGTCGGCGACGTCGATCAGATGCCGGTAGTGGTGCGCGATGATCACCACCGGCACGCCGATCTCCGTGCTGAGCGACCGGATCAGCTCGGCCAGACGCTTGGATGCCGAGACGTCCAGGCCGGAATTCGGTTCGTCCAGGAACAGCACCGGGTGGTTGCCCAACAGGGTGCGGGCGATCGCGACCCGTTGGCGCTGGCCGCCGCTGCAGTTGTTCACCGGGACGTCACGGTCCACGTCCTTCAGCAGGCCGTCGATCGCCGCGATCAGCGCGCTGCCGACCGCCGCGTTGTGGTCGGCAGCGATCGCCAGGTTCTGGCCGACCGTCAGTTCGTCGAACAGCGCGAAGTTCTGGAACACCACGCCGCCCAAGGTGATCCGCTCGCGCGACATGTCGACCCGGGCCCCGCCAAAGCTGACGTGGCCGGCGATCCGCCAGCCCTCGTCGGCGGCAGAGATCGCCCCGGACAACAGGTTGACCAGGGTCGACTTCCCGGATCCGCTCGGCCCGGCCAGAATCACCACCTCGCCGGCGGCCAGCGAGAAGTTCGCCTCGTGCAGCAGCACCCGCCCATGCGGCTGGGCGATGGTCAGCTTCTCGACGGCGACGACCGGGGTTCCGGCTGCCGGGCGCCCCTCGGGAATACGGCTCATGAACGGATCTCGATCAGGGGCTGGTATCGCGACAACTCGCGCGCCGCAGGCGACCCCTCCTTGACGACCAGGGCCACCAGGCGGCGTCGGTTGAGAAGAATGTAGCGGATCACGCGGACCGCCAGGGTGTCCGGACGGCCGTTGTTCCGTTCCACGATCCGCGAGAACACCGCCATCGACATCGCCGACAGCTCCGATTCCAGGGTCCGCAGCTCGCGCGCGAAACGCGGGTCACCCAGCATCCGGTCGACCAGCGGCTCGAGCCTGGGGTCGGCCAGCAGCGCATCGAGGAACGAGTCCGCCATCATGGCCCCGACCCGCCAGGCACGCTCGTCCTCGGCGATGTCGAACAGGTGCCGCATGATCAGCCGGTGGACCTCCGGGTCGATCAGGACCTCGGCGGCGGCGCGCTCGAGCGGACGGGTGTCAAGCTTGCCCTCGACCACCAGGTCGTGCATGGCGTCCCAGCTTGGCACCACCATCTCGAACACCGCCCGCCGCAGCTTCGGGATGGCGACCGGCAGAACCGCGGCGGCCAGCCGCTCGCCGTCGGACTGGTCGAACATCTCTCGGACCGTCCGCCCGATCAGATGCATCTTCGGGTCCTGCCACATCCGCACATAGGCGTCCTCGACGATCGCCTGCAGCGGCATGCGGTAGTCCGTCACGAAGGCCGGCTGCCCGACCATGGCGACGAACCTGTCGCGCATGACACCGATCAGCCGCTCGCCGAGCCCGGCGATCTCGTCCTTCGAGGCTCCGGGCACCAGCGACCACAGGGCCTTGACGTCGGTCTCCAGCAGGACGACGCGGGAATCCGCATAGGAGATGGTTTCCAGGTCCGGGAACAGCCGCATCTCGACCCGGTCGCCGTCCAGCAGCACCGCCCGGCCGACCGGGATCGCAGTGCCGTCGGGCGCCAGCCGGTAGGCCGGATAGGAGCTCGGGGTCGCCATCCCCTCGGTCCAGCCCGGTCTCGCGAACACCTTCGCGTCGGCCGTATCGAGCAGCGGCGAGCCCCGGAAGCCCCAGATGCCCAGCAACCCGGAAACCACCAGAATCCCGACAGTCAGCAGATATGTCAGCGGTGTTCCGCGGCGCATGGCGGCTACTCCGCGCTCGCCCCGGCGGCGCCGGTCGCCGGGGCGTCAGGTCGAAGGTCCGCCGGCCGGACGCGAGGATCGAAGAACCAGTCCATATGCCCGCCCTTGTCGACGTTCTCGCGGAGGCACACCGGCTCGCGAAGGCTTACCGACACCCAAGAAGAGCGTCGGCCGGCTGCCGGGATAGAGCAGAACCGGTCGCGAGGGCAAGGCCGTCGGTCCGGATCGTCGCATCGCCCGGCATCTCGATCCGCGTCCCGGCGCGGCCGACCCTATGATGCCCACCGGCGGTCCGCGACAGGATTCGTCCCAGCATTCGGTTTTGGCCGCCGCCGACCCATGCTACGATTCTCCCGGGACAATCTCAGTGGGGGTTCATCGTGCGTCAGGTTGTCGTGGCTTTTCTCGCGTTCCTGATCGCGGCGACGCCGATGGCGGCGTCGGCGCAGGCGGACATCGCACCGCCGGTCGTCCAGTCGCTCGAGGATCCGAAGGTGGTGATGACCGTCGCCCCTTGGATCGGGGCCGTTGCCGGCTCGGCCCTGGCGATCGTCGGTGTCAATGCCTGGACCGGCGGGGCGTTGCTGGCGCCGACCCTGGGTCCGGTGGTTTCCGGCGTCCTCGGCGGGTCCTGGCTCGGTCTGTCCGCCCTGACACCGATCGGCACCAGGGCGCTGCTGGAGAACACGACACTGATCGCGGTCGGCGTGTCCGGCGGCCTGTTCGGTCACTGGCTCGGCAGCCGCTAGACTATGGCAGTTCTGCCACAATGGTCCGCGATTGCGTGGACATCGTCAGTCTGATGGGCGATGCTTCCTTCTGCGGCCCGGCCCGAGGGTGGGTCAGGAAAATTCGGTCGACGGGGAGTTATAGTACGATGATGAAGTCACTCGTTGTTTTGAGCCGCGCCCTTGTGGTCGTTGCGGCTCTCGCAGTCGTTCCGGGCGCCGCCAAGGCGCAGAGCCTGTCGTCCTCGGCCGGCAGCAGCTTTGAGGCGTATCGCGCGATGGCGATCACCGCCGGCGTGATCGGCGGCGCGGTCGTCGCGACCGTCGTGACCGACGGTCTGATCCTGCCCATCCTCGCCGGTGGCGGTCGCGGTGGCCTGGCCGGCGTCGCCGAGCAGCTGGTCAGCACCGCCGGTACCGTGTTCGGCGCAGTGGCCGGCGGCCTCTATGCCGACGACTGGTACTCCAAGCAGTAACGAAACAGTCCACGCCTGTTTGTCGCGTGAACTAGAAAGGCCCGGCATCAGCCGGGCCTTTTCCGCGTTCCGGGCCTTTTTCGTCGCAGCCCCGATCTCGTGGCGGACCGGTCAGTTGATGTCTGCCGTATCCGGCTTGAAGTAGTACGAGCTGTAGACCCACATCGTGATCACGCCACCCGCGAACGCCGCGGCGACGGCTGTAGTGGCGACCGGCATCGTCGCATACAGATACCCGGCCCCCGCCCCCAGTGCGGCATAGACCAGCCGTGCCGCCAGATCGATCGACGAGATCGGCCGGCGGCTGCAGTCGCAATCCGCCGGTGGAGCGACCGGTGCCTGTGCCAGCACAACCCGCGGCCCGGTGATCGAACTCCCCGCCGACGCCGGAGACGCGCCCAGCAGGAGCGCGACTGCCAGCACCATCATGGCCATTGCGCGCATACCCGTCCTCCTATGGTATCACTTCACTGCCGCCGGGTTATCCCCCGGTCGGCCCGTAATCAACCTCTACCGTGGCGTGCCCCACGCCGAACCGGTCCTGCAGGCGACGCTTGATCGCGGCCACCGTCTGCGCGGCCGCCGCCCCGTCGCTCAGGTGGGCAACGAGGGTAATCATGGGCCGTTCCTGGCTGATCGACCAAGCATGAATATGGTCGACCTCCCGAACCCCTTCGACCGCCTCGATCAAATCGGCCCGGATCGCTTCGGGTTCCAGGTTGGCCGGCGCGCCCTCGAGCAGAATGTGGACCGCGTCCCTGGCCACCACCCAGGCACTGCGCAGGACCAGAATCGCCACCACCACCGACAGGATCGGGTCGATCGGCAGCCAACCGGTCCACAGGATGACCAGCGCCGCGACAATGGCCGCGACCGAGCCCAGGATGTCGCCCATCACATGCAGGATGGCGCCGCGGATGTTGAGGTTGTCGCGGTCGCCGGTGGTCAGGATGTAGAACACCAGCATGTTCACCAGCAGGCCGAGTATGGCGATGACCAGCATCGGCCCGGCCAGGATCGGCACCGGCTGCCCGTAGCGCTGCGCCGCCTCGAAGACGATCCAGCCGGCGATCAGGAACAGGGAGGCGCCGTTCACGAAGGCCGCCAGAACCTGGACCCGGTCGAACCCGTAGCTGTGACGCCATGTCGCCGGGCGCCGGGCGATCCGGAACGCCGCCCAGGCAAACGCCAGCGCGACCGTGTCGGTCAGCATGTGAACGGCATCCGCGATCAGGGCGAGCGAGCCTGATACCAGGCCGCCGACGATCTCGGCGGTCATGAAGCCGGCGGTCAGGCAGGCGCCGATCGCGACCCGGCGCTCGTTCCGTCCGGCACCGCCGCCGTGACTGTGGCCCTCGGCCATGCGTCGCTTCCCGATCCCGTTCGTGAGCATTCTACCGCGTGCGGCTGACGGACCAAAGTCCGGGAGACCGAGGGCATCAGGAAAAATGGAACATAGTTCCACCTATAGGAATGATCCCGGTTGGCGCCCGGCCCGGACTCCTGCTATCGAATATTCTGACGGTCCGGGAAAGAAGGCCGTGCAAGCTTCGTCCAGGGAGGCCCCATGAGCGCCACGCAGATCGAGCGTCGCGGCCCTGTCGCGGTGGTCAGGCTCGTCAATCCGCCGGTCAACGGTCTCGGCTCCGCCGTGCGGTCGGGCCTGGAGGCGGCCTTCAACCAGCTGCTCCCGGACGACTCGGTCGCCGGCATCGTCATCACCGGCGACGGACGGATGTTCAGCGCCGGGGCCGACATCCGCGAGTTCGGCAGGACACCGCCGCCGGGCGTTCCGAACCTGCCCGAATTGATCGACTGGCTGGAGGAATCGAGCAAGCCGGTGGTCGCGGCGATCCACGGCGTCGCCGCCGGCGGCGGCCTGGAGCTGGCGCTCGGCTGCCACTACCGGATCGTCGCGCCGAAGACCCGGCTCGGCCTGCCCGAGGTGACGCTCGGCATCCTGCCCGGCGCCGGCGGCACCCAGCGCCTGCCGCGGGTCGCCGGCGTCGAGGCGGCGCTCGAACTGATCGTGTCGGGGCGGCTGGTGTCCGAACGCGAGGCCCTGAAGCTGGGGATCGTCGATCAGGTCGCCGAGGGCGACGTGGTGGCCGCCGCGGTCGCCAAGGCCGCGGAACTGGCCGCCACCGGCACGCCGCCACGCCGGTCGAGCGAACGCGACGAGGGCCTGGCGGCGGCCCGCGCCGATCCCGGGCTGTTCGACCGGTTCCGCAGGTCCATGGCGAAGCGGGCGCGCGGCATGAACGCGCCCTACGCCTGCGTGCGCTGCATCGAGGCGGCGGTCCGTCTGCCGTTCGCCGAGGGCCGCCATTTCGAGC
The DNA here is from genome assembly GCF_040219615.1 of Thalassobaculum sp. Classification (GTDB taxonomy): domain Bacteria; phylum Pseudomonadota; class Alphaproteobacteria; order Thalassobaculales; family Thalassobaculaceae; genus Thalassobaculum_A. Next base: position 42,053 of record NZ_JAVJSE010000003.1, read on the forward strand.
ACCAGGAATTCCGCAAGCTGGTCGGTGCGGTCGAGGCGCAGGCGATGCGGCACGCTTTCTTCGCCGAGCGCGAGGTCGCCAAGATCCCGGATCTGCCGGACAGCACTCCGACTCGGCCGATCGCGGCCGCGGGCGTGATCGGCTGCGGCACCATGGGCGGCGGCATCGCCATGGTGTTCGCCAATGCCGGCATCCCGGTTACGGTGGTCGAGAGCGACGCCGGTGCCCTGGACGCGGGACTGGAGAAGATCCGCGCGAACTACCAGGCGACGGTCGACAAGGGCCGGCTGGCCCAGGACGCGATGGACGAGCGGATGGCGCTGATCGCCGGCGCCACCGGGTTCGACGCGGTCGCCGACGCCGATATCGTGGTCGAGGCGGTGTTCGAGGAGATGCCGGTCAAGAAGCAGGTGTTCGGGATCCTCGACCGGACCTGCCGGCCGGGGGCGATCCTGGCGACCAATACCTCGACCCTGGACGTCGACGAGATCGCCGCCGCCACCGGCCGGCCCGAGAGCGTCATCGGCACCCACTTCTTCAGCCCGGCCAACGTGATGCGGCTGCTCGAGGTGGTGCGCGGCGCGAAGTCGTCGCCGGAGACCGTGGCCACCGCCATGGCGCTGTCCAAGACCCTCGGCAAGATCGGGGTCCTGGTCGGGGTGTGCGACGGCTTCGTCGGCAACCGCATGCTGCACCAGTACCTGCGGGAGGCGGCCTTCCTGGTCGAGGAAGGCGCCCTGCCCCAGGACGTCGACCGGGTGATCTACGACTTCGGCTTCCCGATGGGCCCGTTCGCGATGAGCGACCTCGCCGGCAACGACATCGGCTGGCGGATCCGCAAGGCGAAGATGGCCGAGCGGCCGGCCGGCACCGGGTCCGGCGACGAGCGCTACTCCGGCACGATCTCCGACCGGCTGTGCGAGCGCGGCCGGTTCGGCCAGAAGACGGGCGCCGGCTGGTACCGCTACGAGGACGGCCGCACCCCGCTGCCGGACCCCGAGGTCGAGTCGCTGATCGTCGAGACCTCGAAGGCGCTCGGGATCGGGCAGCGCCCGGTCTCCGACCGCGAGATCCTGGAGCGCTGCCTGTATCCGCTGGTGAACGAAGGCGCCAGGATCCTGGACGAGGGCATCGCCCTGCGCTCGAGCGACATCGACATGGTCTGGATCCACGGCTACGGCTTCCCGAGGTATCGCGGCGGGCCGATGTTCTGGGCCGACACCGTGGGCCTCGACGCGATCGCCGCGGCGATGCGCGGCTTCCAGGCGGTGCATGGCGACTGGATGGCCCCGGCTCCACTGCTCGAGAAGCTGGTCGCTGAAGGCAAGGGATTCAAGGATCTTTAAATATCTCAATGCTCTGGGATAAGGAGTTAATGTAATGCGCGAAGCGGTGATCGTCTCGACGGCACGCACGCCGATCGGCAAGGCCTTCCGCGGTGCCTTCAACAATACCCACGGCGCCACCATGGCCGGGCACGCCATCGAGCACGCCGTCGCGCGCTCCGGCCTGGACCCGGCGGAGATCGAGGACGTGATCCTGGGCTGCGGCTTCCCGGAGGGCGCCACCGGCCACAACATCGGCCGGATCGCCGCGATCCGCGCCGGCCTGCCGATCACCACCGCCGGCACCGTGGTCAACCGGTTCTGCTCGTCCGGGCTGCAGTCGATCAGCATGGCGGCCCAGCGGATCCTGGTGGACGGTGTCCCGGCGATGGTGGCGGGCGGCGTGGAGTCGATCAGCCTGACCCAGGCGAACGTCAACATGACCCATCGCATGGAGCCGAAGCTCGCCGAGACCAAGCCCGAGATCTGGATGAGCATGATCGAGACCGCCGACACCGTGGCCGGCCGCTACGGCGTCAGCCGCGAGGCCCAGGACGAATACTCGCTGCAGAGCCAGCTGCGGACCGCCGCCGCCCAGCAGGCCGGCCGGTTCGACGACGAGATCGTGCCGATGACCTCGGTCATGCAGGTCAAGGACAAGGACACCGGTGCGGTCAGCGAGCAGACCGTCACCCTGGCGAAGGACGAGGGCAACCGGCCGACCACCACCCTGGAGGGCCTGGCCGGGCTGCAGCCGGTGCGCGCGCCCGACCAGTGGATCACCGCCGGCAACGCCAGCCAGCTGTCCGACGGCGCCTCGGCCTGCGTGCTGATGGACTCCAAGCTGGCCGAGCAGCGCGGCATCGAGCCGCTCGGCATCTACCGCGGCCTGGCGGTCGCCGGCTGCGAGCCCGACGAGATGGGCATCGGCCCGGTGTTCGCGGTGCCGCGCCTGCTGGAGCGCAACGGCCTGACCATGGACGACATCGACCTGTGGGAGCTGAACGAGGCGTTCGCCGTGCAGGTTCTGTACTGCCGCGACAAGCTCGGCATCCCGAACGACCGGCTGAACGTCGACGGCGGCTCGATCTCGATCGGCCACCCCTACGGCATGAGCGGCGCCCGGATGGTCGGGCACGCCCTGATCGAGGGCAAGCGGCGCGGCGCGAAATACGTCGTGACCACCATGTGCGTCGGCGGCGGCCAGGGCGTCGCCGGCCTGTTCGAGGTGGTGTGAGGCAATCGGCCGGCAACGGAGCGGCGGGTGGGGTCCGGTCCGGAATGACGAACAAGGGAGTTCTCCTACCCGTCGTCATTCCGGACGGACACGCCAGAGCGTGGCCGATCCGGAACCCGCGAAGTGACGGGCCTCCCCGGGCTCGAAAGCTGTGAGGTAGTGTGATGGAACTGGTGCTGTCGCCCGAGGATGCCGCCTTCCGCGCGGAGGTCCGAGCCTTCCTGCAGGAGAAGCTGCCGCCCGATCTCGCCAACAAGAGCGCGACCGGATTGCGGCTCGGCAAGGACGAGCACGTCCGCTGGCAGAAGATCCTCCACGAGAAGGGCTGGGTCGCCGCTAACTGGCCGGTCGAGCATGGCGGCACCGGCTGGACCGCGATGCAGAAGCACATCTTCGAGGAGGAGTGCGCGGCCGCCGGCGCGCCGCCGCTGATCCCGTTCGGCCTGCTGATGGTCGCGCCGGTGATCATGGCGTTCGGCAACCAGGCCCAGAAGGACCGCTATCTGCCGCGCATCCTGCGGTCGGACGACTGGTGGTGCCAGGGCTACTCCGAGCCCGGCTCCGGCTCCGATCTCGCCTCGCTGCGCACCAGGGCGGTGCGCGACGGCGACCACTACGTGGTCAGCGGCCAGAAGACCTGGACCACGCTGGCCCAGCACGCCGACATGATGTTCACCCTGGTCCGCACCGACGACAGCGGCAAGCGCCAGGAGGGCATCACCTTCCTGCTGATCGACATGCACTCGCCGGGCGTCACCGTGCAGCCGATCACCACCATGGACGGCAGCCAGGAGATCAACAGCGTGTTCCTCGACGACGTGCGGGTGCCGGTCGAGAACCGCATCGGCGAGGAAGGCAAGGGCTGGACCTACGCCAAGTACCTGCTCGGCCACGAGCGCACCGGCATCGCCGGCACCGGGCGCTCGAAGGCACAGCTGCGGCGCCTCAAGGAGATTGCCCGCAGCGAGATGTCGGGCGGCCGGCCGCTGATCGAGGATCCCGATTTCGCCCAGCGCATCGCCCAGCTCGAGCTCGACCTGCTGTCGCTGGAGTCCCTGGTCCTGCGGGTCCTGCACGACTCCAAGGGCGCCCCGGGCCCGGAGGCCTCGTTCCTGAAGATCAAGGGCACCGAGGTCCAGCAGAAGCTGACCGAGCTGATGATGGAGGCGGTCGGCCCCTATGCCGCGCCGTTCCAGCCCGAGGCGTTCCGCGAGGAGCACTGGAACGAGGAGCCGGCCGGCCCCGACTACGCGCCGCCGCTCGCCGCGGTCTACTTCAACTGGCGCAAGGCCTCGATCTACGGCGGGTCCAACGAGATCCAGCGGAACATCATCGCCAAGGCCGTGCTGGGCCTGTGATCGGGGGGACACGTCGATGAGCTTCGCCTTCACCGAGGACCAGCAGCTGCTGGCCGACAGCGCCGACCGCTTCCTGGCCGACAAATACGGCTTCGACGCCCGCAAGGCGATCCTGCGCGGCGACGCCGGGTGGAGCCGCGACATGTGGCGGGCCTTCGCCGAACTCGGCTGGCTCGCCCTGGCCGTGCCGGAGGACCATGGCGGGCTCGGCGGCTCGACCGTCGACCTGGCGGTGCTGATGGAGCGGTTCGGCCGGCACCTGGTGGTCGAGCCGTTCCTGGCCACCGTGGTGCTCGGCGCCGAGACCGTCGCCCGCGGCGGCAGCGACGCCCAGAAGGCGGCGATCCTGCCGGCGGTCGCCGAAGGGGGCACGCTGCTGGCGCTCGGCGTCGGCGAGCCGCGCGCCCGCTTCGACCTGCACCGGGTCGCGACGACCGCCACCCGCGACGGCGGCGGCTGGAGGCTGTCAGGCCACAAGGCGGTGGTGCTGCACGCCGATGCCGCCGACCGGCTGATCCTGTCGGCCCGCACCGCCGGTGCCGAAGACGACCGCGACGGCATCACCCTGTTCCTGGTCGATCCGAAGGCCGACGGGGTGACCCTGCGCCCCTACCCGACCGTCGACGGGCTGCGCGGCGCCGAGGTGCTGCTGGACGGTGTCGCGCTGTCCGATGCCGACGTGCTCGGCGGGGTGGACGCCGGGCTGCCGGTGATCGAGGCGGTGGTCGACCGGGCACTGGTGCTGCTGTCGGCCGAGGCGGTCGGTGCCATGGCCGAGACCGTCAGGCTGACCGCCGACTACCTGCGGACCCGCGAGCAGTTCGGCCGGCCGCTGTCGTCCTTCCAGGTGCTGCAGCACCGCATGGTCGAGATGCTGCAGGCCAAGGAGTTCGCGCACGCGCTCTGCTACCGCGCCGCCGGCGCCATGGATTCGACCGACGGGATCGAGCGCGCCCGCGCCGCTGCCGGGATCAAGGCCGAGTCCGGCCGCGCCGGCAGGCTGATCGGCCAGGAGGCCATCCAGTTGCACGGCGGCATGGGCATGACCGACGAGATGGCGGTCGGCCACTACTTCAAGCGCATGACCATGATCGACGTCCAGTTCGGCAACGCCGCCCACCATCTGCGCCGGTTCGCCACGCTCTCGTGACACCGGGCCCTCGCGACAGGAGCCACGCCATGATCCCCGAGATGAGTCCCAAGGCCGCCGACCTCGAAGCCCGGGTGCGCGCGTTCATGGACGAGCACGTCTACAAGGCCGAAGCCGTCTACCACGAGCAGCTCGAGAGCTCGGGCAACCGCTGGCGCGTGCCGCCGATCATGGACGAGCTGAAGGCCAAGGCCCGGGCCCAGGGCCTGTGGAACATGTTCCTGCCGGAGTCCGACCGCGGCGCCGGCCTGACCAACCGCGACTACGCCCCGCTGTGCGAGGTCATGGGCCGCTCGCCGATCGGCGCCGAGGTGTTCAACTGCTCGGCCCCCGACACCGGCAACATGGAGGTGCTGGAGCGCTACGGCACCGAGGAGCACAAGCAGCGCTGGCTGGAGCCGCTGCTGGCCGGCGAGATCCGCTCCTGCTTCGCCATGACCGAGCCGAAGGTCGCGTCCTCCGACGCCACCAACATCGAGTCGAGCATCCGGCGCGACGGCGACGACTACGTGATCAACGGCCACAAGTGGTGGTCGTCGGGCGCCATGGACGAGCGCTGCCGAATCTTCATCTTCATGGGCAAGACCGACCCGAACGCCGAGAAGCACAAGCAGCAGTCGATGATCCTGGTGCCGGCCGACACGCCCGGCATCACCATCAAGCGGGCGCTGACCGTGTTCGGCTACGACCACGCTCCGCACGGCCATGCCGAGATCCTGTTCGAGAATGTCCGGGTGCCGGCCTCCAACATCCTGCTGGGCGAGGGCCGCGGCTTCGAGATCGCCCAGGGGCGCCTCGGACCGGGCCGCATCCACCACTGCATGCGCTGCATCGGTCAGGCCGAGCGGGCGCTGGAGATGATGAAGGCGCGGGCCCGCTCGCGGGTCGCGTTCGGCAGGCCGCTGTCTGACCAGGGCGCGCTGCGCCACACCATCTCGGAGTGCCGGATCGCCATCGACCAGGCCCGGCTGATGGTGCTGTACGCCGCCCACAAGATGGACACCGTCGGCAACAAGGCGGCCCGCAAGGAGATCGCCATGATCAAGGTGATCGCGCCGCGGATGGCCTGCGACGTCATCGACAAGGCGATCCAGGTGCATGGCGGCGGCGGTGTCAGCCAGGAGTTCAGCCTGGCCTACGCCTACGGCTCGCAGCGCACCCTGCGCCTGGCCGACGGCCCGGACGAAGTGCACCTGGAGTCGATCGCCAAGAGCGAGCTGCGCCGGAACGACTGACGACGGGAGCGGCCTGGTGGGGCGGCCCGGCCGCCCTACTTCCGCCCCAGCCGCTCGGAATTGCGCATTGCCGCGCTGTGCCACGGCGTCAGCAGGCTGACCGCGGTCGCCCCGGGCATCAGCGATGCCAGCGCGGTCTGCTGCATCGCCATCAGCTTCTCGGCGATCATCGAGCCGTACTCCGCCGGCGAGCACCGGCCGGTGGCGGCCATCGCCGTCCGGTGGGCGATTGTCGTGGCCGAGGCGACGGCGAGTTCGGCCATCATCACCGGCATCGAGACTTCGGGCGGCTTGGTCTCGCGCACAGGGCGCCGTCGCTTCGCGGTCATCGGGGATCCTGTGCAGGTATTTCGGGCAGGGTACCGCATATTGTAGCGCGGCGGTGGGATTACAGCGGCTGAGCGCGACAACCGCTGCCGGCAGCGCTTTCCTCGCCGGCCCGTACCACCCTATGATCGTCGGATCGTCCCTGGCCATCCCCCCGGCATCATGATCCCAGACACCGTCAACGCCTTCGTGCCCGGCACCGCCGTGCGGATTCCGGGCCGCCCCTCGGGCCCGCTGTCCGGGCTGAGCTTCGCCGCCAAGGACCTGTTCGACGTCGCCGGCCACCCGACCGGCGGCGGCAACCACGACTGGGCGCGCGCCAACCCGGTGCCCGACCGTCATGCCTGGGCGGTGCAGACCCTGCTGGACGCCGGCGCCGACCTGGTCGGCAAGACGATCACCGACGAGGTCTCGCTCGGCATCCTGGGAGAGAGCGCGTTCGACGGCACGCCGCTGAACAGCAGGGCGCCGGACCGGGTGCCCGGCGGCTCGTCCTCCGGCTCGGCCGCCGCCGTGGCCGCCGGCCTGTGCGACACCGCCATCGGCACCGACACCGGCGGCTCGGTACGGGTGCCGGCCAGCTTCTGCGGCCTGTACGGCATCCGCCCGACCCATGGCCGGCTGCCGCTCGACGGCATGCTGCCGCAGGCCCCCAGCAGCGACACCACCGGCTGGTTCGCCCGCGACGCCCGGACCTTCGCCCGGGTGTCGTCGGTCATGCTGGGCGAGCCGGTGCCCGCGGCGCTGCCGACCCGGCTGGTCGTGGCGGTCGACGCCTTCGGTTTTGCGGATCCGGAAGTGGCCGATGCGCTGCGCCCGCTGCTCGACCGGCTCGGCGCCCTGGTCGGCGAGGTCCGCGAGGACCTGCTGGCCCCCCAGGGCCTGTCGGTCTGGGGCCGCGCCCAGCGCACCCTGCAACCGGCCGAGGCCTGGAATACCTTCAGGGACTGGCTCGACCGCGACAACCCGCGGCTCGCCTTCAACGTGGCGCGCGGACTGATCATGGGATCGGCGATCCCGGAGAGCGAGCTCGGCTGGGCCCGGCTGATGCGGCAGGAGGCCCGGGCCCGGCTCGCCTGGCTGCTGCCGCCCGGCACCGTGCTGGCGATGCCGACCACGCCGTTCCCGGCGCCGCGCAAGGGCCTGCCGCTGTCGGCGCAGAACCCGATTCGCGAGCGCATCCTGTGTCTGGCCGCCCATGGCGGGCTGGCCGGCTTCCCGCAGGTCAGCATTCCGGGCGCCGAACTGCCCGACCCCGCCGGCGGCACCCTGCCGGTCGGCCTGTCGATCCTGGCGGCGCGCGGCAGCGACGCCCAACTGGTAGCAACCGCCCTGGCCCTGGAGACTTCACGATGACCGATGCCGACGATCTGACGCCGAACATTCCCGAGGTCGTCGAGGAGATCCGGGCGCTGTTCGAGCGCTACGAGGCGGCGCTGTCGACCAAGGACGTCGACGTGCTGGACGCCACCTTCTGGAACTCCCCGCACACCATCCGCTACGCCATGAACGAGATGGGCTATGGCTTCGACGCCATCCACCGCCACCGGGTGAACCGCAAGCCGGGCACCCGCTTCAAGGGCGAGCGGCGGCGGCTGGAGATCCTGACCCTCGGGCGCCGGTTCGCCACCGTGAACCTGGAGTTCCAGGTGTTCGAGAGCGACAAGATCGGCCGCCAGAGCCAGACCTTCGTGAACTTCCCGGACGTCGGCTGGAAGGTGGTCGCCGCCCATGTCTCGGCGACCGACGGCACGCCATCCTGGTAGCTCAGCGCAACGCGAACGCGACCACCGCCGCCACGATCGCCAGGTTGGTGCCCCAGAAGGCCAGCGCGATCCACCGCCTTTGCGTCACCCGATCCTCCCTAGTCGTAGTAGAAGCGCTCCGACAGGATGCGCCCGGACGGCACGCCGATGCCGGTCAGGGCGTCCTCGACGACGTCGATCATCGCCGGCGGCCCGCATACAAGGTACAGCCAGTCGGCCGCGCCCTCGGGGCCGAACACCCGCTCGACGATCGCCCGGTCGATCTGCCCGACCTCGCCCGTCCAGTCCGCCGCCGGCTCCGAGACCACATGCACCACGCGGGTTGCCGGCCGGTCCGCCAGCGCCGCCAGTTCGTCGCCATAGACGATCTGCCCGGCGACGCGGTTGCCGTACAGCAGAACCAGCGGGCGCCGGTCGCCCTCGGCCAGCATCTGCCGGGCGATGCCGAGAAGCGGGGCGATACCGACGCCGCCGGCGATCAGCGCCACGCCGGCGGCCGATCGGCCGTCGAGCGTCAGGTTGCCGTGCGGTCCGTCGAGCCAGACCCGGGTTCCCGGCGCGACGGTGCCCAGGCTGCGGGTGAAGTCGCCGACCTCCTTGACGACGAACCGGATCTCCGGCCGCTGCGCCGGCGCCGAACTGATCGAGAACGGGTTCTCGTGCAGCGAAAACGGACTGTGCCCGATGTTCAGCCAGACGAACTGGCCGGCCCGGAACCGCAGGGCCGGCCCGCGTATCGGTCGGATCCCGAGTTCCCAGCTGCGCAACGCGATACGGCGGAGTCCGCAGACCTCGTAAGGGTGCCGGGCCTTGAGCAGCGGCGCCGCCAGTCGGCTCCAGGCCAGCGACCCGACCGCCGTCGTCACCAGCAGCAGCCAGAACCCGGCGAGCCACGGATCGGCGCTGTAGCGGCCGGCCGCCAGCGTGTGATGCGTCACCGCCACCGCGACGACCACCGCACCGAGCAGGTGCAGCAACCGCCAGGTCTCGTAGCGGAACGGCTGGCGGTCGCGCAGCACCGCGATCAGCACGAACCCCGGCAGGATGACCCAGGCGATCACGCCGCTCGCCAGGGATGCCGTGTCGAGGCCCAGTGACAGCTGACCGGTGGTGTCCCACGGCAGCGCCCGGCCGAACGGCGTGCTGTAGAGGAAGGGATGCAGCAGCACGAAGGCCAGCGCGGTCCGCGCCACCAGCTGGTGGAACCGCATGGTGACGTCCATGCCAATGCTGCCGGAGATCGTCCGCAGCCGGCCCGACAGCACGAACTCGGCCAGCATGATCGCGAAGGCGGCCATGGCGAGACCCGACGAGACCTCGTCCCAGAACGGCCGCGGCGGGAGATCCTGCAGCCAGGACAGCACCAGCGGGGCGACCGTGACGGCAAGGTAGGCCGGCAGCAGGATCAGGGGATGCATCGACGTCCTCTCGCGTCCGCTCTTTGCCAGTGGCAGCGGCGCCAAAGCCGCCGCCGCCCACCCTAGATCAGCCGGGCCCGGCGCATGATCCAGACCTCGAGGGCGATCAGGGCCGCCAGGATCGCCGCCAGCCCGGCGAAGCCCCAGGGCGACTCGGCACCCGGAATGCCCCCGACATTGACCCCGAGCAGGCCGGTCACGAAGCCGATCGGCAGGAACACCGTGGCGACGATCGACAGCCAGTACATGTTGCGGTTCATGCGCTCGGCGGTCTTCAGGGCCAGCTCGTCCTCGACGATCGCGGCGCGCGAGCGGAGGGCATCCAGGTCCTCGACCAGCCGGGTGATCCGGTCGATGGTCTCCCGGCAGTCCAGCGGGTCGAGGTCGGCGAGCCGCGCGCCGGCGCTGCGGCCGAACTCCACCAGCGCCTCGCGCTGCGGCGCCAGGTAGCGGTGCAGCACCAGGGCGCGCCGGCGGATCGCGGACAGCCGGTCGCGGTCGATGCCGGCGCCGTCGTCGAGCGCCTCGACCTCCATGCGGACCAGGCTCTCCTCCATCCCGTCGATCTCCGGGATCATCCGGGCGGTCAGCCGCTCGACGATGCGGAGCACAAGCTCGGCGACGGTCGCAGCGCCCTCGCCGGCCTCCAGCGCCTCGCGCTGGTCGGTGACCGCCATGATCCGGTAGCGGCGCAGGGTCAGCAGCCGGTCGGCGGTGATCCACAGCCGGATGGCGATGGTCTCCTCGTGCTCGGCCGACGGGTCGAAGTTGATGCCGCGCAGAATCAGCAGCACGCCGTCGGGGCGCACCACGCAGCGCGGCCGGGTGTCCTCCTCCAGCAGCGCCCGCGCCACCCCGGCCGGCACCCCGGCCCCGGCCGCCAGCCACCGCTGCACCGCCGGGTCGTGGCGCTCGAGATGCAGCCAGACCGGCCGGCCGGCCTCGCCGTCAGCCGCGACCGGCCCCGCGCCGCCGCGCCCGTCGAGGCGCAGGCCGAAGACCAGCCCGCTGTCCGGAAGATCCAGATCCATGCTGCAGTGTCGGTGATTCGCGGCGGCCGGGGTAGCCGGCGACGGCGGCTCACCCGGTCAGCGGATCGAATCCCCAGGAGAACAGCGGCCGGCCACCGTCGGGGCCGACGTGCACGACCTCCTCCAGCCACATCCGCTCATGCTCGCCGCCCGGATACAGCAGGTGGAACGGCACCACCATGCCGGCCTCCAGCGTCCAGTCGGCGTTCGGCTTGCCGTCGGCGGTGGTCTGCTCCAGGTCCATGTGCGACAGGCCGAGGCCGTGGAAGAAGATCACCGCGGCGTCCGGGTCGGGGGCCCCGGCCTTTCGGTACACCGACCGGGCCCGGGCCTGCAGCTCCGACACCCTGGCGCCCGGCCGCATGGCGTCCAGCAGGTCGGTCGCGACCGCGGCGGTGGCGTCGGCGAATTTCCGTGCCTGCACGCCCGGCACCCCGCCGACCACCCAGGTCTTGCCGCCGTCCCAGCAGTACTGGTCGATGGTGCCGTGGCAGTCGAACATCACGTGGCACCCCTCGGTCACCTCGTGGGTCTCGAGCCCGGTCTGCAGCATCAGCGCGGCGTCGGCGCCGCGCGGGTGGCCCCAGACCATGCCGCCCGGGTCGTGCACGAACCCGCCGAGTTCGCTGACCGCCACCGCGTAGGCCCGGTTCAGGTCGCGCCAGGTGGCGCCGGGCGCCCAGGCCGCCACGGTCCGGCAGATCGCCGCCTCGTTCAGGGCGGTCGAGCGCTCCAGCAGCGCGATCTCGGCCGGGGTCTTCACGGCGCGCGCGAACATCATCGGGTCGTAGCCGTCGACGGCCTGACTCCCGTCGAGGCCGAGCCGCAGGCCGTAGCCGACATCGTCGAAGGCGATGCGCCGGCCGGCCAGCCCGAGATCCCCGATCGCCTTGCGGACAAGGTCGGCCATGCCGAAGCCATAGCTCGCGCGGGCCCGCTCGACCCACTCCACGCCCCTGCCATGCGCCGGGATGAAGCGATCGATGTCGGTCCGCTTCGCCGGCAGGTCGAGCGGCATCATCACCGCCCGATAGGGCCGGATGTCCTCGACCCAGCTGGGCTGGCCCAGGAAGCTTGCGAGATAGTAGTCGGCGACCACCAGGACCGGGTGGTCCGGGGCGTGGCGCGACAGGATCACCGCATAGGGCCGCGGCTCGTCCGACTTGTGAGCAATCGGATTGAACCCTGTGAGATAAAACACATTGTTCGGTTGGGTCGCAACGATCCCGTCCAGCCCGCGCGCCTCCAGCGCGTGCCACAGGCGCTCCAGGTTGCAGAGCCGCTCGGGCAGTGGGTTACGGTCGAATCCGGTGGTCTCCGGCATGGCGCGCCTCCTCGGCTGAGGCGGCACCGTCGCACTCCGGCATCGGGTCGATCAATCGCCCCACCGGAACTGCTGCCGTCGGCGCCCGGTTGTTATTCGGCGGCCCACGCGGTATCGATTCCGACCTATTTGCAGTGCAGCAGAGGCAGCATGGCCATCCACGTCGCCCTCACGCACGAGACCAGCTACCGCTACGACAAGCCGGTTTCGCTAGGACCGCAGGTGATCCGGCTCCGCCCGGCGCCGCATTCCCGCACCAAGATCCTCGGCTACAGCCTGAAGGTCGAGCCGGCGGAGCATTTCCTCAACTGGCTGCAGGACCCGCAGGGCAACTACCTGGCCCGGGTCGTGGTCCCGGAGAAGACCGACCGCTTCAAGGTCACGGTCGACCTGGTCGCCGACATGGCGGTCATCAACCCGTTCGACTTCTTCGTCGAGCCGGAGGCGGACCAGTATCCCTTCGAGTACGCCCCGGAGCTGAAGCACGACCTGACGCCCTACCTGAAGGCCGACCCGGTCGGGCCGCTGCTGCAGAAATGGCTGGCAGAGGTGCCGACCGGCGAGCACCAGATCGTCGACTTCCTGGTCATGCTGAACCAGCGCCTGCAGGCCATGATCGGCTACATCGTGCGGCTGGAGCCCGGCATCCAGACGGTCGAGCAGACCCTGGGCCTCTGCAAGGGCTCGTGCCGCGACACCGGCTGGGTGCTGGTGCAGATCCTCCGCAATCTCGGCCTGGCCGCCCGCTTCGCATCGGGCTACCTGATCCAGCTGAAGCCCGATGTGAAGGCGCTGGACGGCCCGTCCGGCACCGAGGCGGACTTCACCGACCTGCACGCCTGGGCCGAGGTCTACATTCCCGGCGCCGGCTGGATCGGCCTCGACCCGACTTCCGGCCTGCTTTGCGGCGAAGGCCATATCCCGGTCGCCTGCACCCCGGACCCTCGATCGGCGGCACCGATCGAGGGCATGGTCGAGCCGGCCGAGGTCGAGTTCGAGCACCACATGGCGGTCACCCGGGTGCTGGAAACGCCGCGGGTCACCAAGCCCTACAGCGATGCCCAGTGGCAGGCGATCGACCGGATCGGCCGGCAGGTCGACGCCGACCTGGAGGCCGGCGACGTGCGCCTGACCATGGGCGGCGAGCCTACCTTCATCTCGATCGACGACCTGGACGGCGACGAATGGAACACCGCCGCGGTCGGCCCGACCAAGCGCAAGCTCGCCGACACCCTGATCCGACGGCTGCGCGACCGGTTCGCGCCGGACGGCCTGCTGCACTACGGCCAGGGCAAATGGTATCCGGGCGAGAGCCTGCCGCGCTGGGCGTTCGCCCTGTACTGGCGCGGCGACGACATGCCGCTGTGGCGCACCGACAGCCTGATCGCCCGCGAAGGGGTGGACTACAAGCCGACCGCCGCCCAGGCCGAAGCCCTGACCCGGGGTATCGCCCGGCGCCTGGAGGTCGACGAGAACGCGGTGCTTTGGGCCTACGAGGACCCGATCCGCTTCGTCGACCGCGAGAGCAAGCTGCCGGACAACGTCGACCCGTTCGACTCCAAGCTCGACGACCCCGAGGAGCGTGCCCGCCTGGTCCGGGTGTTCGACCGCGGGCTCGGGCAGCCGGTCGGCACGGTCCTGCCGATCCAGGCCTGGCAGTCGCGCGACGGCGGCCGCAGGTGGCTGACCGAGGTCTGGCAGTCCCGGCGCGGCCGCATCATCCTGGCCCCCGGCGACTCGCCGGTCGGGCTGCGGCTGCCGCTCGGCACCCTGCCCTACGTCCCGCCCGCCAGCTATCCGTACTTCTACCCGACCGATCCGTTCGAGGACCGCGGGCCGCTGCCGTCGCCGCGGCCGGGTCAGGCCGTCGTCCCCGGCCGCCCCGCCGAGGCCGAGGCCCGGCAGGAGACCCACCCGCAGGAACTGCCGGCATCCGCCACCGAGCGGGCGGTGCGGACCGCTATGGCGGTCGAGCCGCGCGACGGCCGGCTCTGCGTGTTCCTGCCCCCGACCCGCTCGATGGACGAGTATGTCGACCTGCTGGACGCGGTCGAGGGCGCGGCCGTCGAGATCGGCACCGCGGTCCATGTCGAGGGCTATACCCCGCCGCACGACCCTCGGGTGAACATGATCAGAGTCACGCCCGATCCCGGCGTGATCGAGGTCAACATCCACCCGGCCCGCAGCTGGGAAGAGCAGGTGGCGATCACCGAGGCGATCTACGAGGAGGCCCGGCTGTCGCGGCTCGGCACCGAGAAGTTCCTGGTCGACGGCAAGGCCGTCGGCACCGGCGGCGGCAACCACGTGGTGGTCGGCGGCGCCCGGCCCGAGGACAGCCCGTTCCTGCGCCGCCCCGACCTGCTGCGCAGCCTGGTCGCCTATTGGCAGAACCATCCGTCGCTCAGCTACCTGTTCTCCGGCCTGTTCATCGGCCCGACCAGCCAGGCGCCGCGCATCGACGAGGCCCGGCACGACCAGCTTCACGAGCTGGAGATCGCGTTCCGCCAGGTTCCTGACCCGTCGGCCGGGCACATCCCGCCATGGCTGGTCGACCGGATCTTCCGCAACCTGCTGATCGACGTCAGCGGCAACACCCACCGCACCGAGATCTGCATCGACAAGCTGTACTCGCCCGACGGCCCGACCGGCCGGCTCGGCCTGGTCGAGTTCCGGGCCTTCGAGATGCCGCCGCATCCGCGCATGAGCCTGGCCCAGGGGCTGGTGCTGCGGGCGCTGATCGCGTGGTTCTGGAAGGCGCCCTACCAGGGCCGGCTGAAGCGCTGGGGGACCGCCCTGCACGACCGCTTCATGCTGCCGCACTTCGTGTGGCAGGACTTCGAGGACGTGCTGGCCGACCTGCGCGGTGCCGGCTACGCGGTCGACCCCGACTGGTACCGGCCGCATCTGGAGTTCCGGTTCCCGACCATGGGCAGCATCGGCTGGCGCGACCTGCAGGTCGAGATCCGGTCGGCGCTCGAGCCCTGGCACGTGATGGGCGAGGAAGGCGCGGTCGGCGGTACCGTGCGCTATGTCGACTCCTCGCTGGAGCGGCTGCAGGCCCGGGTCACCGGCTACGACCCGACCCGCTATCGCGTCACCTGCAACGGCTGGGACCTGCCGCTGGCCCCGACCGGCCGCAACGGCGAGGCGGTGGCAGGCGTGCGGTTCCGGGCCTGGCATCCGGCCGCGGCGCTGCACCCGACGATCGGCGTGCACGCCCCGCTGACCTTCGACGTGGTCGACGACTGGACCGGGCGGGCGGTGACCGGCTGCGTCTACCATGTAGGCCATCCGGGCGGGCGCAGCCATGAGACCTCGCCGATCAACGCCTTCGAGGCCGAGGGTCGGCGACTCGCACGGTTCGAGGCCATGGGTCACACACCGGGTCGGTCCGCATCGGTCAGGCAAGCCGTTGATAATCCGGAGTTTCCACTGACGCTGGACCTTCGCCTGACGTGATCGGATGCTGCGTGCTAGCGTCCCGCTCCCCACGTGCCGGAAACCAGAATGCCGCCGAGCGCCGCCGTGCACCCCGATGACCCCGACGATCTGCTGACCGGCTACCGCACGGTCGAGGGGATCTACGACGAACTCGTCGCGCCGGAGGGCGAGCGCCGCGGCTACTGGCAGGGATTTCTCGACGGGATGCGAATGCTGCCGGCCGGCGAGGTGGCGCAGCACTCCGAGACCGCGCTCCGGCTGATCCGGCAGCACGGCGTCACCTACAACGTCTACGGCGACCCCAAGGGCGAGCAGCGCCCGTGGGAACTCGACGTCATGCCCCTGCTCATCCCGGAGCACGAGTGGCAGGTGCTGGAGCGCGGGCTGAAGCAGCGCGCCCGGCTGCTGAACGCGATCCTCGCCGACCTGTACGGCCCGCAGACCCTGATCCGCGACGGCGTGCTGCCGGCGGCCCTGGTCTACGCCAACCCGCACTTCCACCTGCCCTGCCACGGCATCGTCCCGCCCTACGAGACCTTCCTGCAGCTCTACGCGGCCGACCTGGCGCGCTCGCCCGACGGGCGCTGGTGGGTGTTCAACGACCGCACCCAGGCGCCGTCCGGCGCCGGCTATGCGCTGGAGAACCGGGTGATCACGGCGCAGTGCCTGAGCGACCTGTTCCGCGAGGGCCGGGTCAGGCGGCTGGCGCATTTCTTCCAGGCGCTGCGCGAGAACCTGCGGGCGCTGTCCGGCAAGGACGACCCGCGGATCGTGCTGCTCACGCCGGGCCCGCTGAACGAGACCTATTTCGAGCACGCCTTCCTGGCCCGCTATCTCGGCTATCCGCTGGTCGAGGGCGCCGACCTGACGGTGCGCGACAACCGGGTCTACCTGAAGACCGTCGGCGGGCTGCAGCCGGTCGACGTGATCCTGCGCCGGGTCGACACCGAGTGGTGCGATCCGCTCGAACTGCGCCCCGATTCCGCGCTCGGCATCGCCGGGCTGGTGGAGGCGGCGCGCGCCGGCCACGTGACCATCGCCAACGCGCTCGGTTCCGGCCTGGTCGAGTGCACGGCGCTGATGGGCTTCCTGCCCGGCCTGTGCTCGCACCTGCTCGGCGAGGAACTGATCCTGCCGCATATCGCCACCTGGTGGTGCGGCCACGAGAACGCGCGCGAGCACGTCATCGGCAACCTCGACAGCCTGGTGGTGGCCCGGACCTTCCAGTCTCCGACCCTGGTGTCGGCCGACGCCGGGCAGGTCCTGGGCTCGGAACTGACGGCCGAGCAGCGCGCCGACCTGATCGAGCGCATCCGGCAGCGCGGCTACGAGTATGTCGGCCAGGAGGCGATCACCCTGTCGACAGCCCCGGCCTGGGACAACGGCCGGCTGATCGCGCGGCCGATGGCGCTGCGGATGTACGCCACCGCGCTCGGCGACGACTACGTGGTGATGCCGGGCGGCCTGACCCGGATCTCGTCGAGCAACTCGACCCGCGCGGTGACCATGCAGCGCGGCTCCGGCTCGAAGGACACCTGGGTGCTCTCCTCCGCCCCGGTCGACAGCTTCAGCCTGCTGCGCCAGGAAGAGACCTCGCCGGTGCTGCGCCGGGCCGGCGACGACCTGCCCAGCCGGGCCGCCGACAACATGTACTGGCTCGGCCGCTATGCCGAGCGGACCGAGAACCACATGCGGCTGCTGCGCAGCCTGCTGACCCGGCTGGCCGAGGATCCGGTCCAGGACTCCTCGGCCAACCTGGCGATCCAGAAGCTGCTGTACATGCTGGCCCGGCCCGGCGACATCGACGGGCTGATGCGACGGCGCGGCCGGACGCTGTCGGCGACCCAGATCGAGCAGCGGGTCCAGGCCTATATGTTCGACCCGAGCGAGCCGAACGGCATCCCGCAGCTGGTGCAGACCGTGAACCGGGTCGCCTCGCTGACCCGCGACCGGCTGTCGCTCGACGCCTGGCGCACCCTCGACCAACTGCACCAGGACGTGCTGCGGCAGCGCCCGCGGGTGTGGCTCGACATCGGCGACGCCTCGGCGGTGCTCAACGACATGCTGCGCACGATGTCCGCCTTCTCCGGCCTCGGCATGGAGAACACCACCCGGACCCAGGGCTGGCGGTTCCTCGACATGGGCCGCCGGCTGGAGCGGGCGACCACCATGGCGGGCCTGCTGCGCGGCCTGCTGGCGATGGGTGACCCCGAGGGGCACGGCTTCCTGGACCGGCTGCTTGAACTGGCCGACAGCTTCATGACCTACCGGGCCCGCTACGTCAGCACGCCCCGGCTGGTGCCGGTGCTCGACCTGCTGCTGGTGGACGAGAGCAACCCGCGCTCGGTCGCCTTCCAGCTCGACGTCCTGGAGCAGCATGCCGCCCGCCTGCCGCGGTTCGACGATGCCCTCGACCGCTCGCCGGAGCAGCGCCAGATCCTGTCATGCCAAGCGGCGATCCGGCTGGCCGACGTGCGGGCCCTGGCCAAGGCCGACGCGAAGGGTCGGCGGGTCGATCTCGACACCCTGCTGGCACGCGTCGGCAGCGCCATCGGTGATCTGTCCGAAACCATCGGCCGGCACTATTTCAGCCATGCCGACCTCGGCCGTCACACGGAGGCCGCCTCGCTCCGACGGTTCTTTGAGCCGTGACCGGCGCCCCGCCCTCCACGCCGATCCGCTACGACGTCAGGCACCGCACCGACTTCCTCTACTCGGCGCCGGTGTCGATCTCGCATCACCTCCTGCACCTCACGCCGCGCTCGACTCCCAGCCAGCGCACCGAGAGCTGGCGGGTAGCGCTGACCCCGGCGCCGGCGATCCGGCGCGGCGAGGTCGACTTCTTCGGCAATCCGGTCGAGCACCTGACGATCCAGGACGAGCACTCCCGCCTGGTCGTGCAGGCCCGCGGCACCCTGTCGGTCACGGCGCCACCGGCCGTCGATCCGTCGGCCACGCCCACCTGGGAGACCGCCCGGCTCAACGGCTCGGCGGTGACCGACCCCGAGGTGCTGTCGGCCCAGCCCTTCGCCTACGACTCGCCGATGACCCGGTCGAGCGAGGCGGTCTGGGCCTGGGCCCGGGAGTCCTTCGCGCCCGGCCGGCCGGTGCTGGAGGCGGCGCTCGACCTCAACCACCGGATCTTCACCGAGTTCGAGTACGACCCGACCGCCACCACGGTCTCGACGCCGGTCGGCGAGGTGTTCCGGATCCGCCGCGGGGTGTGCCAGGACTACGCCCACCTGATGCTGGCCGGCCTGCGCGGCGTCGGGATCCCGGCGCGCTACGTCAGCGGCTACCTGCTCACATACCCGCCGCCGGGCGGCGAGAAGCTGCAGGGGTCGGACGCCAGCCACGCCTGGGTGTCGATCCGGGTGCCCGGCCACGGCTGGGTCGACCTGGACCCGACCAACGACAAGATGACCACCACCGAGCACGTCACCCTGGCCTGGGGCCGCGACTACGGCGACGTCAGCCCGGTGAAGGGCGCCATCGTCGGCGGCGGCGAGCACGAGGTGAAGGTGGCGGTCGACGTGGTGCCCTTCGAGGCTGCTCTTCGCGCAGCACCTCAGGATGATGGACCTCAACGTTGATAATACTCACTCATCATCCTGAGGCGCCCGGCGCAGCCGGGCCACGAAGGGCCCCCTCGTGCCGCAGCAGCCAGCGCTTGCGCTCGAGGCCGCCGCCATAGCCGGTGAGCGTGCCGTCGGTGCCGATCACCCGGTGGCAGGGCAGCACGACGCTGAGCGGGTTGCTGCCGTTGGCATGGCCGGCGGCCCGGATCGCCGCCGGACGGCCGGCGCGCTCGGCCAGGGCCCGGTAGGTGATGGTCCGGCCGCACGGGATCGAGCGCAGCGCCTGCCAGACCGCCTTCTGGAACGCGGTGCCGCCGGTCTCGACCGGCAGGCTGTCGATGGCCGCGAGATCGCCGGCGAAATAGGCTGCAAACGCCGTGCTGGCACCGCCCGGATCGGCGGCCGGGCGCAGCCGCACCTCGCGCCCGCGGTACAGGGTGCGCAGCAGGTCGTTGAGCCGGTGCTCGTAGTCCGCCCAGTCGACGGCGCGCAGCCGCCCGGCAGCATCGGCAACCACCAGGAGCTCGCCGATCGGGGTCGGCAGCCGGTCGACCAGGAAGTCGAGCGCCGCGGCCACGGTAGCCACCCGCTACTTGTAGAACGTCGCCTTGGCCTTGGAGGTCGGGGCGATGCGCTCGACGCAGCCGGCGATCTCGCCGCCGGCGTCGGCGCAGGCGGTCACGTCGTTCAGCAGGATCGAGCCGATCTTGTCGCAGCCGACACCCGACACGTCGAACAGCTTGACCGAGGTCTTGCCGGCGCGCAGCGGCGCCGCGTCGATGGCCAGCCACTTCTGGATGATGCCGCCGGTATCGAACACCAGCAGCTCCATCTTGAATTCCTTGTACTCGGTCGTGCCCTCCGGCCGGACCACGAAATACGCCCGGCAGCTGCCCTCGATCGGCTCGAGCTTGTTCAGCTCGATGGCAATCCCCTGCTTGGTCTGGGCCGAGGCGCCGGCTGCCAGACCGGTTGCGGTGGCGAGCGCCAGCACCCCACCGACGATCGCAGTCGCCAAACGACGCATGCCTTGTCCTCCGTTTCCGTCCACCCGGAAGGGACTCCCATACCCGCGATATGTGACGGCCACAAGGCAAGTTGCGAACGGATCGCAGGGGTGGCCCGGAGCCGGCCTTGACACACCGGGCAGCGAACTTGATAAGCGGAGGGCCGACGGTTCCCCAGCCTGGGGATTGAAAGGGAACGCGGAGCGCGCGCCGGGTCGGTGCGCGAAGCCGCGGCTGCCCCCGCAACTGTGAGCGGCGAGCGAAGGGTGACCATGCCACTGCCCCCGAATCGGGGCGGGAAGGCGACCCGGAGCCGAGACCCGCGAGCCAGGAGACCTGCCGTCGGCCGTCGCCCGTTCCGGCCCGGGGTGCGGCCAGAGCGCGGGGTTTCCCCGGCGACGCCAGGCGTGCACGAAGGCGGCTCCCCCGAGCCCCCGGACGGAGGCCAGCATGGCGCAAAAAATTCCCGCGACCGTCGTCACCGGATTCCTCGGTGCCGGCAAGACCAGCCTGATCCGCCACATGATCGAGAACGCCGGCGGCAAGCGGCTCGCATTCATCATCAACGAGTTCGGCGACCTCGGGGTCGACCGCGAACTGGTGCGCGGCTGCGGCGACGAGAGCTGCACCGACGACGACATCGTCGAGCTGACCAACGGCTGCATCTGTTGCACCGTCGCCGACGACTTCCTGCCGACCATCAGCGCCCTGCTGGACCGGCCCGAGCCGCCCGAGCACATCATCATCGAGACCTCGGGCCTGGCCCTGCCGAAGCCGCTGGTCAAGGCGTTCGGCTGGCCGGAGGTGCGGACCCGGGCCACGGTCGACGGGGTGATCGCGGTGGTCGACGCCGCCGCCGTCGCCGCCGGCCGGTTCGCGACCGACGTGGACGCCGTACAGGCGCAGCGCGCAGCCGACCCGTCGCTCGACCACGAGAGCCCCTTGGAGGAGCTGTTCGAGGAGCAGTTGGGCTGCGCCGACCTGATCGTGCTGAACAAGACCGACCTGATCGACGCAGACACGCTGGCGCGTGTGAAGGCGGAAATGGCCGGGCACATGCGCCCGGCGGTCCGCACCCTGTCCGCCGTCGGCGGCGCGCTGTCGCCGTCGGTGCTGCTCGGCCTGGGGGCCGGTGCCGAGGACGACCTGGACAGCCGGCCGTCGCACCACGACGACGGCCACGAGCACGACCATGACGACTTCGCCAGCATCGTCGTCGACCTGGGCGAGATCGCCGACCCGGCGGCGCTCGAGGCGCGGATCAAGGGTGTGGCGACCCGCCACGACATCCTGCGGGTGAAGGGCTTCGTCGCGGTGCCCGGGAAGCCGATGCGCATGATCGTCCAGGGCGTCGGCGACCGGGTGCAGCGCTACTTCGACCGGCCGTGGGAGGCCGGCGAGATCCGCACCTCGCGGCTGGTGGTGATCGGCCAGACCGGCTTCGACGCCGAAGCGGTGGCGGCGGAACTGCGGGCGTGAACGTTTGCCGCCCGTCGCGGGGTGGGTTCCGGCTCGTCCGCGCCTGGACGGCGCGTCCGTCCGGAATGACGTCATGAATAGTGGTCGTCATTCCGGACGGGACGGGCCGCGCCAGCGGACCGGATCGAGCCGGAACCCACCGGCCGCCACGACGGGCCTGACGGGGACCGCCTGATGCACCTGCTCGCCACCCGCTCGGGCGCGGT
Source organism: Thalassobaculum sp. (assembly GCF_040219615.1). Taxonomy (GTDB): domain Bacteria; phylum Pseudomonadota; class Alphaproteobacteria; order Thalassobaculales; family Thalassobaculaceae; genus Thalassobaculum_A. Next base: position 63,935 of record NZ_JAVJSE010000003.1, read on the forward strand.
TGACGACGGCTCGGAGGCGGCCGACCTCGGACAGACACCCGGTGACGTCGTGGTGCTGTCGGCCGCCGACACCGACCTGGCCGGGCTGGCGACCGCCCGGGCCCGGCGGCCGGCCGGTGCGACGACGCTGCGGCTCGCCAACGTCATGCGGTTGCTGCACCACCTGTCGGTCGACCTCTATGCCGAGGAGATCGTCGCCAAGGCCCGGCTGGTGGTGGTCCGGCTGATCGGCGGGGTCGCCTACTGGCCCTATGGCATCGAGCAGATCGCCGGGGCCTGCCGCGAGAACGGCGTGGGCCTCGCCTGCGTGCCGGGCGACGACACGCCGGACGCCGACCTGATGGGCCGCTCGACCCTGCCGGCCGAGGCGGTGCACCGGATCTGGCGCTACCTGCAGGAGGGCGGACCGGAGAACGCCGGGCAGATGCTGGCCTATGCCGACGACCTGCTGGGCCGCGGCGGCGATTGGCGGGAGCCGGCGCCGATCCCGCGCGCAGGGCTGTACTGGCCCGGCCTCGACCGGCCCGACCTGGACGCCATCCGCGCCCGCTGGCCGTCGCCGGACGCCCCGGCGGTGCCGCTGGTGTTCTACCGCGCCCTGGTGCAGGCCGGGCAGCTCGCCCCGGTCGACGCAATGGTCGAAGCGCTCGCCGAACGCGGCCTGGGAGCCGTGCCGATTTATGCCCAGAGCCTGAAGGAGCCGACCTCGGCCGCGCTGGTGTCCGACACCCTGGCCGCCTGCCCGCCGGCGCTGATCCTGAACGCGACGTCCTTCGCGGTCTCGCAGCCCGGCAAGCCGGTCGACGGCCCGTTCGCCGCCAGCGACCGGCCGGTGCTGCAGGTGGTGTTCTCAAGCGGAGCGAGGGATGCGTGGGAGACTGGGACCCGGGGGTTGGGCCCGCGCGACATCGCCATGCATGTGGCGCTGCCGGAGATCGACGGCCGGCTGCTAACCCGGGCGGTGTCGTTCAAGGGCGACGGCCGCTGGGACGAAGCGACCGAGTGCCCGATCGTGGCACCCGAGCCGGTCCCGGACCGGGTCGCCCATGTCGCCGACCTGGCCACGGCCTGGGCCCGGCTCGGCGCGACGCCGCCGGCCAAACGGCGGATCGCCCTGGTGCTGGCCAACTACCCGACCAGGGAAGGCCGGCTCGGCAACGGCGTCGGCCTCGACACCCCGGCGGCGACGGTAGCGATCCTGCGGGCGCTGCGCGAGGCCGGCTATGCGGTCGACGGCATCCCCGAGGACGGCGACGCGCTGATGCGGACGCTGAGCGCGGGCCCGACCAACGCGCTGGAAGGCCGATCCGGCAAGGCCGGCGGCGAGGACCTGACGCTCGCCGACTACGCCCGTTTCCTCGACCGGGTGCCTGCAGCCGCACGCACGCTCGTCACCGACCGCTGGGGCGCGCCGGCGGCCGACCCGCATGTCGAGGGCGACCGGTTCCGGCTCGCCGTCCACCGGCTCGGTAACGTCGCAGTGGCGATCCAGCCGGCGCGCGGCTACCACATCGACCCGAAGGCCAGCTACCACGACCCCGACCTGCCGCCGCCGCACGGCTACCTCGCCTTCCACGCCTGGCTGCGCGACGCCTTCGACGCCCATGCCGTGGTGTTCGTCGGCAAGCACGGCAACCTGGAATGGCTGCCCGGCAAGGCGCTGGCGCTGTCGGAGAGCTGCTTCCCGGAGGTGGCGCTCGGCCCCCTGCCCGTGCTGTACCCGTTCATCGTCAACGACCCCGGCGAAGGCAGCCAGGCCAAGCGCCGGATCGCCGCCACCGTGATCGACCACCTGACGCCGCCGCTGACCCGCGCCGAGCTGCACGGCCCTCTGCAGGAGCTGGAGGCACTGGTCGACGAGTATTTCCAGGCCATGGGCGTCGACCCGCGCCGGCTGCCGCTGCTGTCCGAGCGCATTCTCGACGCCGCCCGGCGCACCGGGCTCGACAAGGACGTCGGCATCGACCCGGACGAGGCCGACGAGATCGCCCTCGGCAAGCTGGACAATCATCTGTGCGAGCTGAAGGAGCTGCAGATCCGCGACGGGCTGCACGTGTTCGGCAGCGCCCCCCAGGGCCGGCTGCTGACCGACCTGCTGGTTGCCCTGGCCCGGGTGCCGCGCGGCCGCGGCGAGGGCGGCGACGCCTCGCTGCCGCGGGCGCTGGCCGCCGACCTGGGCCTCGCCGGCTTCGACCCGCTCGACCCGGACCCGGCCGCCGCCTGGGCCGGCCCGCGCCCGGAAGCCCTCGCCGCCGTCGACGGCCAGCCCTGGCGCACCCAGGGCGACACGGTCGAGCGGCTGGAGATCCTGTCGGCCGCACTCGTATCCGGTGATGCGCCCTGCCCCGCCGCATGGCCCCGAACGGCCACCGTGCTCGACCAGGTCGAAAGCCGGCTGCGACCGTCCGTGTTGCAGTCCGGGCCGGACGAGATCGCCAACCTGCTGCGCGGGCTCGACGGCCGTTTCGTGCCGCCCGGCCCTTCCGGTGCGCCGAGCCGCGGCCGGCCGGACGTGTTGCCGACCGGCCGCAACTTCTACTCGGTCGACACCCGGGCGGTGCCGACCCCGGCGGCCTGGACCCTGGGCTGGAAGTCGGCCGGCCTGGTGCTCGACCGCTACCGCCAGGAGAACGGCGACTGGCCGCAGCGGCTGGCGGTTTCGGCCTGGGGCACCGCCAACATGCGCACCGGCGGCGACGACATCGCGCAGATCCTGGCGTTCCTCGGCGTGCGCCCCGAGTGGGAACCGGCGTCCGGCCGGGTCACCGGCTTCGAGATCCTGCCGCTGTCGGTCCTCGACCGGCCGCGGGTCGACGTCACGGTGCGGGTCTCCGGCTTCTTCCGCGACGCCTTCCCGCACCAGATCGACCTGATCGACAGCGCCGTGCGCGCGGTCGCCGCCCTCGACGAGCCGGCCGCGCTGAACCCGGTCGCGGCCCGCGTGCAGGCCGACGCGGAGCGCATGACCGCCGCCGGGGTCGACGAGGCCTTGGCGAAATCCCGCGCCGCCTTCCGGGTGTTCGGCTCCAAGCCCGGGGCCTACGGCGCCGGCCTGCAGGCGCTGATCGACGAACGGATATGGGACACCGAGGCCGACCTGGCCGAGGCCTATCTGGAGTGGGGCGCCTACGCCTACGGCCAGGGCGCCGAGGGCGCGTCCGAGCCGGACCTGTTCCGCGCCCGCCTGGCCGGTGCCGAGCTGGTGGTGCACAACCAGGACAACCGCGAGCACGACCTGCTGGACAGCGACGACTACTACCAGTTCGAGGGCGGCATCACCGCCGCGGTACGCCATCTCTCGGGCGCCCAGCCGACGGTGTTTCACACCGATTCCAGCCGCCCCGAGAGCCCGAAGGTCCGTACCCTCGCCGAGGAGATCGCCCGCATCGTGCGCGGCCGGGCCGCCAACCCCAAGTGGATCGCCGGCGTGATGCGCCACGGCTACAAGGGCGGCTTCGAGATCGCCGCCACGGTGGACTACCTGTTCGCCTTCGCCGCCACCGCGCGCTGCGTCGACGACCACCATTTCGAGCAGCTGTTCGACGCGTACCTCGAGGACGACACGGTGCGCGGGTTCCTGGTGGACCACAACCCGGCGGCCCTGAAGGAGATCGCCGAACGCTTCCAGGAAGCCATCGACCGCGGCCTCTGGCATCCGCGGCGGAATGCGGTGCAGGATCGGCTCGCGGCACTCATGGAGGGAGAGACCCGATGACCGAACAGACCATCGACCCCGAAATCGCCGCCCGGCACGCCGAGAAGATGGCGAAGAAGCGCGCCGCCCGGAACAAGATCATGGCCACCAAGGACAAGACCGGCGGCCTGCTGATCGTCCACACCGGCAAGGGCAAGGGCAAGTCGACGGCGGCCTTCGGCATGGTGTGCCGGGCGATCGGCCACGGCATGAAGGTCGGCGTCGTGCAGTTCGTGAAGGGCAAATGGGAGACCGGCGAGCGCAAGGTGCTGGAGGCGTTCCCCGACCAGGTGTCGATCCGCACCATGGGCGAGGGCTTCACCTGGGACACCCAGAGCCTGGAGCGCGACGTCGCCGCCGCCCGCGCCGCCTGGGAGGCCGCCAAGCAGCTGATGGCGGATCCCGACATCAAGATGGTCCTGATGGACGAGCTGAACATCGTGCTGCGCTACGACTACCTGCCGATCGCCGAGGTGGTCGATACCCTGCGGAGCAAGCGGCCGGACCTGCATGTCATCGTCACCGGCCGCAACGCCAAGGACGAGCTGATCGAGGCCGCCGACCTGGTGACCGACATGACCATGGTCAAGCACCCGTTCCGCAGCGGCTTCAAGGCGCAGGCCGGCATCGAGTTCTGAGGGAGCCGGAGCGACCGACGCCGGCCCTTCGTGGCCCCGCGTTGCGGGGCACCTCAGGGCAACAGGAGGAAACGGGGCGGCATGTCCCTTCCCTGTCGCCCTGAGGTGCGCCCCCGGCCTCGGGCCGGGGAAGCCACGAAGGGCCTGCTTCAGCCGTCCCCGAACACGGCGTCCAGCCACGCCACCACCGCCCGCACCCGCGCCAGCCCGCGCAGTTCGGGGTGGATCATCAGCCACAGCTCGCGCTCCAGCACGGCGTCCGGGTCGTCGAGGCGGGCCAGCCCGGCCGCCCCGTCGCCGACGGCGCGCGGCAGCAGCCCGCGGCCGATGCCGGCGCGGATCGCCTGCAGCAGGCCGCCGCCGTCGTTGACCCGCAGGCCGGCCATGGGCCGGCCGTCGCGCGCCGCCAGTTCCATCATGCGCCGGGCCGGCGGCAGGTCGGCCATGGAGTCGTCGTAGCCGATCCAGGGCAGCGCCGCGGCGTCGGCACCGGTCGGGCCGTATGCGGCGTAGGCCAGACGGCCGATCCGCCGGGCCAGCGGCGCCTGCTCGCCGGTCGGGCGGGCCAGCCGCAGCGCCAGGTCGGCCTCGCGCCGGGTCAGGCTGAGCGCGCGCGGCTCGGCGACCAGTTCCACGGTCAGGTCCGGGTGCCGGGCCAGCAGCGCCGGCAGCGCGGGCACCAGCAGCCGGTCGACCAGCAGCGGCACGGCGGTCAGCCGGACGGTGCCCGCGACCCGCGTATCGGCCCCGGCCACCGCCTCGGCGAGCGCGCCGGCCTCGCCCTCCATGCGCTCGGCCGCTACGGCCGCCGACGCGCCGGCCGCGGTCGGCCGCCAGTTGCCCTCGACCCGGTCGAACAGCCGCACGCCGAGCGCCGCCTCGGCCCGCACGACCCGCCGGGCGACCGTGGTCGGGTCGACCCGCAGCCGCCGCGCCGCCTCGGCCAGCGTGCCGAAGCGGGCCAGCGCCAGGACGATGCGCAGGTCGCTCCAGTCGGGTTCCTGCATTTTCGCAGCCATGGTAGGCCGATCTCCCTCGTGCGGATGCAGCTTCGCCGGTCCACCGTGGAACCGCAAACCCGCCGTCGAGGAGACCGACCATGCTCTATGCCGTGCTGTTCGAGGACGATCCGGCGAAGGCCGACGAGCGCCGCCGGCACATGCCGGCGCATCTCGCCTTCCTGGAACGCGAGGCCGACCGGATCCGCGCCGCCGGGCCACTGCTCGACGGCGAGGCCGGGGCCGGCGGCCTGTGGCTGGTGGAGGCCGACACCGAGTCGACGGTCCGCCGGCTGGTCGAGGCCGACCCGTTCTGGCCGACCGGGCTGCGCCGGTCGGTGCGTATCCTGGCCTGGCGTCAGGTATTTTCCGACGGCCGCCGGCTCGGTTGAGGCTGTCGCAACCGTCAGGCTGGACCAACTTCGTTTCTTAAGAGATATTTAAGTGGGAGACGTTGAAGCTCGGATTCGTCCGAGAAGACGGAGGGGACAGCATGTCGAGAGAGTCGGCATGACGGACGGCGATGAGGGTCCACTGACCGACGTCGACCGCCGCAGTATGCGCATTCTCGCGCGCAGCACCAAGGCTGCCGGTCCGAACAACGCCCGTATCGCCGATCGCCTGGAGAAGGCCGCCGGCACCGGCAACCGGGGCGACTACCGTCGCGCCGAGGAGTCGTTCGACTCCCTGCCGCCGCGCGAGAGGCAGCGCATCGGCACCCATGCCGAGCGCCAGGCGGAGACCGAGAAGGAACTGCTCGCGGCCCGCAAGCTGAAACCCGCGCCGGTCAAACCGAAGCCGCCGGCCGCCGACGACTCGCTGGACTGGAAGCCGCTGATCATGAGCCACAGCCCGGCGACCGACCCGGCCGACGAGGTGGTGGCGAAGCCGGCAGCCCAGGCCCAGGTTCCGCGCCCGTCGGTTCCCAGGCCGATGGCGCCCAACGGCGCTCCCAGGGCCGCACCGAAGGCCGGTTCCGGACGGACCCCGGCGGATCCTTCCGCCGCCCCTGCCCGGGCCAAGCGGCCACCGACGACCGCCGCCCGCCCGGTTGCCGACGAGCCCGAGGAGCCCGACAGGAACTGGGATTGGCAGCGCATTCCCGAGGACCCGGTGCTGAAGTCCACGAGACGGAAGGGGCCTGCGGATCCGATCGCGGAACTGCGCCGCCAGATGCTCGGCGACGACTCCAAGCGACGCTAGCGCTCGGCGACGGCTCCAAGCGACGCTAGCGCTCGATTCCCAGCAGTTGCGGCGCGATCCGCCGCTGGATCGCCGGGTACGGCGCCACGTGGCGCAGCATGGCGTTGCGGACCGCCTGGCCGATGCCCGGCTTCAGGCGGGCGATCCGGAACATCCGGTCGGTGATCGCCAGGATGCGCGCGCCGATCGGGTGACGTTCGGCAGTATATCCGTCGAGGGTCCCGGCCTGGTGTCGCGCGGCGAACGCGCAGGCGTCCCAGATGCCGAGATTCATGCCGCGGCCGCCGGCCGGCGAATGCACATGGGCCGCGTCCCCCGCCAGGAAGCAGCGCCCCTCCTGATAGCGGTCGGCCTGCCGCAGCGCGACGTGAAACGTCGACTCCCAATGAACTTCCCGGACGCTCGCCCCCGGCGGCAGCAGGGCGAGCGCCTCGCCGGTCTGCGAGATCGCCCGGATCCGATCGGGCGCGATCGGTACCGTGAACAGCAGCGACCCGTCGCGATGCAGGAACAGATTTACCTCGCCGTAGCCGTAGTCCCAGTCGAGGGTGACGTCGGCGAGGCTCCAGGTCTCGTCGTAGCGCGAGCCGGTGAACGGGATGCCAAGGGTCTGGCGGGTCAGGCTGCGCGACCCGTCGGCGCCGAGCAGAAGACCTGCCGACACCTCGCTGTCGCCGGCCGCGGTCTTCAGGGCGGCCGTCACCTGGTCGGCGGAGGGCAGCAGGCTCGTCATCTCGGTCTCGCGCTCGACGGCGACGCCGCGCTCCGCCAGCGCCTCCTCGAGAACCCGCTCGGTCTCGCTCTGCGGCAGCGCCAGCAGGAAGTTGAAGCGGTGCCGGGCCTGCGACAGGTCGAGGGTGACCAGCTTCGCCCCGTCGAAGTGCAGGTTGGCGTGGGCGATCCGGATCCCGGCGGCCAGCAGCCGTTCGGTGGCCCCGCTCGGCTCCAGCAGTTCCAGGCTCTGCACGTTGATCCCGGCCGCCTTCGACAGCTTGGTGCGGCTGCCCTCCCGGTCGACGATCCGGACCGAGGCGCCGCGCCGGACCAGTTCGAGCGCCGCGGTCAGCCCGACCGGGCCGGCGCCGGCGATCAGCACATCCAACCCGGCCATGCTCCACCTGCCATGCACCCGTGACGCACAACGGGCCTGACGAACGGGGCCCGCGATGCCATTCTGTCGATTGCCAGCCTATCGGATTATCCAGTGGTTGAGGAGACAGGGGTGCAGCAGCGATCGACAGCAAGGGCGGCACGCCTGCTCGTCTCCGGTGCCGCCGTCGCGGTCGCCCTGTCGGTCAGCGGGCCGGCAGCCGCCCAGGCGCCGTTGCCGGAACCGGCGCCGCCCGCCCCCGGCGCCCCGCCGGTGCTCGAGCGGTCGCTCTACAAGACCCTGGTGTTCGAAGGCGCCACCAACGCCATCGACCTGCTGCTGTTCAGCAGCATCCTCGGCGGACACATCTATGGCGGACCGGCCTTCCTGGCGGTCAACGCCAGCGCCGCGATGGCGATGTACTACGGCCACGAGGTCGCCTGGGGCTATCTCGGCCCGCCCGAGGCCGAGTACGACCTCAAGGACAACCTTCTGAAGGGCATCACCTTCCGGCTGGCCAGCTCGACCCGGGCGTTCGCCGTCGGCCTCGGCTTCACCGGCAATCCGGTGGTGGCGGGCGGGTTCATGGTCGGCAGCGCGGTCGGCGAAACCGTCGTCTACGTCGCCAACGAGTACGGCTGGGCGTTCTACGACGACCTGCGCCGGGCCGATGCCGCGGGGCCGGTCCGGACGATTTCCGCGAACTGGCAGGGAGCACCGCCAAACCGATGAGTACCGGACGAAGGATCCTGACGACCCATGCCGGCAGCCTGCCGCGGCCCGGGCGCCTCGTGCAGCTCTACGCCCACCGGGTGAACGGCGAGGCGATCGACGAGACGGCGCTGGCTGCCGAGGGCGAGGCCGCCACCCGCGCCGTGGTGGCGCAGCAGCGCGATGCCGGCATCGACATCCCGAGCGACGGCGAGCAGGTCCGCGAGGGCTTCTTCCTGTACGTGCAGCGCCGGATGTCCGGCTTCGGCGGGAAATGGACCCGGCGGCCGAGCCGCGAGTTCGAGTCCTATCCCGAGTTCGCCGAGGTCCGCCGGCAGGCGCTGGCCACCACCAAGGGGGTCACCAACTTCTCGCCGCCGATGGCGGTCGGACCGATCCGCTACGAGGACCGCGCCGCCAACGCCGCCGAGATCGACGGGTTCAAGGATGCGCTGAAGGCCGCGGGCGGCGGTTTCGCCGACGCGTTCATCACCGCGCCCTCGCCCGGCATCGTGGCGATGGCCATGAAGAACCAGTACTACCCCGACGATCAGGCCTACCTGACCGACGTCGCCGAGGCGCTCAAGGTCGAGTATGTGGCGGCGATCGAGGCCAGGCTGATGCTGCAGATCGACGCGCCCGACCTGGCGCTGGAGCGGCACCTGACCTATGCAGACCGGCCGGTCGCCGACTTCGTCGGCTTCGTGGAACGGGTGGTGGCCACCATCAACACGGCGATCGAGGGACTGCCGCGCGACCGCATCCGCCTGCATGTCTGCTGGGGCAACTACGAGGGGCCGCACGACCACGACGTGGCCCTGCGCGATATCCTGCCGGCGATCGCCGAGGCCCGGGTCGGCACCTTCATGCTGCCGTTTGCCAACCCCAGACATCAACATGAAATCAAGGTTTTCAGGGATATTCCTCTGAAAAAAGATCAATCCCTGATCGTCGGCTGTATCGATACCCAGACGGCGTTCGTCGAGCACCCCGAAGTGGTCGCCGACCGCCTGGAACGGGCCGCCGAGATGGTCGGCGACCCGGCCCGCATCCTGGCCGGCACCGACTGCGGCTTCGACACCTCGGCCGGCATGGGCCGGGTCACCGCCGACGTGGTCTGGGCCAAGCTGCGCAGCATGCGCCAGGGCGCAGACATCGCGGCCGGGCGGCTGTTCTAGGCATCAACCCGGAGCGGCCGAGCGGCCGGTGGGTCCCGGAGCCGGCCGCTGGCGCGGCCCCTCCGGGATGACGAAAATGGCGAAGCTTCCTGCTCATCTTGTCGTCATCCCGGAGAGTCGGCGTGAGCCGACGGCTCCGGGACCCACGAAGCGACGTGCGCCTCAGTAGCTCTTCGGCAACCCCAGCACCCGCTCGGCGATGAAGCACTTGATCAGCTCCGGCGACACCGGGGCGATGCGGTTGATCAGCACCTCGCGGAACAGCCGCTCGACCCCGTACTCGGCGGCGTAGCCCATGCCGCCGAGGGTCATGACCGCCCGCTCGCAGGCCTTGAACGCCGCTTCCGCCGCCAGGTACTTGGCGGCGTTCGCCTCGGCGCCGCAGGGCTCGCCGGCGTCGTACAGGGCGGCGGCGCGCAGCACCATCAGCCACGCCGCCTCCAGTTCCATCCAGTTCTCGGCGAGCGGATGCTGGATGCCCTGGTTCTGGCCGATCGGCCGGCCGAACACGATGCGTTCCTTGGCGTAGGTCACGGCCCGGGCCAGCGCCTGACGGCCGATGCCGACGGCCTCGGCGGCGATCATCACGCGCTCCGGGTTCAGCCCGTGCAGCAGGCAGCGGAAGCCCTGGCCCTCCTCGCCGATCCGGTCCGCCGCCGAGACTTCCAGGTCGTCGATGAACAGCATGTTCGAGTCGACGGCGTGCCGGCCCATCTTGTGGATCGCCCGGATCTCCACCCTGGAGCGGTCGAGCGGCGCGTAGAACAGCGACAGACCGTCGGTCGGCTTCGGCGTGGCCTCGACCGGCGCCGTACGGGCGATGATCAGCACCCGGTCGGCCTCCTGGGCGGTCGATGTCCAGATCTTGCGGCCGGTGATGCGGTAGACGTCGCCGTCGCGCACCGCCGCAGTCTTGATCCGACCGGTGTCCAGCCCGGCGTCCGGCTCGGTGACGCCGAAGCAGGCGCGTTCCCGGCCGGCGATCAGCGGCGGCAGGAAGCGCTGGCGCTGTTCGTCGTTACCGAACACCACCACCGGGTTCAGGCCGAAGATGTTGATGTGGATCGACGAGGCCGCGGCCATGCCGCCGGCGGAGTTGGCCACGCGGTTCATCATCAGCGCCGCCTCGGTCAGGCCCAGCCCGGCGCCGCCGACATTCTCCGGCATGGCGATTCCCAGCCAGCCGCCTTCCGCCATCGCGCCGGCGAACTCCACCGGGAAGCGCGCTTCCTCGTCGGCCTTGCGCCAGTAGTCGTCGTCGAACCCGTCGACGATCCGGCCGACGGCATCGACCAGGGCGCGCTGGTCGTCGGTAAGCAGCTGGGCTCCGGTCATGCGTGCAGCATCCTCACAATGCGGGTCGACGATCGAACCAGGGGTGCGCCGCCTCGAGCTGGCCGGCCAGGCGAAGCAGCAGGTCCTCGCGACCATAGCCCGCCCCGATATGGATTCCGACCGGCAACCCGCCGTCGGTCCAGTGCAGCGGCACCGACATGGCCGGGCAGCCGGTCATGTTGAAGAAATGCGTCACCGGCATCTCCGCATGGCACTGCCGGGCGAACTCCTCGCCGCCGGTCGCGTCCGGCCGCAGGGTGCCGAGCGGGAACGGCGGCCGGCGCATGGTGGTGGACACCAGCACGTCATGGCGCTCGAAGAACCGCCCGAACGCCCGGCCGGCGCGGTGGAACGCCCCGACCGCCGCGGCGTATTCCGGCGCGGTGATGTCCGGCCCGGCCCGGGCGATCTCCCACGACGCGCGCTCGTAGCCGGTGCCGTCGGGCTCGCGGCCGAGCTCGGCCGAGCGGCCGACGACGGTGTTCCAGGCATTGGCGGCGACGATCACCATGATCGCCCGGTTCAGGGCGGCCGACTCGATCTCCGGCATCGCCTCCTCGACATGATGCCCAAGGTTCTCAAGCAGCCGACCCGCCCGCTCGACCGCCCGGCGGTTCTCCGGATCCAGCGCGATGCCGTCCAGCCCGGTGAGATGCAATGCGACGCGCAGCCGGCCGGGATCGGCGCCGACCTCCTGCACGAACGGCCGTGGCGGGGCCGGCGCGGCATAGGGGTCGCCGACCTCCGGCCCCGAGGTGGCGTCCAGCATGGCGGCGCTGTCGCGCACGCTGCGGGATATCACGTGGCTGCAGGCCAGCCCGGCCCAGCCCTCGCCGACGAACGGTCCCATCGGATTGCGCCCGCGGCTCGGCTTCAGGCCGAACAGCCCGCACTGCGCCGCCGGAATCCGGATCGAGCCGCCGCCGTCGCTGCCATGGGCCATCGGCACGATCCCGGCCGCCACCGCCGCCGCCGCCCCGCCGGAGGAGCCGCCGGCGGTACGACCGAGGTTCCAGGGATTCCGGGTCGGGCCGGTCGCGACCGGTTCGGTGGAGATGCTGATCCCCTCCTCCGAGGTCGCGGTCCGCCCGAAGCTGACCAGCCCGGCATCCCGGCAGCGCGCCACGTAGGTGAAGTCGGCCGGGGCCGAGAACCCGTCCCAGAACCGCGACCCGTTGCCCGTCGGCACCCCGGCCTCGAAGGTGTAGAGGTCCTTGAACAGGAACGGCACACCGGCGAACGGCCCGATCCCGTCCCGGACCGCCTGTCGGGCGCGCTCGTCGAGCCGCCGGACGATGGCGTTGACCCGCGGATTGACCGCGTCGGCCCGCGCCAGGGCGGCCTCCAGCACCTCGGCCGCCGACACCTCGCCACGCCGGATCAGGCCGGCCAGGCCGAGGGCGTCGTGACGGGCGTAGTCGTCGTAGCCGAGCATCGGGATCTCCAGCGCCTAGAGTGCCGGCACTCGGTCGAACCAGGGCCTGGCCTGCTCGAGCTGTGAGGCCAGCCGAATCAGCAGGTCCTCACGCCCGAACGCCGCCCCGATGTGGATGCCGACCGGCAGGCCGTCGGCGGTCCAGTGCAGCGGCACCGACATCGCCGGGCAGCCGGTGGCGTTGAACAGCGGCGTCACCGGCATCTCGTCCATCAGCAGCCGGTAGTACTCCTCGAGCCCCTGGTCGTCCTGCCGCAGCACCCCGAGCCTCGCCGGCGGCTCGTGCATGGTGGTCGACAGCATCACGTCCCAGTTCTCGAAGAACCCGGCGAGCTGACGGCCGGCCACATGGATCGCGGTGACCGCCGCGGCGTAGTCGGCGGCGGTGTACTCCCGGCCCTCCTCGGCCCAGGCCCAGGTCGCCTTCTCCAGCCCGTAGCCGTCCGGCCTGCGGTCGAGCGCGGCATAGCGCAGCGCCACGGCGTTCCACAGGTTGCCGGCGATGATCACCCGGAACGCCTTCGACAGCGCCGGCACGTCGACCGACGGCATCGCCTCGTCGACGTCGTGGCCGAGCTCCTGCAGCAGCTTGGCCGCCTCCCGGGCCGCCCGCGCGTTCTCCGGGTCGAGCGGACGGCCGTCGAGACCGGTGGTGTGGAGCGCGACCCGCAGCCGGCCCGGATCGGCGCCGACCTCCTCGCTGAACGGCCGGGCCGGCGGCGGAGCAGCGTAGGGATCGCCGGGCGCCGGCCCCGAGGTGGCGTCCAGCATGGCGGCGCTGTCGCGCACGCTGCGGCTGACCACGTGGCCGGTCGACAGCCCCGACCAGCCCTCGCCGACGAACGGGCCGGCCGGATTGCGGGCGCGGGTCGGCTTCAGGCCGAACAGCCCGCACTGCGCCGCCGGGATGCGGATCGAGCCGCCGCCGTCGGTGGCATGCGCCACCGGCACGATGCCGGCCGCCACCGCCGCCGCCGCACCGCCCGACGAGCCGCCGGCCGAACGCTCCGGGTCCCAGGGGTTGCGGGTCGGGCCGTGCGCCGTCGGCTCGGTGGTCCAGGCGATCCCGAGCTCCGGCGTGTTGGTCTTGCCGAACACCACCAGGCCGGCCTCGCGGCAGCGCCGGGTGTAGGTGAAGTCGGCCGGCGAGACGTAGTCGGCCCATAGCCGCGAGCCGTTGGACAGCGGCGCACCCTCGTAGCCCATGTACAGGTCCTTGAGCAGAAACGGCACGCCGGCGAACGGACCGGTCGGCAGGTCGGCCGCTACCCGGCCGCGAGCCTCGGCATCCATGCGGTGGACGATGGCGTTGATCGCCGGGTTGACGGCGTCGGCGCGGGCGATCGCCGCCTCCAGCACCTCCTCGGGCGTCACGTCCTTGCGGGCGATCAGCCGGGCCAGTCCGAGGCCGTCGTGGTTCGGGTACTCGGTGAAGGCTGCCATGGGAGCTCCGAGGCTAGAGATCGACCTTGTCGTCGAGGGAATCGCCGCCGAAGAACCGCTCGGCGTTGGCGAACATCTGGCGGAACTTGCGGTGCATGATGTCGCGGGTGCCGGGCGCGTTGTGCGGGGTCAGCACGACGTTGCGGAATCCGGCGAATGGCGACGGGCCGACCACCGGCTCGATCTCGAAGACGTCGAGGCCGGCGCCGCCCAGCTTGCCGGATGCGAGGCCCTCCAGCAGCGCCGGCTCCGAGACCACCGGGCCGCGCGCACAGTTGATCAGGATCGTCCCGTCCTGCATGGCGGCGATCGCCTTGGCGTCGATCATGTGCCGGCTCAGGTCGGTCAGCGGCACGTGCAGGGTGATGAAGTCGGAGCTGGCGATCAGCTCGTCGAACGGCAGCCGCTCGACCCGGAGCGCGTGCTCGACCGCCGGGTCCATCTCCAGCAGGTCGTGGTAGGCGACATTCGCGCACTCGAAGGGAATCAGCCGCTTGGCGACCTGCTTGCCGATCCGGCCGAGCCCGATGATCCCGACCCTGGCGCCGCCGAGGCCGAGCGCCTCGGCCCGCACGGTGTTGGAATGCCAGCGCCCGGCCCGCAGCTCGGCGTCCTGCCAGGCGAGCCGGCGGCCGACCGCCAGCATCATCATGATGGTGTGCTCGGCCACGCCCTCGGGGGTGCCGCCGGGGGTAATCGCCAGCGGGATCTGGCGGTCGCGCAGCGCGGTGGTGGCCACGGTGTCGTGGTAGCCGACCCCCTGGTGCAGCACCAGTCGCAGCCTCGGCGCCGCCTCGACATGCCACGCCTCCAGCCGCTTGGCGCCGATCATGACGACCTCCGCCTCGGCGAGCTTGGCGCGGATCTCGGCCTCGTCGTCGCGGTCGAGGTACATCAGTTCGTAGCCGTCCGGCCGCTCCTGCTCGATCAGGGCGCGCAGATTGGCGTCGGCGGGGACGAAATAGAGGATACGGACGGTCATGGATCGCACGCGGATGGGTGGCGGGATGCGGTCGGATCCGGGCCTCGATGGGCGCGAGCCGGACCGCACGAGCCCGGATGCTAGCGGGCGGACGGCGGGTTTGTCATGCAGCGCGAACCGTGTCCGGGAAAATCCGTTGCCGGACTGTCCGGCGGACGCTCCCTAGAGGCGCGCCGGGTCGATGTCGGCCACCGCAATCGGCAGAAGCAGCGGCCGGCAAGTGACTTCGACCGGTCCGACCGGGAAACCGCCATAGGCCTGGACCATGGCACGGCCGGCCATGAAATGGCCCAGCCGCTGGCAGTCCTCGAGGCTGCCGGTCACCGTGGTGTCCGGCCGGTAGGTGCAGACATCCTCGGTCGGCGAGCAGGCGATGATGAGCGCGAGCATCCACATCGGAAAATCGTGGGCGCACGCCGTGCGCCTGTCAAGCGCACGGCGTGCGCATTGAAGCAATCACGCTACAGCAGCCGGTCCTGGCGGGGGTCGCCGCCGTCGACCTCGACGATGCGGGCCGCGACCCTGTCGTGCTCCTCGACCGTGCCGTCGGCCCGCAGATGCCGGATCCGGTGCCCGCGTGCCAGCAGCAGCGGCGCCACCAGCCGGGCGCGGTGGCAGCGGGCCGGATCGGATTCGGCGCACATCAACGCGACCCGGTAGCGGGCCGCCCCGTCGGCCAGCCGGTCGAGGGCCGCCGCCACCACCTGCCCGGTCGGCGGCGGGGCATCGCCGCGCTTGCCGCCCAGGGCATCGCCGAGCCAGACATAGGCAATCCCGGCACTGGCCAGCGCGTCGCGCAGCGGCTCGCGGTTGAAGTGCCGGACCCGCCGGGAATACGGCGCCGAGCGCACGTCGGCGACAGCGGTCACGCCGGCCGCGCGCAGCAGGTCGAGGAACCGGTCGATCCCGTGGTTCGAGTGCCCGACGGTCCAGATCTCGGCCGGCGCCGTCATCGCGGCCTCTGTCACAGCGTGAACAGCGACTCGATCTTGCGGCGCAGCTGGTTCGGGCTGAACGGCTTCACCACATAGGCGTCGACGCCGTTGCGCGCGGCCGCGACCACGAAATCGCGGCTCGCCTTGCCGGTCAGCATCACGAACTTCATGTGCGGCCAGCGCAGCCGCACCGCCCTCAGGAACTCCAGCCCGGACATCTTCGGCATGTTCCAGTCCGACACGATCAGCTGGAACTGGCCCTGCTCGTGCTCCAGCACCGCCAGCGCCTGCTCGCCGTCCTTGACCGACACGATGTCGGTGATGCCCATGACCTTGAGCGCGCCCTGCGCCAGCTTGGTCGCCATCGGCTCGTCCTCGGCCAGCAGCACCCGCAGGCCGGCATAGGTCGGCAGCGGCTTTGGTGCGGCAGGTCGATCTGATTCCAGGCTCATCGGGCGGCACTCACTCGGCGGCGGACCTGCGGGCAGCGGCACGCAGGGCGGTCAGCCCCTGCTCGATGGCGGCCGGCAGGGCCTCGCACCCGGCGTGCGTGTCGTCCATATGCCCCGCCAGGGCCGCCTCTTCAACCATTCGGGCGCTTCGCCACGCCGTGCGCAGGCCGATGGAGCCGGCGGCGCTCTTCAGTCCGTGGGCGGTGTCGGCGATCGCCGGCAGGTCGCCGGCGTCGCGCGCGACGGCAATGGCGGCCAGCGCCTCGGCCGCGGTCTCCTCGAACGCCGCCACCAGTTCCCCGGCCATCTCGTCGCCCAGTTGATCGGCCAGGGCGTGGTAGACTTCCGGCTCGAACGGCTCGCTGTCGGACTCCAGCAGCGCCGTCGGGTCGCCCTCATCCGCCGGCTCGTCGTCCGTCTCGACAGGTGCCGTCGCCATCACCCGCGCCAGGGTCCGGAACAGGGCGCGCGGGTCGATCGGCTTGGCGACCGCGGCGTCCATGCCGGCCGCCAGGCAGGCCCGGACCTCGTGCTCCATGGCGCCGGCGGTCGCCGCCACCACCGGGACCAGCGACGCCGGGCCGTCGAGCGCCCGGATCGCCCGGGTCGCGGCGATGCCGTCCAGCTCGGGCATGTGCAGGTCCATCAGCACCAGGTCGACGCCGCCGGCCGCGACCGCCGCCACCGCCTGTGCGCCGTCGGGTACCACGGTCACCCGGTGTCCGCGCTTCTCCAGCAGGCCGCGGGCGACCTGCTGGTTGACCAGGTTGTCCTCGGCCACCAGCACGTGCAGCGGCGACAGGTCGGGCACCTCGGCCTCGGCGGTCGCGGCCGGCTCGCCGCCTTCCGGCAGCGTCACGCGGACCCGGAAGGTCGAGCCGCTGCCCGGCGCGCTCTCGACGTCGATGGTCCCGCCCATGCGGCCGACGATGCGCTTGGAGATCGACAGGCCGAGCCCGGTGCCGCCGTAGCGGCGGGCGGTCGAGGCATCGGCCTGGGCGAACTCCTGGAACAGCCGGCCCAGCACCTCCGCGGTCATGCCGATGCCGGTGTCGGTCACCTCGACGATCAGCGACACGTCGGCGCCCGTGCCGGCCGCGCGCCGGACCGACAGGGTCACCGCGCCGGAGTCGGTGAACTTCACGGCGTTGCCGACCAGGTTCAGCAGCACCTGCCGCAGCCGCCCGGCGTCGCCGCGCAGATAGGGCGGCACCTCGTCGGCGACCCGGCCCTGCAGCAGCAGCCCCTTCTCCGACGCCCGCCCGCTCATCAGCGCGACCGTGCCCTCGACCAGCCGGCGGACGTCGAAGTCGGTCTCCTCCAGT
Organism: Thalassobaculum sp.; assembly: GCF_040219615.1. GTDB lineage: Bacteria > Pseudomonadota > Alphaproteobacteria > Thalassobaculales > Thalassobaculaceae > Thalassobaculum_A. Next base: position 81,354 of record NZ_JAVJSE010000003.1, read on the forward strand.
TCGAAGCGCCCGGCCTCCAGCTTCGACAGGTCGAGGATGTCGTTGAGGATGGTCATCAGCGCTTCGCCGGACTCCAGCACGATGCCTGCGGTCTCGCGCTCACGGGCCGCCAGGTCGCCGTCCAGCAGCAGGCGGGTCATGCCGATCACGCCGTTCATCGGCGTGCGGATCTCGTGGCTCATCATCGCCAGGAACTCGGACTTGGCGCGGGTCGCCGCCTCGGCCCGCTCCTTGGCGTCGCGCACCTCGGCCATGGCGTCCTTGAACACCGCCAGCGCCGCCGCCATCGCACCCACCTCGTCGCGCCGGCCGAGGTCGGGCACCGCCACCTCACGGGTGCCGCCGGCCAGCGCCGTCATCGCCTGCTCCATGCGACCGAGCGGCCGCACGATGGTCTGGATCATCCAGACCGCCACCGCCAGCGCCGTCACCGCCACCCCGGCGATCACCGCCAGGGTGAAGGTCTTGGTCTGCTCGATCAGCCGCTCGGCCTCCAGCCAGAACCGGTAGCCGCCGGACGCCGCCGCCTCGACCAGGATCTCCAGCTTCTCGCGGATCCCGGCGGCAATCTCCTGCCGGGCGGCGCCGGGTACGGCCTCCCGCCAGCCGTCGACCTCGGCCAGGATGGTGCCGACCAGCCCCCGCATCGCCTGCGACTGCGAGCGCTCGGCGACCACCGCCAGGTCCGAGACGAGTTGCTCCCGGCGCTCCTCCCGCTCGGTGGCGGAGTCGGCGCGCTGCATCACCGCGAAGGCGGTCTCGGCCGAGCGGGCGTGGTTGATGGCCTGCAGCGGCTGGTCGTACAGGCGCTGGGCGAGGTCGGCGAGCGACCAGGTCGCGGTCAGGGCGACCGCCGCCAGGGCGGCGGCGGCGATCACCGCGACCAGGAAGGCGCCCAGCAGCTTGAACCGGATCGACATGCCCCGCGCCCCTTCCTGTGGGCCGGCCGTCACTCGACCGTGATCACCAGCTTCATCTTGGGATGGATCCGACAGAGCACCTGGACCGTGCCGGCATTCGCCAGGGTCACCGCGTTGGTCTGGCCCGGCGGCTGGATGCCGAGGTTGAACACGTTGCCGTCGGACTCCGAATACACGTTGTGATCGTAGAAATCCTCGTTGGCGAACACGACGCTGTCGCCGGCCTTCACGGTCAACGCCTTCGGCTCGAAGGCCTTGCCGGTCTGGACCACCCGGCTCTCGGCGGCGAAGGCCGCAACGGCGACCAGGGTTCCGAGGGCGGTGCCGGCAACGGCGGCCGCCGAAACGGTGCGAATAGGATGGCGCATGATGCCGATTCCCCGAGCGTTCCGATGTCCAGCAGACTACCGCAAGGTCCGCAGCCGATGCGAGAAAGCTCGGTCCGTCACAGCATCTTGATGGGCCTGGAGTGAGGCCGTCGAAGCAGCGGATGGGTTTCGGATCGCCCACGCTGGCGCGCGTGCGTCCGGAATGGCGATGGGGTAAGGACGCGCCCTTTCCCCACAGCCGTCATTCCGGACCGGGCCGCCGACGGCAGGACGGAGCCGGAACCCACGGCTCGACGGACCCCGCGGCGAACGCTACCCCGCCAGCTTGGCCTTCAGCAGCTCGTTGACCATGCCCGGATTGGCCTTGCCGCCGGAGCGCTTCATGGTCTGGCCGACGAAGAAGCCGAACAGCTTGTCCTTGCCGGACCGGTACTCGGCGACCTTGTCCTGGTTCTCGGCCAGCACGGCGTCGACGATCGCCTCGATGGCGCCGGTGTCGGAGACCTGGCGCAGGCCCTTCTCCTCGACGATCGCCGCGGCGTCCTTGCCGGACTCGAACATCTCCGCGAACACGTCCTTGGCGATCCGTCCGGAGATCGTGCCGTCGCCCAGCAGGTCCATCAGCCCGCCCAGCGCGTCGGCCGAGACCGGGCTGTCGGCGAGGTCGAGCCCGGCCTTGTTCAGGGCGCCGAACAGCTCGCTGGTCACCCAGTTGGCGGCGATCTTCGGATCGCGCTTGCCGTCGCCGCCCCGGACCACCTGCTCGTACCAGTCGGCGGTCGCGCGCTCCTCGGTCAGGGTCGCGGCGTCGTACGGCGACAGCCCGTACTCGCCGATGAACCGGGCCTTGCGGGCATCCGGCAGCTCCGGCAGCGCCGCCCTGAGCTCGGCGATGCGGGCCGGGTCGAGCACCAGCGGCAGCAGGTCCGGGTCCGGGAAGTAGCGGTAGTCGTGGGCCTCCTCCTTGGAGCGCATCGACCGGGTCTCGCCGCGGTTGGCGTCGAACAGCCGGGTCTCCTGGTCGATGGAGCCGCCGGACTCCAGGATCTCGATCTGGCGACGCGCCTCGTACTCGATGGCCTGCTGCACGAACCGGATCGAGTTGACGTTCTTGATCTCGCAGCGCGTGCCCAGGCCGTCGCCCGGCTTGCGCACCGAGACGTTGACGTCGCAGCGCATCGAGCCTTCCTGCATGTTGCCGTCGCAGGTGCCGATGTATCGCAGGATCGACCGCAGCTTCTTGATGTAGGCGGCGGTCTCCTCGGGCGATCGCAGGTCCGGCTTGGAGACGATCTCCATCAGCGCCACGCCCGACCGGTTCAGGTCGATATAGGACTTCGACGGGTGCTGGTCGTGCAGCGACTTGCCGGCGTCCTGCTCCAGGTGCAGGCGCTCGATCCCGACCGCGCGGGTGCGGCCGTCCTCCAGGTCCAGATGCACCACGCCCTCGCCGACGATCGGCTGCTGGTACTGGCTGATCTGGTAACCCTGCGGCAGGTCGGCATAGAAGTAGTTCTTGCGGTCGAAGACGCTGACCTCGTTGACCTGCGCCTCCAGCGCCAGGCCGGTGCGCACCGCCTGGTCCACGCATTCCCGGTTGATCACCGGCAGCATGCCCGGCATGGCGGCGTCGACCAGGCTGACCTGGCTGTTCGGCTCGGCCCCGAAGGCGGTGGAGGCGCCGGAGAACAGCTTGGACCTGGAGACCACCTGGGCGTGGACCTCGAGGCCGATCACGACCTCCCAGGCCCCGGTCTCGCCCTGGATGCGGTAAGGCTGGGCGGTATGGGACTCGGCCATTTCTCAGACCCCTTCCAGCATGGCGGGCCGGGCGGTGAACGCCGCCGCCTTCTCGAGCGCGCGGGCGACCCGCAGCACCATCGGCTCGTCGAACATCCGGCCCAGCACCTGCAGGCCGAGCGGCAGCCCACGCGCCGACAGCCCGGCCGGCACCGACGCGCCGGGCAAGCCGGCCAGACTGGCCGGCACGGTGAACACGTCGTTCAGGTACATCTTCACCGGGTCGTCCTCGTTGGCGCCGACGGCAAAGGCGTCCGACGGCGCGGTCGGGGCCAGGATCGCGTCGACCTGTCCGAACGCCTCGTCGAAGTCGCGCCGGATCAACGTCCGGACCCGCTGGGCCTTGCGGTAGTAGGCGTCGTAGTAGCCGGCCGACAGCACGTAGGTGCCGATCAGGATGCGGCGCTGCACCTCGGCCCCGAAGCCCGCGCCGCGGGTGTTGGCGTACATCTCGGCCAGGCTGTCGCCGTCGACCCGCAGGCCGTAGCGCACGCCGTCGTAGCGCGCCAGGTTCGACGACGCCTCGGCCGGTGCCAGGATGTAGTAGGTCGCCAGGGCGTAGCGGGTGTGCGGCAGCGAGATGTCGACGATCTCGGCCCCGGCGTCGCGCAGCCAGGCGATGCCCTGCGCCCAGATCGCCTCGATCTCGGACGGCATGCCGTCGACCTTGTACTCGGCCGGAATGCCGATGCGCAGGCCCTTCACCCCCTGCTCGAGGCCGGCCGTCAGGTCCGGCATGGCCTCGGGCGCCGAAGTCGAATCCCTGGGATCGTGCCCGGCCATGGCCGACAGCATCACGGCGGCGTCCCCGACCGTGCGGGCCATCGGCCCGGCCTGGTCGAGCGACGACGCGAAGGCGACGATGCCCCAGCGCGAGCAGCGTCCGTAGCTCGGCTTCACCCCGACGATGCCGGTATAGCTTGCCGGCTGGCGGATCGAGCCGCCGGTGTCGGTGCCGGTCGCGGCCAGCGCCGCCCGGCCGGAAACCGCCGCCGCCGAGCCGCCGGACGACCCCCCCGGCACCAGCCTGGTCCCGGCGTCCTGTGCCGCGCGCCACGGGTTCACCGCCGGCCCGTAGTAGGACGAGCCGTTCGACGACCCCATGGCGAACTCGTCCATGTTGGTCTTGCCGAGCATCACCGCGCCGGCGTCCCACAGCTTCGCCGTCACCGTCGATTCGTAGGTCGGCTTGAAGCCGTCGAGGATGTGCGAGGCGGCGGTGGTCAGCACGCCCTCGGTGCAGAACAGGTCCTTCACCGCGATCGGCAGGCCCTCGAGCGCCCCGCCCTCGCCCTTCGCCAGCCGGGCGTCGGACGCCTCGGCCATCGCCATCGCCCTGTCGGCCGTCACCGTGATGTAGGCGTTCAGGTCCTTCGTCGCCTCGATGCGGGCGAGATAGGCCGCGGTCAGTTCGCTGCTGGTGATGTCGCCGGCGCGCAGGGCGTCGCGGGCGCCGACCAGATCGAGGTCGAGAATCCCGGCCATCACTCGACCACCTTCGGCACCGCGTAGAAGCTGCCGGCGGGGTCCGGCGCGTTGGCGGTCACCCTGTCCGGATAGCCGCCGTCGGTCACCGCATCCTCGCGCTGCGGCAGGCTGTGGCCGGTGACGCTGGCCAGCGGCTCGACGCTGGCGGTGTCGACCTGCTCGAGCTGCTCGACGAAGCCGAGAATGGCGTTCAGGTCCGCGACCATCGGCTCCAGCCGGTCGTCGGGAACCCGGAGCCGGGCGAGTGTCGCGATGGACGCGACGGTGGCCTTGTCGAGCGACATGGGCTAAAGACCGTATCAGTTAATCGTGAAAGCCTGAGAACGGCGGATTTCCGCCGTTTCGGAGCGCGGAAGCTAACACCGCCCATGCCCATCTGCAAGCTTGCCGACCTGCCCCGGCTGCTGCCCCCCGGCGGCCGCCTGATGGGCCTCGACTTCGGGACCAGGACGATCGGCGTCGCGGTCTCCGATGCCGCCCTGCGCGTGGCCTCGCCGGTCACCATCGTCCGCCGCCGCAAGTTCTCGGCCGACGCCCTCGAGCTCGCCGAGCTGGTGGAGAGCCGCAACATCGGGGGCTTCGTGGTCGGCCTGCCGCTGAACATGGACGGCACGGAGGGCCCGCGCTGCCAGGCGACCCGCGACCTGACCGCCGAACTGCTGCTGCGCATGGACCTGCCCTGCGCTTTCCAGGACGAGCGCATGAGCACCCAGGCGGTCGAGCGTGCGATGATCGCCGAGGCCGACCTGACCCGCTCGAAGCGCAAGAAGTCGATCGACTCCGCGGCCGCCGCGTGGATCCTGCAGGCCGCCCTGGACACCCTGCCCGCCCCCGAGTGACGGTCGCCACCCGATGACCGCCACGCTCAGCGCCCTGGCCCCGGTGTTCGGGCTGATCGTGCTGGGCGCCGTGCTGCGGCCGATCGGACCGATCGGCGAGGATGGCTGGCGGGCGCTGGAGCAGATCACCTACTGGCTGCTGCTGCCGGCCCTGCTGGTCCTCAAGCTCGGCGGCACCGACCTGAGCGACTACGAGATCGGCCCGATGGTGACGGCGATGGCCGGGGCGGTGCTGATCGTCACCGCCTTCCTGGTCGCGATCCGGCGAGCCACCGGCATCGGCGCCGCCGCCTACACCAGCGTGATCCAGGGCGCGATCCGGCAGAACACCTATATCGGCATCGCCGCCGCCGGGCCGCTGTACGGCCCCGACGGGGTGGCGCTGGCGGCGGTCGGGATCGCCGCGGTGATCCCGCTCGGCAACGTGCTGGCGGTCTGGTTCCTGACCCGCATGATCGGCGATACCCCGGCCGGTCTCGGCGTCGTGGCGAAGTCGATGGTCCGGAACCCGATCATCGTCGCCTGCGCGGTCGGCATCGCCCTGAACGCCGGCGGCATCGGCCTGCACCCGCTGCTGGCCGACGGGCTGGACCTGCTGGCCCGCGGCGCCCTGGCGCTCGGCCTGCTGGCGGTCGGCGCCGGCCTGCGCTGGACGGCGATCCGCAGCGGCTGGACGGCGCTGCTGCTGTCCAACCTGCTGAAGCTGGTGGCGGTGCCAGCGCTGACCCTGGCGCTGGCCGGGCCGCTCGGCCTGTCGGGCGTCGCCCTGCAGGTGGCGGTGCTGTTCAACGCCCTGCCGAGCTCGGCCTCGACCTACGTGTTCGCCCGGGCGCTCGGCGGCGACCACGCCCTGATGGCGGCGATCCTGACGACCCAGGTGGCGATGGCGGCGGTGACGCTGCCGCTGTTCATCGCGCTCGTCGGCTGAGCTACATTGGCGGTCGGTCACACCGTCAGCAGCGAGATCGGACCGTTGCAGGTAAACGGGGCCCAGCCGAGCGATCCGCCGCCGCACAAGACGCGAACGCCACCCTGGCAACTGCTGCTCTATGCGGTCGCGAGCCTCCTGTTCGGCGTATCTCCGCTCCTGGCCGCGGCATACGGGCCGGAGATCATGATGGGCGTGTTGATCGTCATCACTGCGCCGGTAGGCTTCTTCTTCGCGCTGTGTTTCGGGCTCGCCGCCGCCTTGAGAAGGCTCGGCGGCCTGCCCAATAAAGGCCGGCTTACGTCCGGACGACGCCAGGTGGCGTTCCGTTCGCCTGCCGTAAGCCTTGAGATCGTCGGATAGCCCTTTTCCGCACCGCAGCATCGCTCTACGCTTCGCTGTTACAGCCGGAGCCCCCCCATGCTGCCCGTCTTCGAGTTCTGGCCCGCCCTGACCGCCCTCGCCGTCCTGCACCTGCTCGCCGCCATGGTGCCGGGGCCGAATACCGTGGTGGTCAGTCACCTGGCCGCCGCCCAGTCGCGAGGCGCGGCGTTCCGTGCGGTCGCCGGGGTCGCCACGGCGACCGGCACCTGGGTGGTCGTCACGCTCAGCGGCGTCGCCGTGGTCCTGCACCAGGCCGAAGGGATGTTCTGGCTTATGCGGATCGCCGGCGCGCTCTACCTGTTCTACACCGGGCTGCGGCTGCTCTCGGCGCTGGTCCGGTCGTCCGGTGCGGACGGGGCTGCCGGCCCCGCGGCGGTCTTGGCACCCTATCGCCTCGGCCTGCTGACCAACCTGCTGAACCCGAAATCCGGGGTGTTCTGGGTCAGCGTGTTCGCCGTCGCGGTACCGACCGGCGCCCCGACCGGCTTCTACGTCGCCGCGGTCGCCCTGATCCTGGTGCAGACGTGCCTGTGGTACGGGCTGGTCGCGCTGGTGTTCGCGAGCGGCCCGGCCCGCCGATTGTACCGCCGCGCGGCCAAGTGGCTGGAGGGCGTGGCCGGCCTGGCGATGATCGGTTTCGGCATCAAGCTGGCGGTCGCAGGGCGGTAGCCCCGCCCGTGGGGTTCCGTCTCGGCCCCGGCGCGCCTACGGTGCCGGCCATGACACCCGATCTCGCCCTGGAGCCGGTCACCCCAAGCCTCGGCGCGCGCCTGACCGGCATCGACCTCAAACAACCGATCTCGGATTCCCTGGCGGCCGCCCTGCGCGCCGCACTGGCCGAGCGGCTGGTGCTGTTCCTGCCCGGCCAGTTTCTCGACATCCCGGCCCTGAAGCGCGCGACCGCGGCGTTCGGCCCGCTGCTGCGGGTACCGTACATCGCACCGTCGCCTGAAGACCCGGACGTGGTGGCGGTGCTGAAGGAGGCCGACGAGACCCGGATCTCGACCTTCGGCGGCGACTGGCACTCCGACTTCTCGTTCCTGGCGGAGCCGCCCGGCGGTTCGCTGCTGCAGGCGGTCGACCTGCCGCCGGTCGGCGGCGACACCCTGTGGGCCGACCAGGCGACCGCCTGGGCGACCCTGCCCGACGACCTGCGCGCCCTGGTCGCCGGCCGCCGGGCGATCCAGACCGGCGCGCCCTACGGCGTGACCCATGCCCCGGCGGCGGACATTGCGACCAGCCGGTCGATCCGGATCGCCCGCGGCGACCCGGAGGCCGACCGCGAACGCGCCCACCCGGCGGTGCGCCGGCACCCCGACAGCGGCCGCGCGGCGCTGTTCCTGAACCCGATCTACACGATCCGCCTGGACGGCATGAGCGAGGCCGAGAGCGCGCCGGTCCTGGCCCGCCTGTACGCCCACATGACCCGGCCGGAGTTCTGCTGCCGCCACCGCTGGCGGCCCGGCGACCTGGTGATCTGGGACAACCGCATGACCCTGCACTTCGCGGTCAACGACTATGACGGCCATCGCCGCCTGCTGTGGCGCACGACCTTCGCGGGGGAAGCGCCGATTCCGGCGTGAGACCCGGCGCCGGCGCTCAGAACGCCCAGACCAGCGCCGCCACGCCGCCGGCGTAGAGGACCGTCAGCGATGCGCTCTCGAAGCCGATGTTGGCGAAGCCGCGCCGCTCGCGGTGCAGCAGGCCGAAGATCAGGACCGCCGTCATGACCATGGCCAGCAGCACCAGGAAGACCTGATCCGGTGACAGCGTGTGGTAGATCGATCCCGGCCGGTAGGCGATGTCGGAGAACGCCATGAACAGCACGTCGAAGGTGTTGCCGCCGAGGATGCCGCCGACCGCCAGGGCGAGCGCGCCCCGGCGCACCGCCGCCAGGGTGGTCACCAGTTCGGGGGTCGAGGTGACGGTCGAGGTCAGGACCGCCCCGATCAGTCCTTCGCGTACTCCGAGGGTCGACGCCATCGCCAGGGCGCTGCCGGAGATCAGGTAGCCGGCGACACCGACGACCGCCCCCAGCCCCAGAATCGCGAGCACCAGCGGCAGGCCGACGCCGATGCGCCGCGCCTGTTCGTCCGGCTGGTCGACGCGGGTCTCCGAGGTCTGCCGCGGTATCCAGTTCTGTTGCCGGCCCGCCCGGTCGGTAGCCCGCACCGCCAGGACGTAGATCAGGAACAGGACGGGCGTCAGCGGGTGCACGCCGGCAACGGTCACCGGCGGGAGCAGCGCCGCCATCGGGAGCAGCCCGAGCAGGATCATCAGGACGGAGCCCGACAGCATGTTCGGCAGCGAGGCGGCGGCATGCTCCAGATTCGCCCTCCGATACACGAGGTCGCCGATCACCAGGAACATGGTCTGCGCGGCGATGCCGCCGATGGCGTTCGAGGTGGCCAGCGCCGGATGGCCGGCGGCGGCGGCGGACACCGAGGTGACACTGCCGGAGAGCGATGTCAGCGCGCCCAGGACCACCGCCCCCGTCACCGCCTGGCCGATCCCCGAGCGGGCGGCGAACCCGTCGGCCAGACGGGTCAGACGGACGCCGCACAGCAGCACCACCAGCCCGCTCGCGAGGAAGATCGCGACGACGGCGGAGAGGTCGAGGGACTGGATGTCGAGCACTGGCACGCGACGCGGCTGTTGGACGGGGCAGACGGACTCAACCACTGCCGGCCGGCGACGTTCCGGTTGCCGCGCCGATCCGGCCCCCGAGGGTCGTCCCGATTGTCACGCCCGACCATTCGCCGGACTCCGCCGATTCCCGCCGATCCGGCCCGGAACCCGGCCGGCGAGGCGCCCGGCCGGCCGTCGCCGGGCACCGGCAAGCGGCCGAAATCAGGGAATATCCGAGCCCGGTCGCCGGCGGCGCTTGCCGGTGCCCGGCGGCACCCCCTATAACGGCGCTTTAATGACCAGTGCCATCTCCCCCGGACCCGCGAGCGCCGTCTCCGACGGCTCGCGCTATCCGTATCGCCACCTCCTCGGAATCGAGGGGCTGTCGCGACCCGACATCGATTTTCTCCTGGACCGCGCCGACGGCTTCGTCGAGCAGAACCGGCAGGTCGACAAGAAGTCGTCGACCCTCCGGGGCCGCACCCTGATCAACCTGTTCTTCGAGAACTCGACGCGCACCCGCACCAGCTTCGAGCTGGCCGGCAAGCGGCTCGGCGGCGACGTCATCAACATGTCGGTCTCGACCTCGTCCATCAAGAAGGGCGAGACCCTGATCGACACCGCGATGACCCTGAACGCCATGCACCCGGACGCCCTGGTGGTCCGGCATTCGGAGTCCGGCGCCGTCCACCTGCTGGCCGAGAAGGTCAACTGTTCGGTGGTCAACGCCGGCGACGGCAGCCACGAGCACCCGACCCAGGCGCTGCTCGACGCCCTGACGATCCGCCGCCGCAAGGGCCATCTCGAGGGCCTGGAGGTGGCGATCTGCGGCGACGTCGCGCACAGCCGGGTGGCGCGCTCCAACATCCACCTGCTATCGATCATGGGCGCCCGGGTCCGGGTGGTGGCGCCGCCGACCCTGCTGCCGTCCGGCATCGAGCGGTTCGGGGTCGAGGTGCATCACGACATGGAGCGCGGGCTGGCCGGCTGCGACATCGTGATGATGCTGCGCCTGCAGACCGAGCGCATGAAGGGCAGCTTCGTGCCGTCGATCCGCGAGTACTTCCGCTACTACGGGCTCGACGAGGACAAGCTGCAGGCGGCCAAGCCGGACGCGCTGATCATGCATCCCGGGCCGATGAACCGCGGCGTCGAGATCGACTCGGTGGTGGCCGACGACATCGCGCGCTCGCTGATCCGCGAGCAGGTCGAGATGGGCGTGGCCGTCCGCATGGCCGTGCTCGAGATCCTCGTCACCAACCAGACCGAGCCGTGGGCGAAGAACCAGTGAGACCGACCCTCTTCAAGAACGCCCGGCTGCTCGATCCGGCCGCCCGCCTGGACGCCAAGGGCGCCGTCCTGGTGCGCGACGGCCGGATCGCCGAGGTCGGCCCGCAGCTGTTCGTCGACGCCATCCAGGAGGACGTCGAGGTGGTCGACTGCGGCGGCCGCTGCCTGGCGCCCGGCCTGGTCGACATGCGGGTCCAGACCCGCGAGCCGGGCGAGGAGCACATGGAGACCCTGGCCTCGCTGCAGGCGGCCGCGGTCGCCGGCGGCGTGACCACGGTCGCGACCCTGCCGAACACCAGCCCGATCATCGACGACATCTCGATCCTGGAGTTCGTCGAGCGGCTGGCCCAGGAGGTCGGGCTGGTCAACGTCCACCCCTACGCCGCCGCCACCAAGGGCCTGAAGGGCCTGGAGATGACCGAAATCGGGCTGCTGTCGGCGTCCGGCGCGGTCGGCTTCACCGACGGGGTCAAGGCGATCGCCGACGCGGCGGTCATGCGCCGGCTGCTGTCCTACGCCACCATGTTCGACCGGGTCGTCATCCAGCACCCGGAGGATCCGACGCTGGCCCGCGGGGGTTGTGCGACCGAGGGCGAGATCGCCACCCGGCTCGGCCTGCCCGGCATCCCGGCCTGCGCCGAGGTCATGATGATCGAGCGCGACCTGCGGCTGGTCCGCCTGACCGGCGGCCGCTACCACGCCGCCCACGTCTCGACCGCCGCCGCCATCGAGGCGATCCGCCGGGCCAAGGCCGACGGCCTGAAGGTCACCTGCGATACCGCCCCGCAGTATTTCGCGCTGAACGAGCTGGCGATCGTCGACTACCGGACCTTCGCCCACATGTCGCCGCCGCTGCGCGCCGAGTCCGACCGCCAGGCGGTCGCCGCCGGGGTCGCCGACGGCACCGTCGACGCGATCGCCAGCGACCACAATCCGGAGGACCAGGACGCCAAGCGGGTCCCGTTCACCCAGTCGGTGCCGGGCGCGGTCGGCCTGGAGACCCTGCTGCCGATCAGCCTGGGCTTGGTGCATGACGGCGCCATGGAACTGCTCGACCTGATCGACCGGCTGACCCTGCGCCCGGCCCGGATCCTGGGACTCGAAGGCGGCACGCTGGCGCCGGGCGCCTGGGCCGACCTGATGGTGTTCGAACCGGACCGCGCGGTGCGGATCGATGCCCACCGGTTCCGCTCGAAGTCCAAGAACAGCCCGTTCGACGGCAAGCCGGCCCAGGGCCGGGTGTGGCGCACGGTCTACCGCGGCCGTACCGTGTTCGACCTGGACGCCGAGGAGCCGCGCTCGCGGCGGGAGCAGTCCCATGCCTGACCCGATGGGTGGGTTCGCCTACACTTGGCCGTTCTATGCCGGCTTCGTGCTCGCCTACCTGCTGGGCTCGGTGCCGTTCGGCCTGGTGCTGACCCGGCTGGCCGGGCTCGGCGACATCCGGGCGATCGGTTCCGGCAACATCGGCGCCACCAACGTGCTGCGCACCGGGCGCAAGAGCCTGGCCGCCGCCACCCTGCTGCTGGACGGCGGCAAAGGCGCGGTCGCGGTGCTGATCGCCGCCCGGTTCGGGCCGGACATGGCGGTGCTGGCGGCGGCCGGGGCGATCCTCGGGCACTGCTTCCCGGTCTGGCTCAGGTTCAAGGGCGGCAAGGGCGTCGCGACCACGCTCGGGATCTGGCTGGCGCTGTCCTGGCCGGTCGGGCTGATCGCCTGCGCGGTCTGGCTCGGGGTGGCCGTGGCGTTCCGCTACTCCTCGCTCTCGGCCCTGCTGGCGGTCGCCGCCGCCCCGTTGGCTGCCTGGCGGTTCGAGGGGCCGCAGGTCGCCGAGCTCGGCGCATTCATTGCCGCGCTGGTCTGGATCCGCCACCACGAGAATATCCGACGCCTACTGCGCGGCGAGGAGAGCCGGATCAAGTTCGGCGGCTCCAAGAAGGACGTAAGCTGAGGCTTCACCTCGCGAAACCGACACAACAGTTTCGTTTCGACATCGCATCGTCCTGAAAACTGCGCTCGGGGTTTCATAGCCGGGAGGACCGCCGCCACCGGAGCGCCCCCGATGCCCGCCATCCCGCCAGAGCCCCCGCTGTCCGACACCGAGCGGCTCGACCGCCTGCGGCTGATCCGCACCGAGAACGTCGGACCGGTCACCTTCCGCCATCTGCTGGCCCGCTATCGCACCGCGACCGACGCCCTGCAGGCGCTGCCGGGGCTGGCGCGGCGTGGCGGCCGGCGCCGGCCGCTGGCGGTACCGACTACCGCCGAGGCCGAACGCGAGGTCGCGGCGGTCCGGCGCGCCGGCGCCGCCCTGATGGTGATCGGCGACCCCGGCTACCCGGTCCGGCTGGCGGCGATCGACGACGCCCCGGCCTGCCTGTCCGTGATCGGCGACCCGGCGCTGCTGGGCGTGCCGGCGGTCGCCCTGGTCGGGGCGCGCAACGCCTCGGTCAACGGCTGCCGCCTTGCCACCCTGCTGGCCCGCGCCTTCGGGGTCGCCGGCTATACGGTGGTGTCGGGCCTGGCCCGCGGTATCGACGCCGCCGCCCACGAGGGCGCGCTGGCGACCGGGACCGTGGCGGTCCTCGCCGGCGGCATCGACGTGGCTTATCCGCCGGAGCATACCGACCTGCTGCGCCGGGTCGCCGACTCCGGCGCGGTGGTCGCGGAGATGCCGGTCGGCACGGTGCCGCAGGCCCGGCACTTCCCGGCCCGCAACCGCATCATCGCCGGGCTGTCGCTCGGAACGGTCGTGGTCGAGGCCGCCCGCCGGTCCGGCTCGCTGATCACCGCGCGGCGCGCCCTCGACCAGGGCCGCGAGGTCTTCGCGGTCCCGGGATCCCCGCTCGACCCGCGGAGCGCCGGCTGCAACGCCCTGATCCAGGACGGTGCCGCCCTGCTGATCCAGGACGCCGACGACGTGCTGGCGGTGCTGCGGGCGATGCCGGAGCAGGTCCGGAACGCCGGGACCCCGGCCGGAGTCCCGGCCGGGGTCCTGCACGAGGACGGGCCGGGCTGGCGGCCGCTCGACACCGACGATTCGACCCGCCGGCGGGTGCTCGACGCACTGGGCCCGGAGCCGCTGCCGGTTGACGAACTCATTCGCGGCTGCCAATTGTCTGCACCAATCGTCGCGACCGTGCTCCTCGAGGCGGAGCTGGCCGGTCAGGTCGACCGGTACCCGGGAAACCAGGTGGCGCGACGGCTGGACCCCCCGGCCTGAAGGCGAACCGCCAAAGGGCGCGCCGGGCACGGACGACCGTGAACCCGACGGACTTCGCCGGGAAGCGCCACAGGGAAGTGAACCTGCCGAATGAGCAAAGTCGTCGTCGTCGAGTCCCCCGCCAAGGCCAAGACGATCAACAAGTACCTGGGTGACGACTACCGCGTCCTCGCCAGCTACGGGCACATCAGGGACCTGCCGCCGAAGGACGGCTCGGTGGATCCCGAGCACGACTTCGCGATGCTGTGGCAGACCGACCCGCGGGCCGAGAAGCAGATCAAGGCGATCGCCGAGGCGCTGCGCGGCGCCGACCAGCTGATCCTCGCCACCGACCCGGATCGCGAAGGCGAGGCGATCAGCTGGCACGTCCAGCGGGTCCTGGAGGAGCGGAAGGTCCTCAAGGGCATCGACGTGAAGCGCGTCGCCTTCAACGAGATCACCAAGTCGGCGGTGCTGGACGCGATCGCCCGGCCGCGGGAACTCGACCAGGACCTGATCGACGCCTATCTGGCGCGCCGGGCGCTCGACTATCTCGTCGGCTTCACCCTGTCGCCGGTGCTGTGGCGCAAGCTGCCGGGCGCCCGGTCGGCCGGCCGCGTACAGTCGGTGGCGCTGCGGCTGATCTGCGAGCGCGAGGCCGAGATCGAGCGGTTCCGCGCCCAGGAGTACTGGAGCATCGAGGCCGACTTCCGGACCCGCGAGCGCAAGTCGTTCACCGCCCGGCTGACCCATCTCGACGGCAAGAAGCTGGAACGGCTGGAGATCGGTGACGAAGGGTCGGCGAAGGCCGCGGTGGCGGCGGTCGAGGCCGGCGAGTTCGAGATCGGCGAGGTCGAGAAGAAGCGGGTCCGGCGCAATCCGCAGCCGCCGTTCACCACCTCGACCCTGCAGCAGGAGGCGTCGCGCAAGCTCGGCTTCGGCGCGACCCGGACCATGCAGCTGGCCCAGCGCCTCTACGAGGGCGTCGACTTCGACGGCGAGACCGTCGGCCTGATCACCTATATGCGGACCGACGGCGTCCAGCTCAGCCAGGAGGCGATCCAGTCGATCCGCGGCGCCATCGGCTCGACCTACGGCGACCGCTACCTGCCGAACACCGCCCGGGTCTACACCTCGCGCGCCAAGAACGCCCAGGAGGCGCACGAGGCGATCCGGCCGACCGATGTGAAGCGCACGCCGGAGAGCCTGCGCGACCGTGTCGACCCGGACCAGCTGAAGCTCTATACCCTGGTCTGGAAGCGCACCGTCGCCAGCCAGATGGCCAGCGCCGAGCTCGACCAGACCACCATCGACGTGGTCGACCGCAAGGGCCGCTCGACCATGCGGGCCACCGGGTCGGTCGTCGTGTTCGACGGCTTCCTGACCCTGTACCAGGAGGATCGCGACGAGCCGGCGGCGGAGGACGACGAGTCCGGCCGGATCCTGCCGGCGGTCGAGCGCGGCGAGGACGTCGCCCGCCAGGAGGTGCGCTCCGAGCAGCACTTCACCCAGCCGCCGCCGCGCTATTCCGAGGCCAGCCTGGTGAAGAAGCTGGAGGAACTCGGTATCGGCCGGCCCTCGACCTATGCCAGCATCATGCAGGTCCTGCAGGACCGCGAGTACGTGACCCTCGACAAGCGGCGCTTCGTCCCCGAGGACCGCGGGCGGCTGGTCACCACCTTCCTGTCGAGCTTCTTCAACCGCTACGTCGCCTACAACTTCACTGCCGACCTCGAGACCAGGCTCGACGACGTGTCGGCCGGGCAGATGGAATGGCGGCGGGTCCTGCACGACTTCTGGGACTCGTTCAAGGGCGCGGTCGACGGCACCAAGGACCTGTCGATCGGCCAGGTGATCGAGGCGCTCGACAAGGAGCTCGCCGACCACTTCTTCGCGACCGGGCCGGACGGCCAGCCGGAACGCGGCTGCCCGAGCTGCCAGGCCGGCAACCTGTCGCTTCGGCTCGGCAAGTTCGGCGCCTTCATCGGCTGCTCGAACTATCCGAACTGCCGCTACACCCGGCAGCTCGGCGAGGCGGCCGGCGGCAAGGCCTCCGGCGCCGAGGGCGAGGAAGCCCTGCCGAAGACCCTGGGCACCGACCCGGAGACCGGCCAGGAGGTGAGCATGCGCAAGGGTCCCTACGGGATCTACGTGCAGCTCGGCGAGCCGGCGGAAGGGTCCAAGGAAAAGCCGAAGCGGGCCTCCCTGCCCCGCCAGCTGGCGCCGGCGGACGTCGACCTGGCCAAGGCGCTGGTCCTGCTCTCGCTGCCGCGCCCGATCGGGACCCATCCCGAGACCGGCGTGCCGATCGAGGCCGGCATCGGCCGGTTCGGTCCGTACCTCAAGATCGACAGCACCTATGTCAACCTGCCGCCCGACGACACCGTGCTGACCATCGGCCTGAACCATGCGGTGCAGCTGATCGCCGAGAAGGGCGCGAAGAAGAAGCCGGCGCGCAGCCTCGGCGACCACCCCACGGACAGCAAGCCGGTGACCGTCCACGCCGGCCGCTTCGGCCCCTACGTGCAGCACGGCGCCCTGCGCGCGACGCTGCCGCGCGGCGAGTCGGCGGACGATATCTCCCTGGAGCGCGCGATCGAGGTCCTGAACGCCAAGGCCGCCAAGGGCGGCAGCGCCGGCGGCGGCAAGAAGCCGGCCGGAAAGAAGGCGTCGGCCGCCAAGGCGGCGCCCGCCGACAAGGCAGCCGCCAAGAAGCCGGCCGCCAAGAAGAGCGCCGCGAAGAAGAGCCCGGCCAAGAAGGCCGCCGGCGCCAAGAAGGCCGGAACCAAGGGAGGCGGGGCCGGCACCGCCGCGTCCTGAAGCCGCCGATGCCCCGTCCTTCCGCCCAGGTCCCGTCGCGCGAGGCGATCCTGGAATTCGTCCGTTCCAGCACCGGTCCGGTCGGCCGCCGCGAGATCGCCAAGGCCTTCGACGTGCGCGGGGCGGAGCGCGCCGAGCTGCGGCGCGTGCTCAAGGAGATGGCCGACGAGGGCCTGCTCGACTTCGGCCGCCGCCGCAAGGTGGCCCCGCCGGGCGCCCTGCCCGAGGTCGCGGTGGTCGAGATCACCGGAACCGACGAGAACGGCGAGCCGCTGGCGCAGCCGGCCAACTGGCGCGGCGACGGCCCGGCGCCGCGGATCCTGGTGCTGGAGGACCGCGGTTCCGGCGCGATGGGGCCCGGCGACCGGGCCCTGGTCCGGCTCGAGCGGCGCGACGAGAACCGCTACGTCGCCCGGGTGATCCGGCGGCTGACCGCTACGGCCCCGCGGGTGCTCGGGATCTACGAGGCCGCGGCCGACGGCGCCGGCCGGGTCCGGCCGACCGACAAGAAGGCGCGCTCGGAGATCACCGTGGATCGGCGCGACGCCGCCGACGCCAAACCGGGCGACCTGGTCAGCGTCGAGTTGCTGCCGCGCAGCCGCAACCGCCTCGGCCTGCCCGCCGGCCGGGTGGTCGAGCGCTTCGCCGGGATCGCCGACCCGCGGTCGTTCAGCCGGATCGCCATCCAGGAGCACGACATCCCGGACGTGTTCCCGCGCGAGGCGGAGGACCAGGCCGAGCGCGCCCGGCCGGTGACCCTGGGCAAGCGCGAGGATCTGCGCGACATCCCGCTGGTCACCATCGACGGCGAGGATGCCCGCGACTTCGACGACGCGGTGTTCGCGGCGGCCGACGACGATCCGGGCAACCCCGGCGGGTTCCGGCTGCTGGTCGCGATCGCCGACGTCGCGCACTACGTGCGGCCGGGCGATGCGCTGGACCGCGAGGCCCTGAAGCGGGGCAACTCCGTGTACTTTCCGGACCGCGTGGTGCCGATGCTGCCGGAGGCGCTGTCCAACGGCCTGTGCTCGCTGCGCCCGGACGGGGATCGCGCCTGCATGGCGGTCGAGATCACGATCGACGCCGAGGGCGGCAAACGCAGCCACCGCTTCACCCGCGGCCTGATGCGGTCGCGGGCACGGCTGACCTACCGGCAGGTCCAGCAGGCCGTCAACGGCGGCGACGGCGCAGGCGTTCCGGAAGGCGTGCTGGCCCCGCTGTACGGCGCCTACCGGGCGCTGAAGCTGGAACGCGGGCGACGCGGCGCGCTCGAACTGGAGATCCCGGAGAAACGGGTGATCCTGGACGACGACGGCAAGGTGGTGGAGATCGGCATCCGCGACCGGCTGGATTCCCACATGCTGATCGAAGAATTCATGATCCTGGCGAATGTGTGCGCCGCCGAGACCCTGGAGGCGCGCCGCCAGCCCTGCATGTACCGGATCCACGAGGACCCCGACCCGGAGAAGGTGAACGCGTTGGCCGACGTGCTGGAGAGCCTTGGCATCTCACTTGCAAAGGGCCAGGTCGTGCGGCCGAAGACCTTCAACGGGGTGCTGGCCAAGGTAAAGGGCCAGCCCGCCGAGCGGATGGTGAACGAGATGATCCTGCGCGCCCAGTCACAGGCGCAGTACTCGCCGTCGAACGCCGGGCATTTCGGGCTCGGCCTCGCCCGCTATGCGCATTTCACCTCGCCGATCCGGCGCTACT
Source organism: Thalassobaculum sp. (assembly GCF_040219615.1). Lineage (GTDB taxonomy): Bacteria > Pseudomonadota > Alphaproteobacteria > Thalassobaculales > Thalassobaculaceae > Thalassobaculum_A. Next base: position 99,692 of record NZ_JAVJSE010000003.1, read on the forward strand.
CCGACCTGCTGGTGCACCGCGCGCTGATTCGCGGCCTGCACCTCGGCGACGGCGCCCTCGGGCCGGCCGACGACGACAGCTTCATGGAATGGGGCGAGCACATCTCCGCCACCGAGCGCCGTGCCGCGGCAGCCGAGCGCCAGACCGTCGACCGCTACCTGGCCCGCCATCTGGCGGACCGCGTCGGCGGCCAGTTCGACGGCCGGATCAACGGCGTGACCCGGTTCGGCCTGTTCGTCACCCTGTCCGAGACCGGCGCCGACGGCCTGGTGCCGATCCGCTCGCTGCCGGACGACTACTACGATCACGACGAGGCCCGCCACAGCCTCACCGGCCGATTCCACGGCCGGGTATACCGACTCGGGGATCCCGTGGAGGTCCGCCTGATCGACGCCGACCCGGTTTCCGGTGCCCTGGCGCTGGAGATCCTGTCCGGCGGCACCCAGGAGACGCCGGGCGGAAGCGGCCGGGTACGGCGGCGCGGGGCCGCGCCGAAGCGACCCGGCGGCGGACGCGGCGGCAACCGCGGCGGGAGACGTCGTTGATCGTGCCGACGGAATGCCGCATGCTTTCGCATCTGCACACGACTGCAGTGGGTGAACGGGGGCCCTGGGACGCATGAGCCACGCGCACAGTCCAGCCCTCCATCGCCGTCCGTCCGCCCGGATCCGGATGGCGATGGCGGCCGTGGCCCTGTTCGGCCTCGGTTCCTGCGTCGGTGCGGGCAAGGCCGTCAGGTCCGAGCACTATCAGCGGCAGACCGCGGCCGAGATGTTCTCGGCGGGGTATGAGGGTATCGCCGACTACTATGTCGATGCGGTCCCCACCGACGCCATCGCGCTGGGGGCCCTCGACGGCGTCGCGTCGATCGACCCGGCCCTCGGTTATGCGCGCCGCGGCGACCGCCTGACGGTCACCATGGACGGTCGCCCGATCGCCGAGTTCGTGACCCCGCCGAACGACGACGTCCCGCGCTGGGGCATGCTGACCTCCGCGGCCATCGACGCCGGACGCAGCGCGTCGAAGCAGGTGCGCGACGCGACACCGGAGCGGATCTACGAGGTCGCGTTCGGATCCGCCCTGCGCAAGCTCGACCGGTTCTCGCGTTATCTCGGCGCCGAGGAGGCACGCTCCGCGCAGGCCTCGCGCAACGGCTATACCGGCATCGGCATCACCATCATCGAGCGGGACGGCGGCGTCTTCGTCACCTCGGTCTTCGAGCACTCGCCCGCCAGTCAGGCCGGCGTCGAGCCCGGCGACCGCATCGTCGAGGTCAACGGCCAGTCGACGGAAGGCCTGGAGATCGCCGCGGTCGCGGATCGCCTGCGCGGCCTGATCGGCAGCCGGGTCGACGTGACCTTCGACCGCAGCGGCGCCCCGGTGGTCACCACGCTCGAGCGCCGGCCGGTGATCGAGACCACGATACACGTCCACCGCGTTCAGGACATCGGCTACGTCCAGATCTCCGGCTTCAACCGCGACACCGCCAGCAGCCTCGAAGACGGACTGCACCAGTTGCAGGCTCCCGGTGCCGACCCGGTGCGCGGCCTTATCCTCGACCTTCGGCAGAATCGCGGCGGACAGCTGAACCAGGCGATCCGGGTCTCCGATCTGTTCATCGACCGGGGCACGATCCTGGCGACCCGCGGCCGGCACCCGAATTCCGTCCAGCACTTCGAGGCCCATGACCGCGACGCCACGGCCGTGCCGATCGTCGTGCTGATCGACAGCGGCTCGGCCTCGGCCGCCGAGATCGTGGCCGCCGCCCTGCAGGATGCCGGCCGTGCCCTGGTCGTCGGCGCCCGCTCCTACGGCAAGGGTACCGTGCAGCAGATCGTGCCGATGCCGAACGACGGCGAGCTGATCCTGACCTGGGCCCGGATGCATGCGCCGTCGGGCTACGGCCTGTCGCGCTTCGGGGTGTTCCCCTCGATCTGCACGGCCGACGGCCAGGTCGACGTCGAATCGGTGGTCGCCGGACTGCGCGACGGCCGGCTCCAGGCCGGCGAGGCGGTGCATCGCCGGCGCGGCGCGGACAGCCTGGACCAGGCCGGGCAGGAAGCCCTGCTGTCCTGGTGCAAGGCCGACCACCCGCCGAGCGACAACGACGTCGACGCCCGCATCGCGCGGCGGTTGCTGGACGAGCGGGACCTGTTCCAGCAGGCCTTCAACGCGTCCCGGATCGCCCTCGGCGAACAGCCGGGAACCCTGCACTAGCCCTCGGATTCCGGGATCGAGGCCATGCTTGACTTCCGAGGCGCGATAGTTATGTTGCGCGCTCCGATTTCGCGAAGGAGACGACAATGGCGAAGCCTGCGACCGTTCTGATCAAGATGGTCAGCACCGCCGAGACCGGGTACTTCTACGTCACGAAGAAGAACCCGCGCACCAAGACCGAGAAGCTCGAGCTTCGCAAGTACGACCCGGTCGTGCGCAAGCACGTGCTGTTCAAGGAAGCCAAGATCAAGTGATCTGGCCGGCAATGGCTGTCGTTTCCACGGGCCGCCCTCTGGGCGGCCCGCTTGGTTTCGAGCTTCTGCCCGACCGGTTTCGCGAAACGACGGACCACACGGCATTCCACCGCCGCCGGGGCAGCACAGATCGATTCCAGTCAGGCGGTGGTCGGAAGACTGCCGGCTGACCGGCACAGCGGCCCTATGGACCGGAAGCGCCGCCGAGGGCGGCCGGACCGTCCGGGTCCGGCGCCGAGATATGCTCGACCCGGTTGCGGCCGCCGGCCTTGGCCCGGTAGAGCGCCTTGTCCGAGCGCTGCATCAGATCCTCGGGGCTGTCGTCGTCGGGCCCCCCCCGCATCGCGCAGCCGATGCTGACGGTCAGCGAGAGCGCCCGGCCGTCCGGCAGGGCCATCGGGGTGTCGGCGATCCGCTGGCGCAGGCGGTCGGCGATCCGCACCGCGAACTCCTCATGGGTGTCCGGCATCACGATGACGAACTCCTCGCCGCCAAGCCGCGCCACCGTATCGACATTGCGCACGTTGGTCCGCATCACCTCGGTGATGTGCTGGAGCGCGATGTCCCCGACGGCATGCCCGTAGGTGTCGTTCACCTGCTTGAAATGATCGACGTCCAGCATCAGCACCGACAACGGCTTCTGACGGTGCGCGGTGTCCTGCATCAGCCGCTTCAGGTGGCTGAGCAGGTAACGGCGGTTGTACAGCCCGGTCAGGCTGTCGGTCAGCGCCAGCGACAGGCTCTGCTCGTAGTTCTCGCGCAACAGTTCCTGGAAGCGCCGCCGCCGGATCTGAGTACGGACCCGGGCCAGCAGCTCGTTCCGGTCGACCGGCTTCATCAGGTAGTCGTTGGCGCCGAGGTCCAGCGCCTTGGCCAACTTGTCGGTCTGGTCCTCCTCGCCGACCATCAGGATCGGCAGGTGCCGCGTCGCCTCATGGGCCCGGAACTGCGACAGCAGCCGTAGTGCGTCGTCGTCCTCCAGGTTGAGGCTGCAGATCACCAGGTCGGGGTCGTCGCGGCTGGCGACCTCGAAGCCGAGCCGCCCGGATTCGACTCGGCTGACCTCGTCGTTGTCGACCGCCAGGCTTTCGATCATGTTGACCGCGTCGATGGTGTTGTCCTCGATCACCAGCAGCCGCGCCGAGGTCACGTCCAGTTCCGTCATCGCGCGCGGCGTCATCATGCCGAGCTGGCTCGAGGTCTGCTCGCGCAGGCGCCACTCGTCCATCATCATCTTGAGCCGCAGCAGCGAGCGGACCCGGGCGAACAGCGCCGAATCGATCACCGGCTTGGTCAGGAAGTCGTCGGCCCCGGCCTCGATGCCGCGCACCCGGTCGGCGACGTCGCTGAGCGCCGTCACCATCACGACCGGCAGGTGCGTGGTCCGCGGATCGGCCTTGATCCGTCGGCAGACCTCGAAGCCGTCCATCACCGGCATCATGACGTCGAGCAGGACGATGTCCGGGTTCTCGCGCTCGATCACCTCGAGCGCTTCCGGGCCGTTACTCGCCGTCAGGACCTCGAAGTACTCGCTGCTGAGCTTGGCCTCCAGCAGCTTCACGTTCGGCAGAACGTCGTCGACAACGAGGACTCGGCCAGGCATCGCCGGCTACCCGAGGTACTTCTTGACCGTCTCGAGAAAGTTGGTCACGGAGATCGGCTTCGCGATGTAGGCCTCGCACCCACCCTCGCGGATCTTCTCCTCGTCACCTTTCATGGCGAAGGCGGTCACCGCGATCACGGGGATCGACTTGAGGCGATCGTCCTCCTTGATCCACTTGGTGACCTCCAGCCCCGAAACCTCCGGCAGCTGGATATCCATGAGAATCAGGTCGGGCCGGCTGTCACGGGCGATCCGCAGCGCCTCCATCCCATCCCGGGTGCCGATGATGTTGTATCCATGGGCCTCCAGGAGGTCATGGAACAGCTTCATGTTCAGCTCGTTGTCCTCGACGATCAGGACCGTCTTGGCCCCGCTGGCCGACTCGCCGGACCCGCTGCCCGTCTCGACGGAGGTCATGCGCTCATCCACCCTGTACCGTTATCGGGATATGATCGCGCCACAATCCGGTCCGAACCATGAAGGTCTCCCGGTTGGACAAGCCCGGAGTATAGACACTTAGGCCGGCGTATACCACTGACGAGGCTACGTTGTCGAACGCACAGGACCGGGACCAGCCGGCGATCCGCATCGGGGTCGATCTCGGGGGCACCAAGATCGAGAGTATCGTGCTCGGGAACGACGGGCGCGTGCTCGATCGGCGACGGACTCCGACCCCCAGAAACGACTACGACACCACCATTGCGACAGTGGCCGGACTGGTCGACGCGGTCGAACGCGACCTCGGCCGTACCGGGCGAGTCGGCGTCGGAATCCCCGGTACGCTGTCGCGCGCCACCGGCCTGGTGAAGAACGCCAACTCGACCTGGCTCAACGGCCGCCCGCTCGACCGCGACCTCGCCGCAGCCCTTGGCCGCCCGGTCCGGTTGCAGAACGACGCCAACTGCTTCGCGGTTTCCGAGGCCGCCGACGGCGCGGCCGCCGGCGCCGGCGTGGTGTTCGGCGTGATCCTCGGCACCGGGGTCGGCGCCGGGCTGGTGATCGACGGTCGCCCGCTCGACGGCCCGAACGGCATCGCCGGCGAATGGGGGCACAACCCCCTGCCCTGGCCGGCCGACGACGAGCGGCCCGGACCGCCGTGCTACTGCGGCCTGAACGGTTGCATCGAGACCTTCCTCTCCGGCCCCGGCTTCGCCGCCGGCTACAGCCGGGAGACCGGCTGCGAGATCACCGCCGCGACCGTGGCGGAGCGGGCGGCGGCGAGCGAACCGGCCGCGGTCCGCCATCTCGAACGCTACGTCGACCGGCTCGCCCGCGGCCTGGCCCATGTCATCAACATCCTGGACCCCGACGTGATCGTGCTGGGCGGCGGCCTCTCCAACCTGGCGGTTCTCTACGAACAGGTGCCGGAACGCTGGCAGCGGCATGTGTTCTCCGACCGGGTCGATACCCGGCTGGTGCCGCCGCGCCACGGCGACTCCTCGGGCGTCAGGGGGGCGGCCTGGCTGTGGCGGCCCGGCGAGGTCTCCGGGCCATGACCGCGCCCGCGGCCGGGTCGGCACCGGGCCTGTGCCGCGACTGCTTCGCCTGGGCCCGCCCGGCAGCCGGCCCGCCGGCGGACCGCTGCCGTCGATGCGGCTCGCGCCGGGTGATCGCGCATCCCGAACTGGATCGCCTGAGCATCGCCCATCTCGACTGCGACGCGTTCTACGCCAGCGTCGAGAAGCGCGACGACCCCTCCCTGCTCGACCGACCCGTGATCGTCGGCGGCGGCCGGCGGGGCGTGGTCTCGGCCGCCTGCTACGTGGCGAGGGTGTACGGCGTGCGCTCCGCCATGCCGATGTTCAAGGCGCTCGACGCATGCCCGCATGCCGTAGTCATCAAGCCGAACATGGAGAAGTATGCCGCCGTCGGCGCCGAGATCCGGGCGCTGATGCGCGACGTCACGCCGTTGGTCGAGCCCCTGTCGATCGACGAGGCGTTCCTGGACCTCTCCGGGACAGCACGGCTGCACGGCGGCCCGCCGGCCGAGACTCTGGCAAGACTGGCGAAGCGGGTCGAGGACGAGATCGGGGTGACGGTCTCGATCGGGCTCAGCTACAACAAGTTCCTCGCAAAGGTCGCCTCCGACCTGGACAAGCCACGGGGATTCTTCGTGATCGGCGCCGACGAGGTCGAGCGGTTCCTGGCCGAGCGGCCGGTGACGATCATCTGGGGAGTCGGCAAGGCGCTGCATCGAACGCTGGTGGCAGACGGCATCCGCACGGTCGGCGACCTGCAGCGCCTGGACGAACGCGATCTGATGCGCCGCTACGGCAGCATCGGGCAACGGCTGGCGCGCTTCTCGCACGGCCGGGACAGCCGCACAGTCGAACCCGGCTCGGTGATCAAGAGCGTGTCGTCGGAGACCACCTTCGACACCGACTTCTCGGCACTGGATGCGCTCCGCCCCTATCTCTGGCGACTCAGCGAGGATGTCTCCAACCGTCTCAAGCGCAAGGCGATCGCCGGTCAGGTCGTCACGCTGAAGCTCAAGACCGCCGACTTCAAGCTGCACTCCCGCCAGCGCCGGCTGCAGTCACCGACGCAACTGGCGGACCGCATCTACCGGACCGCCGACGACTTGCTCGGCGGCGAGGCCGACGGCCGCCGGTTCCGGCTGATCGGGGTCGGCGTGTCGGACCTGTCAGGCGAGGCATTCGCCGATCCGCCGGACCTGGCGGAGCCGGCCCTCGATCGCCGGCGCCGGGTCGAGGCGGCGATAGACGCGGTCCGCGCCAAACTGGGCAGTGCCGCGATCGTCAAAGGCCGCGGCCTGCGGGCCGGGACCCTGAAGCAGTCACCCGCGAACCGGATCAGGCCGGACGACGACCCGGCCTGACGGTCAGCATGCCTTGATGTCGAGGGACTCCAGCCGCTCCAGGATCATCGTGACCTGGATATCGCCGTAGTCCAGGAGCATGCGCCGGGCAATTCCGTTGGCCAGGAGGTCGACCGACATCTCGAAATCGGGATTGCTCTCCGCCTGGCCCGGTTTGAAGAAGGCCAGCCGGATCGGCCAGTAGCTCCCGACCAGCGCCGGATGGTCGATCGGCGGCGGGTCGGACCTGGCGGCGCCGATCACCGCGGACACCAGGGACCCCGGCTCCACCTCGCTGCCGTCGAAGACGTTCGCCCGGAAGAACCGCTTGCCCTGCTGCGCCTGTGCAATCAGGCGCAGCGTGTGCTCGGTGGGCATCAGGGTGTCCGCGGCGAGCAGGATCTCCTCCTGGCGCGGCTCGGTGAAGCTGGCCTTCCCGGCACCCGAGCCGAGGGGCAACGGCATGACCGCCCGCCCGGTGATGCGCTCGCCCCCACCGCCGCGCTCGCGCTCCACGATGAAGCGGTAGGCGTCACCCGATTTCGACTCCCAGGTCGTGTACTTCGAACTCACTTCGTAGCCTGCGCCGGACGCCCGCGAGAACGACATCAGATAGCGCTGGTCGATCGCCCAGCCGTCGCAGTCGTCGCGCCACTCGAAGCCCATCCGGCCACGCACGTCGATGATCTCCGACGACGGCTCCGCCCGGGCCAGCGACACCTTGTACAGCGCACGGTGCGAGGCGATGGCGACGGACGGCGTGATCGCGGACGCGGGCGAGGCCAGCAGGGGCGCCGTGAGCAGACCGACAAGGGCCAGCAGCGAAAGGGTCGGGCGTGTGCCCCGCATAAAGTCCTCCTGAGTCGTTCGGCACCGACTATCGCACGCGCCGGTGCACTCGGCATCATCCGCCGGACGGTGACCGCGCATGTCGGCAAAACTTGCCGCCATGGCCCGGCGGCCTGCCGAATTCACGGCGCGTCCCGGCCGACTCTTCCAAGGATCGACCTCAATTCCGGCAGATTTCCGGCAGAGCTGCCTGCCGGGCCATCGAGAGGACCCGCGGCAGAAGTTGGCACGACGGTTGCTTCTATTCGGTCGACTCCCGATGGAGGAACGAAGATGCCGACTGAACCTCAGATCCTGGCAGCCCCGCTAGACGGTCACAGCGTGAGGCAGTACGCCGAGGTCACCGGAATGCTGGCGCGCTTCAACGCCGCCCTCCAGCCGGGCCCGTCGGCGTTCGAGGAGCGCTCCGGGCATGCCCCCGACACCGCCGAGGCAGAGGCCGCGCTTCGTCTCGCACTGGTCGCGATGAGCGAGGCCCAGCGTCGCATCGAGCGCCAGGAGGCCCGCATCCGCGAGCTCGAGAGCCTGTCGGTCACCGACGACCTGACCGGACTGTTCAATCGACGCGGCTTCGACATGCATCTGGGCAAGGCGCTGGCGCAGGCCCGTCGCGGCGAGCGCCGGGGCGCCGTCATGATGATCGACCTCGATCGGTTCAAGCAGATCAACGACACCTATGGCCACGCTGCCGGCGACGGATTCCTGCAGGCGGTCGCCGGGGTCCTTCAGGCGGACGTGCGCGAATGCGACGTGGTCGGCCGTCTCGGCGGCGACGAGTTCGCGGTTCTGATGACCGACCTGGAGCGGGCCAGCTGCGGGTCGCGCGCCCGGGCGCTGACCGACCGGCTGAACGATCACGTCGTCGACTGGCAGGGAACGCTGCTGCCCATCAAGGCCAGCGTCGGCTTCGTCGAGTACGGGGCGGACGACTGCGCCGCGGACGTCCTGCAGCGGGCCGACGAGCTCATGTACCTGCAGAAGAACGCGCGCCGCAGCGGCGCCGGCATGGCGAACTGAGGCGACGGGGCCGATGGCTCAGCGGGCGGCGGTCCTGACCACCCAGGGCCGCTGGCCGTCGACCCGGCCGAGGCCGTCGCGCACCTGCCGCGCCTGCCCCCCGGTCAGCGGGCCGATCGCGACCCGATGCCACTGCCCGCCCTCGACCGTCGCTTCGAGAATCGACGGATCGTGCCCGGCGAACCGGGATGCCATGACCCTGGCCCGCGCGGGGTCGCGGAAAGAGCCCAGAACCACCCAGCGGTCGGCGTCTCCAGCCGCCGCCACGACGGCCGTCGGCGCGATGGCGACAGCCGCGACGCGCTTCGGGGCGCTGGATGCCACCGGACGGGGCGCAGGCGCCTTCGGCACCACGGCCTGCGCGGCCGCGTCCTTTGAAGCCGCATCCCGCAGGGCCGGAGAACCGGGCACGGAAGCGGTCGCCGGCGCGGCCAACGGCTCCGGGGCGGCCAGCGGCGCGACCTCGATGGTCTTGACCGGAACCAGGTCGCTCCACGACGCGTCGGCGGCGATCGGAAGCGCTCGGGTCTGCGGCGCCGGAATGATCTGGTCCTTGGTGACGATGATTCCCGCGACGGAGACCCGCGGCGGCGGCGCCAGGAACCGCGGCGCGATCGCGACCTGCCGGACGTCGCCGTCCACAGCGGCCATGTCCAGGGCGCCCCGGTGGAGCGCGGCGATCCGTGCCTGGTCGGTCACCCCGTCGCGGTCGCCGGGGTAGGAGGCCTCGATGATGGAGGGCGTCCTTCCCTGCCCGTCCGCCCCCACGTCGCGGCAGAACGGCTCGCCGAAAACCGGCCGCGTCAGCGCGCAGTCCTGCTCCATGGTGGCCGACAGCACGTGGTCGCTCGTCGACTTGCCGCTCGTCAGGTAGGAAATGCCGGAGAACGCGGTCGTCGCGATCGTGATGGGCAGTGGAAGACAGCCACCGAGCGCCAACGGCATGAGGGCGACGACCAGCTTGCGCTTCATGTTGATTCCCCCGCCAGAATCAATCGGTTGTTGTGCGAATCGTCAGCTATTTCTCAGCATTTGGCAATCCTAATCTTTCGCGCGCGAATCGCCCGCTCCACTCGCGTTTCCGTCGACTGCCGATTTTGAATCGGATTTCAATGACTTGAGGGAATCACGGCGGTTGCACCGCGGGACCGGTGGTGTATAGGGGGCGCCATGACCCTCGTGACCGATACCGACTCCCTTTCCGCCCTCTGTGATCGTCTGGCCAGCGAGCGCTACGTCGCCGTCGACACCGAGTTCATGCGCGACAAGACCTATTATGCGAAGCTCTGCTTGGTGCAGCTCGCCGGCGCCGAGGAAGTCGCCGCCGTCGACACTCTGGCGCCCGGGCTGGACCTCGCGCCGCTCTACGCCCTGATGGCCGACCCGAACGTATTGAAGGTCTTCCACGCGGCCCGCCAGGACGTCGAGATCTTCGTGCACCAGGCAGACGCTGTACCGGCGCCCCTGTTCGACACCCAGATCGCCGGAATGGTCTGCGGCTTCGGCGACGCGGTCAGCTACGACCGGCTGGTGCGCGGGCTGACCGGCGTCCGTCTCGACAAGACCTCGCGGTTCACCGACTGGAGCCACCGCCCGCTGACCACTCGGCAGGTCGACTACGCGCTCGCCGACGTGATCCACCTGCGGCCGGCGTATGAGCGTCTGCACAAGCGGCTCGAGAAGACCGGGCGGCTGGAATGGCTCAGCGAGGAAATGGCGGTCCTGACCGACCCGAAGACCTATCGGGTCGCCCCGGAGGATGCCTGGCGGCGGCTCAAGATCCGCAGCACCAAGCCGAAGTTCCTTACGGTCCTGCGAGAACTCGCCGCTTGGCGCGAGCGCGAGGCGCAGCAGCGCGACGTGCCGCGCAACCGGATTCTGCGTGACGATGCCCTGGTCGACGTCGCGGCCCAGTTGCCGCAGTCGCCGGAAGAGCTCGCCCGGTCCCGGGCCTTCAACCGCGAGTCGTCGAGCGGCAAGACCGGGCGCGCGATCCTGGAGGCCGTGGAGCGCGCCCTCGCCCTGCCCAAGGAGGATTGGCCGACCCTGCCGGAGCAGGCCGACACGCCGCAGGGCCGCCAGCCGGTCGCCGATCTGCTCCGGGTCCTGTTGAAGATCAAGTGCGAGGAGAGCGACGTCGCACCGAAGCTGATCGCGAGTTCGGACGACCTCGATGCGATCGCGGCGAGCGACGACGCCGACGTCCCCGCGATGCGGGGCTGGCGGCGCGAGGTGTTCGGCGAGGCCGCGCTGGCGGTCAAGCACGGCCGTCTCGGCATGGTCTTCGATCCCGAGAAGGACCGGGTCCGGCTGTTCGAGCCCCAGGACTGATCCGAGGCCTGCGGCGAACCGCGGCCCGGCCCGTTCGTCAACGCCGGCCGCTGGCCTTGCGCGTTCCGGGACTCAGGACCGCGGCCTGACGCTCGAGGTGACCCGGCGGCTGGCGTTCGCCTGCACCGCGATCGGTGCACCGATGGCGGACGAAAGCGCCGCCACGCGCCGGTCCACCACGTCGCCGAGCAGCGACAGCGCCTCGCCCGACAGCACCAGGTTGAAGCCGCCGTCGGCCCCGGGCCGCAGCCGGGTCCGGCGCAGCAGCGTAGTGGCCCCGCCCGACAGCGTGAGCGCCAGCCTGAGAGCATGGCCGACCTGGATCGCGAGCGCGCGCCGGGCCGGATCCAGCAGCCCCTCGACGGCCTTCGCCGCCGGCAGGTCGGTATGCCCGACATAACGCACCAGCAACCCGAGCGCCAGGAACACCCGGTCGGCGTGGTCGAGGCCCGCGACCGGCAGCCGCAGCACCCGCAGGAACCCGTGCTCGCCGCGGTAGCTCGGATGCTCGGACCAGGCGACGTCGCTGAGCATGCACAGCGCCCTGATCAGCCGGGCATCCTGCTCCTGCAGGGTCGGGAACAGCGGCGTCAGCCAGCCGTAGATGGTTTCCGGATGCGGCGCGAAGCGATTGGTCTCGCGGGCGATCTCCTCGGCCGCCATCAACAGCGGGTCCTTGGCCCGCTCGGCGTCGGTCAGGCGGTCGTAGAGACAGCCCTCGCGCAGTCCGAACGCCGAGAACACCACGCCGGACGGCTGTCCGCGCGCCAGAACCCGCTGCAGCACCAGGGCCGCCGACGGAATGGCGTCGCCGCGCCGCCGCGACACGCCTGGAATGCTGCGGACCGACTTCTTCGACGTCTGGACGAGCGATCCCAGGTAGTCCGACAGCGCGTCGCGGCCGACGGTGTAGCCGTGGATCACCTCGATCGGGTAGGAGGCCTGGGTCATGTGGGCCCGCGCGATGCTCCGCCAGGCGCCCCCGACCGCATACAGGGTCCGTCCTGCGAGGTTCGGCAACCAGGGCGCGGAATCGAGATGGGCGTCGATCATCGCGACGAAGCGGCGGCGCTGTCCGCGTGCCACGTCGCCGATGCGCAGCGGGCCGAGCGGCATGGTCGCGTGCGCGCCGAGCCGGCGGTCGGAGACGTCGATCAGTTCCAGGCTGCCGCCGCCGAGGTCGCCGACCACGCCGTTGGCGTCCGGAAACCCGCTCAGCACGCCGAGCGCCGACAGCCGCGCCTCCTCGTCGCCGCTGATCACGTCGACCGGGTGGCCGATCCGCCGCTCCAGCTCGGCGACGAAGCCCGGTCCGTTGGCGGCGTCGCGCACGGCCGAGGTCGCCACCACGTCCAGGTGGCGCACCCGCATCGCCCGGGCGATCTGGTTGAACCGGTCGATATTCATCAGGGCCGACGCCATGCCCTCGACCGGCAGGTTTCCGGTATCGGTCACGCCGCGCCCGAGGCCGCACAGGGCCTTCTCGTTGAACACCGGTATCGGCGAGCGCCCGGCGTGGTCGTAGACCACCAGCCGGATCGAGTTCGAACCGATATCCAGCACGCCGACCCGCTGGCCGCGCACCGGTTCCCGGGTTCCGCGGCCCTCGCTCTGGGAAAAATTCGGTTCGGTCACTCGCCCTCGCGCAGGGTCCTCGGGGCCTCGCCGCCGCGCCGGAGCGCGCTGCCGCGTCCCGACAGGCTCGGATTGGTCATGAAGTAGGTGTGCGCCGAGAAGTCGTCCGGCGAGAACCGCACCCGCTCGTAGTGCCCGTCGCTGTTCAGCACCCAGCTGTTGGTCCGGTCCTTGAGGTTGGCGACCATGATCTGGTCGAGCACCTGGCGGTGCACGGTCGGGTTCTCGATCGGCACCAGATGCTCGACCCGGCGGTAGATGTTGCGCTGCATCCAGTCTGCCGAGGAGATGTAGACCTTGGCCGCGTCGGACGGCAGCTTGTGGCCGTCGCCGAACGCCACGATCCGCGAATGCTCCAGGAACCGCCCGACGATCGACTTGACGCGGATGTTCTCCGACAGGCCGGGCACCCCGGGCCGCAGGCAGCAGATCCCGCGGATCACCAGGTCGATCTGCACACCGGCCTGGCTGGCGGCGTACATCGCGTCGATGATGGTCGGGTCGACCAGCTGGTTCATCTTCGCCCAGATCGCCGCCGGCCGGCCGGCCCTGGCATGCTCGATCTCGCCCCGGATGCAGTCCAGCAGCGTGTTGTGCATGTTGACCGGCGAGATCGACAGCTTGTCCATGCTGTCCGGGGTCGCGTAGCCGGTCATGTAGTTGAACATCCGCGCGGCGTCGCGGCACAGTGCCGGGTCGCAGGTGAAGAACGACAGGTCGGTGTAGATCTTGGCGGTGATCGGGTGATAGTTGCCGGTCCCGAAATGCACGTAGTTGCGCAGGCCGCCGCCCTCGCGCCGCACCACCAGCGACACCTTGGCGTGGGTCTTCAGGTTCACGAAGCCATACACCACCTGCACGCCGGCGCGCTCCAGGTCGCGCGACAGGCGGATGTTCGCCTCCTCGTCGAAGCGGGCCTTGATCTCGACCATCGCGGTGACCGACTTGCCGGCCTCCGCCGCCTCGATCAGTGCCTTGACGATCGGGCTGTCCTTCGAGGTCCGGTACAGCGTCTGCTTGATCGCGATCACCGACGGGTCGGCGGCGGCCTGGCGCAGGAACTGGACGACGACGTCGAAGCTCTCATAGGGGTGGTGGACGATGATGTCCTTGGTGCGGATCGCCGCGAAGCAGTCGCCGCCGAAATCCCGGATGCGCTCGGGGAACCGCGCGTTGAACGGGGTCCACAGCAGGTCCGGCCGCTCCGACACGATGAGCTGCGAGAGATCGGCGAGCCCGACCATCTCCTCGAGCGCGAACACGTCGTCGCGCGGCACCTTGAGTTCGTCGATCACGAGCTGCTGCAGCGGTTCCGGCATCGCCAGATCGACCGCCAGCCGGATGACGTTGCCGCGCCGCCGCGCCTTGAGCGCGGTCTCGAACGACAGCACCAGGTCCTCGGCCTCCTCGTCGATCTCCATCTCGCTGTCCCGGATGACCCGGAACACGCCCTGGCCCCGCACCCGGTAGTTCGGGAACAGCCGGTCGACGAACAGCAGGATCACCTGCTCGATCGGGATGAACCGGATGGTATCGCCCGGCAGGCGCACGAACCGCCCGATCTGCTGCGGCAGCTGGACCAGGCCCTGCATCTCGTTCGAGCCGGTCGCCGCCCGCAGCTGCATCGCCAGGCAGATGCCCTTGTTGGCGACGAACGGGAACGGATGTGCCGGGTCGACCGCCAGCGGGGTCAGCACCGGATAGATCTGCTCGCTGAAATGATGGGCGAGCCAGGTGAGGTCGTCCGGGCCGAGCTCGCTGCCGTCGACCAGGTGGAAGCCGACCTCCTTGAGGGCAGCGCGCAGGGTCCGGAGCGCGACCTGCTGGTCGCCCATCAGCTTGGCGGCTTCCTCGGCGATCGCCACCAGCTGCTGCGCCGGGGTCGAGCCGTCGTCGCTCGGCGTGGTGATGCCGGCCGATACCATGCCCTTCAGGCCGGCCACCCGGACCATGTAGAACTCGTCCAGATTGGACGCCGAGATCGCCACGAAGCGCAGCCGCTCGAGCAGCGGATTGCCGGGATTGAGCGATTCCTCGAGCACCCTGGTGTTGAACGCCAGCCACGAGATCTCGCGGTTGATCAGCCGCTTGGGGCTGTCCATGGTGATCGCCGCCGCGGCAGGGCTCGGGGCAGCGGCGTCCTTGGCGTCGGCAGCGCCACGGCGCCGCGGTGTCCGCCGCGCCCGCGCGCCGCGGGCCTCGTCCAGCGTCCCCACCTTTTCCGTCGAATCGGTCACGGCTCGCCTCCCGGGTCAGACGGCGCCGTCACGCGGCCCCGCATCGGGGTGTAGCCCCGCTCCGTGACAACCGCGTGACAGGCGACGCAGCACCTCAGAGTGTGCCAGGGAACGCGCCGCCGTCCATCAGCAGGTTCTGCCCGGTGATGAATCCGGCATGGGCACTGCACAGAAACGCGCAGGCCGCCCCGAACTCGTCCGCCGTGCCGAAGCGCCCGGCCGGGTTCTTCTCGGCCTGCTGCTTCGAGAACGTCTCGTACGGCACCCCGGCCTTCTCGGCCTGCAGCTTCATGTTGCCGCGCAGCCGGTCGGTGTCGAACGGCCCCGGCAGCAGGCCGTTGATCGTGACGTTGTGGCGCACGGTCTCGCGGGCGACCCCGGCGCAGAAGCCGGTCAGCCCGGTGCGGGCGCCGTTCGACAGGCCGAGGATCGGGATCGGCGCCTTCACCGCCCCCGAGGTGATGTTCACGATGCGCCCGAACTTGCGCTCGATCATGCCGTCGACGGTCAGGCGGATCAGCTCGATCGCCGTCAGCATGTTGGCGTTCAGCGCCTTCATCCAGTCGTCGGTCGACCAGTCGCGGAAGTTGCCCGGCGGCGGACCGCCGGCGTTGTTGATCAGGATGTCGACCGGACCGGCGGCGGCCAGCACCTCGGCCCGCCCTTCCGGCGTGGTGATGTCGCAGGCCACGGCGGTCACCTTGGCGCCGGTGGCGCCGCGGATCTCCTCGGCGGCCGCGTCCAGGGTCGCCTTGGTGCGCGCGTTGATGACCAGCTCGACGCCCTCGCGGCCCAGCGCCATCGCGCAGCCCTTGCCGAGGCCCTTGCTGGCGGCGCACACGATCGCCTTCTTGCCCTTCAGTCCGAGATCCATGCGCCGTCACTCCCTCGATCGGTGTCTTCATCGGCGAGCGCCCGCCTGGCGAGCGCCCGGTCCACTCTGCGTCCTTCGGCCAGCGCCAGGCGGTCGAGGCGATCGACCAGCCTGTCGGCGGCCGCGAAGGACCGCTCCATACGGGCCACCAGATAGGCGACCACGTCCTCGCGCACGGCAACCTGTCGATCCGCGAAATGCTTGGCCAGGACCCCGGCCAGGAGAACCTCGTCGGGCCCGCCGACCGTGGCCACCGGCAGGGTCGCCAGCCTGGACGCCAGATCGGGCAACCCGACTTCGAGCCGGGCCGGCGCCGCGCGCGACAGGATAAGCACAGATCCGCCGCGTTCCGCCACCGTGTTGTAGAGGTGCAGCAGGGCCTGCGGCTCGCGCAGCTCGGTCAGGTCGTCGACCGCGGCGTTGCACGCCTCGCCGAGCGAGTCCGGGACACCGGCCACGGTCAGGTCGGCCGCCCGCAGGTCAGCGGCCGCGCTGGCCCGGCGCCAGACCGCCCCGAGATGGGTCTTGCCACAGCCGGCCGGCCCGACGATCGCCAGGCCGCGCAACGGCGCCGGCCAGTCCGGCCAGCGGTCGATCCAGGCCGCGGCGTCGGCGTTGCAGGCCGAGACCAGGAAGTCGCCGCGGCCGAGTGCCGGTCGGTGACCGAGATCGAGGATCAGCTGATCGGGCGCCACGGTCAGTCCCTGCCCGCCCGGTCGTCCTGCGAATCCGCGTCGTCGGCCGGCGGGATCCCGTGCAGGTGCAGCGGGCTGGCCAGGTACTGGGCCAGCGCGAACCGGGCCATCACGCCGACCACCGCCGCCGTCGGCACCGCCAGCAGCACACCGACGAAGCCGAACAGCGTGCCGCCGGCCAGCAGGCCGAAGATCACCCAGACCGGGTGCAGGCCGACCGCGTCGCCGACCAGGTTGGGGGTCAGGAAGTTGCCCTCGATCACCTGGCCGGCCGCGAACACCGCCGCCACTGCCAGAATCGGCTGCCAGCTGTCGAACTGCGCCAGCGCCAGCCCGACGCTCAACAGCCCGCCGAGCAGCGCGCCGACGAACGGCACGAAGGAGATCAGGCCGGAGAACAGGCCGATCACCAGGCCGAAATCGAGGCCCGCCAGGGTCAGCCCGGCCGCGTAGAACACGCCGAGCATCAGGCAGACCGTGCCCTGGCCGCGGACGAAGGCCGACAGGGTCCGGTCGACCTCGCCGATCTGCGCCCGCACCGTGCCCGCCTGCTCGCGCGGCAGCCAGGAATCCACGGTCGCCACCATGCGGTCCCAGTCGCGCAGCAGGTAGAACGACACGATCGGGGTGATCAGCAGCAGCGACAGGATATTGGCGATCGCGAACCCGCCCTGGATCACGCGGCCGATCACGTTGCCGACCCAGCTCACCAGGTCGCCGGTCATCCCGGTGATCTTCTGCAGGGCCGCCTGTCGATCTATGTCTTCGTCGAAATGCGCGAGGAGCGGCCCCAGGCGATCGCGCACCAGCTCGACATATCCCGGCAGCACCGCGGCGAGCCGCTCCACCTGGGTCTGCAGCAGCGGGATCAGCAGCAGCACGAGGCCGATGGCGACCGCGAAGAACCCGAACAGCACCGCGAAGGTCGCCAGCCCGCGGCCGATCCGCAGGCGCTCCAGCCGGTCCACCACCGGGTCGAGCAGATAAGCCACCGCCATGCCGGCAACGAACGGCACCAGCACGTCGCGCAGCACGTACAGGCCGAAGGTCACGGCGGCCAGCAGCAGCGCCCAGAACAGGCTCCGCTCGCGCCGGGTCATGGCTCGAACACCGGGATCACTGCGTGGCCGGGACGGCCGGTGCGGACGGCGATGCACCCGGCGCCGTCGTGGACGGCCCTACGATCACCGTGTCGGAGGTCCCGTAGGCCGGCGCCCGCGGATACGCCGGATCGGCCGCCGGTCCCGGCGCCGGGCTGTTCAAGGCCGACGGATCGGTCACGACCGCCGGCTCCGGCATCGGCTGGCCGCGCTGCTTGAGCACGTAGTCGCCGGCGCCGGGCAGCAGCTGCAGGTCGCGCTGCGCCAGGGCGACCCGGAACTGCTCGGGGTCGCCGTTGATCCAGACGTCCACCAGGGCCTCGCGGCGCGTCAGCTGGACGACCTCGTAGCGCGCCACGATCGACAGGCCGTCCAGCGCCTCGCGCACGGTCAGCCAGCGCTTGAGCGAATCGAGCGGTACCGTCGCCGTCACCAGCGTCTCGAAGCCCGGCCGGATCAGGTTGTCCTGCTTCCAGGCCTCCTCGACCAGCGACACCGCGCGCAGGACCGCCGGCTCCAGCCGCCTGGCCTCGTCCAGATCCTCGGCGCCGGCGACCGTCTCGACCATGGTGCTGTCGGTGCCGCCCTGACCGAGCCGCTGGATCGACAGTTCGACCGCTCCGCCGGCACGCGGCCGGGCGCGCGCGATGACGGCGTCGCGCGCGCCGTAGCGCTCGGCAATCCGGGTCAGCGCCTCGACGTCGCCGGCCATCGCCTGGTCCGGCGACAGGTCGCGAATGTCGGCGACATCGCCATACGGCATCACGAACGGCACGAGCCCGCCCTGCGGCGGCAGGTTGTACCAGGCGTTGCGCCAGGGGTTCGGCTCTTTCCAGAGCACCGTCTCGCCGCCGGCCTCGTACAGCGGAATCACCAGCACCGGCAGGCTGCGGACCTCGGCATAGGGCACACCGGCGGCGCGCAGGCGGGCTCGCACGGCCTCGGGGTCGAAGGCCACGGTAAGCTGGGCTATCCAGCGCACCGTCGAACTGCGCTCGTTGGCGACCTCGAAGCCGAGCACCATGCGCTGCAGCTCGGCATCGGTGGGGTCCGGCATGCCGGCGGCCTCGGCGGCCGGGACCAGTCGCCCGACCAGCCGCCGATACGCCAGGCGGCGGCCCTCGGCGACCGCGCGGTCGCGGGCCGCGGGCGCGGTCTCGGCGGTCGCGTCGACCGGCACCGCGCGGATCGTGAACAGGTCGGCATCGGCCGCGCCCGCCGGACCGGACGGCACCAGAATCGCCGGCAGCAGCGCGATCGCCGCCACCAGAAGGATGTAAAGCAGGCCCGATAGTCCGTGCCGCGAGGTATCGCTCATCGTCGTTCGACCCACTTGCCGCTTGCGGGGAGCGCCGGCACCACGGCATAAACCGCGATCCGGGCGATACCAAGGCACCGCCCGACAGCCCGGCCTTATACCGCAGCCCGGCGGAGGACACCATAAGCGCCCCCGAGAGTTCAAACCGCCCCCTCACCTACCGCGACGCCGGCGTCGACATCGACGCGGGCGAGGCCCTGGTGGAGGCCATCAAGCCGCTGGCGGCATCGACCCGCCGGCCCGGCGCCGACGCCGATCTCGGTGGATTCGGCGGCCTGTTCGACCTCAGGGCCGCCGGCTTCCGGGATCCGGTCCTGGTCGCCGCGACCGACGGGGTCGGCACCAAGCTGCGGGTGGCGATCGATGCCGGCCGGCACGACGGCGTCGGCATCGACCTGGTGGCGATGTGCGTCAACGACCTGGTCGTCCAGGGCGCTGAGCCGGTGATGTTCCTGGACTACTACGCGACCGGCAAGCTCGAGGTCGCGGTCGCCCGCGACGTGGTCGCCGGCATCGCCGAGGGCTGCCGGCAGGCCGGCTGCGCCCTGGTCGGCGGCGAGACCGCCGAGATGCCCGGCATGTACCGCGCCGGCGACTACGACCTCGGCGGATTCGCGGTCGGCGCCGCCGAGCGTTCGGCGATCCTGACCCGCGACCGGGTCAGGGCCGGCGACGTGGTGCTGGCGCTGCCCTCCTCGGGCGTGCACTCCAACGGCTTCTCGCTGGTCCGCCGCATCGTCGAGCGCAGCGGGCTGGCCTGGGACGCGCAAGCGCCGTTCGCCCCGGACCGCGCCCTGGCCGAAGCGCTGCTGGAGCCGACCCGGATCTACGTGAAGTCCTGCCTGGCGGCGATCGCCGCCGGCGGGATCACCGCCTTCGCCCACATCACCGGCGGCGGCCTGATCGAGAACCCGCCGCGGGTCTACGGCGACGACCTCGCCATGCGGCTCGACCTCGGCGCCTGGCGGCTGCCGGCGGTGTTCCGCTGGCTGGCGGCGACCGGCGGGGTGGAGGCGCGGGAGATGCTGCGGACCTTCAACTGCGGGCTCGGCATGCTGGTGGTGGTCGAGGCCGACCGGGCCGACGCGGTGCGAGCGGCGCTGGCCGCCGCCGGCGAGGCGCCACTGACGGTCGGGCGGATCGAGGCGCGGACCGGCGACGCCGTGGTATTCGACGGCCTGTCCGCCGCCTGGCTGGCATGAGTGCGCCCGTCGCGCCGGACGCCCGCAAGCGCGTCGGCGTCCTGATCTCCGGGCGCGGCAGCAACCTGCAGTCGCTGCTGGACGCCGCCGCCGACCCTGCCTATCCGGCGGAGATCGCCCTGGTGATCTCGAACAAGGCCGACGCCTACGGCCTGGTGCGCGCCCGCGAGGCCGGCGTCGCGACCGCCGTCGTCGACCACAAGGCCTATGCCGGCCGCGACGCCTTCGATGCGGCCATCGACGCGGCCCTGCGCGACGCCGGCTGCGAGCTGATCTGCCTCGCCGGCTTCATGCGGATCTTCACGCCGGGCTTCGTGAACCGCTGGCCGAACCGCATCCTGAACATCCATCCGTCGCTGCTGCCGTCGTTCACCGGGCTGCACGTGCAGCGGCGGGCGATCGAGGCCGGCGCCACCATCGCCGGCTGCACGGTGCACATCGTCACCCCGGACCTGGACGCCGGGCCGATCCTCGCCCAGGCCGCGGTGCCGGTGCTGGCCGACGACACCGAGGCCAGCCTGTCGGCCCGGATCCTGGCGCAGGAGCACCGGCTGTATCCGGCGGCCCTGGCCTGGCTGGCCTCGGGCCGGGTGCGGGTCGACGGCAACCGCGCGACGGTCGACGGCGCGACCGCGGACGGCGTCCTGCTGTCGCCGCAACCCTAGTCGTCTGAGCTCGACTTTGTCCGAGTGTTCGCAGGCGGCGACCGGGCGTCACCGACTTTGCCGTTGAATTTCCCGCTCTCCCGGCGCCGCCGGGACAGGAGAGAATTCGGGTGGTCGTGGGCTCGCTTCGATCCGCCGCAATGCCCGTCGCTCCGTGGGTCCCGGAGCCGTCGCGGATCAAGTCCGGGACTCTCCGGTATGACGAAGTAAGGCGCGGCACACTCCCGTTTTCGTCATTCAGGAGGGGGCGCGCCAGCGCCCGGCTCCGGAACCCACGGGGCGACGGGCAATGGCAATTCGCCAAAGTCGAGACGAGACCGGCGGAAGGGCTTTGAGCGCGCGGCGCGCTTCGCTATAACGGGCACAATTCGCCTTATCGCCGGGAGGGCAGCATGGCCGTCGAAGACCGTTTCCCCGACATCACCCGTGAGCATCGCGAGATCTATTCGGGCTTCATGACCTTCCTGAAGGTCAGCACCGCACTCTGCATCCTCACGGTCGTCCTGCTCGCCCTGTTCGTCGTCTGAGACGGCGACCGGAGCACGGAACGGAAAAGGGCCGACCCCGCGGGGCCGGCCCTTTCGATTCCAGGCCCGATCGAATGCGGGCCGTGCGGCGACGGTCGGGCTGCGGTCAGCCGACGATCTCGTTGCCGCTGAAGAACTGCGCGATCTCGATCGCCGCGGTCTCCGCCGCATCAGAGCCGTGCACGCTGTTCTCGCCGATCGACAGCGCGACTTCCTTGCGGATGGTGCCGGCGTCAGCCTTCGCCGGATCGGTCGCGCCCATGACCTCACGGTACTTGGCGACCGCGCCCTCGCCCTCGAGCACCTGCACCACGACCGGCGCCGAGATCATGAAGTCGACCAGCTCGCCGAAGAACGGCCGCGCCTTGTGGACCGCGTAGAAGGTCTCGGCCTGCTCGCGGGTCATCCGGATCCGCTTCTGCGCGACGATGCGCAGGCCGGCCGCCTCGATCATGGCGTTGACCTTGCCGGTCAGGTTCCGGTTGGTGGCGTCCGGCTTGATGATGGAAAAGGTGCGCTCGAGGGCCATGAGTCTCTCTCGGAAATCAGTGAACGGGTGAGACCGCACGGGCCCCACGCCCGCCGGTCGGCGGGCGCCTTATAGCGGCGGGCGGGCGGCCGGGCAAGCAACCCGGCCGATCCCTCCCTACCGCAGCAGCATGGTGATCTCGGGGAACAGCAGCACGAGCAGCAGCACGAAGAGCTGTATCCCGATGAACGGCAGGAAGCCGCGGAAGATGTCCGGCAGGGTGATGTGCGGCGGCGCCACCGACTTGAGGTAGAAGGCGGCCGGCCCGAACGGCGGCGACAGGAAACTGACCTGCATGTTCACGCAGAACAGGATGCCGAACCAGACCGACACGAAGGCGACGTCCAGCGAGCCGAACAGGCCCAGTTCCTCGACCGGCAGCTTCTTCACGATCGGCAGGAACACCGGCATCACCAGCAGCACGATCCCGGTCCAGTCCATGAACGCGCCGAGGAACAGGAAGATGATCATCATCACCGCCAGCACGCCCATGGTCGCCATGTCGGCCCCGACGATCAGGTTGGCCACATAGGTCGGACCGCCGGCGATCGTGTAGGCCCCGGCCAGCGCGGTGGCGCCGAAGGTCACCCAGATGATCGTGCCGGTCGACTTCCAGGTCCGCATCAGCGCTTCGCGCAGCAGGGTCATGGAGAATTCGCCGCGGAGCGCGATCAGCAGCAGCACCGCGACGCTCCCCAGGCCGGCCGCCTCGGTGATGCCGGTGATGCCGCCGTAGATCGAGCCGAGCACCACGAACACCACGGCCAAGGGCGCCACCAGGCCCTTGCCGCGCTCCCAGGCCTCGCGGGTCGCGTCCTTGCCGACGACGAACAGCGCGTTGCCCACGCCGACGGCGATGAGCGCCAGGCAGACGACCAGCGAGCCGGTGTCGACCAGCGCGGTCTCCTCGTCGAACGAGCCCAGCGTGTGCAGGAACACCCAGCGCACCACCAGCAGCGCCGCGGCCGCCGCGGCGACCATGGTCAGCAAAGTGAGGCCGAGCCGGGCCTTCTGCGATCCCGTCATGTCGTCGGGCGACGGCTCGGGCAGCGGCGCCTGCTCGGGGTTCAGCCGGGTGCGGATCAGGATGTAGACGATGTACAGCCCGGCCAGGATGAAGCCCGGCACGAAGGCCGCCTTGAACAGGGCGTGGATCGAGGTCTCGGTGATCAGCCCGTAGAAGATCAGCACGATCGACGGCGGGATCATGGTGCCGAGCGATCCGGACGCGCAGATCGTGCCGATCGCCAGGTCCTGGTTGTAGCCGAGGCGCAGCATCTGCGGCAGGGCGATCAGGCCGAGCAGCACGACCTCGCCGCCGATGATCCCCGACATCGCCGCCATCACGATCGCCATGATGGCGGTGACGACCGCGATGCCGCCCCTGGTGCGGGACAGCCACAGATTCAGCGAGGAGTACATGTCCCGGGCGATGTTCGAGCGCTCGAGCAGGGTCGCCATGAAGATGAACAGCGGCACCGAGATCAGCACGTAGTTCGTGGTGATGCCGTAGAGCCGCTGCGCCAGGATGTTCAGCGGCCCGGTGCCGAAGCTGGAGAACAGCAGGTCGGGGCCGAACTTCAGCACCATGACCACGACGGCCAGGAATCCCGACGCGAAGCCGAGCGGCATGCCGATCGCCAGCAGCACCAGCATGCCGACCAGCAGAATCAGCGAGATCGTCGCGATGTCCACGGGCCTTCTCCGATATCAGTTCGGCTTCGGTCCGCCGCGATCGGACGATCCGGCGGACATGTCGAGGTGGGTCGGAAGATCCAGGTCGTCCGCCGGATCGTGCGAGACCGGATCGCGGTTCCAGTCGTGGATCAGGTTCGAGATCGACTGCAGGGCGAGCAGAACCAGGGTCAGCAGGATCAGCGGCTTGATGGTCGCCGGGATCGGCGGGTCCCACGCGGTGCCGAAGGTTTCCCAGCGCAGCAGCTTGGCCTTGGCCTCGCCGAAGCCGCCCCATACGACGGCGAAGGCGAAGATGCACACGCAGGCCAGCGACAGAAGGTCGAAGGTCTGGCGCAGCCATTTCGGCGCCATGTCGTAGAGGATGAAGATCCGGATATGGCTGCGCTGCTGGAGCGCATACAGGCCGGCCGTGAGGTAGATGACGCCGCCGACCCACAGCGACATCTCGTTCACCCACAGGGTGGGCGCGCCCAGCACGTACCGAACGAAGACCTCATAGAAGATGATGGCCACGACGAAGGCCGGCAGCCACATCGCCACCCGGCTGATCAGCAGCGTGATGCGATCCAGCCAGCCGGTTACCTCATGCTCAACCATCCAGCCGTCTCCCTGGTCGGGCGATCAATGCGACGGGTTCCGGAACCGGCCCGGGGCGGGACCCGTTCCCGGGCCCCGCCCCCGCCGTTCGCCGGACCGATCCTAGCCGCTGATCAGGCCGAGCTGCTTCAGGAACTTGACGTGGCTGTCGACCAGCGCCCGTGCCTCCGGGGTCTTGTCGGCCCAGCCCTGCCAGGCGCCCTGGGCGGCGGCACGGAACTTGGCGCGGTCCTCGTCGGACCAGTTGTGCAGGGTGACACCCTGGGCCCGCAGCTTCGCGGCCGCCTCGGTGTTCTTGATCTCGAAGGTCATGGCGGTCTGGAACGCCAGCTTCTGCATGGCGACCTGCATGATCCGCTTCAGATGCTCCGGCAGCGCGTCCCACTTGGCCTTGTTGATCGCCAGGTGATCGGACGGCATCGAGTGGAAGCCGGGATAGGTCGCGTGCTTGACCAGGTCATACAGGCCGAGGCCGACGTTGTTGGCGAGGCCGGATGCGTCGGCACCGTCGATGATCTTGGTCTCGAGCGCGGTGAAGATCTCGGTGAAGTCCATCACGATCGGCTTGGCGCCGAGGCTGGCGAAGATCTCGGTCTCGAGGCCCGGCGGCGACCGGAACTTGAAGTCCTTCAGGTCGGCGATGCCCTTGAGCGGCTTGGAGGCGGCCAGCGACTCCTGGCCGTAGACCCACCAGCCGATCAGTTCCATGTCGTACTTGTTGTACAGCTGGTTGGCGGCCTCGAAGCCGCCGTTGTACAGCCAGGCGTACTGCTGCCAGGGCGTGTCGTAGCCGCCCATGATGTCGCCGACGAACTGGAAGGCGGGGTTCTTGCCGGTCTGGTAGGCACCGCCGGTCATGTCGCCGTCGAGGATGCCGGTAGCCGCCGCGTCGAAGGTCTCGACCGACTTCACGACCGAGGACGAGTAGAACATCTCGATCTTCAGCTGGCCGTTGGACATCGTCTGGACGTCGTCGACGAACTGCCCGGCGAGCTTGCCGGAAACCGTCTCCGGCGCGTAGTGGGTCTGGATGCGCAGCGTGTAGACGTCGGCCGCAGCCGCGGCGAAGCCGGTGCCGGCGACCATGCCGGCCACCAGAAGGCCGGTCAGGCTCTTCTTCATCGTGTTCATCGGGTTTCCTCCATTGGTCCTTTTACCCTTCACCGTTCTCGCGCGGCGAGCGGCCACGATGAGGGGCCTCCCTGCGAGGGCGCCCGCGGTGGTTTCGCGGGCGACCCCATGCTCCTGAGCTTGCCCGGCAGGCGTCGCCTCGACCTCGGCCTTGGCGACGGGAGCGCCGAGCTCACGGAACCTAACAGCCAGCCATCCTGCGTCACAAGCGGGATTGCCGCCAATAATACGATGATCATATGACTCGATAACGGCTATCCGGCCTTTTCCCAGCCGCCGCGGTCGGTCTGCCGCCAGTAGGACAGGCCATGCCCGGCGTCGCGGGCGGCCTTCCAGCGCGCCCGGGCGGCGGCGACGGCAGTGTCGTCGCGGCCGTCGAACAGGTCGAAGACCCGGGTCCAGGCCGCGAGGTCGGCGGCCGCGACTCCGTCGGTCAGGAACAGGAATCCCGCGCCATTGGGATTCTCCTGCGTCGTCGTCAGCCAGATCGGCTGGTCCCCGGCAAAGCCGTCGCGCGCCGCCCCGTGCGGCAGCCACGAGCGTTCCTCGTAGGTCCACAGCAGGCCGTTCAGCGCCTGCACCCGTTCCTCGCTGCCGGCCAGCACCACGGCCCGCTGGCCGGCCTGCAGGGTCCGCTCCAGCAGTTTGGGCAGCGCGCGATCCAGCGGCGTGGCCGTCAGGTGATAGAAGCCGACCTCCGCCACGCCGCCCCCGATCCTAGCCTTCCGCCCGCCTCTCAGGCCTTCTCGACGTAGTCGCGCACCAGCCGGTCGAGGGCCCGCACGCCGAAACCGCTGGCGCCCTTCGGGGTGGTGCTGCGGTCCTTGCGGGACCAGGCGACGCCGGCGATGTCCATGTGGATCCACGGCGTCTTGTCGACGAACCGCTCCAGGAAGCACGCTGCCGTGATGGCGCCGCCCCAGCGCGGGCCGGCGTTCTTCATGTCGGCGATGTCGCTGTCCATCTGCTTGTTGTAGGCGTCGCCCAGCGGCATCCGCCACATCGGCTCGGCGACCGCGTCGCTGGCCGCTTTGAGGGCGTCCGACAGCTTGTCGTCGTTGGCGAAGTAGCCGCAGGTTTCCTCGCCCAGCGACACCATCATGGCGCCGGTCAGGGTGGCCAGGTCGACCATGAAGGCCGGCTTGTACTTGTCCTGGGTGTACCAGAGCGCGTCGGCCAGCACGAGGCGGCCCTCGGCGTCGGTGTTGATGATCTCGATGGTCTGGCCGGACATCGAGGTGACCACGTCGGACGGGCGCTGGGCGTTGCCGTCCGGCATGTTCTCGACCAGCCCGATGACGCCGATCACGTTGGCCTTGGCCTTGCGGCCGGCGAGCGCCTTCATCAGCCCGGACACCACGCCGGCGCCGCCCATGTCGAACTTCATGTCCTCCATGCCGCCGGCCGGCTTGATCGAGATGCCGCCGGTGTCGAAGCACACGCCCTTGCCGACGAAGGCCACCGGCTGGTCGCCCTTGGCGCCGCCGTTCCAGCGCATGACGACCATCTTGGATTCGCGGCGGCTGCCCTGGCCGACCCCGAGCAGGGCGCCCATGCCGAGCTTGGCCATCTCCTTCTCGCCGAGCACCTCGACGTCGACCCCCAGCTTCTTCAGGGCGACGCAGTGCTCGGCGAAGCTCTCCGGGTACAGGACGTTCGGCGGCTCGGACACCAGGTCGCGGGTGAACGCCACTCCCTCCGCGATCGCCGCCTCGACGTCGTACAGCTTCTTGGCCTCGGCGTGGTCCTTCACCATGAAGGTAAGCTTCTCGAGGGTCGGCCTGTCCTCCTTCTTCATGGTCGTGCGGTACTTGTCGAACCGGTACGACCGCAGAACGGCACCGAGCGCCACATGCGCCGCGCGCTCGGCACAGCCGGCGTCGTCGCGGTCCATCACGACGGCCGCTTCCTTCTCGCCGGAGGACGCCAGGGCCGCGTAGATGCCACCGCCGGCGGCCTCGGCCCACTGCGGGTCCAGCTTGGTCGGATCGCCCAGGCCGTACAGCAGCACGCGGCCCGCCGGGGTGAAGACCGTCAGGCTCTGGTGCGCCTTGCCGGTGAACCGCGAGGCCGCGATCGCCTTGCCGATCAGCCCGCCATTCTCCTCGTCGAGCGCCGCTGCGGTCGGTGACAGCTTGCCGCCCTCCAGGACGGAAGCGACCACCGCCCCCTTCTTGGGACGACCGATCTTGGCGAAGGCGATCTTCATCGGGAACTCCTGGAATTACCGGTTCGCGGGTTGCGGGCGGGCTGCGTTTGGGGTAGCCGTCGCCGGCGGGCACTGTCAACGGGCTGCAGGACCGTTATCATGCGCCCGTCCGCCTGGGAACGCGAGCCGGGGAAGGCATGCGCATCACACGCTACCTGTCCGGTCAGATCGTCACGGCGATGCTGTTCATCGTGGTGTCGATGACCTGCGTGATCTGGCTGTCGCAGTCCCTGCGTTTCGTCGACCTGATCGTGAACCGCGGGCTGCCGATCCCGAGCTTCATCTATCTGACGCTCATGCTGATGCCGACCTGGCTGTCGATCGTGCTGCCGATCGCAGCCTTCGCGGCGACGCTGTTCGTCTACAACAAGTTGACCAACGACCGCGAGATGGTGGTGCTGGCGGCCGCCGGCCTGAGCCCGCTGCGGCTGGCGGTCCCGGCCCTGCTGGTCGCGGTCGCCACCACGCTCGCCGGCTACCTGATGACGCTCTACCTGGTACCGATGAGCTACCGCGGCTTCAAGGAGCTGCAGTTCCAGATCCGTCACAACTTCGACCATCTGGTCCTGCGCGAAGGCGAGTTCCGGTCGATCGGCGACGGCCTCACCGTCTATGTCCGGGCCCGCGAGGACCAGGGACAGCTCGCCGGCATCATCGTCCACGACCAGAGCAGCCCGAAGAAGACCGTGACCCTGGTGGCCGAGCGCGGCGCCCTGGTCACCACCCCGGAGGGACCGCGGGTGGTCATGGCGAACGGCTCGCGCCAGGAGCGCGACACCGAGAGCGGCCGGGTCAACGTGCTGTATTTCGACCGCTACACGGTCGACCTCGGGGCCATGCGCGAGGAGGTCCAGCGGACCTTCCGCGACCAGAACGAGCTGTTCATCGACGACCTGCTCTATCCGACCGACCGCATCACCGATCCCCGGAACTTCGACGAGTACATCGCCGAGGGTCACCAGCGCCTGACGGCGCCGCTGCTGGCGCTGTCGCTGACGGCGATCGGCGTCGCCGTGCTGCTATCGGGCGAGTTCTCGCGACGCGGCCAGACCGTGCGGATCGTCTCGTCGGTGGTGCTCGCCGGCATCGCCGAGGCCATGGGGCTCGGCTCGAAGTACCTGGCGGCGCGCTATCCCGTCCTGATCCCGGTGATGTGGCTCGCGGTGCTCGGGCCGTTCCTGATCGCGTTGCTCTCGATGACCCGACGGCGCCTGCGCCGCCGCGGTCCCGCCCCGGCGGTCGCGTGAGGCCCCGATGCGGCTGTCCATGACCCTTTCGACCTATTTCGGCCGGCAGTTCGTGGTCTGGGTGCTCGGCACCTTCGCGGCGATCATGGCCATCGTGTTCCTGCTCGACGTGATCGAGCTGATGCGCCGGGGCGCCGGCAAGGAGGACGCCTACTTCGCGGTGCTGCTCGAGATGGCGCTGCTGAAGATGCCGAACATGGGCCAGCAGATCCTGCCGTTCGCGGTGCTGTTCGGATCGATGCTGGCGTTCACCCGCCTGACCCGGACCAACGAACTGGTGGTGGCGCGCGCCGCCGGCGTGTCGGTCTGGCAGTTCCTGATGCCGGCGATCGCCGTGGCCTTGTTGCTTGGCGCCCTCAAGGTCGGGGTGTTCAACCCGATCGCCTCGGTGATGACGGCGCGCTTCAACGCGCTCGAGGACACCGTCCTGCGCAACCGGGTCGACAGTTTCATGACCGTCGGCCAGGGCGGGCTGTGGATCCGCGAACGGACCGAGGAAGGCCAGCACGTACTGCATGCCCTGGCGGCCCGGCAGAACGACGCCGAGCTGGCCGACGTGCTGGTGATCCGGTTCGGGCCGCGCGACGAGTTCCTGGAGCGCCTGGACGCCCGTACCGCCGAGCTCGGCCCGGGCTACTGGACCCTGCGCGACGTGGTGCTGATCTCGACCGCCGGGCGGCCGGAGCACCGCGATGCGATTCGGATCCCGACCCGACTGACCATCCAGAACATCCAGGACAGCTTCGCCTCGCCCGAGACCATGTCGTTCTGGGAGCTGCCGGGCTTCATCCGGATCCTCGAGAACGCCGGATTCTCGGCGGTGAAGCACCGCTTGTACTGGCATGCGATGCTGGCATCGCCGCTGCTGCTGACCGCGATGGTGCTGATCGCCGCCACCTTCTCATTGCGGCTGACCCGGCGGGGCGGCACTCTGCTCTGGGCTTCGAGCGGACTGTTCACCGGGTTCCTCTTGTACTTCATGTCGGACATCGTCTTCGCACTGGGCCTGTCGGCCCGCATACCCGAGGTGCTGGCGGCATGGACCCCGGCGACGGTCACGATGCTGCTCGGCATGACGAGCCTGCTTCACCTCGAAGACGGATGAGGCGGACCGGCGCCACCTTGCTCGGGCCGCTGATCGGCCTGGCGCTGTTGTTCGCCTCCGCCCCGCCGGCGGCCGCCCAGGACGTCGATGTCCAGAACACGCCGGTCCTGCTGCAGGCGGACGAGCTTACCTACAACGAGAATCTCGGGGTGGTGACGGCGCGCGGCAGCGTCGAGATGAGCCAGGGTCCGCGGATCCTGATGGCCGACACCGTGACCTACAACCAGAAGGCCAACACGGTCGTGGCCAGCGGCAACGTCTCGCTGATGGAGCCGACCGGCGAGGTGCTGTTCACCGACTACGCCGAGCTGCACGACGAGCTGAAGACCGGCTTCATCGAGAATCTCCGCGCCCTGCTGTCCGACGGATCCCGGCTGGCCGCCAACCGCGCTCGGCGCACCGCCGGGCAGCAGAAGATCATGGACCACGGGGTGTTCTCGCCCTGCAATCTCTGCAAGGAGGACCCGTCGCGCGCGCCGCTCTGGCAGATCAAGGCGGTCAAGGTCGTCCACGACGAGGTGGCGAAGGACATCATCTACGAGGACGCCACCCTGGAGATGTTCGGGGTGCCGGTCATGTACACCCCGTACATGCGGCATCCCGACCCGACGGTCGACCGGCGCTCCGGGCTGCTGGCGCCGACCCTCGGCTACTCCGGCGATCTCGGCGCGATCGTCGGCCAGCCCTATTACTACGTGTTCAACGCGTCGCAGGACGTCACCATCGAGCCCCTGGTCTACAGCGCCGAGGGCCAGGTGCTGCGCGGCGAGTACCGCCAGCGGTTCTCGAACGGTGTGATCGACCTGAAGGCGACCGGCGCCTATGTCGACCAGCACGACTCCAACGGCGACGAGAACGGCGAACAGGGCATCGAGGGCAGCGCCGACTTCGAGGGCCGGTTCGCCCTCGACCGCACATGGCGGGCGGGCTTCGACTTCGAGCAGTCGAGCGATCGCACCTACCTGAAGCGGTTCCGGCTCGGCCACCAGGACGTGCTGACCTCGCGGCTGTACACCGAGGGCTTCCGGGGTCGCAACTACGCCGCCCTGAACGCCTACAAGTGGCAGGACCTGCGGGCCTCCAGCGACCCCGACGACACGCCGCTGGTCATGCCGTTCGCCGAGTACAGCTTCGTCGCCGAGCCCGGCCGCATCGGCGGACGGTCGTCGATCGACGCCAGCCTCATGTCCCTGACCCGGGAGCGCGGGACGGACAGCCGCCGGGCCTCGCTGGTCCATGGCTGGAAGCTGCCCTACACCACCGCCAACGGGCAGATGCTCACGGTCGAGAGCCGGGTGCAGGGCGACGGCTACTACACCAGCGACCTGGAGGGCGACGTCGACGGCAGCAACGAGACGACCGGCCGGCTGTTTCCGCAGATGGGCGTCAAGTGGCAGTATCCCTGGGCTCGCCGGTCCGGCACCTACACCCAGGTGTTCGAGCCGATCGTCGGCGTGGTCGGTGCACCGAACGGCGGCAACCCGGACGAGATCTCGAACGAGGACAGTCGGTCCTTCGAGTTCGACACAACCAACCTGTTCCGCCTGAACCGTTACGAGGGAGTCGACCGGGTCACAAGCGGCTCGCGCATCGACTATGCGCTGCGGACCGGCGTCTACGGCGACGGCGGCGGCTCGACCGAGTTCCTGGTCGGGCAGAGCTACCGGTTCTACGGCAACAGCGCGTTCGAGCCCGGCACCGGCCTGGACGAGGACCTGTCGGACATCGTCGGCGCCGTGACCGTCCGGCCGCGCGATCAGTTCGACCTGTCGTACCGGTTCCGGCTCGACAAGGAAACCGGGGCTATCCGCCGCAACGAGTTCGGCTTCGGCTACCACCACCCGCGGTTCGCCACGCTGATCGATTACATCGCGATCGACGACGCCGCCGGCAGCGACCTGACCGGCGACCAGGAGCAGATCGAGGCCACGTTCAACATCGTGCTGAGCCAGCACTGGAGCACCCTGGTCAACGTCGTCCACGATCTGTCCGACGGCGACAGCCGGCTGCTGCGCGGCCGGGCCGGGCTGACCTACACCGACGAATGCCTGACCCTCGGCGTTGACTTCGAGCGCTCCGACATCGAAGACGAGGACATCGAGGCCGACACCCGGGTGATGTTCCGGATCGTCTTCAAGTATCTGGGCGGCGTCGAAAGCCAGTGACGGCCGCGGCAACGGCCATCGCCCCCCTGGCCCGCCATGGTCTCCGACCAGCGCGACTGCTATGATTTCCCGAAGTTTCACCGTCCCCGGTTGACCGCAATGAAGCCTGTCCTTCGATCCGTCCTGGCCACGCCGATCCTGGCCGTACCGATCCTGGCAGCCACGCTGGCCGTCGTGGCCGCGACGCTGCTGCCGGGCCCGGCTCGAGCCCAGGAGCAGCAGCGCATCGCCGCGGTGGTCAACGACGAGATCGTCTCGATGCGCGACCTCCAGAACCGGCTGCGAATGGTGATCATCGCCTCGCGGCTGCCGCAGACCGACGAGACCGCACAGCGGATCGCGCCGCAGGTGCTGCGCAGCCTGATCGACGAGCAGATCCAGCTGCAGGAGGCAAAGCGCCTGAACGTCGCGGTCAGCGACCAGGACATGGCGCGGGCGCGTGCCGACGTCGAGCAACGCAACAACCTGAAGCCCGGGCAGTTCGCGAACTTCGTGCGCAATCTCGGCGTAGACCCCGACACCGTCGAGCGACAGCTTCGCGCACAGGTGGCCTGGGGCAAGCTGGTGCGGCGTCGTTTCGGCAACGACGTCACCGTGAGCCAGGAGGAAGTCACCGACGTTCTGGACCGGATGCAGGCGGATGCCG
The DNA here is from genome assembly GCF_040219615.1 of Thalassobaculum sp. Lineage (GTDB taxonomy): Bacteria > Pseudomonadota > Alphaproteobacteria > Thalassobaculales > Thalassobaculaceae > Thalassobaculum_A. Next base: position 132,361 of record NZ_JAVJSE010000003.1, read on the forward strand.
GCAAGACCCAGAAGCGGATCGCCGAGATCCTGTTGCCGGTCGAGGACCCGGCCAACGAGGCGCAGGTCCGCCAGCTGGCCGACCGCATCACCGAGCAGCTGCGCGGCGGCGCCAACTTCGCGGCGGTCGCCCGGCAGTTCTCGGGGGCGGCGAACGCCGCGGTCGGCGGCGATATCGGCTGGGTGTTGCCGGAACGCATGGCCCCCGAGATCGCCGAGGCGGTGGCCAAGATGGAGACCGGGCAGATCTCCGAGCCGATCCGCACCCTGCTGGGCTTCCACATCGTGCAGGTCGTCGACTCCCGGGTGCTGGCAGAGGCGGATCCCCTGAAGGCGGTGGTCGACCTCAAGCAGCTGTTCCTGCCGGTACCGCCGGATGCCGGGCCCGACGTGCGCGGCTCGCAGCGGGCGCTGGCAGAGGCGGTGTCGAGCTCCGCGCAGAGTTGCGACGACCTGGTGGAACTGGCCAAGGAGGTGAAATCACCGACCTCCGCCAGCCTGGGCGAAATTCAGGTCGGCGAACTGGCACCGGCGCTGCGCGATCCTGTGGCCACCCTCAAGGTGGGCGAGGTGAGCACGCCGATCGACCTGCCGAACGGCGTGATGGTCCTGATGGTGTGCTCGCGCAAGGCGCCGCCGAACAACCTGCCGAGCCCCGAGCAGATCCGCCAGCAGCTCGAAACCCAGCGCTTCGAGATCTCCGCTCAACGCTACCTCCGCGACCTGCGGCGCAGCGCTTTCGTCGAACCTCGCGTCTGAGGCGCGCCATGACCGCGATACAGCCGCTGGTCCTGACCCCGGGCGAACCGGCGGGTGCCGGTTGCGAGCTCGCCGCCGACGCCTGGCTGCGGCGCGGCGAGCGGCTGCCGCCGTTCCTGCTGATCGACGATCCGGACCGGGTCGCGGCGCGCCTGCGCGCGATCGGCCGGGATGTCCCGGTCCGGGCGGTCGACGGTCCCGAGGCCGCGACGGCGAGCTTCGCCGACGCCCTGCCGGTGCTGCCGCACGGCTTTCCCGCGCCGGACCGGCCGGGATCGCCCGACCCGGCGAACGGCCGGGCGGTGGTCGATGCGATCGAGCGGGCGGTCGCCCTGGTGCGCGACGGCCGGGCGGCGGCCGTGGTCACGAACCCGATCCAGAAGGAGACCCTCTACCAGGCCGGCTTCGCGTTTCCGGGCCATACCGAGTTCCTGGCGCATCTGGCCGGCCCCGGGGTCGTCCCGGTGATGCTGCTGGCCAGCCCCGAACTGCGCGTGGTCCCGGTCACCATCCACATCCCGCTGGCCGAGGTACCCCGTCGGCTCACCACCGAGGGCATCGTCCAGGTCGGACGGATCACCGCCGCCGCGCTGGCGCAGGACTTCGGGATCGCCCGCCCGCGACTGGCCCTGGCCGGCCTCAACCCGCATGCCGGCGAAGGCGGCGCGCTCGGCCGCGAGGAAATCGAGGTGGTGGCCCCGGCAGTCGCGGCACTGCGGGCCGAGGGCATCGACGCGGTCGGTCCGCTGCCGGCCGACACCATGTTCCACGCCGAGGCCCGCGCCGGCTACGACGTGGCTCTCGGCATGTATCACGACCAGGTCCTGGTGCCCCTGAAGACCCTGGATTTCTGGGGCGGCGTCAACGTCACCCTCGGCCTGCCGTTCGTGCGGACCTCACCCGACCACGGGACCGCCCTGACTCTCGCCGGTACCGGCCGGGCCCGACCGGACAGCCTGATCGCGGCGCTGCGGATGGCCGCGGACATGGCGGCGGCACGGGCGGCCGCGGCGCCCCGCGGCGCCGGACGGACCGGTACGGGAGCGGCGGCGTGACCGATGCCGTGGCGACCCGGGTCGCCGCCCTTCCCCCGCTGCGCGAGGCGATCGCCGCCGCCGGATTCTCGGCCAAGAAGAGCCTCGGGCAGAACTTCCTGCTCGATATCAACCTCACCCGCCGGATCGCCCGCGCCGCAGGCCCGCTCGACCGCGGCACCACCATCGAGGTCGGGCCCGGGCCCGGCGGCCTGACCCGGGCGCTGCTGATCGAGGGTGCCACGGAACTGGTGGCGATCGAGCGCGACGCCCGTGCCGCCGCCGCCCTGGCGCCGCTGGTCGAGGCCGCCGCCGGCCGGCTGCGGCTGGTCGAGGCCGATGCCCTGGAGGTCGGAATCGCGTCGCTCGGCGAGGCGCCGCGCCGGGTGGTCGCCAACCTGCCCTACAACGTCGCGACCCGGCTGCTGCTCGGTTGGCTGGAGACCCCGACGGCCTTCGAATCCCTGACGCTGATGTTCCAGAAGGAGGTCGCCGACCGGCTGCTGGCCGCGCCGGGCGACGATGCCTACGGCCGCCTGACCGTCCTGGTGCAGTGGCTGTGCACGGCGCGCCGGGTCACCGAGCTGCCGCCCTCGGCCTTCACGCCGCCGCCGAAGGTATGGTCGGCCGTGGTCCGCCTCGAGCCCCGGCCCGAGCCGTCGCACCCGGCCGACCGGCGGACGCTCGAGCGCATCACCGAGGCGGCCTTCGGGCAGCGCCGGAAAATGCTGCGGCAGAGCCTGAAGGGGCTGGGCGGCGATGCCTTGCTGGCGGCCGCGGGCATCGAGCCGACGGTGCGTCCCGAGCGCCTGACGATTGCCGAGTTCTGCCGTCTGGCCAATGCCCTGAGCGACCGCGAGACCCGCCGATGACCCAGCCCGCCGCAGGTGCCGCTTCCGAAACCGCGCTCGACGCCGTGTGGCGCGATACCGACGGCCTGCTGATCCGCCCGGCCGCCGAGGACGACCTGCCGGCGGTCGTCGCCATGCTGGCCGACGACGGCCTCGGCAAGAGCCGGGAACGCCCCGAGAGCCCGTTGCCGGCCGCCTATGGCGAGGCGTTCCGGCGCATGGCCCTGCAGGGCGGCAACCTGATTCTGGTGGCCGAGCTGAACGGGGCCGTGGTCGGCTGCCTGCAACTGACCCTGATCCACGGGATCAGCCGGATGGGGGCGACCCGGGCACAGGTCGAGGGCGTCCGCGTGGCGGCCGCGGCCCGCGGCCGCCGGGTCGGAGAGCGGCTGATGCGCGCCGCCACGGTGCGCGCCAAGGCGAACGGCGCGGTGCTGATGCAGCTAACCACCGACCATCGCCGGATCGACGCACACCGGTTCTACGAGCGCCTCGGCTTCGTCGGCAGCCATCTGGGCATGAAGAAGGAACTCGGCTGAGCGGCGGTTGATATTTCGCAGGTGCGAAACGACGTTCATCGACTCCTAACGAATCCGGCGGCACCATATTCCCGACGACGAGGCGGCGACCATGCCGCGCCCGCCCCCAGAGGATCGGCGATGCTGTACCACATGCACGAACTCACCCGCCTCGCCATGATGCCGTGGCGGAGCGCCGCGCAGATGACCCGGATGATGGTGGCGGCGCCCTGGAATCCGATCGCCTACACCCCGTTCGCCCAGCAGGTGATGGCCGGGACCGAGGTGTTCGAGCGCGCCACCCGGCGCTACGGCAAGCCGGAATGGGGCCTGCCGACCACTCAGATCGACGGCCGCGAGGTGGCGGTCGAGGTCGAGCCGGCAATCAAGCGCAGCTACTGCCACCTGCTGCGGTTCAAGCGCGACGTCGTGCGCGACGACCCGCGGGTGCTGGTGGTGGCGCCGCTGTCCGGGCACTTCGCGACCCTGCTGCGCGGCACCGTCGAGGCGCTGCTGCCCGACCACGAGGTCTACGTGACCGACTGGCAGGACTGCCGGATGATCCCGGTCGAGGCCGACCGCTTCAACCTGAACGACTACATCGACTACATCATCGACTTCCTGCACTTCCTGGGCCCGAACACCCATGTCATCGCGGTCTGCCAGCCGAGCGTGCCGGTGGTGGCGGCGGTGTCAGTGATGTCGGGCTGGGGCGACCTGTGCGCGCCGGCCTCGATGACCCTGATGGGCGGGCCGATCGACACCAGGCAGAACCCGACCGCGGTCAACAAGCTGGCCGAGGAGCACGACTTCGAGTGGTTCGAGAACAACGTGATCACCACGGTGCCGCCGCCCTATCCCGGCGCCGGCCGTCGGGTCTATCCGGGCTTCATCCAGCTGACCAACTTCATCTCGATGAACCTGGACCGGCACATGCAGTCGTTCCACGAGCTGTTCGACCACCTGGTGCAGGGCGACGACGACGAGGCCGAGAAGCGCACGGCGTTCTACGACGAGTACCTGGCGGTCATGGACCTGCCGGAGGAGTTCTACCTGCAGACCATCAAGACGGTGTTCAAGGACCACGCCCTGCCGAAGGGCGAGATGATCCACCGCTGGCACCCGGTGAAGCCCGAGGCGATCACCCGCACCGCCATCCTGTGCGTCGAGGGCGAGCTCGACGACATCTCGGGGGTCGGCCAGACCCGGGCGACTCTCGACCTCGCGACCTCGCTGCCCGACGACATGAAGAAGTACCACCTGCAGAAGAACGTCGGGCACTACGGCATCTTCAACGGCGGCCGCTGGCGCCGCGAGATCGCACCGGTGGTGAAGGACTTCATCCGCGAGCACGACCACCGGCTCGGCAAGCGCAAGGCCCGCCTGAAGGCGGTGGGGTGACCCTGGCATGACCGCGGATACGGCGACGAGACGAATTACCCGCCCGGCCTGACCGCGTCAGGCCGGGTACTCGTCGTTCGCCGGATCGGGCGCCACCGGCGCCCCCACGCCCGTGGAGCCGTCATGCCTGCGCACCAGCCGACCCTGCACCTGCTGTGCGGCAAGATCGCCGCCGGGAAATCCACCCTCGCACGGCGGCTCGCTGCCGGACCCGCGGCCGTCCTGATCGCCGAGGACGAATGGCTGCCCCGGCTCTATCCGGGCGGGATCGGATCGCTCGACGACTATGTCCGCTGCAGCGGCCGGCTGCGCGCCGTCATGGGCCCGCATGTCGTGGCGCTGCTGCGCGCCGGCGTGTCCGTCGTTCTGGATTTCCCGGCCAACACGATCGCCAGCCGGCAATGGATGCGGGGGATCGCCGAGGCGGCCGATGTCCCGCGCCGCCTGTACTGGCTGGACGTTCCGGACGCGACCTGCAAGGCGCGGCTGCGTGCGCGCAACGCTGGGGGCACCCATCCGTTCGCACCGACCGAGGCCGATTTCGACCTGTTCGCCAGCTACTTCGTGCCACCGTCGGAGGATGACGGACCAGTCATCGTCGTCCATGAGGGGGAGGTCCCGGATGATCGGCCCTGACCAGCCCCTACACGCCAGGGTTGCCGCCCGGTCCGCCGGCGGTTAACACATGGCGAAGCGAGGGAGGGTGCCACATGCGGGCGATCACGGCCTTGATGCGCACCGGCGCGGCCCTGCTCATCGTATCGGCTCTCGGTGGATGCCTCGCGACGACCACGGCGCCCCCGGCCGCGCCGGAGGATCGGGCCGCGCTTGGTGCGAGGGCCGGATCCCTGCTCGCCCTCAGCGCCGGGTCGCCGCTGGTCGACCGCACCGACGGGAAGCTTCGCGCGCAGGCCGGCTATGCGGAGCAGGCGTTCGACCTGTACGACAGGACCGGCGACCACAAGGGCCGCTGGCAGGCAGCCCAGAATGCCGCCCGCGCATACCAGGATCTGCACGAGTACGAGAAGGCTCTGCTGTTCTTCGGCGAAGCCGCGGATTCCGGCGGCAAGGCCGACTGCCTGCCATGCGTGGCGACCGCCGAGCAGGGCCTCGGCGCTGTCGCCGCGTTGCTCGGCCGGCCGGACATGCGGGCGCACTTCGTCAGGGCCGCCTCGTTGCACGAACTCTCCGGCGACGGACGCGCCGCCGCGTCCAACTGGTACCTCCTCGGTCAGCTGCAATCGGCGCGCGGCGACCTGGACGACGCGATCCTGGCCTTCGACAGATCGGAAGCCCTCTACCGGGCCTACGAGGATCCCGAACTCGCGGCACGCTCGATCATCGGCAAGGCCGGTGTCGCCATCCGCCGCGGCGATCCGGATACCGCCGGCTCGGAGACCCGGCGTGCGCTGGAGATCCAGCGCGGTCTCAAGTTTCGGATCGACGAGGTCATATCGCTGACGATTCTCGCCCGTCTGGCGCACGATCGCGGCGACGGTGCCGCAGCCCTCGCTCGGCTGCAGGAGGCCGAGTCCGCCCAGGAACGCGAGGCGACCGCGAACTTCCACGGGAACGAGTTCTATGCGATCGCCTCGACCTACCGGCAACTCGGCCTGGCCGACCAAGCATTGGCCACCCTCGCGAAGTCCCGCGACGCGTTCCGCCGGTCCGGGATCAGCCTGGGCGAAGCCACGGCCCTCCTGGGGCTGGCGGAGATCGCCCACACGGCCAAGGATTTCGACAGCGCTCGCCGGGAAGTCGACGCGGCCGAGCAGGTGCTGACGCGCGGCAGCAATAAGGAGGGACTCGCCGTCGCGCTGAGGATAGTGCCCATAGAGCGCTGGAAATGCACGGCACGTATCCTGGTTCTGAGAGGCTCGCTCGCCATCCAGGGCAAGGACCTGGAACTCGCGGCGTCACGGTTCGACACGGCCATGGCACTCTATCGCAGGAACGGCGCCGAGGTCGAAGGTGCCCGGGCGCAGATGCTCAAGGGGCTGTCGCTCCTGGGGACGCCCCGCCGGGCGGAAGGGCTCCGGCTGCTGACCGAGGCCCGACAGGTGCTGGCGAAGCACGGGGTGCAGACGAAGTTCGACAACAAGGACGAAATGTTCCTGAAGCTGCTCGAACTGAGCGGCGCAGAGAGCGCCTGAGTCCCTACTCCGCGCTACCCTCGCGCAGGCCCTTCACGAAGTCCGGCAGGCCGATCTGGCGCTCGCGCTTCAGGCGCTCGGCTGCCAGGATCGCGCGCACCGCGCTGGTGCTGCGCTCGAGATCGTCGTTCAGGATGATGTACTGGTATTCCGGGTAGTGGCTGATCTCGTCGGCCGCCTTGGCCATGCGCGCCGCCACCACCTCGGCTGAATCCTGCGCCCGGGCCCGCAGCCGGCGCTCCAGCTCGCGGGTCGACGGTGGCAGGATGAACACGCTGACAAGGTCGCGGGGTGCCGAGTCCTGCAGCTGCTGGGTGCCCTGCCAGTCGATGTCGAACAGCACGTCGCGGCCGGCCGCCATGGCGTCCTCGACCGGGGCGCGCGGCGTGCCGTAGTAGTTGCCGAACACCTTGGCGTGCTCCAGCAGCTGGCCGCGGTTGACCATCAGGTTGAATTCGGTCGGGTCGACGAAGAAGTAGTCGCGGCCGTCGACCTCGCCCGGCCGGCGCGGCCGGGTGGTCGCCGACACCGACATCACCAGGTCGCGCTCGGCCTCGAGCAGGCGGCGCGAGATCGTGGTCTTGCCGGCGCCGGAAGGCGACGACAGCACCAGCATCAGACCGCGTCGGGTGATCGTCACTGCCGTGCCCCCGCCCTACTCGACGTTCTGGATCTGCTCGCGGAACCGCTCGACCCTGGTCTTCAGCTCGACGCCGATGCCGGTGAGCGCCAGGTCGACCGCCTTCGAGCACAGGGTGTTGGCCTCGCGGTTCAATTCCTGGCACAGGAAATCGAGCTTGCGGCCGATCGATCCGCCGTCGCCCAGCAGTTCGCGGCAGGCCGCGACATGGGCGGTCAGCCGGTCGGTCTCCTCGCGCACGTCGGCCTTGGCGGCCAGCAGCGCCAGCTCCTGCACCATGCGCTCCTCCGGCACCGGCGGCGACGCCTCCAGCAGCAGGGCGAGTTGCTCGGCCATGCGGGCCCGCAAGGCGGCCGGCTGCGATTCCGCCGCGGCCACGGCGCGGGCGGTCAACTCGGCCATCTCGTCGAGATGGGTCTCCAGCAGCGCCTTGAGCTTGTCTCCCTCGCGGCCGCGCGTCTGTACCAGCCCGTCCAGCGCCCGGTCCAGGTCGGCCAGGGCCGGCGCCTCCAGGGCGGCGATGACGGCGCCGTCGGCGATCCGCTCGACCACCTCGATGACCCCCCTGACCTGCAGCAGCCGGTCCAGGCTCGGCGGCGTCGGGTACACCAGGCCCTGCGCCTCCAGGGTCTCCTGCAGCGCCAGGATCTCGCGCAGGAACGGTTCGTTGACCACGACCTGCGGAGCCTTGCCGCGATCGGCCTGCTCGAGCGTCCAGTTCACCGTGACCGAGCCGCGCGACAGCCGCGCCTGGGCGCGTTCGCGGATCTTGCTCTCCCAGGCGTCGGCGAGCGACGGCAACCGGGTGCGCAGGTCGAGGCCCTTGGCGTTGACGCTGCGGATCTCCCAGCTCCAGGTCCAGGGGACCGCGGTCTCGGCGCCTTCCGGGGCCGCCTCGGCGCCGCCGTCGATACGGGCGAAGCCGGTCATGCTCATCACGGACAACGGGATACCCCACTGGAAGGTCGCGGAACGGGCCGTCGCCCTTATATCCTGGGGTGTCCGGAGCGCCAAGCAGAGCCGCCCGGCACAACGGGGGAGCCGCTTGAAGCAGCCGACATCCATCCTGATTACCGGGGCCTCCAGCGGAATCGGCGCCGGCCTCGCCGCCGAGTACGCCGCCCCCGGCGTCGTCCTGCATCTCGGCGGCCGTGCCGCCGACCGGCTGGAATCGGTGGCCGCGCAGTGCCGCGCGGCCGGCGCCGCCGTGCATGCAGGGGTGATCGACGTCACCGACGCGGCGGCGATCCGGGCCTGGGTGCTGGCGTCCGACGATGCGACGCCCCTCGACCTGGTGATCGCCAACGCCGGTATCTCCGCCGGCACCGCCGGACTCGCCGGCGGCGAGCCCGAGGATCAGGTGCGCGCCGTGTTCGCGACCAACCTCGACGGCGTCCTGAACACCGTTCTGCCGATCCTGCCGCGGATGAAGGCGCGCGGCGCCGGGCAGCTCGCCCTGGTGGCCTCGCTGGCCGGCTATCGCGGCATGCCCGGGGCGCCGAGCTACTGCGGCTCGAAGGCGGCGGTGAAGGTGTTCGGCGAGGCCCTGCGCGGCACCCTGTATGAGAGCGGGGTACGGGTCTCGGTGGTCTGCCCCGGCTATGTCCGCACGCCGATGACCGCCGTCAACGCGTTCCCGATGCCGTTCCTGATGGACCTGGACAAGGCGGCCCGGGTGATCCGCCGCGGCCTGGAACGCGACCGCCCGCGCATCGCCTTCCCGTGGCCGCTGGTCGCCGCGGTGACCCTGCTGCAGGCGATCCCGCCGGCCTGGATCGATCCGCTGCTGCGGCGGTTGCCCGGCAAGGCGGCGACTGGAGCGTAGAGACCGATAGGCGCGTTGCGGGTCTCAGCCGATCACGCTCGACGCTTGAACAGCAGAACCCCGGGGGCGGCAAGCGCAGGCACCAGCGCCAACAGGTTGAACGAGTTCACGTAGCCGATCATGGCGGCCTGGCGCCTTACCTCTTCGCCAAGCCGCGCATGCAGGACCGGGTCGCCCAGAGCGCCGAACCGGTCGATCCAGGCCAGGATCCTGTCGGTGCTGAATATCGTGACGCCGGCACCGAGATGCGCATACGCCTCGGCGACGGACCGAACGAAGACCACGAGTATGACGGCGATGAAGAGGCTGCTCCCGAGCATGCGAAGCAGGCTGAAGATCGCATTCCCCTGGGTCAGCAGCCGCGGCTCGAGGGTAGAGAACGCCAGCACGGCCATCGGGGTGTAGGCCAGGCCAAACCCGAACCCGTGCATCAGGTTGGTCCAGAGTACCTGCTCGAAGGTCATGTTCAGGTCCAGGAGCCCCATCCAGGCCGCGGCTCCAGCCTGTATCAGCAACCCCGCCGCCAGCGTCGCGCGCGCATCCAGACGCGTGAGCTGCGCGACGACGAAGAAACTGAGGAAGTTGCCGACGCCGCGCATCGAGATCAGGTATCCGACGATCGACTCGGGGTAACCGCGCAGCTCCTGCAGGAGGGCCGGAAACAGCACCATCGGGGTGTACTGGAGCATGCCCATGACCAGCGCGAAGCCGGAACCGAGCACGAAGTTGCGATCCCGAAATGTCGCCCCCTCGAACAACGGCGACGGGGCGAAGCGGGCGTGAACGACGAAGAGATAGAAGGCCCCTGCCGCCAGCACGCACTCCGTCACGATTTCCGCCGACTCGAACCAGTCTTGCCGCTGCCCGCGATCGAAGAACAGCTGAAGCGCGCCGATCGAGACGGCTACCAGAACGAACCCGATGAAGTCGAAGCGGCGCGAGCTACCTCGCTCCTCGTCTCCCAGGGCCAGGAGCGCCGGAATACATGCCACCAGTCCCAGCGGCAGGATCATGAAGAACGACCAGCGCCAGTCCAGGAGGTCGGCGACCAGGCCGCCGAAGGTCGGCCCCAGGATCGGTCCCATGACGCCGCCGACACCCCACATCATGATCGCGATCGGATGGTGGCGACGTTCGAAGCGGGCCAGGATGATCGCCTGTCCCATCGGAAAGATCGGTGCGCCGAGGGCACCCTGCACTACCCGGAAGGCCAGCAGGGTCTCCAGCGACGTTGCGGTACCGCAGGCGACGGAGGCAGCCGTGAAGCCGAGCACGGAGCCGACCATCAGCCGGCGCCAGCCCAGCTTTGCAGCCAGCCAGCCGGTGAGCGGCGTCGCAGCCGCCGTCGCGACGAGGTTGAGCGTGAGCACCCAGGCGATCTGATCCTGGGTCGCCGCCAGGGCGCCCTTCATCTGCGGCAGGATCACCGCTGCACTGGTCACGGTGATGCCGAAAAGGATGGTGCACAGCTGGACAGTGAGCAGTGTGAGCCACTGCCTCGAGGTGAATTCACTCAGCACGCAGGATGCCCCGGGACGGCGCAGAAGGATCGACAGAGCTATCGATCCGGTATCATAGCCGAACCTGTGCCGTCGCCCAGAGCCCCCACCCCGCCGAGAACGGCCGATCGCCACGCTCGTCCGGGCCGCGCTCCCGGCATACCGGCACTGTCAGGCCGATCGGTGGGGTCCTAGCGTTGCAGCCTCCGCCACTTCACGACGTTTCGATTGTGCTCGGCCAGCGTCTTGGCGAAGGCGTGACCGCCGGAGCCGTCGGCCACGAAGTACAGATACTCGGTGTCGGTCGGCTGCAGCACCGCCTGCAGCGACGCCAGCCCCGGATTGCAGATCGGGCCCGGTGGCAGGCCGGCGATGACATAGGTGTTGTACGGGGTGTCCTCGCGCAGGTCGGCCCGGGTCAGCGGCCGGTCCAGTCCCTCGCCGCCGGCAATGCCGTAGGCGACCGTCGGGTCGGACTGCAGGCGCATGCCGCGCTTCAGGCGATTCACGAAGACCCCGGCGACCAGCCCGCGCTCCTCCGCGACCCCGGTCTCGCGTTCCACGATCGAGGCCAGGATGACCGCCTCCGCCGGCGTATCGAAGGGCAGCCCCTCGGCCCGCTGCTCCCACAGCCGGGCGATCGCGTCGTCCATCGAGTGCTGCATCCGCTGCAGCAGCGCGGCGCGGTCGTCGCCCCAGGAGAAGTGGTAGGTCTCCGGCAGCAGGCTGCCCTCGGGCGGCACCTCGCCGATCGTCCCGTCGAGGCCATCGGTGGTCGCCAGCAACGCCACGGCCTGGCTGCCGGTCAGCCCCTCGGCGATGGTGACCCGCCGCACCACGGTCTCGCCCCGCTCGATGATGCCGAGCGCGGCGAAGGCGCTGACGGCCGCCGGGAACCGGTACTCGCCGGCCTTCAGGCCGCGTGCCTTGCCGGTGACCTGGGCGCCGATCGCGAACAGCGTGGTGTCGGCGATGACGCCGGCCTCGGCCAGCCGCCGGCCGATCGACTCCAGCCCTGCGCCGCGCGGGATCACGACGTTCGCCGGCTCGGCCAGCGGCCCGGGCGCCCGGAACGCCGACCATCCCCAGACCGCAGCGAGCCCCGCGACGACCAGGAAGGAGGTCGCAAGCGAGGCGAGCCGGAGAAGCCAGCGCCCCATCCGGCCAGCCTCCGGTCAGTCCGGCTTGGCGAAGATCAGCGAGGCATTGGTGCCGCCGAAGCCGAACGAGTTCGACAGCGCGGCCCGCACCGGCCGCTTCTTCGCGGTGTGCGGCACCAGGTCGATGCCCTCGATGCCCTCGGACGGATTGTCCAGGTTCAGGGTCGGCGGAACCGTCTGGTCGCGGATCGACAGCACCGAGTAGATCGCCTCGACAGCGCCTGCGGCCCCCAGCAGGTGGCCGATCGCCGACTTGGTGGACGACATCGAGATCTTGCCCGCGGCATCGCCGAACAGCCGCTTGATCGCGCCGAACTCGATGGCGTCGCCTAGCGGGGTCGAGGTGCCGTGGGCGTTGACGTAGTCGATGTCGGCCGGGGTCATGCCGGCGCGCTTCAACGCCGCCGTCATCGCCCGGAACCCGCCGTCGCCGTCGTCGGCCGGTGCGGTGATGTGGTGGGCGTCGCCGGACAGGCCGTAGCCGACCACCTCGGCGTAGATCGTCGCCCCGCGCCGCCTGGCGTGTTCGTACTCCTCGAGCACCACCACGCCGGCCCCCTCGCCCATGACGAAGCCGTCGCGGCCTTCGTCCCAGGGGCGCGAGCCCTTCTCGGGTGTGTCGTTGAAGCCGGTCGACAGCGCCCGCGACGCCGCGAAGCCGGCAACGCCGAGCCGGCACACCGCAGCCTCGGCGCCGCCGGCGACCATGACGTCGGCGTCGTCGAGCGCGATCAGCCGGGCCGCGTCGCCGATGGCGTGGGCGCCGGTCGCACAGGCTGTGACCACCGAATGGTTCGGACCCCGGAAGCCGAAACGGATCGACACCTGGCCGGAGATCAGGTTGATCAGGGCGGAGGGAATGAAAAACGGGCTGATCCGCCGCGGCCCGCGTTCCACCAGGACCAGGCTGGCCTCGTAGATCGTGGTGAGACCGCCGATGCCCGAGCCGATCATCACGCCGGTCCGGTTGCGGCCCTCGTCGTCGGTCGGCTGCCACCCGGAATCGACCACGGCCTGATGGGCCGCGGCGATGCCGAGCAGGATGAACCGGTCGATCTTGCGCTGCTCCTTCGGCTCGACCCACTCGTCCGGGTCGAAGCCCCCGTCGGCGCTGTTGCCGGCGGGTACCTGGCCGGCGATCTTGGCCGGCAGGTCGGACACGTCGAAGCCGTCGATCGCCCGGATCCCCGAGCCACCGCCGGTCAGACGTTCCCAGTTGTGTTCAACCCCACAGCCCAGCGGAGTTACGAGCCCGAGGCCCGTGACGACCACTCGTCGCATGCCGGTGTCCCCTTAGCTCGGCAACCTCCGGTGTCGCCGGGCGTGCTCTCCGGCGACACCGAGGCAGGCGTCAGGAATTGCTCTCGATGAAGTCGATCGCGTCCTTGACGGTCTGGATCTTCTCAGCCGCGTCGTCCGGGATCTCGCAGCCGAACTCTTCCTCGAATGCCATCACGAGCTCGACGGTGTCGAGGCTGTCGGCGCCCAGATCGTCGATGAAGCTGGCGTTCTCGGTGACCTTGGCTTCCTCGACCCCGAGATGCTCGACGACGATCTTCTTAACCCGGTCGGCGACGTCACTCATGTCTCAAGACCCTCTGATCTCTCTCTCGATATCGGCCGGAGCGGCCGTGTTTTTCCTTGTATTCCGGGACCTGATAACCGGCTCCGGACGTCGGATCGGCGGGCTGTATCATAACTCTTGCTGCAAGGCCAGCATACCCCGCGCACCAATGCGTCAGAGCATCGCCATGCCGCCGTTCACATGGATAGTGGCGCCGGTGACGTAGGCCGCCTCCTGGCTCGCCAGATAGACGGCGGCGGCCGCGATGTCCTCCGGCGTGCCGAGTCGCCCTGCCGGCACCGCCGTCAGCAGCTTCTCCTTCTGCGCGTCGGACAGCGCCTCGGTCATGGCGGTATCGATGAAGCCCGGCGCCACCACGTTGACCGTGATGCCGCGGTTGGCGATCTCGGCGGCCAGCGCCTTGGAGAACCCGACCATGCCGGCCTTGGCCGCCGCATAGTTGGTCTGGCCCGGGTTGCCGGTGGCGCCGACGATCGACGAGATCCCGATGATCCGTCCCCAGCGCCGCTTCATCATTCCGCGCACCAGGGCCCTGGAAAGCCGGAAGCCGGCGGTCAGGTTGACCGCCAGGACGGCATCCCAGTCGTCGTCCTTCATGCGCATCAGCAGGCCGTCACGGGTGATCCCGGCGTTGTTCACCAGGATGTCGATACCGCCGCCCGCGGCCTCTTCGGCGCGCTTCGCCAGGTCGTCGATCGTGCCGAGCTCGGCGAGGTTGGCCGGCACCACGGAGACCCGGTCGCCGAGCGCCGCCGCCCGGTCCGCCAGCACCGCCTCACGGGTTCCGGAGAGGACGACATGCGCGCCCTGCCCGTGCAGGGCGGAGGCGATGGCGGCGCCGATGCCGCCGGTTGCGCCCGTGACCAGCGCGGTCTTGCCCGTGAGATCGAACATGCTGCTTCCCCCTTGCGATCAGCCGATGGACGCCAGGAAGGCGTCGACGTCAGCCGGTCCGTTGATCGAGACGGCCTCCAGCTCCTTGTCGATGCGCCGCACCAGGCCGGAAAGCACCTTGCCGGAGCCGAGCTCGACCACCGAGCGGATGCCGAGCCCGCCGAACGACGCCACCGACTCGCGCCAGCGTACCCGACCGGTCACCTGCTCGACCAGTTGCCGGCGGATGACGTCGGGATCGCTCGAGGGAGTCGCGCTGACGTTGGCGACCACCGGCACCACCGGCGGCCGCGGATCGGCCGTCGCCAGGGCCTCGGCCATGGTGTCGGCGGCCGGCGCCATCAAGGCGCAGTGGAACGGCGCGCTGACCGTCAGCTTCAGGGCCCGCTTGATGCCATGCTGCGGGGCCAGCGCCACCGCCCGGTCGATCGCGCCGGCATGGCCCGACAGCACGACCTGGCCGCCGCCGTTGTCGTTGGCGATGTCGCAGACCTCGCCCTCGGCCGCCGCCGCCGCCAGGGCCTGGGCGACCTCCAGCTCCACGCCGATCAGGGCCGCCATGGCCCCGACACCGACCGGCACCGCCTTCTGCATGGCCTCGCCGCGCAGGCGCAGCAGCCGCGCCGTGGTGGCCACGTCGAAGGTGCCCGCGGCAGCCAGCGCCGAGTATTCGCCCAGGGAATGCCCGGCGACGTAGTCGCACAGCTCGGCGATGCCCTTGCCGCTCTCGCTCTCCAGGACCCGCACCACCGCCAGGCTCACCGCCATCAGCGCCGGCTGCGCGTTGGCCGTCAGGGTCAGCCGGTCGTCCGGCCCATCCCACATCAGCCCGGACAGCGCCTCGCCCAGCGCGTCGTCGACCTCCTGGAACACCGCGCGCGCCACCGGATAGGCGTCGGCAAGGTCCTTGCCCATGCCGACCGCCTGGCTGCCCTGGCCCGGGAACACGAAGGCCCGGCCGGTTCGCATGTCGCCCATGCTGTCTCCCCGTTCCGATCTCGTTGGGCGGATTACCGCCATTTGCGGCCGGGGACATGCGCCCGACGGGCAGGGATGTCAAGGCGAAGAGGGCGGGCTTGCAGCCCCTCGCCGGCGTCAGTCGTCGGCCCGCATGATCGACCCGACGATGTAGTATCCCTGGCCGTGCGCCGATCCGATCGGGGCTTCCCAGCCGAGTTCGGAGGCTACCTTGCGGCGCAGCCGGCTGACCACCTGGTCTACGTACCGGTGCTCGCCAAGGTCGGCGATCTTGCCCATGCGCAGGCCGATCGTGTCGCGCGACACCGGACGCCCCGGATCGTCGGTCAGGCAGTCCAACACCTGCGCCTCCGCGCGGGTCAGCCGGACCGAGGCGCCGGACGGCGCCGACAGTCGCCACTCGGCCGGGTCGTAGCGCCACGCCAGGCCCGGCGCCGCCTCGCCGGCCGGTGCCACGCGGTCGACCGCCGACCGGTTGCGGAGGGTCGCATGGATCGCGGCGATCAATTCGCCGTAGTCCACCGGCTTGACCAGGTAGATGTCGGCTCCGGTCTGGTATCCCAGGATGCGTTCCTCGACCCGGCCGCGCGCGGTCATCATGACGATCCCCGGCGCGGCGGGTCGCGCCTGCAGACGCGCGGCGATCGAGATCCCGTCCTCGCTCGGCAGGCCGAGGTCCAGCACCACCACGTCGGCCGGCGCTTCGCCGAGCAGCCGTTCGAGTTCGGCCCCGTTCGCGGCCCCGCGAACCGCCAGTCCGGAGTCGGTCAGGAAGTCGACCACCTCCTCGCGCAGGTCCCGCTCGTCCTCGACCACCACGACCGCGACCGGTCGCCCGGATGTCTCGCCCGTCACTCGGCCACCTCCCGCGATCCGGTGACTTCATAGGGCAGCCAGATGACGAAACGGCCGCCCTCGGCCGCCCCGGCCTCGCAACGCACCGAGCCGCCATGCGCATCGGTGATCGACCGGACGAGATGCAGGCCGAGGCCGGCGCCGGCCGTTCCCGCGGTGTTCCCCGCACGATGGTACTTTTCGAAGACGCGCTCGCGATCCTCCGCCGGTACGCCCGGCCCCTCGTCGGTCACGGCCAGTTCCACGCCGTCCGCCCGCGGCGCGACCTCCACAGCGACGGTCGAACCCTGCGGCGAGTACTTCACGGCGTTCTCGAGTAGATTCCCGACGGCGATCTCCGTCAGTCTCGGATCCGCACGCACCGGGACGGGCACCGCCGGTACCCGGACGTCGAAGGCGCGGTCGGGCGCAGCGGCCCGGAACACCTCAACCGCGTCGTCCAGCAGATCGCGCAGATCGAAGCGTTCGGACCGCAGCTGGATCGTGCCGCCCTCGATCCGCTCGTCCAGCAGGCAGGTGTCGATCATCCGCAGCAGCCGCCGGACCGCGGCCCGGATCTTCTCGACCCGACCGCGGCTCCCGGCCTCCTTGACCGCGACGTTCTGGGCCGCACCGTCGATGATGGCGAGCGGCGTGCGGAACTCGTGACTGACCATGGCGACGAACTGCTGCTGCAGGCGGCGGGCGTCGCGCTCGCGCTCGACCGCCGCCTGCAGCGCCGCCGTGCGATCGGCGACCCGTCTCGCCAGGATCGTCTCCTGCTCGCGCGCCGCTGCCAGCGCCTCGCGCTGGATCTGCTCCTTCTCGCGCTGCAACTGCCCGAGGCGCGCCACCAGCATGTAGGCGAAGATCACCATCTCGAAGACCGAGCCGAGCTGCGCTCCGGTCAGAGTGAAGGTGTTGCTCGGCACGACGCCCAGATCCCGCAGCAATGCGAACACGACGGCACCGACAAGGCCGAGCCAGGTCAGCATGAGCGGCCGCGCCGCCGGCTCGCCCCGGTACAGCCCGATCCCGGTCAACCCGAACAGAACCGCCAGGACCGGCAATATGATGGTGCTGACGAGGGCGTGCGACCAGTAGACGTAGCCCTCGGGCACCAGGGCGCCGACCAGTGCCAGCAGCAGCCCCAGGGCGGCCATGCCCCGAAGCGCGATGCAAACCGATGCCGGAACCCGCGTAGTCGACAGGAAATTGGCGGCGAAGGCCCCGGTCGCGTACACCGTCAGCCCGATGAACGGGTGCGGATCGACGTGCACCGTCCGCGCCAGCGTCGGCCAGAGATGCCCCGGCCCGGTCCCGTTGATGAGCAGCCACAGGAGCGTGTGGGCGGTCAGCCCGACCACGTAGACGAGATAGATGGATTGCCGCGCGTAGGCGAACAGCCCGAGAGCCGACAGGCCGAAGATCGCCGCGATGCCCAGATAGAAGGCCTGCAGCGCGAAGAAGTCCTGTTCCTCGACCAGCAGCGCGTCGAGCTTCCGGAGCTTGACGTCGAGCGTCATCGTGCTGCCGGTCTGGCCGCGCAGCAGCAGCACGGTCCGGCCCGGCGGAAGGTCGATCGGCGCGATGTGGAACCGCGTGCGGATGTCCGTCGGCTCCGGCACCCGGTCGCCGAGCACCACGAACGGCACCGGGTCGGAACCGGGTGCGGTCACCGTGAAGACCTGGAGCCGATCGAAGTTCGGCAGTTCGAGGCTCAGATACCAGCGCCCCGCGGCCTCGGGTGCGACATCCAGGACGATACGGGACCACAGCGTGTCCGGGATGTATCCCCGGCTGAACACCCGGGTCTCGACCTTTGCGTCGGCTGCCGCCAGCCGGTCCGCCGCCTCGGCGGGAGCCAGGCTGCCGTCCGGGTCGATCAGGGCGGTGCGCGGAACCAGGGCAACCTTGACGTCGTCGCCGGCCACGCCGACGACCGGCTCGGCCTGCGCGGCATCCGTCACCAGCGCGAAATACAACACGCTCAGAACACCGCAAAATTGCAGAACGAGGCGAGCGCCCCCCGTCAATGCCGCCAAACGCATTCTCCCAGCAACCATTCCGGCCGCCCGGCAGCGGCCGGCCGAGAGTTGACGGCAAGCGACGAGGCAATCAAGCGTTTTCCGAGAACCGGCCGGCGCCGCTATTCCGCTTGCGCGGGCCGGCGCGATGCGTATAGTGCGCGCCTTCCGGCCGCCCCTGGCGTCCGGTGACATAGCTCCTTGCCGGAACGGGCTTGCCCCGCCGGCTTTGTCCCCGGGGTGATGCTCGGGACGCAACATCCACAAGGAGTGCGCAATGCCGTACTACGAGAGCGTGTTCATCGCACGCCAGGACATCTCTTCTGCCCAGGTCGATCAGCTGACGGACCAGTTCGCTGAGATCGTCACGACCGGCGGCGGGGAGATCAAGAAGCGCGAATCCTGGGGCCTTCGCAGCCTCGCCTCCCGGATCAAGAAGAACCGGAAGGGCCACTACGTTCTGTTCAATCTCGAGGCACCGTCGGCGGCGATCTCCGAGATGGAGCGCATCATGCGCCTGAACGAGGACATCCTGCGCTACCTCACCATCAAGGTCGACGCCCTCGAGGAGGGTCCGTCCGTCATGATGCAGGCGAAGTCGGACCGCGATCGCGGCCGCCGCGGCGACCGCTTCGGCGACCGGGGCGATCGTGGTGACCGCGGCGACCGCGGGGATCGTGGCGACCGCGGCGATCGCGGTGACCGTGGCGATCGCCGTCCGCGCGACGGTGAGCGCGAAGAGCAGGGGGAATAATCCATGAGCCAGCTTCAGATTGCCCGGGCGGCCGTTCGCCGTCCTTTCATGCGCCGTCGCAAGTCCTGCCCGTTCTCGGGCCAGAGCGCGCCCGCGATCGACTACAAGGACACCAAGCTGCTGTCCCGCTTCGTGTCCGAGCGCGGCAAGATCGTGCCGAGCCGGATCACCGCCGTGTCGGCCAAGAAGCAGCGTGAGATGGCCCGCGCCATCAAGCGCGCGCGCTTCCTGGCCCTGCTGCCCTACGTCCTGAAGTGACGTGAGGCGGCCGGCCCGATCGCCAGACGAACGGTCATGATCGATGAACTCCGGATGGCTCCCAGTCGGAGCGGCGGCAGCGACAAGCGCACTGCTGCTGTTCGGCGCGCCCGCGGGTTCGCCGGGCGGCATGCTGCTGGCGGTGCTGGCGACCCTGCCGCTGTTTCTGGTTGGGCTGTCCTGGGGCGCGTTCCACGGGGCGGCGAGCGGGGCGGCGGCCACCTTCGCCATCCTGCTGTCGATCAGCACCACGGCCGGTCTCTACTACGGAATCGTCAACGCCCTGCCGGCGGCCTTGCTGATCTGGCAGGCGGAGCGGTCTCCCGACCGGCCGGATCGGCTGGTGATCATGCTGACGGCCTGCGCGGCAGCGCCGATCCTGGCAGCCGCGCTGTACTTCGGCATGCAGGAGGGCGGGCTGCAGGGGGTGATCAGGGGCGAGTTGGAGCCGGCGCTGATCGACTCGGTCGTCGATCCGGCGGGCAACACGCCGCCGCAGTGGCGGGAGTTCGTCGAGGCGGTGGTCGGCCTGTTGCCGGCCATGGCGGCGATGTCCTGGGCCATGCTGATCGCGATCAACGGGGCGCTGGCGCAGGGCGTGCTCAGGCGGTTCGGCAAGAATCGCCTGCCGTCGCCCGACATCGCGTCGATCCGGCTACCGCGGGTGATGGTGACGGTCTTCGCCGTCACGCTCGTGCTGGCGTTCCTGCCCGGAGGGCTCGGGTTCCTGGGGAGCAACCTGGTGCCGGTGGCGGCGCTGCCGCTGTTCTTCGGCGGCCTGTCGCTCATGCACTGGTCGCTGCGACGCTCCGGATCCCCGGGCCTCTGGCTTGGCATGTTGTACGTGCTGCTCCTGGTGTTCGGCTGGCCGGCCGTGATCCTGGCGCTGATCGGGCTGCTGGATGCGATCTTCGATTTCCGCGGACGGGCCGGCCCGCCCCCCGCAGCGCCCATGGTTTGACGGGCGTTCGATGAGAACAGACGGGGTGCTGAGGGCACCTCCCGGGGCCGCGGCCCCGCATGACGAGGAGTGAGGACGATGGAAGTCATCCTGCTGGAGCGGATCGAGAGCCTCGGCCAGATGGGCGAGGTTGTGAAGGTGAAGGCCGGGTTCGCCCGGAATTTCCTGCTGCCGCAGAAGAAGGCGCTGCGCGCCACCGACGGCAACCGCAAGGTGTTCGAGGAGCGTCGCGCCCAGCTCGAGGCCCAGAACCTGGAGCGCAAGGGCGAGGCCTCGCAGGTCGCAAAGACGCTCGACGGCCTGTCGGTGGTGCTCGTACGCGCCGCCAGCGAGAGCGGCCAGCTCTACGGCTCGGTCACCGCGCGTGACGTCGCCGACGCGATCACCGAGGCCGGCGTGACCGTCGGGCGCTCGCAGGTTCGCCTCGACAAGGCGCTGAAGCAGCTCGGCCTGGAGCCGGTCCGGGTGCAGCTGCACCCGGAGGTCGCGGTGACGGTCACCGTCAACATCGCCCGCACGCCGGACGAGGCCGAGACCCAGGCCAAGCTCGGCCGGGCGCTCGACCGCGAGACCATGGAGGACGAGTTCGACCGCGCCACCGAGGCGGCCGAGCGGACCGCCCAGGTCGCCGAGGAAGCTCCGGTCGAGGCGGAAGCCGCGACCGAGAACACCGAGGCCTGATCGGGCCGATCGACGTGCGGCCGGTCGCGGCCGCACCGACAGCATTGCCGACGACCCGCCGGGGAAGCCCGCGCGGGTCGTCGCGTTTTTCCGGCTCCGTCCCCTGCCCGGCTTCCGGCCGACCTTTCCGCTCCCGCACTGTCCACACCCGGTTCCGGCGAGCCGCGTGACCGGCCAATGGGTTGCGGCAACGCTCCACAGGCCGCGCCCGATTCGTCCCCGCGTTCCTCAGGCCCAACCCACTGGTCTGACGGGCATCGAAGGGCTATCGGTTAGTATGCTCGTCAGTTGCTGGTAGAATCGCCGGCCCGCCTCCTGGAAAACAACCGGCACAAACGAGACCATGCCCGAACCCGATTCCCGCGTTGCGCTGTTTCCCGGTGTCGAGCCGGCCGCCCACCGCGAGCCGCCGCACAACCTGGAGGCCGAGCAGGCGCTGTTGGGCGCGATCCTGATCAACAACCGCGCCTATGAGCGGGTTTCCGAGTTCCTGGTCGCCGAGCATTTCGCCGATCCGGTGAACGGCCGCATCTTCGAGGCTTGCGGGCGGCTGATCGACCGCGGCCAGATCGCCACGCCGGTCACCCTGAAGGGCCTTTTCGACCAGGACGAGTCCCTGCGGGACGTCGGCGGCGCCTCCTATCTCGTGCGGCTGGCCGCCTCGGTCGTCACCGTCATCAACGCCGAGGACTACGGCCGGGAGATCCGCGACTGCTTCCTGCGCCGGCAGCTGATCGAGATCGGCGAGACCATCGTCAACGATGCCTTCTCGCGCGACCTGGACAGCCCGGCGCCCGAGCAGATCGAGAAGGCCGAGGCGCATCTGTTCAACCTGGCCGACAACGGCCAGTCGGACGGCGGGTTCACCGAGCTGAAGACCGCGATGACCGAGTCGGTGGCGATGGCCGAGGCGGCGTTCCGCCGCGAGGGCGGCCTTGCCGGCCTGTCCACCGGCCTCCTCGACCTCGACAACCTGCTGGGCGGCCTGCACAACTCCGACCTGCTGATCCTGGCGGCCCGGCCGGCCATGGGAAAGACCTCGCTGGCCACCAACATCGCGTTCAACGTCGCCACCGCCAACCTGCGCGACCCGAGCCAGCCGCGCCAGCCGGTGGCGTTCTTCTCGCTCGAAATGTCGTCCGAGCAGCTCGCCACCCGTATTCTCGCCGAGCGCACCAACATCTCGTCCGAGAAGCTGCGCCGCGGCCAGCTGGTGGACGAGGACTTCGGCCTGCTGGTCCAGGCCAGCCAGGACCTCGAGCGCACGCCGATCTACATCGACGACACCCCGGCGATCCCGATCTCGACCCTGCGCACCCGGGCGCGACGCCTGAAGCGCCAGCACGGCCTGTCGATGATCGTGGTCGACTACCTGCAGCTGATGCGGCCGTCGCCGGGCATGCGGATCGACAACCGGGTGCAGGAGATCTCGATGATCTCCCAGGGCCTGAAGGCGGTCGCCAAGGAGCTGAACGTGCCGGTGGTGGCGCTGTCGCAGCTCAGCCGAGCGGTCGAGCAGCGCGAGGACAAGCGGCCGATCCTGGCCGACCTTCGCGAGTCCGGATCGATCGAGCAGGACGCCGACGTGGTCATGTTCATCTTCCGCGAGGAGTACTACCTGCAGAAGGCCGAACCGGTACAGCGCGCCGACGAGAGCCCGGAGAAGTTCCACGACCGCCACGAGCAGTGGCTGGAACGCTGCGAGAAGGCCTACGGCAAGGCCGAGGTGATCATCTCCAAGCAGCGCCACGGCCCGACCGGCACCGTGACCCTGCACTTCGAGGGCGCGACCACGCGGTTCTCGAACTACATCTCCGAGGATCACATCCCGGCGCACTGAGGCTCGGCGGGCCGCAAATCGGCCTCGGCCAGCTCCCGCACCACCTCGGTAAACGTCGCCAGCGCCGCGGCACCGACCGGCGTCAGCCGGTAGTGGCCGCGCCGTTCGCGCTCGAACCAGCCGTAGACGTTCTGCTGCAGCAGCCGGGCGGCGGGCACCGAGCGGGCCAGCGGCCGCAGTGCCGCCACCGGCAGCACCGCGTCCCCGGCGAGCGCCGCCGCCAGGCGCAGCGCGTCCTGGCGATAGGCGGTGACGATCTTGACCCGGGTCGAGCCGCCGGTGTTGGGGTCGCCGACCCGGTTGGCGAATTCCTTGAGCAGACGGCGCCGGCGCTTGCCGTCGGGGCGCGGCCGGTACGGCGCCGGGTCGAGTTCCGGCAGCACCGCATAGCCGCCGTCCGGCTGGGCGCGCAGCACCAGGATGCCGAGCCCGAGGCGCCGGCAGGTCTTCAGCAGCGAGCGCCGCCGCCGCTTCCAGGCGCCGCCCGCGGTCTCGGCCGGGAACGCCAGGTAGACGGCATCCGAGACGGCCAGCCGGTCGACGCCCTGCAACAGCAGGTCGAGGGAGAACCGGCTCTTCAGCTCGACCAGCACCGGCGGCTCGCCGCCGCGCATCGCCACCAGGTCGCAGCTGCCGACCTCGCTCTTCACCTCGTAGCCCTGGCCGGCCAGGAACGCCGCCACCGGGGCCGCCAGGTCGGTCTCGCGCATCGGCGGCTATCCCTCGGCAGGTCCGGGAACGGAGAAGGGCCGCCCCGAGAGGCGGCCCTTCCGTGAGCCGGTTGGCTCGAACCGTTGGTCGTGCCTCACACGTCGGCCGAAGGCTGCTCCGACATCCGATCCAGGCACGCGGGTTCGACCCGCACCGCGATCTCACTCGACATCGGATCACCTCCTTTCTGCTGTTGAACGCTGATGAGAAAAGTGTGGGGTCGCCTCGTTCACCGGACAAGCCCGTCGCAGAAATTATTCCGTTTCAAACAGTTGGCACACGACCTTCGATAGACTCAACACCCGCGACTCGGAATTCCGCCCGGCTCGACTGGACGCGCGGCGGTCGCGATGGCATCTGAGATCCATGTCCGCCCCCTGTTTCGCCCGGCCGCAGCCGGTCGCCGCATCATGATCGTCCGACGACCTCGTCTCACCATCGGGTTGATGTTGCTCGTCCTGGCCGCAGCCGCCGTCCTGGCTGCACCGGATCCGGCAACCATGCTCGCGGCGTCGCGCGACATGGCCGCCTGGATCGAGCGCAACCCGGTCCTGGGCGGCGGGCTGTTCCTGCTGTTCGCCACCCTCGGCAAGGTCACACCCGTCCCCGGCGGGGTCCCGGTGATGCTGACCGCCGGCTTCCTGTTCGGGCCGGCCGTCGGGCCGGTGCTGGCATCGCTCGGCTCGGCATTCGCGGCGGTCGGGGTGACCGCGACCGGCCGCTGGGTGTTTCCCGGGTTGATCGCGCGCATCCGGGGCAGCCGGTTCGCCCGCTACGAGGAAGCCCTGGCCCGCGACGGCATCGCCTACCTCGCCGCCATCCGCATCCTGCCGATCGTCCCGGCCTGGGTCGGCAACCTGCTGCCGGTCGCCGTCGATATCCGGCTGCGCTGGGTGTTCCTGGCCACCCTCGGCGGCGTCGCCCCCCTGACCGTGGTCGTGGCCGGCATCGGCAGCCGGCTGCAGAGCCTGACCGAGGCCGCCCGCTTCGACATCGCCCTGGTGCTGGACCCCGCGACCCTGCTGCCGCTGCTCGGGCTGCTGGCGGTCGCCCTGCTGCCGGTGGCGGTGCGGCGCTGGTGGCGACGGGAGGCACGCTAGCCGGATGCCTCGACCCACTGTACGCGCCCTGCTGCTGACCCTCGCCGTCGCTGGACCGACGGCGGTCGCGCCGGCGCCGGCCCGGGCCATCGAACCCGCCTCCTACACGCTCGACGACGGCAGCTACATGGCCCGGCCGCCGGCCGGCTGGGACGGCCGCAGGCCGCTGCCGCTGCTGGTATTCTTCCACGGCTACCGCCAGCAGGGCTCGGCGGTCATGACGATCGCCCAGCTGACAGCGGCCGCCGACCGCCACGGCGTCCTGCTGGTGGCCCCCGACGGCCTGGGGGGCAGCTGGGCGCACCAGGGATCGCCGTCGTCGCGGCGCGACGAGAGCGCCTTCATCGACGCCCTGCTCGCCGACATCGAGCGGCGCTGGCCGGTCGACCGAAGCCGGCGCTGGGCCGCCGGCTTCTCGCAGGGCGGCTCGATGGCCTGGCACGCCGCCTGTTTCCGCGGCCGGTCCTTCACCGCCTTCATGCCGGTCGCCGGCGCGTTCTGGCGCCCGCATCCCGACCAGTGCCCGGGCGGGCCGGTCAACCTCCTGCACACCCACGGCACCGCCGACACCGTGGTGCCGATGGCCGGCCGGCCGATCGGCGCGACCTTCCATCAGGGCGACGTGCGCGAGGGCATGGCGCTCTGGCGCGACGAGGACGCCTGCGGCGGTAAACCGGTCCGGGCGACATCGGCCGGCGACGTCGACTGCGAGGCGTGGACCGGCTGCGGCAGCGGCCGCGAGCTCGGGCTGTGCCTGCATCCGGGCGGCCACAGGATCCCGCAGGGCTGGGCCGAATTGGCGTTCGGCTGGGCCGAGGCGGTGTCGTCGCGGCTGGCGGCCGACGACCCATGCTGACGCGGCCTCTCCGCTTGCAAGATGCCCGCAAACGGTGTCTTTGCACGGCCGAGCCCGACGGGAGTCCGCCATGTCCCCCACCACGTCCCCCACGACGTCCTACGAACGCGACGCCATCGCCCGGATGGCCGGCTACGTGCCCGGCGAGCAGCCGGCCCGCACGGTGGTCGCCAAGCTGAACACCAACGAGAACCCCTACCCGCCCTGCCAGGCCGTGATGGACGCGCTGCGGAGCATCGACGGTCACGCCCTGCGCCGCTATCCGAGCGCCATGGCCGACGGCTTCCGGGCCGAGGCGGCGCGGCTGCACGGGGTCACCCCGGACCACGTGATCGCCACCAACGGCGGCGACGAGCTGCTGCGGCTCGCCATCACCACCTTCCTGGAGCCGGGCGGCCCGCTCGGCATCGCCGAGCCCGGCTATTCGCTCTACCCGGTGCTGGCGGCGGTGAACGACAGCCCGCTGGCGCGTGTGCCGCTGGCCGACGACTGGTCGCTGCCCGCCGGCATCGCCGAGCGCTGGAACGCGGCCGGCGCGCGGCTCGCCATGCTGGTGAACCCGCACGCCCCGTCCGGCCGGCTGACCCCGGTCGCTGAGATCGCGGCCGTCGCCCGCGCCTTCGACGGCGTGCTGCTGCTGGACGAGGCCTATGTCGACTTCATCGACCCGGCTCGCGGCTACGACTCGACGCCGCTGGTGCGCGAGCTGCCGAACGTCCTGCTGCTGCGGACCATGAGCAAGGGCTACTCGCTCGCCGGCCTGCGCTTCGCCTACGGGATCGGCGCGCCGGCGCTGGTCGCGCCGATGCTGACCAAGAGCAAGGACTCCTACAACGTCGACGCGGTCGCCCAGGCGCTCGCCACCGCCTCGCTGCGGCATCGCGACGAGGCGGCCAGGACCTGGGACGCTGTGCGCGCCGAGCGCGCGCGGGTCCGGTCGGTTCTGGTCCAGCGCGGCTACGAGGTGCCGGAATCCGAGACCAACTTCCTGCTGGCCACGGTGCCGGGCGGCGACGCCCGGGCGATCTACCGGGCGCTGGCCGACGCCGGCATCTACGTGCGCTGGTTCGACCAGGACCGGCTGCGCGACAAGCTGCGGATCAGCATCGGCACGCCGGAGGAGAACGACGCCCTGCTGACGGCGCTCGACGCGATGGCTTGACCGACGGGAGCCGCGGGTGGGTTCCGGCTCGCCCGCGCCGAGTGCGGCGCGGCCGCCCGGAATGACGAAAAGAAGTAGAGAGAAGAGAGAACCGGACGACCCCCCAATATCGTCAGTCCGGAGAGACGCGCCTGCGCGCGGCTCATCCGGAACCCACGGAGCGACGGGCCAGCTTCAGTCTGGCGTCACACCACGCTGACCTCGACGCTGCCGAGGCCCTCGACCGTGTAGTGCGCGCGGTCGCCGACCTCGGCGAACCGGGTCTTGAGCGTCGAGCCGGTCATCACCCACATGCCGGCCTCCAGCGGCCGCCCCTGCCCCCCCAGCACGTTGGCCACCCAGGCCAGCGCGTTCAGTGGGTCGCCGAGGGCGGCACCGGTGACGGCGGTCTCGGTCTCGGTCTTGCCGCCGCTGGTATACTCCAGGCGCACCGGGTTGGACGCCAGGTCGAGGTCGCGCCAGTCGCCGGTCGCCTGACCCAGCACGATGCCGCCGCACCAGCAGTTGTCGGCCACCAGCGAGTTGGCATCGAGCTTCGAGTAATCGCTGGCCCGATCCTCGATCAGCTCGAAGGCCGGCACCGCGGCGTCGACCGCGTCGCGAACGCTCTCGGCGGTGTAGGGCTGCGGGCGGCCCGGCAGGGCCGAACCGAGCCGCAGGCAGAGCTCGAACTCCAGGCCGAGGCGCACGAAGTCGGCGCGCTTCACGGTGGCGGGGCTGTCGTGCACGCTCGAGGCGAAGATCGCCCCGGCGCAGGGGTGGTCGACCCCTACCAGGTCCTGCACCGCCTTCGAGGTCAGCGCGATCTTGTAGCCGGCGATCGGACCGCGCGCGCCGGCGCTCCAGCGCTGGATCAGCACACGCTGCGCCGCGTAGGCCTCGTCCAGCGTGTCCAGCGCCAGCGCCCCCGACAACGGCTCGAACCGGTCCCGGTTGGCGTGCTGGGCCTCCAGAGCCTCGGCGACGGCCTCGATCCTGTGGGTGTAGGCCATTCCATTCCTCCCCGTGAGCTTGCCCGTGGGCTCGATCGTGTTTTGCCGGGAGAATGCGTCGGCCGCGCCGTGATTGAAAGAGTGCGCGCCTCCGCCGCCTTGCCTTTGTCGGAATGCGTTGATATCTCGCGGTCATGAATCCGCGCGATCCCGCAGCCGAGGGGGCCCTGTCCCGCCTGACCATCGACCTCGGCGCGGTCCGGCGGAACTATCGCCGGCTGCTCCGGCGGCTCGGCGGCGTGTCCTGCGCCGGGGTGGTCAAGGCCGACGGCTACGGCCTGGGCGCGGACCGGGTAGCGCCGGCGCTGTGGGCCGAGGGCTGCCGGGTCTTCTTCGTCGCGACACTGGAGGAAGCGGTGCGGCTGCGCCCGGCGGTGCCGGACGCCACGGTGTGCTGCCTGAACGGCCTGCTGCCCGGGACCGAGGCGGTGTTCGCCGAGCACCGGATCGTGCCGGTCCTGAACGCGCTGGACCAGGTCGCGCGCTGGCGGCGCTTCGGCGACACGGCCGGCCGGAAGCCGCCGGCCATCCTGCACGTCGACACCGGGATGAACCGGCTCGGCCTCGGCGAGGACGAGTGGCAAAGGGTGCTCGAGGCGCCGGACGTCCTCGACGGGGTCGACTGGCTCTACCTGATCTCGCACCTGGCGTCGGCGGACGAGCCGGACGCCCCGTCGAACGCCCGGCAACTTGCCCGCTTCCGGCAGGTTCGCCAGCGCCTGCCCCAGGGCATGAAGGCCAGCTTCGCGAACTCCTCGGGTATCTTCCTGGGGCCGGACTACCACTTCGACATGGCGCGCCCGGGCATCGCCCTGTACGGCGGCCGGCCGAACCTCCGGGACCCCAATCCGCTCGAATGCCCGGTGCGAATCGAAGGCCGCATCCTCCAGATCCGGACGGTCACGGCCGGCACCGCCGTCGGCTACGGCGGCAGTTGGACGAGCCCCCGGGCCTCCCGGATCGCCACGGTCGCCGCGGGATACGCCGACGGATACCTGCGCAGCCTGTCGGGCGTCGGAACGGTGGCGCTTGGTGGGCGAAGTTGTCCCGTGGTAGGACGCGTCTCGATGGATCTGATCACGGTGGACGTCACCGATGTGCCCTCGGCCGAGGCATTTGCGGGCGCGTTCGTCGAGGTGCTGGGACCGTCGGTGACGCCGGACGATGCTGCCGACGCCGCCGGCACCATCGGTTACGAACTGCTGACCTCCCTTGGCCGGCGCTACGTCAGACACTATGTCGAGACCCCGGCCGGTGACCGACTTGCTTGAGGGCGAGGCCGCGTGAGAAAGCAACGGATGCTACAACCAGCGTCGCGCCCGTCCGGGTCGAACGAGGCCGCCCTCCGCAGGTCGCGAGGACCGGTCGGCGCATGAACCCGCTCGCCACGATCGGCAGCGCATTCCTGGTGTTCCTGGTCGCCCTCGGGCGACTGGCGATGTTCGTCGGCAGTGCCGTCGGCCATTGCGTGCGGCCGCCGCTGTATCCGCGGCTGATCGGCCGGCAGTTCCTGGAGATCGGCTACTACTCGCTGCCCGTCGTCGGCCTGACCACGCTGTTCACCGGCATGGTGCTGGCGCTGCAGAGCTACACCGGCTTCTCACGGTTCTCGGCCGAAAGCGCGGTGGCCACCGTCGTCGTCCTGTCGATGACCCGGGAGCTGGCACCGGTGCTGGCCGGGCTGATGGTTGCCGGCCGGGTGGGTGCTGCGATGGCGGCCGAGATCGGCACCATGCGGGTCACCGAGCAGATCGACGCCCTGACCACACTTTCGACCAACCCGTTCAAGTACCTGATCGCGCCCCGGCTGATCGCCGCCACCGTCAGCCTGCCGATCCTGGTCCTGATCGGCGACATCATCGGGGTGTTCGGCGGCTATGTCGTCGGCGTCTACAAGCTGGACTTCAACGCCGGCAGCTATATCCAGTCGACCATCCAGTACCTGGAGCGGATCGACGTGGTATCGGGCCTGGTGAAGGCGGCGGTGTTCGGGTTCATCGTCGCGCTGATGGGCTGCTACCACGGCTACAACTCGCGCGGCGGCGCCCAGGGCGTGGGGGCCGCGACCACCAACGCCGTGGTGACGGCATCGATCATGATCCTGATCGCGAACTACGCGATCACCGAAATGTTCTTCTCGGGCTGAGAGGGCGAATGGCCGGGCAGCCGAAAATCCGCATCCGCGACCTGCACAAGCGCTTCGGGCCGAAGGTGGTCCTGAACGGCCTCGACCTGGACGTCGGGGTGGCCGAGTCCGTGGTGGTGATCGGTGGCTCCGGCACCGGCAAGTCGGTACTGCTGAAATGCATCCTCGGCCTGATGGAACCGGATTCCGGCACCATCGAGATCGACGGCCGCAACGTCGTCGGGCTGCCGCGCGCCGAGCGCGAGGCCTATATGCGGAAGTTCGGCATGCTGTTTCAGGGCGGCGCGCTGTTCGATTCCCTGCCGGTCTGGGAGAACGTGGCGTTCGGCCTGATCCAGGCGCAGCGCATGGACCGCCCCCAGGCCCGCGAGATCGCCCTGCAGAAGCTGGCCCAGGTCGGGCTGGGCGGGGACGTGGCGACGCTGTCGCCGTCGGAACTGTCGGGTGGCATGCAGA
The DNA here is from genome assembly GCF_040219615.1 of Thalassobaculum sp. GTDB lineage: Bacteria > Pseudomonadota > Alphaproteobacteria > Thalassobaculales > Thalassobaculaceae > Thalassobaculum_A. The sequence continues at coordinate 162,435 of NZ_JAVJSE010000003.1, forward strand.
AGCGGGTCGCGCTGGCCCGCGCCATCGCGTCCGAGCCGGAGATCATCTTCTTCGACGAGCCGACCACCGGCCTGGACCCGATCATGGCCGACGTGATCAACGACCTGATCGTCAAATGCGTACGCGAACTCGGCGCCTCCGCGCTGTCGATCACCCACGACATGGCCAGCGCCCGCAAGATCGCCGACCGCGTGGCCATGCTGTACGAGGGCCAGATCATCTGGGCCGGCCCGGTCGCCGAAATCGACCGGAGCGGCAACGAGTTCGTCGACCAGTTCATCCATGGCCGGGCCGACGGCCCGATCCAGATGGCTGTCATGAGGCCGTAGGACCCACCATGGCGAAATCGTCCAGCCGGTACGTCTGTCAGGACTGCGGCGGCCTGCACCCCAAATGGGTCGGCAAGTGCGAGGCCTGCGGCGCCTGGAACACGCTGGTCGAGGAAGTCGTCGAGGCGGCGGCGCCGAAGGGCATGAAGCCCGGCGGCGGCCGGCGGCTGTCGTTCGTCGAACTGGACGGCAAGACCGCCGACACGCCGCGCCGGGTCACCGGCATGGGCGAGTTCGACCGGGTGCTGGGCGGCGGGCTGGTCGCCGGCTCGGCGACGCTGATCGGCGGCGACCCGGGCATCGGCAAGTCGACCGTTCTGCTGCAGGCGGTCGCCGGGCTGTCGGGCGGTTCGCGCTGCGCCTACGTCTCCGGCGAGGAGGCAATCGACCAGGTGCGCATGCGCGCGCGCCGGCTGGGTGTCGCCGGCGCCACCGTCGGCCTCGCCGCCGCCACCAACGTGCGCGACATCGTGGCCAGCCTGGAGGCCGCCGACGGCCCGGACGTGGTGGTGATCGATTCGATCCAGACCATGTATGTCGACGCCCTGGACAGCGCCCCCGGCACGGTCGCCCAGGTGCGGGCCTCGGCGCAGGAGCTGATCCGGGTCGCCAAGCGCCGCGGCATCGCTCTGCTGCTGGTCGGCCACGTCACCAAGGAAGGCACCATCGCCGGCCCCCGGGTACTCGAGCACATGGTCGACACCGTGCTGTACTTCGAAGGCGAGCGCGGCCACCAGTTCCGTATCCTGCGGGGCGTGAAGAACCGCTTCGGCCCGACCGACGAGATCGGGGTGTTCGAGATGACCGAGCGCGGGCTGGTCGAGGTCGGCAACCCGTCGGCCCTGTTCCTGTCCGACCGCCAGGACGACGTCTCGGGCGCCTGCGTGTTCGCCGGTATGGAGGGCACCCGGCCGGTGCTGGTCGAGATCCAGGCGCTGGTCGCTCCCTCCCCGTTCGGCACGCCGCGCCGTGCCGTGGTCGGCTGGGACTCCAACCGGCTGGCGATGGTGACCGCGGTGCTGGAGGCGCGCTGTGGCGTCAGCCTGGCCGGCAACGACGTGTTCCTGAACGTCGCCGGCGGCCTCAGGGTCTCGGAACCGGCTGCCGACCTGGCGGTTGCCGCGGCGCTGGTGTCGTCGCTGACCGGGGTGCCGGTCCCGAAGGGCAGCGTGGTGTTCGGCGAGATCGGTCTGGCCGCCGAGGTCCGAGCGGTCGCGCATGCCGAGACGCGGCTGAAGGAGGCCGCCAAGCTGGGCTTCACCAAGGCGCTGCTGCCGGCGTCCCGGCGAAAGGGCGCGGGGCCGGCCGCCGGCGGCATGGAACAGGTGGCGATCGCGCGCTTGCCCGACCTGGTCGAACTGCTGCACGACCCGGGCGACGACACCCGGTTCGGCCGGCGCGTCGTGTCGGGCTGAGGGACCGATGGACGCGCTGCCGATCAACATCACCGACCTGATCATCCTGCTGGTGCTGCTGCTGTCCGGCCTGCTGGCGTTCCTGCGCGGCTTCGTCGCCGAGGTGCTGTCGGTGGCGGCCTGGATCGGTGCCCTGTTCGTCGCCGTCTACGGCTATATCCACCTGCAGCCCTTCGCCCGCCAGCTGGTCACCGTCAACACAACGCTCGCCGACGCGCTGGCCGGGCTGGTGCTGTTTCTCACGGCGCTGATCCTGTTCTCCGTCCTGGCGCGCCTGCTGTCGCGCACCCTGTCGATGGCCGGTCTCGGCGCCCTCGACCGTACCCTCGGTTTCCTGTTCGGGCTGGCGCGGGGCGCCGCCCTGGTCTGCCTGGCCTACCTGCTGATCCTCTGGGCGGTGCCGGACCGCGACGATCATCCCGTCTGGCTGACCGAGGCACGGGCCCTGCCGCTGGTCGAGGAGGGCTCGGATCTTCTCTGGAGCCTGGTGCCGCCCCATCTACTGGACGAGGCCGACGCCGCCGCGGCGCGGGCCCGTCGCCAGGCCGAGGAGAAGGCCCGGCGAGAGTTGCACGAGAGGCTGCTCAGCCCCACACCGAAAGCCGATGCGCCGGACGCTTCGACCGGCTATAGTGATCGCGAACGTCAAGAGATGAACCGAGCGATCCAGGGCACCCAGTAAGCGGGTGCTTTCGCCATTTCAGGACCACCCTTCGCTCACCCAGGAAGCGGGACGGATGACGCTCAGCACCTCGCCCCTCAGTACCTCGCCCTACGACGACGACCACCTGCACGAGGAGTGCGGGGTGTTCGGGATCTTCGGAACCCCCGACGCCGGCGCACACACCGCTCTGGGCCTGCACGCCCTGCAGCACCGCGGGCAGGAGGCGACCGGCATCGTCGCGACCGACGGCGAGCACTTCAACGCCCACCGCGGGCTCGGCCATGTCGGCGAGAACTTCGGGGCCGACGCCCAGGTCAACGTCGCCCGTCTCAAGGGCTTCGCGGCGATCGGCCACAACCGCTACGCCACCACCGGCGAGACCGCGATCCGCAACGTCCAGCCGCTGTTCGCGGACTTCGAGTTCGGCGGCTTCGCGCTGTGCCACAACGGCAACCTGACCAACGCGCTGCTGATGCGCCAGCAACTGGTCCGCCAGGGCTGCATCTTCCAGTCGACCACGGACACCGAGATCATCGTCCACCTGATCGCCCGGTCGCGCCGCCGCACGGTGGTCGACCGCCTGATCGAGGCGATGAACCAGGTCGACGGCGCCTATGCGCTGGTCTGCCTGTCGAGTTCGGCCCTGATCGGCCTGCGCGACCCGAACGGGGTGCGTCCGCTGATCCTGGGCCGTCTCGGCGATACCTACATCATGACGTCGGAAAGCTGCGCGCTCGACATCATCGGCGCCGACTTCGTGCGCGACGTCGAGCCCGGCGAGCTGCTGGTGATCGACGCCGAGGGCCTGAAGTCCTACTTCCCGTTCCGGCCCGCCCAGCGCCGGTTCTGCATCTTCGAGTACATCTACTTCGCGCGTCCGGACAGCCTGGTCGAGGGAATCAGCGTCTACGCCGCCCGCAAGGCGATCGGCGCCGAGCTGGCCAAGGAGTCCGGGGTCGACGCCGACGTGGTGGTCCCGGTGCCGGATTCCGGCGTGCCGGCCGCCGTCGGCTATGCCAGCGCGGCGGGTATCCCGTTCGAGCTCGGCATCATCCGGAACCACTATGTCGGCCGGACCTTCATCCAGCCGACCGACCAGGTCCGCCACCTCGGCGTGAAGCTGAAGCACAATGCCAACCGCGCCCAGCTGACCGGCAAGCGGGTGATCCTGGTGGACGACTCGATCGTGCGCGGCACCACCTCGACCAAGATCGTCGAGATGGTCCGGCAGGCCGGCGCCCGCGAGGTGCACATGCGGATCGCCAGCCCGCCGACCACCCATTCCTGCTTCTACGGGGTGGACACCCCGGAGCGCGAGAAGCTGCTGGCCGCCCGCATGTCGGTCGACGAGATGGCCAAGGTCATCGGCGTCGACAGCCTGGCCTTCATCTCGATCGACGGGCTGTACCGTGCCATGGGCGAGCCGCGCCGCGAACCCGAGGCCGTGCAGTACTGTGACGCCTGCTTCACCGGCGACTACCCGATCGCCCTGACCGATCGCGACGGCGGCACCGCCGCCCGGCAGCTCTCGCTGCTCGCCGAAGCTTCCTGAGGCCATCATGACCGGACGTCTCGAAGGGCGCCTCGCCCTGATCACCGGCGCGTCGCGCGGCATCGGTGCCGCCGTCGCCGAAGCCTTCGCCCGCGAGGGCGCCCACCTGATCCTGGTCGCCCGCACCGTCGGCGGCCTGGAGGAGACCGACGACCGGGTGAAGCGGGCCGGCGGCAGCGCCACGCTGGTGCCCCTCGACCTGACCGACTATCCGGCGGTCGACCGGCTCGGAGGGTCGATCTTCGAGCGCTGGAAGAAACTGGACGTGCTGGTCGCCAATCACGGCAGCCTGGGCGTGCTGACCCCGATCGCCATGTACGACCCGAAGATGTGGGACGAGGTGATGGCGGCGAACCTGTCGGCGTGCCACCGGCTGATCCGCAGCATGGACCCGCTGCTTCGGCAGTCCGATGCCGGGCGGGCGGTCTTCGTGACGTCCAACGCCGCCATCGGCGAGCGCCCTAACTGGGGCGCCTACGCGGCCTCGAAGGCGGCGCTGGAGGCGATGGTGCGCAGCTATGCCGGCGAGACCCGGAAGTCCGCCTTGCGGGTCAACCTGCTGAATCCCGGCGCGGTCCGCACGAAGATGCGGGCGACGGCGTTTCCGGGCGAGGATCCGATGACCCTGAAGACGCCGGAGGACATCGCCCCGGTCTTCGTCGACCTGGCCGACCCGGCCTGCACCCGCCACGGCGAACGGGTCGACGCCCAGGGCTGACCGCCGCCGGACGCGAACCGGCTAGGCCTCCTCGCGAGCCTCCGGCTCGGGCGGTGGCTGAGCCGGCAACTGGACCAGGACCCGCGTGCCGGCGCCCGGGGCACTGTCTATCTCGATGGTGCCGCCGTGCCGCTCGACCAGGGTCCGCACGATCGCGAGCCCCAGGCCGACACCGGCCCGCTCGGCGTTCCAGGCCGAACCGCCCTGCCAGAACGGCTCGAACACGTGCGGCAGGTCCTTTGTCGGGATCCCGACCCCGAGGTCGGCCACCCGGATCTCGATACCGCCGCCGGCGATGCCGCGCAGCGACGTCGTGACCGACGATCCGCGCGGCGAGAACTTCACGGCATTGGAAACCAGGTTGACGACGATCTGACGGATCGCGGAGGGGTCGGCCACGATCCGGCCGGGTCGATCGACGTCGAGTTCCAGCGTCACGCCGGCGTCGTCGGCGGCCCGCTGGACCATGTCCTGCGCCTCGCGCACGAGCACCTCGGGCTCGATCTCGCGCGGCGACAGGCGAAGCTCGCCCTGTTCGATCCGCGACACGTCCAGCACGCGCTCGATGAGATCCTTGAGGTGCGTCGCGCTGGTGTCGATATGGGCGATGTATTCGGCGTAGCGGGTCGAGCCGATCGGCCCGAAGATCTCGCTGCGGATCACCCCGCTGAACCCGATGATGGCATTCAGCGGGGTGCGCAGTTCGTGGCTCATCTGGGCGAGGAACGCGGATTTCGCCCGGTCGCTGCGCTCGGCGGCATTGCGGGCCTCGACCAGGTCGCTCTCGATGCTCTTGCGTGCCGTCACGTCCTCGACCAGCAGCACCGCCCGGCCGTCGAGGCCGGCCGCCGACAGCGGCGACAGCACGCAATGCAGGACCATGGCCGCGCCATCGCCGGCCGGGCGCATGGTGGCGTCCTCGCGGACCGTTCGGCCGGCCCGTATCAGTGCCATCCGGGCCGCCATATCGGGGCCGGCGGCACCGGCAAGTACGTGCGGAACGGCCCCGATCGGGTCCGCCGGTCCGACCAGCCTGCAATAGCTCGCGTTCGCGAACAGGATCCGCCCGTCGGGCTCCAGGATGGCAATCCCGACCGGCGCCTGCTGGACCGCCATCTCGTATTCGCGCAGGGCCTCGACGAGATGGTCGTTGGCCGACTCGCGGTCCTGGATGCGCCGGCCAGCGTCCCATGCCGCGGCGTCGAGTTCCCGGAACTCCGCCGGCCCGGCCATCACAGGACGGTGATCCGGTTTGCCTTCGGCGATCCGGCGAAGCCGCTCGGCCACCAGTCCGATCGGGCCTTCGACCCCGAAGCGCCAGGCCACCAGCGTAAGCACCACCGCCGTCAATGCCATGCCGACCGTGACGAAGACGATCCGGTCGCGCATGGTCCGGGCCCAGGAGAACAGGGAATCGGTGGGAACCGAGACTGCCATCAGCCAGGGCGAGGACACCGCATCCAGTGGCTGCAGGTCGATCCAGTAGCGGCCCCCCGCGGTCTGGATCGATCCGAAGCGCGAGAGCCGCGCCGTCGCCAGCAGTTGCTGGAAGTCGGGGCTGGCCACCACCGGGCGGTCCGACAAGGCGGCCCGTCCGAACAGGCCGGGCCACCGTTCGGGATGATCCGGCATGGCGACGATCATGCCCTCGCGGTCGACGATGAATGCGGCCTCCGACCCGGCCGAGAGCTCCGTGAGCCGGTCTGCGAAGGAACTCAACCGGATGTCGACTCCGACCGCGCCCCACTGCCGGCGGTCCTCGGTCATGATGGCCACCGCCGCACTCACCCCGGTCTCCCGGGCGGTGTAGAACACGTAAGGCGCCGTCCACATCGCGGCATCGGCCTCGACCGCCGCCGAGAACCATGGCCTCACCCGCGGATCGAAGTGGTCGTCCGGGTCGCTCCAGGTCTCGACCAGTTGCAACTCGGCGTCCCGACGCCGGTAGGTCACCCGACGCACACCGTCGATGGACCGGATCTCCTTGACCAGATATCCGCCGCGACCGATGTCGCGCGCCACGAACAGGAAGTCACCGGCGGTCGATCCGAAGTAGAGCGAATCGATGGTCGGGTGCAGGCGCAGCGGCTCGGCCATGTACCGCTCGAGCGGCTCGAGGTCGGCCCAATCGAACGCCTCGTCGACGATCAGGCGCCCGAGGAACCGGGAAGCCTCCTCGGCCGGCGCCAGGAACAGATGGAACCGGTCGCTGGCGACCCGGCCCAGGTGGCGCATCGAGTCACGGGCGTTTTCCTCGATCCCCTCGGAGATCGAATGCCAGGTCGCTCCGACCACCAGTACTGCCGCCGCGAGTTGGACGCCGACAACCGTCAGGACCACCCACCACTTCAGCCGCACGCTCGACTCCGACGCGACCCCAGGACTGCACATACTGTAGATAGGACCAAGCCCCGTCGAGTCCGGTCGCGCCCACCGCAACCATTCCTCGAAGTCGCAGCCGATTGCCCGGGTCGCATGGTCCCTCGGTGTCGTCGGAACGAGGTCGACAGCCCGGCACGCACCGGCTTACGGCTCGCGACGCGTCATCTCCATGCCACGAATCGCCAGTTCCAGGTTCTGCAGGATCTGACGCAGCACCTTCGACTGGGACGCCGACTGGTTCTCGTACTGCAGCGCGAAGCGGATGCCTTCGGCGCGCGCCTTCAGCCGGGACAGCCGCACATCGCCCTGGCTCGCGGTATAGACCTTCGGCTTGCGCGCCACCGGAGCCGAGCGCACGGCCGCAAGCCGGATCGGCTTGCCGGCGACCGAGCGGTCGTAGGCCTGCGCCAGGTCCCCGATCGTGACCCTCTGCCCGGAATGCTGCCTGCGCTGTGTCATGCGCCCCCTGCCAGATCGTGTCCAACCGGCCTTGCAGATACCGTGCCATGGTAGCCCGTATCGGCGCGCATGCCACCCCGGCAGCGGAGGCGGAGTTCAGGACCGCGCCGGGCCGCCTTCGGTCTCAGTCGACGTAGGGGTTCTTGCGCTGCCGGAGGTTCAGGCGGATCGGCACGCCGACCAACCCGAACTCGTCCCGCAGCCCGCCGGTCAGGTAGCGGACATAAGAGTCGGGCAGCTCGGCGGCCTGGCTGACGAAGGCCGCGAAGGTCGGCGGCCGGGCTTTCACCTGGGTCATGTAGCGGATCCGCACCCGCCGGCCCTTGGCCAGCGGCGTCGGATGCGCTTCCAGCATGCCCTCGAGCCAGCGGTTCAACCGGGCGGTCGGCACCCGGGTGTTCCAGCGGTCGTAGGTCTCCAGCACCGCGTCCAGCAGCTTGTCGAGGTTGCTGCCGCGCACCGCCGACACCGGCACCCAGGGCACGCCGCGCACCTGCGTGAGCGAAGTGTCGAGCCGGTCCCGCAGGATCCGCGAGGCGCCGTTCTTGTCGCGGATCGTGTCCCACTTGTTGGCCGCGATCACCAGCGCCCGGCCCTCCTCCAGGGCCATCCGCGCGATGGTGAGGTCCTGCTTCTCCAGCATCATCTCGGCGTCGAGCACCAGCAGCACGACGTGCGCATACTTGACGGCGCGGCGGGTGTCGGCGGTGGAGAGCCGCTCCAGCTTCTCCGAGACCCGCGCGCGCCGGCGCAGGCCGGCGGTGTCGACCAGCTTGATCGGGCGGCCGCGATACTGCCATTCGACCTCGATGGCGTCGCGGGTGATGCCGGCCTCCGGACCGGTCAGCAGCCGGTCCTCCCCGATCAGCCGGTTGACCAGCGTGGACTTTCCGACATTGGGGCGCCCGACGACCGCCAGGCGGATCGGCCCGGCGTCCTCCTCCACGATCAGGTCCTCGTCGGCGTCCCCGTCGGCCTCCCCCTCGGCCGCCTCCGCCGCGGCCGCGCCGAAGAAGTCATCGTCGTCGGGTTCCGGGTATCCGTACTCGCCCTTCTCCTCCGCGAGCGCGCGCAGGATGTCGTACAGCTCGCCCATGCCCTCGCCGTGCTCGGCGGAGATCGGGACCGGATCGCCGAGGCCGAGCGCGTAGGATTCCGCGAGCCCGGACATCCCGGCCTTGCCCTCGCACTTGTTGGCCAGCAGCACCACCGGCGGCCGGACCTTGCGGAGCCAGTCGGCGAAGTGGGAGTCGAGCGGCGTGACACCGGCGCGGGCGTCGATCAGCATGAAGACGATGTCGGCCTCGTCGACCGCCCGCTCGGTCTGGCGCCGCATGCGCGCCTCGAGGCTGTCGTCGAAGGCCTCCTCCAGGCCGGCGGTGTCGATCACCCGGAACGACAGGTCGGCGATCCGGCCGTCACCCTCGCGGCGATCGCGGGTCACCCCCGGCGTGTCGTCGACCAGCGCGTGCCGGGTCCCGGTCAGGCGGTTAAAAAGCGTCGATTTGCCGACATTCGGACGTCCGATGACGGCGACCTTGATGGGCACCTTGCGGCCCTCCTCAACGGTACGCGTGCAGCGTGCCGTCGTTGCCCAGGACGTAGACGGTCCCTTCGGCGACGATCGGTGAGACATAGATCGGGTCGCCGACTTCGATATTGCCCAGCATCTCGCCGGTATAGGGCGAGATCGCGTACACGAAGCCGTCGGAGCTGCCGACCAGCAGGCGGTCGCCGACCAGCACCGGCCCGGTGTACTGGATCGGATCCTCGCGATCCTCCATGTCCCCGAACGGCGGCAGGCGATGCACCCAGCGGGCCCGCCCGTCGCGCCGCGACATCGCCACGACCTCGCCGTTGAGGCCGGAGACGAACAGGAAGTCGCCGGCCACCCACGGCATGTGGACGCTGCCGATCGGCCGTTCCCACACCCGGGCGCCGGTACGCAGGTCGATGGCCGCCATCCGGCCGGCGTGGCTCACCGCAAACGCCAGGTCGCGGTCGATCACCGGGTTGCCACGGATGTCGGCGAGCCGGGCGATCGCGCTCAGCGACCGGATGCTCGACAGGTTCTCGAGCCAGACCACCCGGCCGTTCTCGGCCAGCAGCGCGAACAGCTCGCCCGAGGAATACGGGGTCAGGACCGTCGAAGCCGAGACCGCCGGCGCGGCGCCGCCGAGCAACGCCGCGACCTCATTGATGCCGCGATGCTCCCAAAGCCGCCGGCCGTCGACCGCCGACAGGGCGATCGTCCGGTTCTCGATGGTGACGATGTAGATCTGGCCGTTGTACACCGTCGGCGCGCCGCGCACCGGTCCGGAAAGCCGGACCCGCCAGATCTCGCGTCCGTCCTCGACCGACAGGGCGATCGCCTCGCCGACACCGGTGGCGGCATAGAGCCGATCGCCCTCGATGGCGATGCCGCCTGGAACCACGGCGTCGTCGTCGCCGGTGTTCAGGCTCTTGGTCCACAGCGTGCGGCCGTCCCGCGCGTCGAGCGCCGTCAGGTCGGCTTCGGAATCCAGCGTGAAGATCCGGCCATCCACGACGACCGGCTGCGTCAGCAGAGCCTGCTCGTCATCGCCGCCGTCACCAATCGAGGTCGACCAGGCCTTCCGCAGCACGTCGCCGGCGGCCAGATGGCCGAGGTTCTTGGACGGGCTGCCCCCCGCCTGCGACCACGCCGCGTTCACACGCGGCGGCGGCAGCACCACCGGAACCGATTCGAACTCGGCGTCCGGCTTGATGGTCTCGTCGGCCGTCAGGATCGAGATCCGTTTGCCGGGCAGCGGCGTCTCGGAGTTCTCGCCGAAGAAACTGTTACCGCCACAGGCGGACAGCGCCAGCAGGGCCAGAACGGCGGCGGTCGGGGCGCGGCGGCGGGTGGAACCGGACATGGTCTGGGCTCCGACCGTCACCCGCCCAACGCCTTGACCATCTCGGTCGCCCTGGCGCGCAGCTGGCTGGGCGTCGACGGATCGTCGGCGAGCGACTTGTAGAGCTCCGCGGCCTTGCCGGCCTCACCGGCCTGCAGGCGGACCGCCGCCTCGGTCTCGACCGCCAGCGGCCGCCACGGGCGCCCGTCGGCCAGGGCCGGGCCGAGCTCGGCAATCAGCGTCGCCGCGTCGGCGGACCCGATGCGAAGCCGCACCGCCCAGATCCGCGCCAGCTCGCCATACGGCGCCTGGCCGTCGGCGGCGACTTTCTCGAACACCGCCAGGGCGGCATCTGTGTCGCCGGCCTCGGCCAGAGCTGAGGCCTCGCGCAACCGCGCCAGTGTGGCGTAGCCGCTGCCGGCATCGTCGGCCAGCTGGGCGAACGCTTCCGCGCCCTGCTTCGGGTTGCCTGAGGAAACCAGCTCGGCGGCCGCCTCGTAGCTGTCGCCGCGCTTGGCCTGGAGGTCGGTGCTGTAGCGGGTCCAGAACACGTTCCCTGCGACCGCCAGCACGACGCCGACGGCGACCGCGATCAGCCATCCGCCATAGCGTTGCCAGAGCTTGGCAGCGCGCTCCTGCTGGAGCTCCTCGTCGATCTCGCGGAAGATGTCGGCCACGTTGTGCTTCTCCTGATCGGCGGCCGGCCCGGCCACCGCTGGCTGCGGGCGCGCCACCGTAGCGAGCCCCCCATCCGAAATCAAACCGGGACGTCGTGCAGCGACGCTGCGCGGGGTTTACCCCAGCCGCGAATTCAGGAAAACTCCTTCTGTAACAATTCGGCAGTCGGGGGATTCGAATCAGCCGATGGACAATCTGATCCGCCTCCAAAGAGACCGGAAATCCCTCGGACATTTCTTCTTCACGCGCGGCGAGCTGGGCCAGCTCCTGTCGCTCTATGCCAGCCGGGTGGCGGCGGGCGAGTGGCGGGACTATGCGCTCGACCAGCTCGACGACATGGTATTGTTCTCGATCTTCCGTCACGCCCATGAGCGACCGCTGTACTCGGTCGCCAAGGTGCACCCGAAGGGCCAGCGCCGGCCGAGCTATACGCTGTACAGCGGCCCGAAGCGCCTGAAGACCAGCCAGAACCTGCGCGAGTTGCTGCTCGTGTTCGACAAGCTGCCGCGCCTCGTCACCGGCTGACGGGCCGCCGCGACGCGGACGCGGCCCGCCCGGCATCGGGCGGAGGACGCTTGTCCGCCCAGAATGTTCCTGTTATGTTCTCATTCCAACGGACGGACGAGGACGGTCGTGTCATGGGACGGATGAAGCGGGAGCTGATCGATCGCGAGGACCATGCGCTGCAGTCGGCGCGGCTTGCGGACCTGCTGCGCGGACAGGTCGCGGTGTTGTGCTGGTGCAATCGCTGCGGCCACCGGGCCGAGGCGCCGGTGACCCTGCTGGTGGCGCAGCTCGGGCCCGAGTTCCCGGTGCCTGAGATCGGCACCCGGATGCGCTGCGGCTCCTGCGGGTCCAAGGATGTCGCGACCCGCCCGGCCTGGGCGGCCGAGTCGTCGGGAGCCCGGACGGCGGTCCCGCAGACGGCGATCCCGCAGATGGCAACCCCGCAGGCGACGCCGCACGCTGCCATGGCGCCGCGGGCGGCGGTCGGCTAGGCACCGGAACGCCGCCGCACCGGGCAAAATCTACCGAGCGGAAATCGCCGCCCGGCCGACCCGGCCGGATCCCGGCGCCACCGCCCCGAGAATCTAAGGACTTGCGCGGGACGGCCCCCGGCACGGGGGTTGCAGATCGGGGAAGCGGAAACGCCGTCACGGCAATCCGCTCCGACAACCCCCGAATGGAGGCGCCTCCGCCATGCCGTCACCCGCCGCCAAGCACCGCCGGCCGTCCGAGCGCCGGCGCGACCGACGGATCGAAGCTCCCATGACCGTCGTCATCGGCAACACCCCCTACGCGATCGGCGACTGGAGCCTCGGCGGCGCCCGGATCGTCGACTATGCCGGATCCCTGACGCCGGGCGACGTCGCGCAGCTGCGCGTGCTGGTCCCGACCGCCGGTCCCGGCGCGTTGTTCCGCACCGATGGACGGGTGCAGCGGGTCGACGCAGAGTCCGGGTCGCTCGGCCTGGAGTTCGAGGCGCTCGACACCGTCGCCTTCGCCACGCTGAACCGGTATTTTCGGGAACGCGTGTTCCGGGGCCATGCCTGACCTCGGGACGGGACAGCGACCATGACCGCCGAGCGACGCATGCGCCGACCGACCACCCCCTCCGCCATGGCCAGCCGGGCAACAGCCCGGCCGACCGCCGCGCGCCTGCCGGCCGACCCGGCGGAGGAGCCCCGGAACGGCGGCAACGAACCGCTGTTCCCGAGCCTGCGGCGGCGACCGGCCGAGGAGCGTGCCGACGAGATCGTCGAGGCCCTGAAGGATGCGATCCTGAACCCGGGCCGGCTCGACGGCAGCACCGGCATGGCCTACTCCGACTGGTCCAAGGAGGCCCGCAAGCGGATCATCCGCGCGGTCCGCGAGGCCGAGGCCTCGGCCTCGATGCGCGAGCTCATGTCGGCGCACCGGATCGGCGGCATGTGCCTCAGGGTCGGCTTCATGCTGCTGGCGTCGCTGATGTCGTTCACCGCCTTCTGGTACGGCATCGTCCACATCTGGCGTGCCTATGGTCCGGCCTGGGGCCTGGGCGCCACCTTGTCCGCCCTCGGCCTGTCCTTCGCCTTCGTGGTCTCCGGCCTGCTGATGAGCAGCAGCGACATCGAGGAGATGCGCAGCAAGATCCGCGACCGCTTCGGTGCCGACGACTGATCCCGGCCGACGCTGGTCCGTGGCGGGCGGCCGGTAGCGGACGCCCCGTAGCGAGCCGATTGCCGGTCGGGGGCGGCGGCAGCTATCGTCGCCGGCAAGCAACCGACACATCGACCCGACCGGGAGACGCCTCCATGAAACTCGACCTGACCGGCAAGCGCGCGATCATCAGCGCGGGCGGCGCCGGAATTGGCCGCAAGACCGCCGAGGTCTTCGCCGCCGCCGGCGCCCGCGTCGTGGTCTGCGACCTCGACATCGACGCCCTGGAATCCGCCAAGGCCGAGATCCCCGGGCTGGCCGGCTCTACCTGCGACGTCGGCGACGCCGCGGCCTATGAGGATTTCCTCGACGGCGCCATCGAGCGTCTCGGCGGGCTCGACATCATGGTCAACAACGCCGGCACCGCCGGCCCGACCGCGCCGGTCGAGGAGGTCTCGCTCGAGGACTGGACGGCCTGCCTGGCCGTCAACATGACCAGCGCCTTCCTGGGAACCCGCAAGGCGGTGCCGGCGCTCAAGAAGGCGGGCGGCGGCAGCATCGTCAACCTGTCCTCGGCCGCCGGCAAGTTCGCCTTCCCGATGCGCAGCCCCTACTCGGCCGCCAAGTTCGGCATCGTCGGCTTCACCCGGACCTGCGCGATGGAACTCGGCCAGCACGGCATCCGGGTCAACTGCATCCAGCCGGGCCCGGTCGAGGGCGCGCGCATCGACCGGGTGATCCGGGCCAAGGCCGAGGCCCAGGGCATCTCCGAGAACGCCATGCGCGACCAGATGACCTCCGGGACCCATCTGCGGTCCTTCGTCACCGCCGGCGACATCGCGCACCAGATCCTGTTCCTGTGCTCGGATGCAGGCCGCCGCATCACCGGCCAGGCGCTGAGCGTGGACGCCGGCCTGGAAGGCCTCATGTAAGCCGCGGATGGTGTGGGCGCTCGCCCGGTTGCTGCTGTCCGTCGCGCTGCTCGCGGCGACACCGGCACGGGCGGAACCGGGGGCGGCCGGCGACCCGGTCGGCGAGGCGGTCGCCTCGCTCAACGCCGCGCGGGTCGGGCAAGGCCTCGCCCCGGTCCGGGAGAGAACCCAGCTGTCGGCCGCCGCGCGTGTGCACATCGCCGACATGGTGCGGCGCGGCTATTTCAATGCCGACCCGCCGGGCCGCGCGGCCTTCCGGGACTGGTTCGTGAAGACCGGCTTCGTCCCCGGTGCGACCCGCATCATCGTGACCGCCGGCGCCCCGGACGCGGCGCTCCTGATCGAGACCCTGCTCGACGACGGTCCGTTCCGGGAGATCCTGCTCGACCGCCATGCCGGCGAGATCGGCATCGGCCATCGCGGCGCCGCCTACCGGGCCGGACGCGAGCAGGTCACCGACACCTGGGTCATGGTCGTGGCCCGGACCCGCTACGACCCGGTGCCGAACGCCGTCGACGGCCTGGTGCGGGCGGTCAACCGGGCCCGCGCCGCGCGAGGGCTGGCGGCGGTGATGCCGGCGCAGGAACTGGCGGCGGCGGCGATGGCCCACGCCCGCGACATGGTGGCGCGAGGGTACTTCGGCCACCACTCCCCCGATGGCCAGGACGCCGGCGACCGAGCCCGCGGCCAGAACTACCGCTATCGCAGCGTCGGCGAGAACCTGGCGGCCGGCGGCACCGATCCGGAGGATGTCGTCCGGGACTGGACCGACAGCCCCGGTCATGCCGCCGTCATGTACGACCCCGGCTTTCGGGAGATCGGCGTCGGCTACCTGCCCGGCCCGGTCACCGAGCCGACCCGCAGCCTCGGCCAGATCTGGGTGGCGGTGTTCGGGACCCGCCGGTAGCATGGATCGGCGGTGTCCCGTTGGCTATCCGACCGCGCTGCAATCGATCATTCGAAGTACTTCTTCGGCGCGAGCGCCTGGGCCTGGAAGATGCTCCGGACGCCCTTCGGGATCGGAACCGGAACCCGGACCGGGACATCCACCAGCTTCGGCGCAATCACCACATTTCCCGACAGAATGGTTCCGTACATCTGCTCCAAGGTCGTCTTGCTCGCCGCCAATGGCCAGGCGTTGCCGGCGATGGCCGGAAAGACGAACATCCGCCGATCGGCATCAGACCGGTTTCGGTCGGATCCGTGAACGAGCCGGACGTGATGAAAGCTGCACGATCCGGCCGGGCCGGTCATCGGAACCATCGCATCGCTCTGCCGCCGGATCACGTCGGGATCAATCACGCCGACGAACTCGCCATTCGAGTGGTGGTCGTAGACCGGTCCTCGATGCGACCCCGGAAGCACCTGGATAGGCGCATTGTCCAGCGTGACGTCGTCGATGAACACGCTCACGGTCAACAGGCTGTCGTTCGTGTATGGATTGAAGGCCCAGTCCTGATGCCACTCCACCGCGGTTCCCACCCGGGCCGGCTTCATATTGATCTTCCCCGCCCCCCTTCGAATGTGCTTCCCCAACAGAATTCGAAGTATCGACAGCAGACGCTCATCCTGAACGAACGCCTGAAATGCCGGATAGTCCAGAGGGTTAATCAGTCTTCTTATCGGATTCCTTCCGCCGTCGTCCTCGGTTTCCAGATCCAGCTTTGGTGCACTTTCACCCGTCTGGTCGACGATATCCGACAACGCCTGGCGCATACTCTTCACTTCGTCGGAAGAGAAGAGAGACTCCACAATCAGGAATCCAGACTCCTCATAGCGTAACCGGCTCTCTTCGGAAATCATCTGGCTCTCCTCGCGTGACCGTACCGGGAACGTGTTGGGCGGAATCCGCGCGGCGGGAATACAGGCGATCTTCGGATGGTTCCCCGGCACCGGCTGGCCGCCCCCGTCGAACCACTCGGGTCATCGCGGTCCTGGCTGGCTCCGATGAAGAGGGCGGCGCACGAAGACGCCCGAGCAACGGCGCGGACCCAGCAGCGTTCGCCAGGGAAGCCCGGTGAGCCGTATCCGGGCCGCATGGCTCAGTCGGCGCGCCGGATCGCCGCCATGCCGACCCCGGCGGCGACCAGCAGTCCGCCGGCGGCACGCTCGAACCACAACGCCACCGCCGGCCGGGTCGCGAAGCGCCGCAGCCGGCCGGCCAGCCCGCCATAGACCGACAGCACCGCGAACTCCACGACCACCGAGGTAGCGCCCAGGACCAGCATCTGCTGGGCCACGTCGCCGGCCGGATCGACGAACTGCGGCAGCAGCGCGCCGAAGAACAGGATCGTCTTCGGATTGGCGGACTGCACCACGAAGCCGCGGCGCAGCACCTGCCAGCCGGCGGCCGGCTTCGCCCGCGCGATCGCCAGGGTCTCCGGGCGGGTCAGGAGCGCCTGCACGCCGAGCCACACCAGGTACCCGGCCCCCAGCCACTTGATCGCGAAGAACACCTCGTAGGACGCTAGCAGCAGGGCCCCGAGGCCGGTCGCGGAGATCGCGAAGTACATCGTGTTCGCCGACAGGATGCCGAGGCTGGCCGCCATCGCCGGACGCGGGCCCTGCACCAGCCCCTGGCCCATCACGAACAGCACCGCCGGGCCCGGCACCAGGCACAGCACGGTCTCCAGCACCGTAAAGGCAACCCAGGTCTCGAACGTCATCGAACGCGCTCCATAGTCCGGCCGCCACGGCCGGCGCCGCCGCCCCGGGCGATCCCGTGGCCCTCGCCGGACTGCGGTGCCGGTTCCCCGGCCCCGCCGTTGTGGCTATCATGGTGGCCTCGTCCCGTACGGGAGGATAGGCCGTATGCGATCATTCTGCCTCGCCCTCATGCTGCTCGCCCTGGCCGCCGTCGGCAACCCGGCGGCAGCGACCAGCCATCTCGGCGCCGCCGGCGATCACGACGGCCGCCTCGGCGTGCTGCCGCCGTCCTGGGTCGAAGCCCTTGAGCGCAACAACATCAGCGAACGGACCGCGGTGGCCGCGGGCGGCGCCACCGCGGCCGCGATCGGCATCGGCGCGGTGGCCGGCGTCGCCGCCGGCGGCGCGACCGGCGCCACGCTGTTCGCCCTCTGGCTGGCCCACTGGCCGCTGCAGATCGCGCTCATGGGCGGCGGCGGCTATCTCGCGGGAAGCTATCTGTGTCCGGCCGAACCGCCCGGCGGTCCGGCGGCCCCGGCGGAGGCGCAGCCGTCCATTCGGATCGGCTTCTAGCCCCGCGCGTCAGTACAGCGACGGCACCAGCCCCGGCGCCAGCCACGCCAGCAGCACCGCGACCGCCGACGGAACCGCCAGGACTAGGGCCGTGACCAGCGGCCGGACCGCCTGCCCGGCGAGCCAGGGAACGCGCGCCGCGACCGCCGGCACCGCCGGCTGGATCAGCACCGCCGACAGCACCAGCAGCACCAGGGTGGCGTTGACCCCGGTCAGCAGCGCGGCGTCGCCCGCCAGCACCAGCGCGACACCGGGTCCACCGAGCAATCCGGCGGCCCCGAAGGCGAAGCGCCGCTGCGGCCAGTTGCAGAGCAGCCATCCAGACAGGGCGGCCGCCAGCGGCAGCCCGATCGCGGCCAGCCTCGGCTCGCCCGAGACCAGCCCGAGGCAGGCGATGCCGACGGCGATCACGGCAGCGGTCACCGGGCCCTGGAGGCGATCGTCCGACACCTGGGAAAGCCGCGCCAGCAGCAGCCCGAGCACCAGGGACACCTCGCCGAACCGATACGGCCCGGCACCCTCGCCGCTCAACAGCGCCGGCCCGCCGAGCCACGCCATGCCGGCGGCCGGCCAGACCAGCGCGGCCACGGCCGGGGCGATACGGCCACGGGTACCGAGGTCGATCGCCAGCCCGAGCAGCGCGCCGCCGAGCGCCATCCAGGCGAGCTTGTCGATCGCGGCGGTCGGCGGTGCCCAGGGCCAGCCCGGAACCACCGCATAGCCGGCGATCAGCCCGGCGGGCACCGCCACGGCGACCGCCCGGGCGGCATCCATGCGCCGGCATGCGAGCCAGACCAGCACGGCCACCAGGACGGTGGCGACGACGGGGACCGCGAGCCGGGCCAGGATGAGGTCGAGAACAGGCATGGCGTCAGGATGGCAAGGAACGGATGGCCGGTCACGCGGGGATCGGGTGGCCCGCGGGCACGCTGCGCGGGAACCCGCGCAGGCGCTCGAACAGGCGCGCCAGGAACGCCGGTGCGTCGAGCCCGACCACCACCTCGGCGTTCGGCTCGGAAGACGCGAAGTCGGCGAGCGTCCGCCCGCGCTCCGGCCCGGCGTCGGTCCGCACCTGCAGCCGGGCCGGCCGGCGCTCGAACAGCTCCGGCCAGACCAGCACCGCCAGGGCCATGGCGTCGTGGACGTAGGCGCCCGGCCGATCGGTGCCGACATTGGCGTGGTAGGCCCGCAGCAGCGCCGCCGCCTCCGGCGCCACGCCCTCGCCGCAGGCCGCCAGTTCGTCGATCATCGCGGCGGTGACCGGGGCGCCGTGGGTGGCGTCCAGCGGGACCAGCACCGGCCGCAGCCCGGCCTCGACCACCGCGCGGGCGGCCTCGGGATCGAAGAACACGTTGAACTCGGCGGCCGGCGTGATGTTGCCGTGGGCGAGGCCGCCGCCCATCACCACCAGGGTTTCGATCCGCCGGGCGACCTCGGGCCGCTTGACCAGGGCGACCGCCAGGTTGGTCAGCGGTCCGACCGCGACCACCGCCAGCCCCGGCCGGTCCGCCGTCTGCTCGACCAGGGCGTCGACCCCGTGGCGCGCGGCCAGCCCGCCGGGCTCGCCCGGCAGGCTGACGCCGCCGAGGCCGTCGACCCCGTGCACGTCGTCCGCGAACACCGGCTGTGCCAGCATCGGCCGCGGGCAGCCGGCGAACACCGGCACCTCCGGCCGCGCGGCGAGGCCCCGGACCCGCATGGCGTTGCGCGACGTCGACGACAGCGAGACGTTGCCGGCGACCGTGGTGATCCCCGTAACCTCCAGCGCCTCCGGCATCGAGAAGGCCAGCAGCAGCGCGATCGCATCGTCGATGCCGGGATCGCAGTCGATGAGCAGCGGACGCGGATGGGGGCGCGGGTCGGTCACGGAGGACGCTCCAGGCGGGACGGACCGGGACCATATCGGGGCCGGGCTGCGCCGTCACCCGGCAACCGCCGCCGGCCTTCCCGGTTGCGCCGCCCCTCGGGCATGGGATAAGCCCAGGTCACCCTGTCCACAGTCCGGGAGAATGGCCGTGACGCCAACCGACATCGCCCAGGTGCAGAGCTATCTGCGGCGACGCTTCTCGAATTCGCGCATCGGCCTTGTCCGCCGCGGCAAGAAGACCGACTCCGTCGAGGTCATGCTCGAGGACGAGTTCATCGGCGTGATCTACAAGGACGTCGAGGACGGCGAGACCTGCTTCCACTTCCAGATGACGATCCTGGACATCGATCTCGAGGACGTCTGAGCGTGCCGGACCGCGACCCTCGCGCGTTGCTGTCGGAAGAGCAGGCAGCAGCCGCGCAGGGCTCGCCCGAGGCCTATGCGACGGTCCTGAAGGACCGGGTCGCTCGCCGGCCGGTCACCCTCAACCTCGACATCCTCGAGCAGACCCTGGCCGCGAAGCCGTGGGGCGACGCCCTCAGGGAGGTTGCCGGGCCGCTGCTGGTGAACACAGCCGCCCGGCCGGAACTCCTGATTTTCGTGAACACCTTCCCGCGGGTGCCGACGGCCGCCGCCGAGACCGTCCTGGTCGAGGAGCTGGGCCTGCGCCGCGGCAGCCTGCACGCCGTCAACGGCGGCTTCGACAATGCCTTCGACCGGCTGACCGCCCTGCGCGAGCTGAAGCCGCGATCCCTGGTCCGCGGGCACGTCACCGCCACGGTCCGGGTCCGTGCGACGGTCGCCCTGCTGGGCATCCGGCCGATCGTCCTGGTCCGCGACATCTTCGACACGATCGCCTGCCACGCCGACGACCGCGGCGACGAGCCGGTGGCCCCGGGCTATCGCTTCGCCGCCCTGGACCCGGCGACGCGCCGCCGGGTCCGGGTGCTGCGCATGGCCGCCCAGCTGGTGGACTTCTTCGCGTCCTGGCACGCCGAGCAGGCGATCGGGCGTTGCGTCGTCAGGCGCTGGGAGGATGTCCGGCTGGACTGGCCGGGCTTCGTCGCCGACCGTCTCGCCGAGCATGGTCGACCCGCCGACCGGGCGGCGATCGCCGCCCGCATCGCCGCCCTGCCGGCCGACAAGCATTCCGGCACCGTCGGGCGGGGCGAGATCCTGTCGGCCGACGACAGGGCGCTGGTCCGTACCCTGTACCTGCAATACCCGTCGGTCGACTTCCGCCCGATCGACCCCGGGGCCGTGGCCCCTGATTAGCGGACCGCTGCTGACGACGGCCTGTCAGCAACCGGGACCTGCCGGCCCGCGACCGCAAGCGCCGGAGTGCATCCGAGCCCGCGACCGCCTATGTATGCCTCTCGCGACGGAGGCATCGGCAGAGAGGACGAGGACGTGGCACCCCAGGCAGCAGCATCCATCCGCGTCGGGATCGGCGGCTGGACCTTCGAGCCGTGGCGCGGGCCGTTCTACCCGGCCGGCCTGCCGCACCGGCGCGAGCTCGAATACGCCAGCGGCCGGCTGACCAGCATCGAGATCAACGGCACCTTCTACGGCTCGCAGAAGCCGGAGAGCTTCGCCAAGTGGCACGACGAGACGCCCGACGGCTTCGTGTTCGCGCTGAAGGGCCCGCGCTACGCCACCAACCGCAAGGTGCTGGCGGAGGGCGGCGCCTCGGTCGAGCGC
This sequence comes from Thalassobaculum sp., assembly GCF_040219615.1. Classification (GTDB taxonomy): domain Bacteria; phylum Pseudomonadota; class Alphaproteobacteria; order Thalassobaculales; family Thalassobaculaceae; genus Thalassobaculum_A. The sequence continues at coordinate 183,366 of NZ_JAVJSE010000003.1, forward strand.
TTCGTCACCGGCGGCCTGCTCGAGCTGAAGGACAAGCTCGGCCCGATCAACTGGCAGCTGGCGGCCACCAAGCAGTTCGACCCGACGGATTTCGAGGGCTTCCTGAAGCTGCTGCCGGCCAGCCACGAGGGCCGGCGCCTGCGGCACGCCGTCGAGGTCCGGCACGACAGCTTCCGGGTCCCCGAGCTGGTCGACATGGCGCGCGCCTACGGGGTCGCCGTCGTGGTGGCCGGCGACTCCAAGTACCCGCAGATCGCCGACCCGACCGCCGACTTCGTCTATGCCCGGATCATGGGAACCGTGGAGGACCAGGAGCTGGGCTATTCGCCCAGCGCCCTCGACGCCTGGGCCGGGCGCGCCAGGGCCTGGGCCGCCGGCGGCCTCGCCGACGGCCTGGAGACGGTCGGCGGCGCGCCCGACAAGGCCCCGCGCGACGTCTATCTGTACGTCATCGGCGCCGGGAAGGTGCGCAACCCGGCGGCGGCGCAGGCGCTGATCGAGAGGCTCGGCTAGCCATGCCGACGCGGCCGGGCCCGCTGCAGAACCGCGTCACGCCGTTCGGTGAGGTCGTCGCGGTCCCGGAGCGCGGCACCTTCACCGGCAACCGCGGCATCATCCACGACCCGGCGACCCGCACCCTGCTGACCCGACGCTGGGCCACCAAGGCCTGGATCACCTGCCTGTGCGAGTTCCGCGGCATGCGCCGCGAGGTCATGGCGCGGCGCAGCTGGACCGAGCTGTTCTTCCTGGACGAGGCGACCGCGCTGGCCGCCGGGCACCGGCCCTGCTTCTTCTGTCGACGCGCCGACGCCAGGGCGTTCCAGGCGGCCTGGGCGGCCGGCAAGGGAACCGGCCTGCCACGGGCCCCGGAGATGGACGCGGTCCTGCACGGCGAGCGGCTGAAATGGCGGACCCGGCGCCTGCATCCCCTGCCCCGGCCGGTACCCGAGCTTCCGGACGGCACCATGGTCGCCGCCGGCGGCGATGCCTATCTGGTCCGGCGGGGGCGGCCGTGGCGATGGAGCTTCGCCGGCTACCGGCCGGGCGGCCCGGAAGGTGGCTTCGACGCGCTGGTCACCCCGCCGTCGACGGTAGCGGCCCTGGCCGCCGGCTACCGGCCGGTCCTGCATCCGAGCGTGATGGGCTGAGCCATGGACGACCTGTTCGGCGACACCGATCCGACCCTGCCGGAGCGCGACGAACTGGCCCCGGGCGCGGTGCTGCTGCGCGGCCGGGCGCTGGCGGCCCAGGCCGAGCTGCTGCGAGCGGTCGCGGCGGTCGCCGAGGCGGCGCCGTTCCGCCACATGGTCACGCCCGGTGGATTCCGGATGTCGGCGGCCATGACCAACTGCGGCAGCGCCGGCTGGGTAACCGACCGCAAGGGCTACCGCTACGCCCCCGCCGACCCCGAGAGCGGCCGGCCCTGGCCGGCGATCCCGGCGGTGTTCCTGCGGCTGGCGGCAGACGCGGCGGCCGAGGCCGGCTATCCGGGCTTCCTGCCCGACGCCTGCCTGGTGAACCGCTACGCGCCGGGGGCCAAGCTCTCGCTGCACCAGGACAGGGACGAGGCCGACTACGACCACCCGATCGTCTCGGTCTCGCTCGGCCTGCCGGCGACCTTCCAGTTCGGCGGGCCGAAGCGCGCCGACCCGGTGCGGCGGATCCGCCTGGAGCACGGCGACGTGGTGGCCTGGGGCGGCCCGTCCCGGCTGTTCCATCACGGGGTGCTGACCCTCAAGGACGGCGACCATCCGGCGACCGGTCGGGCGCGGATCAACCTGACGCTGCGGAAGGCGCTGTGAGCGTGCGCATCGTCCGTCTCGGCACGCCGCGGCTTCCCGGCGAGGGGCTGCGGATCGGCACCGTGCGCCGCCTGCCCCGCGCTGTCCGCAAGGAGCGCTACGCCGCCGACGACTGGTTCGACGTCTGGTATCCCGAGCTGTCGCCGAGCGCGGCCCTGGTGGCGCAGGCGCGAGCGGCGGCGACCGAGGCCGAGTGGGACGCCTTCGTGCGCGCCTTCCGCCGGGAGATGGACGCCCCGGCGCCGCGCCGCACCCTCGACCTGCTGGCCGCGCTGTCGCACGGCGCCGATTTCTCGGTCGGCTGCTACTGCGAGGACGAGGCGCGCTGCCACCGCTCGGTGCTGCGCGCGCTGCTTGACGAGCGCGGGGCGAAGCTCGGCTGACCGCCACCGGACAGCCGTCGCCCGGCCCTTGAAACCTCATCCCAATAATGGGATATACGGGTATGGCTCGGGCCCTGGCGAAGGGCGAACGGCCCCTCGACTGGGTGGGATCGGCGAAGAAGGACTTCCTGGCATTCCCCGAGCCGGTGAAGGACCAGATGGGCAATGCACTGGGCTTGGCGCAGTTCGGCGGCAGGCACCCTTCCGCCAAGCCCTGGAAAGGCCAGGGATCTGGCGTCTTCGAACTGGTCGAGGACCACGACGGCGACACCTACCGCGCGGTCTACACGGTGCGCTTTGAGAAGGTCGTGTACGTTCTGCACGCCTTCCAGAAGAAGTCACCGAGGGGCATCAGAATGCCGCAGTACGATATCGAGTTGATCGCGAGACGGCTCAAGGCGGCACAGCAGGACTACGAGGACCGATTTGGCAAAACGAAGCGCTAGCACGATCCACGAGGCGGACGAGACGATCACCCGCGGGACCGGCAACGTGTTCGCGGACCTGGGCTATCCCGACGCCGAGGAGCGGCAGACCAAGCTGCGCCTGGCCCATGCCATCAACGACGTGATCTCCCGCCGGCGCCTGACCCAGGCGGCCGCCGCCGAGCGGCTCGGCGTCAACCAGCCCAAGGTGTCGGCGCTGGCGAACTACAAGCTCGATGGCTTCTCCGTAGAGCGATTGATGACCTTCCTGACGGCGCTCGACCAGGACGTGGAGATCGTGATCCGGAAGAAGCCGCGGTCGCGGGCGGCCGGACGGATCTCGGTGGTCGCGGCGTGACGCCCCCTCACTCCCACTCGATCGTCCCCGGCGGCTTGCTGGTGACGTCGTAGGTCACCCGGTTGATGCCGCGCACTTCGTTGGTGATGCGGGTCGCCACCCGGCGCAGGAAGGCGTGCTCGAACGGGTAGTAGTCGGCGGTCATGCCGTCGGTCGAGGTCACGGCGCGCAGCGCGCAGGCGTAGTCGTAGCTGCGGTCGTCGCCCTTCACGCCGACCGTGCGCACCGACAGCAGCACCGTCAAGGCCTGCCAGATCTCGTCGTTCAGCCCGGCCTTGCGCAGGATCTCCAGCTTGTCGCGGGTGATCGCCCCCGGCACCCGGATCGCCAGCCCCGGCCCCGGGAACGGGTGGCGGCCGAGCGCCCGCACCTCGTCCTTGAACAGCTCGCGCAGCGGCTCGACCAGCTTCAGGTTCATGCGCTCCGGCAGGCCGCCGACATTGTGGTGCGACTTGATGGTCACCGACGGGCGGCCGGTGAACGACACGCTCTCGATCACGTCCGGGTACAGGGTGCCGTCGGCGCGCGGCTCCTGCGCCACAAAGGCCCCGGCCTCGGTCTGCTTCGACGCATCTCAGCCCGGATGCAGCCCCGGCGCCTCCTGCCCCGTGCGCGTCACGTAATCCGTATACCCGCCGCCGAACTGATGCACGCCCCCGGGCGTCAGTTCCAGCACCCGGTTCGACAGCGCCGCCAGGAAATGGCGGTCGTGGCTGACGAACAGCATGGTGCCCTCGAACTCCGCCAATGCCGCGACCAGCATGTCCTTGGTCGCCATGTCCAGGTGGTTGGTCGGCTCGTCCAGCACCAGGAAGTTCGGCGGGTCGAACAGCATCATCGCCATCACCAGCCGCGCCTTCTCGCCGCCGGAGAGCACGCGGCAGGTCTTCTCGATATCGTCGCCGGAGAAGCCGAAGCAGCCGGCGAGCGTGCGCAGCGCGCCCTGCCCCGCCTGCGGAAACGCCGTTTCCAGCGTCTCGAAGATCGTGTCGTCGCCGTCCAGCAGGTCCATGGAGTGCTGCGCGAAATAGCCCATGCGCACGCTGGCGCCCAGCGCCACGCTGCCCCGGTCCGGCGCGGTCTCGCCCGCCGCCATCTTCAGCAGCGTCGACTTGCCCGCGCCGTTCGCGCCCAGCACGCACCAGCGTTCCTTGCGCCGCACCTGGAAATCCAGCCCGGCATAGATCGGCTGGCTGCCATAGCCCTTGTGCACGTCCCTGAAGCTCGCCACGTCGTCGCCGGAGCGCGGGGGCGCGCGGAATTCGAACTGCACGGACTGGCGGCGCCGGGGCGGCTCCACCCGTTCGATCTTGTCCAGCTTCTTCACCCGGCTCTGCACCTGCGCTGCATGCGAGGCCCGCGCCTTGAAGCGCTCGATGAACTTGATCTCCTTGGCCAGCATCGCCTGCTGGCGCTCGAACTGCGCCTGGCGCTGCTTCTCGTTCAGCGCGCGCTGCTGGTCGTAGAAATCGTAGTTGCCCGAATACGTGGTGAGCGTGCCGCCGTCGATCTCCACGATCTTGCCGACGATTCGGTTCATGAACTCGCGGTCGTGCGAGGTCATCAGCAGCGCGCCGTCATAGGTCTTCAGGAAGGCTTCCAGCCAGATCAGGCTCTCGAGATCCAGATGGTTGCTGGGCTCGTCCAGCAGCATGCCGTCAGGCCGCATCAGCAGGATGCGGGCGAGTGCCACGCGCATCTTCCAGCCGCCGGAGAGCAGGCCGACATCGCCGTCCATGCGCTCCTGGCTGAAGCTCAGTCCGGCCAGCACCTCGCGCGCGCGGGCCTCCAGCGCATAGCCGTCCAGCTCCTGGAACCGCGTCTGCACCTCGCCATAGCGCTCGACGATCGCGTCCATCTCGCCGGCCCGCTCGGGATCGACCATCGCGGCCTCCAGCGCAGCCATCTCGGCCGACAGCGCGCTGACCGGCCCGACGCCGTCCATCACCGCGGCGACGGCGCTCAGGCCCGCCATCTCGCCGACATCCTGGCTGAAATAGCCGATGGTCATCCCGGTCTCGACCACCACCTGGCCGTCGTCCGGCTTCTCCTCGCCGGCGATCATGCGGAACAGCGTGGTCTTGCCCGCGCCGTTCGGCCCGACCAGCCCCGCCTTCTCCCCCTTCCGCAGGCCCATCGAGGCGGCGATGAACAGGATCTGATGGCCGTTCTGCTTGACGATGTTGTCGAGACGAATCATGAGGCCCGTGCTGCAAAAGGATGGGTGCCGGGGCGAGGTTATAGACGTCGGGTCGCCCGCGCGTCGTCGCAAATCTCCCGTGCCGGGGCAAAGGCAGGCGCGGTCTGGCGAATGCCTTCGGCCGGTCTTGAACCGTCGGAAGAAATGGAACACAGCCCCACACGCGTCATCTGGGCCATGCGGCACCGTGTCCAGCCGTGCACCTCCGCGTCGCCGGACTGGGCCAGCGCTTTTGTGCCGGATGCCTACGGATGGGCCAAAGTCACTCCCACTCGATGGTACCCGGCGGCTTGCTGGTGATGTCGTAGGTCACCCGGTTGATGCCGCGCACCTCGTTGGTGATGCGGGTGGCGACCCGGCGCAGGAAGTCGTGCTCGAACGGGTAGTAGTCGGCGGTCATGCCGTCGGTCGAGGTCACCGCCCGCAGCGCGCAGGCGTAGTCGTAGCTGCGGTCGTCGCCCTTCACGCCGACCGTGCGCACCGGCAGCAGCACCGTGAAGGCCTGCCAGATGGTGTCGTACAGCCCGGCCTTGCGGATCTCGTCGAGGTAGATGGTGTCGGCCTTGCGCAGGATCTCCAGCTTGTCGCGGGTGATCGCGCCCGGCACCCGGATGGCGAGGCCCGGCCCCGGGAACGGATGGCGGCCGACCAGATGCTCGGGCAGGCCGAGTTCGCGGCCGAGCGCCCGCACCTCGTCCTTGAACAGCTCGCGCAGCGGCTCGACCAGCTTCAGGTTCATGCGCTCCGGCAGGCCGCCGACGTTGTGGTGCGACTTGATGGTCACCGACGGGCCGCCGGTGAACGACACGCTCTCGATTACGTCCGGGTACAGGGTGCCCTGGGCCAGGAACCGGGCGTCCTTGATCTTGTTCGCCTCCTCCTGGAACACGTCGATGAAGAGGCGCCCGATGGTCTTGCGCTTCAGTTCCGGATCGGTGACGCCGTCCAGTTCGCCGAGGAACAACTCGCTGGCGTCGCGCGCGATCAGCGGGATGTTGTAGGCGTCGCGGAACATGGTCACGACCTCCTCGGCCTCGCCGGCGCGCAGCAGGCCGTGGTCGACGAACACGCAGGTCAGCTGGTCGCCGATCGCCTCGTGGATCAGCACCGCCGCCACCGAGGAGTCGACGCCGCCGGACAGCCCGCAGATCACCCGGCCGCTGCCGACCTGGGCGCGGATCGCCGCGATCGCCTGGTCCTTGAAGGCCGCCATGGTCCAGTCGCCGGACAGCCCGGCCACCTTGTGGGTGAAGTTGCGCAGCAGCTGGGCGCCGCGCGGGGTGTGCACCACCTCGGGGTGGAACTGCACGCCGTAGAACCGGCGCTCGTCGTCGGCGATCGCCGCGAACGGCGCGTTGCCGCTGGTCCCGACCACCCGGAAGCCGGGCGGCAGCGCCATCACCCGGTCGCCGTGGTTCATCCACACCGGCTCGATGGTGCCGGGCGCGAACAGCCCCTCGAACAGCGCGCAGTCGTCGGTCACGGTCAGCTCGGCGCGGCCGAACTCCTGGTCGTCCGAGGGATCGACCCGGCCGCCGAGCTGGTGGCACATCAGCTGCTCGCCGTAGCAGATGCCGAGCACCGGCACGCCGAGCTCGAACACGGTCATCGGCGCCTGCGGCGAGCCCTCGCCGAATACCGAGGCCGGGCCGCCGGACAGGATCAGCGCCTTGGCGCCGAACTGCTCGATCCGGACCGGGTCGACGGTGCAGGGGAAGATCTCGCAGTAGACCCCGTTCTCGCGGACCCGGCGGGCGATCAGCTGGGTCAGCTGGCTGCCGAAATCCAGGATCAGGACACGGTCTGTCATGGGGGCTTCACCGGGCGGTTCCGAGAAGCGCCGGACGCTACCTCAAGGGGGGTCGGGCGGCAAGCGCGAAGCGGGTGCGGAACGGCGGAATCCCGCGCTAGGCGGCCGGTGCGTCGAGTCGCTGCACCAGGCGTTCCATGTCCGGCCAGAAATACGGCACCTGGTCGGCCGGCGAGCCGACCACGACCGAGGGAATCGGCTCGCCCGCGGCGCCGCCGATGTGGTCGTAGAAGCGCCGGCCGTGGCGATTCTCGGCCAGGGTCAGCAACGCCAGCGACTCGAAGCCGTGGGCGATCAGCCGGCGGGTGACGTCGGCCAGCAGTGCCCGGCCGATCCCGAGGCCCTGGAAGCTGGGGTCGACATACAGCGCGTAGACCTCGGCCACCGGCCCCTCGCGGTCGACCGCCTCGGCGACGGTGCGGCGGCCGGGCCCGCCGTGGCAGAACCCGATGGCGCGGCCGTGGGCCTCGGCGACCGCCAGGGCCTCCGCGGAGCGCAGGTTGCCGACCACGCGGGTCCAGCGCACCGCGGCGCGCATCTCGTCCAGGTCGAGCAGGGTGTCGTCGGGCAGGACCCCGACATAGGCGTCGCGCCAGGTGTCGATCTGGACACGGGCGAGGCCCAGGGCATCCCCGGGCTCGACCGGCCGGATGAGCACGTTGTGTTCGGCCATGGCAGTCTCCCGGACGGCCACCGGGTGCGGCCGTCGCGGGACAAGTCTAGGCACCGCCGTCCGCGGCTGTCCACCCGGGGGCCGGACGGGCGGCAAGCCGGTCAGCGCTCGTCGCCGGCCCCGAAGCCGCGCTCCAGCACCGCGACGAAGAACCCGTCGGTGCCGTGGCGGTGCGGGCTGAGCCGCAGATACGGCCCGTCCGACGGGCATGCCGGACCACCCTGGGCGCCGACGGTCTCGGCCCAGGCGACGGCGACCGGCAGCGCCCGGAACGCCGTCGAATCCGCCAGGAATCCGTCCACGATCGCCTCGTTCTCGTCGGCCAGCACCGAGCAGGTCACGTAGACCAGCCGGCCGCCCGGCTTCACCATGGCGGCGGCACGCTCCAGGATCATCCGCTGGCTGGCGGTGATCTCGGCCAGCGCCTCGGCGTCGTAGCGCCACTTGGCGTCCGGGTTGCGCCGCCAGGTGCCGGTGCCGGTGCAGGGCGCGTCGACCAGCACCCGGTCGGCCTTGCCGGCCAGCCGCTTGACCGCCTTGTCGCCCTCGACCAGCGGGCGCCGCTCGGCGTTGTTCACGCCGGACCGCCGCAGCCGCACCGCGGCCCGGTCGAGCCGCGACTTGGAGACGTCGTACAGGATCAGCCGGCCCTTGTTCGCCATGTCGGCGGCCAGCGCCAGCGCCTTGCCGCCGGCCCCGGCGCAGTAGTCGACCACCAGCTGCCCGGGCCGGGCGCCGACCAGCATGGCGGCCAGCTGCGAGCCTTCGTCCTGGACCTCGATGCGGCCGTCGCGGAACGCCGGCATGCGGTCGACCGGGCGCCGGCGGTCGAGCCGCAGGCCGACCGGCGACAGCGGCGTCGGCACCGCCGGCACGCTGGCCACCGCCAGCTCGGCGATCACCGTTTCCCGGTCGGCCCCGGCCAGCGGGTTGACCCGCAGGTCGAAGGTGGCCTCGGCGCCGAGCGCGCGGACCGCGGTCTCGACCTCGGCCCCGAACACCGCCTCCATGCGCGGCCACGCCCAGTTCGGGCATTCGGCCCGGACCGCGGCCGGCATTTCCGGATCGTCGAGGGCATGGCCGACCAGCCGGCGCAGGGCGTCGCCCTCCTCGCGGGTCAGGGCCGGCGGCGCATGGCGGGAGCCGTCGAACAGGTCGGCGATCTCGCCGACGCCCAGGCCGTCGGTCAGCGCGACATCGGCCAGCACCCGGCCGCGGGCGTCACGCTGCAGGCCCTTGCCGGCCTTCTTGACCCACCAGTCCAGCCGGGCCCGGCGGCGCAGCACGCCCCACACCCGCTGGGCGACCGCCGCCCGGTCGCTGCCGCCGATGTAGCGTCGGTCCTTGAGATACCGGTCGAGCACCCGGTCGGTCGGCCGATCGGTCGCCGCCGCCGCCTCCAGCACCTCTATCGCCGCCGCTAGGCGGGCACCATCTTTCATTTCATATCAACTTATTACAGTCGAATTCTAACGTCACATATGAGGACGATAGTTCGGCGCCTCGCGGGTGATCGTGACGTCGTGCACATGGCTCTCCCGAAGGCCAGCGCTGGAGATCCGCAGGAACTTCGCCTTGGCCTGCATGTCCTCGATCGAGGCGCTCCCGGTGTAGCCCATGGCCGCCCGCAGGCCGCCGACCAGCTGGTGCACCACCTGCCCGGCCGAGCCCTTGTAGGGCACCTGGCCCTCGATCCCCTCGGGGACCAGCTTCAGGTTGTCCCGCACCTCCTCCTGGAAGTAGCGGTCGGCCGAGCCCCGCGCCATGGCGCCGAGCGACCCCATCCCGCGATACGCCTTGTAGGAGCGCCCCTGGTACAGATAGACCTCGCCCGGGCTCTCGTCGGTGCCGGCCAGCAGCGAACCGATCATCGCGCAGTTGGCCCCGGCGGCGATCGCCTTCGCCAGGTCGCCGGAATACTTGATGCCGCCGTCGGCGATGCACGGTACCCCGGCCTCGCGGCACACCTTGCCGGCGTCGACGATGGCGGTGAGCTGCGGCACCCCGACCCCGGCGACCATGCGGGTGGTGCAGATCGAGCCCGGTCCGATGCCGATCTTCACGGCGTCGGCGCCGGCGTCGATCAGCGCCCGGGCGCCGTCGGCGGTGGCCACGTTGCCGGCGATGATCTGGGTGTAGTTGGCCAGCTTGCGGATCTCGGCGACCGCGCCGAGCACGCCCTCGGAATGGCCGTGAGCGGTGTCGACCACCACAATGTCGACCTCGGCGTCGATCAGCGCCTCGGCGCGGGCGATGCCGTCGCGCCCGACCCCGGTCGCCGCCGCCACCCGCAGCCGGCCCTTCTCGTCCTTGGCGGCATTCGGGTGGGTCTGGGCCTTCTCGATGTCCTTGACGGTGATCAGGCCGACGCAGCGCCGGTCGTCGTCGACCACCAGCAGCTTCTCGATGCGGTGCTTGTGCAGCAGGTCGCGGGCGGCCTCGCGCGACACGTCCTCGCGCACGGTGACCAGGCGCTTGGTCATCAGGTCGCGCACCAGCTGCCCGTGGTCCTTGGCGAAGCGGACGTCGCGATGGGTCAGAATGCCGGCCAGCCGGCCGTCTCGGCGCACCACCGGCAGGCCGTTGATGCCGTGGCGCTTCATCAGGTCGAGCGCCTCGGCCAGGGTCGCCTCGGGCGCGATGGTGAGCGGGTTGATCACCATGCCCGCCTCGAACTTCTTGACGGCGCGGACCTCGTTGGCCTGATGCTCGACCGACAGGTTCTTGTGGACCACGCCGATACCGCCGGCCTGCGCCATGGCGATAGCCAGCCGGCTCTCGGTCACGGTGTCCATCGCCGCCGAGATCAGCGGGATGCCGAGCTCTATGGTCCGGGTGACCTTGGTGCGGGTACTGACCTGGGCTGGCAGGACGTTGGAGCGCGCAGGTTCGAGAAGAACGTCGTCGAAAGTGAGCGCGTCGCGGATGTCCATGGTGCCTCCGAAAGCCGGTGGCGGCGCACTATACACCGCGGCCTTCGGAAGCCAAGCGACCATTCGATGACCGGCCATGCGTCTCGCGCATGGCGCGGAAGTCCGCGGCTCAGCCGGCCTCCGGCTCGCCCCGGAAGCCGGTCGCGACCACATAGGTCTCGGCCGACTCGGCCCGGCTGGCCGGCGGCTTGGCGTGCCGAACGGTGCGGAACGCCCGCTTCATTCGGGCCAGCAGGTCGCCCTCGGTGCCGCCCTGGAACACCTTGGCGACGAAGGCGCCGTCCGGCGCCAGCACCTCGATCGCGAAGTCCAGGGCCGCCTCGCACAGCCCGACGATCCGCAGGTGGTCGGTCTTGGAATGCCCGGTGGTCGGGGCCGCCATGTCCGACAGCACCACGTCGACCGGGCCGCCGAGTTCGGCCTTCAGCCGGGCCGGCGCGTCCTCGGCCATAAAGTCGGCCTCGATCAGGACCGAGCCCGGGATCGGCTCGACCGGCAGGATGTCGAGCCCGACCACCTGGCCGCGGTCCGGCGCACCGACCCGGGCGACGGCGATCTGGGTCCAGCCGCCGGGCGCGGCCCCGAGATCGACCACCCGGGCGCCGGGCTTCAGGATCTTGAACCGCTCGTCGAGCTGAAGCAGCTTGAACGCCGCCCGCGACCGGTAGCCGAGGCGCTTCGACTCGGCGACATAGGGGTCGTTGAGCTGGCGCTCCAGCCAGCGCTGCGACGACGAGGTGCGGCCGCGGGCGGTCTTCACCCGCACCGTCACCCCGCGCGATCCGCCGATCCCGCCTTCCTTGCGTGTTCCGGCCGTTGACCCCGAGGCGGTGCGTCCGCGTGCTCCCGGACGCCGGCCGCCGCCGCGCGCGCCTGCCATGGCGAACTCCCTCTGACCTAGCCGTCTGCGTCAGCCGTTCCGGGCCAGCAGTCCGAGCAGAATGCCTTCTCTCACACCCCTGTCGGCGACACGCAAGCGCGGAACCGGCCAGGCCCGGCAGATCGCCTCCAGGATGGCGCATCCGGCGACCACCAGGTCGGCCCGGTCGCGGCCGATGCAGGGATGCGCGGCGCGGCCGACGAAATCCATGCCGGCCAGCCGCCGGCCGATCGCCCGGGTGTCCTCGATGTCCAGATAGAGGCCGTCGACCCGGTCGCGGTTGTAGCGCCGCAGGTCGAGCCGCACGCCGGCCAGCGTGGTCACGGTCCCGGAGGTGCCGATCATCTGAACCCGGCCCTCGGCGGCGGCGGCGGCAATGCCGTGCCTGTCCTCGAACGCCAGCAGCCGCCCGGCGACCTCGCCGACCATGCCTTCATAGTCCGCCTCGCTGAAGCGGTCGCCGCCGTAGCGCTCGGCCAGGGTGACCACGCCGATCGGCATCGAGACGGCGGCGACGGTCCGACCGCCCTCCGGCCCGCTCCACTGCCAGGCGATCTCGGTGGACCCGCCGCCGATGTCGAACACCAGGGCGCCGGGCACCGACGGATCGAGCAGCGGCCGGCAGCCGGCCAGCGCCAGCGCCGCCTCCTCCTCGGCGGTGATCACCTGCAGGGCCAGCCCGGTCTCGGCCGCCACCCGCGCCAGGAACGCGGCGCCGTTGCCGGCGCTGCGGCAGGCCTCGGTCGCGACCGCCCGGAACCGGGTGACCTGCCGGCGCCGCATCTTGGCGGCACACACCGCCAGGGCTTCGAGCGTGCGCTCGATCGCGTCCTCCGCGAGTTCGCCCGACCGGCCCAGCCCCTGGCCGAGTCGGACGATGCGCGAGAACGCGTCGATCACGCGGAAACCGCGGCCTTCCGGCCGCGCCACCAGCAGTCGACAGTTGTTGGTACCGAGGTCGAGCGCCGCCAATACCTCGTGTGACGTCCGCCCCGCCTTGCCCGCTCCGGCCACCGGTACGCCTAGCCGATTCCCGGCCGTCCCGTCCGACGCCGCCTCCCCGTCCCTTGGTGTCGCTCCCTCGCCGCAGCCGTTGGCCGGCCGTCGCGTTCGTCGCCGGGACGGGGGGCTGCGGCGGCTCTCCAGCCCCCTCACCATCCCGTTCCTCGCAGTTCTTCCGGTTCCTTCCGGACCTGTATCGAAAGTACTGTAGACGGCGGGTCACCCCCCGGCCATCCCCATAGCGCCCCCGGCCGGCCGCCTGGGGCGCCGGGTCTTGATCTAAGGCGTTTGCATCCCAACTCCCCGATGTGATAAGGACACGGCCCGTTCCGCATTGCGGCGCGTCCTGCTGGGGGATCGTCTAGCGGTAGGACAGCGGACTCTGACTCCGCCAGCCCAGGTTCGAATCCTGGTCCCCCAGCCAACTCTCTCTTTTCGCTGAATTGCCCTTGTTTCCCGCCGACGCGCGGGCGGCAACGCCCATTGTTTCAGCCAACGGCGCTGTCACACGAACTCATGGCTGACGCCGGTCGCGGCCGGCAACGTCGCCTCATGAACCCGAGCTCGTACACACGGCTGCACTATCCGTCATCGATCGTCCAGCACGCCGTCTGGCCGTACCTTCGTTTCAACCTCAGCCTGCGGGACGTGGAGGACTTGCTGGCCGAGCGAGGCCTCTACATCAGCTACGAGACGGTCCGGCGCTGGGTCGCGCGCTTCGGGCCGGCCTACGCCCGGCGGCTCCGCGCGACGCGACCGGGGCCCTGCGACACCTGGCACTTCGACGAAGTGTTCGTCTCGATCGGCGGCCGAATGTTGTACCTATGGCGCGCTGTCGATGCCGAGGGCGAGGTCCTCGATGTCCTGGTGCAGCCGAGACGTGACAAGCGGGCCACCCTGAAGCTGATGCGCCGCTTGCTTCGTAAGCAGGGCTTCCCGCCTGAGGCCATCGTGACCGACAAGCTGCGGTCCTACAGTGCCGCCCTACAGTGCCGCGCTCCGCGAGGTCGGTATGAGCGATCGGCACGTGACCCGCGGCCGGCTGAACAATCGCGCCGAGAATTCACACCAACCTCTCCGCCGACGCGAACGATCGTGGATCGGATTCAAGAGACCGGGATCGACCCAGCGCTTCCTCTCTGCTCACGCCGCCGTCTACAACACCTTCAACGTCCAGCGCCATCTGATCTCACGCCGAACCCTTCGGGCCCTACGGAGCGACGCGTTCGCACTGTGGCAATCCGCGGCCAAGGCAGCATGGCCCTCAGAGGATCAGTCGGCTTCGTGCGTGCCGGCTCCGGGTTCGTGACAACGCCGTCGCAGTCCCCTTATCCGCTTTCACAAGGTCGCCGGACCCTGTAAGCATCGCAATCTTCGCAGTTCTTGGGACAAATCATGGCGCAAAATGCCACCATCTACAAAGTTGAGCTTTCGGTCTCCGACATGGATCGTCACTATTACGAGACCCATAAATTGACCGTGGCAAAGCATCCATCCGAGACGGATGAACGGCTGATGGTGCGCATTGTCGCCTTTGCGCTAAATGCCCATGAGAATCTGGAAATGACTAAGGGACTGTCAACCGATGACGAGCCCGACATTTGGCAGAAAAGCTTGAACGGCGCGCTTGATGTATGGGTGACCCTGGGGCTTCCCAGCGAGAAGGTGATGCGTCAATCCTGTGGCAAGGCCGGCAAGGTGATTGTCTATCCTTATGGCGGCAGGTCGGCCGAGATCTGGTGGGACAAGATCAAAAAAAACACCACCCGTTTTGAAAACCTTCAAGTGACAAATTTTCCCGAGAAAGACACAGGCGAACTGGCAAAACTGGCAAGCCGCGCGATGAGGCTCCAGATCAATATTCAGGACGGCGATGTGATGGTCAGTGTGGGTGATCGCATCGTCTACATGACTCCGCACAAATGGAAGAGTGCTGCGGGCTCTGTCACATCGGCGTATGGCGAACTTCGGGCGTGACCGATAGCCTCGCGTCATAAAGCCGATCTCATACGCTCGCCCTCACGGCCCCGTGCCCTCACTGCCCCGTGCCTGGCAATCCGATCCAACCCGCCAACCGGCTTGGGAGACGTGCGACATCCGGGCTAGGGTCGGATCATGGCAAAGCTCCTGGCCCTCTGGAGGGGCGATCTCCCCCTCGGCGATGCGCTCTGGACCTGGACGGTGTTCGGCGGGCTTCTGGTCAATATCTCGACCAGCATCGGCTTCTATGCGCTGCTCATGCTCGACCTGCCGTGGGTGGCCCTGATCGTCGGATACGGTCTGTCGATTCCCTACAACGTCGTGGCGGTGATCGGCGTCTGGAACTCGGCGGCACGTCATGATGGCCCGCAGAGCGAGGCCAACCTCGCGCGCGGTGTGAGTCTGGCCCTGATGGCTGTTCTGAGCCTCACATGAGCCCCGAAGGCGAGAAGACGCCGTCGCCGTTTCGCGGCCCCGAAGCTCGAGGATTTCTGCGGCCTTCCGGAATCGGACCCGGAATCCCCGTCCCCCTGCCAACTCTCCCCTCGCCATCGCATCCTTCCGCACCGGCGGGGCTCAGGCCCCGTCCCGGAAGGCCTCGAACGCGGACAGGATGGCGGCCCTCAACCGGTCGGCGGCGGGCGAGAGCTCGATGCCCCGGCGCTGGACCAGCACGACGTTCCGCCGCAGGTCCGGCTCCACCAGAGGGCGTTGCACCAGCACCCCGTCGGTCCGGCCCCGCATCGCGAGGGCGGGCACGATGCCGACGCCGAGTCCGCCCTCGACGGCGCCGATCAGCGTCGACAGGTGCTGGACCTCGATCCGCCGGTTCGCGGCGCCGGGCGAGACCGACCATAGCGAATGCAGCAAGCGGTTGGTGCCGCTCCGCGACCCGAGCGTCACCAGCGGCATCTCGACGATCTCCCGCCACGTCACCGGCCCTGCCCCGGCGTCGGCCCGGTCGGCGCGGCACACCAGGACATAGCGGTCCTCCATCAACGGCGTGGCCGCGATCGCCGGGTCCGGGGACGCGGTCTGCATGTCGATCCCGAACTCCGCCTCGCCCCGCAGCACATGCGCCGCGATCTCCTGCTCGGCATCGTCGAGTATCCGGACGCCGACGTTGGGATGGTCGTCGCGGAACCGCCGGAGCGCCGACGGCAGCACATAGGTGGCGACCGAGATCAGGCTCGAGATCGTGACCTGGCCGGTCCGGGCCTGGATGAGGTTCCTGAGATCCTCCATCGACTGCTCGAACTGCATCAGCATGCGCTTGGCCACCGGCAGGAAGCTCCGGCCGACGGCGGTCGGCGCCACGCTCCGCGTGGTGCGGTCGACGAGGCGGACGCCCAGGGTGTCCTCCAGCTTCTTGAGGCGCTGGGTCATGGCCGACTGGGTGAGGTGCAGGTCCTCGGCCGCGGCCTTGAAGCTGCCCAGCTCGACGATCCGCACGAAGACGCCGATCTCCTTCAGCAGATAGTCCATTCGATTAACTCATTTTCCTTAATAATATCATTGAAAGTTTCAATTTACTGTCAAATCACCAGGCGTCAACATGCCCGGAAATCGGCGTGGCGCAGGGAAGGAAACAGCGATGTCGGACTATGACGTGGTCGTGGTCGGCGCCGGCAACGCCGCATTGTCGGCGGCGATGGCGGCCCGCGAGAACGGTGCGCGCGTGCTGGTGCTCGAGAAGGCGGCCGAGGAGGAGAAAGGCGGAAACTCCTATTTCACCGCGGGCGGCTTCCGGTTCTGCCACACCGGCATCGACGACGCCGTCACCGACGTGCTGACCGACCTGTCGGACGCCGAGCGCGACCAGATCGTGCTGCCGCCGCACGACCGCCAGGCGTTCTACGACAACCTCATGAAGGTCACCCGCCACCAGTCCGACGAGGACATGGCCTGGATCCTGATCGACGGGTCCCGACCGGCGATGGCATGGCTGCGCGAGCACCGGATCCGCTTCATCCCGATGTTCGGGCGCCAGTCCTTCCTGGTCGACGGCAAGCATCACTTCTACGGCGGTGTGAACATCGAGGCGGTCGGCGGCGGCGCCGGGCTGATCGAGATGGAGCTGGCCGAGATCGCCCGGATGGGCTGCGATATCCGCTACGGCACCGGCGCCACCCGCCTGCTCCACGACAACAACCGCCGGATCACCGGGATCGAGGTGTTCGGCCCGAACGGCTACGAGGAGATCGCGACCGGGGCGGTCGTGCTGGCCTGCGGCGGGTTCGAGTCTAACCCGGAGATGCGCGTGCGCTACCTCGGCCCGGGTTGGGACCTGTGCCGGGTCCGCGGCACCCGGCACAACATGGGCGAAGGCATCCGCATGGCGCTCGACATCGGCGCCAGGCCGTACGGCAACTGGTCGGGCTGCCACTCGGTCGGCTGGGACATCTCCGCCCCGCCCTACGGCGACCGCCGGATCCTCGACAACTTCCAGAAGCACTCCTACCCCTGGGGGATCATGGTCAACATGAACGGCGAGCGCTTCGTCGACGAGGGCGAGGACGTGCGCAACCACACCTACGTCAAGTTCGGCCGCATCATCATGAGCCAGCCCTACCGCACGGCGGTCCAGATCTTCGACCAGAAGACCATCCCGCTGCTGCGCGACGAGTACCGGATCCGCGAGGTCACGAAGGTCACCGCCGACAGCATCGAGGACCTGGCGCGCCAGCTCGAGATCGCGCCCGAGGCGCTGACGGCGACCGTCGAGGCATTCAACGCGGCCTGCCGGCCGGGCAAGTTCAACCCGGCGGTGCTCGACGGCGTCACCACCCGGGGCCTGGCGATCGACAAGACCAACTGGGCGCTGCCGATCGACGAGCCGCCGTTCGAGGCCTACGTGACCACGACCGGGATCACCTTCACCTTCGGCGGCCTCAAGATCAACGACCGGGGCGAGGTGCAGGACCTGTCGGACCGCTCGATACCCGGCCTGTACGCCGCCGGCGAACTGGTCGGCGGGCTGTTCGTCGAGAACTATCCGGGCGGCAGCGGCCTGATGGCCGGTACCGTCTTCGGGCGCCTGGCCGGCAACAGCGCCGCCGTCTACACGACCTGACAATACCCGGGGCGGACGGGACGGCGACCGGGCCCTACGCCCGACCGTCCCCCGGGCGCGGCCATCCCCACCAGTCCCGGACCGCGCCGCCCATGACCCGCGCCAGGTCGGCGCCGGCGAGCCAGGGCAGTTCCTCGGTGAACAGGGTCACGCACTGCCGCCAGGAGCACGGCATCTTGGAGATGTCGGTGCCCCAGAACATGCGGTCGGGGCCGAAGGCGTCGAAGATCTGCCGCAGAGGGGCGTGCATCGCCGGGAACGGATAGGCCTCGCTGGAGTAGCCCGGCGCGCCGGTCGCCTTGACCGCGACGTTGGGCAGCCGGGCGAGCTTCAGGAGATCCGGCATGTGCTCCATGGCGGCGGCGTCCTTCAGGGTGGTGTTGCCGCCCCGGCCGCCGAGATGGTCGATGGTCAGCCGCAGGCCCGGATGGCGGACGGCGGCGTCCGCCAGCTCCCCGAACGAGCCGGTCGCCAGGGTGGTCACCGGGATGCCCAAGCGCTCGGCGGCGGCCCAGAACCACCCCAGCTCGCCGTCGTGCAGGCGCCGGCGGTCCTCGCCGGCCAGGAACATGCAGCGCAGCCCCAGCATGCCGGGCCGGTCGCGCCAGCCCTCCATGGCGGCCCGGCTGGCCTCCGGCCGGCCGAGGTCGACGGCGCCGATGATCGCGAAGCGGCCGGGATAGGTGGCGACGGCCTCGGTCGCCAGCTCGGTCGAGTCCGGGTCCCAGGACGGCGGGTGGATCACCGCGGCGTCGACCCCGGCCTCGTCCATCATCGCGACCGCCTCGGCCGCGGTGAACGACGTGATCTGCCAGTGCGCCGCGTTGCTCGGCAGCCCGGTTCCCCAGACGTGAATCTGCGCGTCGACGATCTCCACGGTCGCTCCCTCTCGGCAATCGGTCTTCCCTGTATCTCGCCGGCCGGCGGACCGCTACCCCGTCAGACGACCTTCCGGTCGACGCCGTGCCTGTCAGTCCTCTTGCGTCCCGCCGTCGTTGAAGAACCGCCAGATCTCGACCATCGCCAGGGTGTCCAGCTCGCAGTACCGCACCAACGCATGCTCGATCTCGGCTTTCCGGGCCGCCGGCGTCGACCGGTCGACCGCCTCGAGATAGGCCTCCATCGCCTGGGTGCCGTCATGCACCCCGGGCAGCGCGCCGTAGTCCAGGTGCGGCGCGACCACCGGCAGCAGGTACTTGATGCTCCAGCTGCCGCGCTGCTGTGGGTGGTAGAAGCGCCGCAGGGCGATCGGATAGAGGTCGACCAGCCGCCTCTTCAGGTCCAGCAGCGGTCCCTGCAGGCCGGTGAAGCGCTGCGCCAGCTCGGCCAGCCGCGCACCCTCGAAGGCGGCGTTGTAGACGAACACCGGCAGCGGTTCGCCGCACAGCTCGACCAGGCGCCGGGCGAAGCGCTCCGAGGGATCGTCGCCGCTCAGGTCCAGGAAGCCGGCATGGGCGAGCGTCCCGTCCCCGTCCAGGCGATGCAGGCTGAACTGGAAGGGCAGCATCTGGAACGGGCGGGTCCCGGCCCAGCGCGGCACCCCGAACTGGATGGTCTCGAAATCCAGGAACCAGGCCGGCAGCGGATACGGCGCCAGGTCGCGGGCCGCGCCCTCTGCGTCGAAATACGGCACGCCCGAGGCCGACACGTCGCGCACCCGCCGTTGCCGGTCGTTGAGCAGGCGGTCGGGCAGATCCCGCAGGTCGTCGACCGCGTGCTCGACGACGAAAGCCTCGAGGGCGGGCGACCGCCGTCCCGGCAGCCATTCCAACGGGAATTCGGCGACCGGCCGACCGGCGGAGCAATGCTCGAGGAAGCCGCACCGGAAGGGGTTCTCGCATTGCGGGCCGACGGCGATCGCCGGCGCCTCGGGCGCGGCCGCCACCGCCTGCGCCTCGTCGATCCAGAGCCCGACCTCGGCCGCCCGCGCAGACGCCGTGTCGGTGAGGTCCCGCTCGACCAGCAGACCGCGGCAGTCGCCGTCGCCCGGATAGGTCCAGGAACTGTCGATATGGGCGATCGCGACGCCACGCAGGTCCACGCCGGCCGCCCGCGCCACATGGCTCTGGATCGCGACGTCGTCCTCCTGGTAGCGCTTGACGGCGGTCGAGGCCTTGACCTCGACCATGCGCCAGCCGGGCCGGTCGGGGCCGCCGGCCCGCAGCATGACGTCGGCGAACGCCAGTGCCCCGGCCGCGGCGAACCCGGCCTCGAACACCGGCCCGTCGCCCTGCAGCAGCTCCCGGCTGCGGTCGAGGGCGGCGGCGAGACCGTCGGCCTTGAAGTCCACGACCTCACCGGTGCCGCCCGGGTCGTAGAGCCGCTGCGCGACCTCGCCGACCTCGTGCCCGGTCCGGAAGACCGCCTGGGTGGCCGGGGACTCGACCCGCAGCTCGGGCCGGTGCAGCTCCAGCCAGAGCCGCTTCGGGCACTGCCGGTACGCGACCAGCTTCGACTTCGAGAGGTTCCCCGGTCCGGCCATGACTCGACGCTAGCCAAGCTGCCCGCCCCTGTCCAACGGCGGCGACTTCCCGTCTTTCGGGAACAGGACCCGTGCCGGTCGCCGGCGATCATTCCGGCGCGGACCTTGGCATCATGGGCGCAGAACCCTAGTCATCCGGATGACCCGATGAACGAATCCACACCGATCACGACGTCCAAGGCGGAGGCGCTGACCCGGCGCTATGGCGTCGACAGCCGGCCAGCAGCCGGACCCTGGAACGACCATATCGAGCTGCTGCTGTCGCACCGCTCCGTCCGCGGCTACCGCCCCGACGCCCTGCCCGAGGGAACGCTCGAGACCCTGGTCGCGGCCGCCCAGTCCGCCGCCACCAGTTCCAACATGCAGACCTGGTCGGTGGTCGCGGTGACCGATCCGGCGGCGAAGGCGGCGCTGGCCAAGGTCGCCAGCAACCAGAAGCACATCGAGCAGTGCCCGCTGTTCCTGGTCTGGCTGGCCGACGTCTCGCGCAACCAGCGTCTGGCCGCCGAGGAACGGGTCGAGCTGGTCGCGCCGGCCTATCTGGAGGCCTTCCTCGTCGCCGCGATCGACGCCGCGCTCGCGGCCCAGAACGCGACGGTGGCGGCGGAGTCGCTCGGCCTGTCGACCGTCTATATCGGCGCGCTGCGCAACGACCCGCTCGAGGTCAGGGAGGTGCTGGGCCTGCCGGACGGCACCATGGGGGTGTTCGGCCTATGCGTCGGCTACGCCGCGCCGGAGGCCGCGAACGAGGTCAAGCCGCGGCTGCCGCAGCCGGCGGTGCTGTTCCGCGAGAGATACGGCAACCCGGACGAGCCGGCGTTACGCGCCGGCTATGACGCCAAGCTGGCCGCCTTCTCGCGCCGCAACGAGATGGTGCAGGACAACTGGACCAGGCGCGTGATCAACCGTATGGGATCGCTCGCGGCCATGGGCGGCCGCGACAGGCTGGCCGATATCGTCAGGGCGATGGGATTTCCCCTGAAGTGACCCGGCCGGTCACCGATCCGCGGGAGCCGTCGGCATGCAGTCACTGACCGGGATCGGCGCCCTGGCCGACGCCTATGACGGCTTCGTCCTGGACGCCTGGGGTACCCTGCACGAGGGCGGAGACGTGCTGCCGGCGGCGCTGGACGCCGTGCGCCGGCTGCACGCCGCCGGCAAGCGGCTGGCCGTGGTTTCCAACACCCCGCAGCTCGGGCCCGTGCTGGCCCGCCGGCTGGCCGCGCAGGGCCTGCCGGTCGACTGCTACGACCTCACGTTCACCGCCGGCGACCTCGCGCACGAGGATCTCGCGACAGCGTCCGGACCGTGGTTCGAGGGCCTCGGCCGCCGCGCCTATCACCTGGCGCCGGACCGGTTCCCCGACCTGCTCCCCGGCACGCCGTTCACGCGCGTCGACCGGATCGAGGACGCCGACCTGCTGGTCAACGGCGGGCCGGACCGCGACGACCTCCCGGTCGCCGCCTTCGCGCCGCTGTTCCGGACCGCCGTCGCGCGCGGCATCCCGATGATCTGCGCCAACCCGGACCGCGCGATCGTCGATCGCGGGGTGCGCAAGATCTGCGCCGGCGAACTGGCCGCCGCCTACGAGGCGCTCGGCGGCCATGTCCGCTATCACGGCAAGCCATATCCCGCGTTGTTCCGGCGGGCGGTCGAAGAGCTGGGCAGCCCGGCCGAACGGACGCTGGTGGTCGGCGACGGCCTCGCGACCGACATAGCCGGTGCCGCCGCGGCCGGCCTGGACAGCCTGCTGATCGCCGGCGGGCTGCACGCCGAGGCGCTGCTGACCGACGGCGGTACCCTGGTCGAGCATCTCGGTGCCGCGATCCGCTCGCTCAGCCCTGGAGCGCGGCCGCGCTTCGCGATGCCCAAGCTCGAGTGGTGAGCCGGGAGTGCCGACCGACCGTCATCCCCGGGGACCGGACCGACCTGTCACCACCCGTCCTTGCTGATTTCCCGCCCCTGGGACCCTCCGACATCCGGCCACTGCCTGGCGAGCGCCCGGAGCCCCTCGGCGAAGCTGTGCGCCGCCGGATGCGCCGAGGCCACGGCAGGATGCCCGAGCAACAGGAGCGCCCGGTCGCTGAGGCGATAAGCCATTGCGACGGTGCAGTAGCGAACGATCGCCGGCCAGTCCGGCCGACGTGCCAGGAAGTCGCGCAGCGACCGCATGTACAGGGCGTGACACCAACAGAGCTCGAGCCGGCTCGGCACCTCCCGATCGCCCGTGCCCAGCCGCCGCAGGCTGCGCCGGAGCAGAACCGCCTCGAAGCCGCGGTCGACAAGGAACCGGTCGATGTCGCCGAACAGGGCCTGCCCACGATAGATCGGCCGGAACTCGGCTTCCACCTGCACCGACAGCAGCTGGTCGCGCACCAGCGGTTCCGCGCCCCGCAGGATCTCGAGCTCGGTGCCCTGGGTATCCAGCTTGACGTGCGACGGATGCGGCAGGCCGAGCGGTCGCAGGACCGCATCCAGCGGCACCGTTTCGACCGGCAGCGTACCGGTCACCGCGATCGCGTCGCCCAGGCCGAGCAGGTTCGCCGTCTCGGGATCCGGCGGCAGCAGCGAGGCCAGGCCGGGCTGACGCGTCAGGTAGAGCTGGCGACGCTCCGTCCGTTCGCCCACCGCAGCCGCCACCGGCCGCAGGTCATGCCAGCCGGCCACGGCGCGGTAGGCCGCATCCAGCCGCGCCGTGGCGGCCTCGTCGGCGTCGATGCCCACCACCGCTGCAACTGCCGGCAGAAGCGGGACATCGCCGAGCGGCAGTCCACGGGCCCCAATATCGACGGCCACCATCCCGGCGGAACGCATGCTGTCCAAGACGCTTCCATCCGGTCCGGCGACCGACCCCGCAAGCGCGGCTTCCGCCAGCGGCCTCAGCCCGGGGGCATGCCTGAGCGCCAGGATGCCCAATGCACGCCGATCGGATTCCGGCCGCGCGTTCCAGGCGGCAATCGCCGCGTCCGTCGGCAGTGCCCCCAGCCCGACGCATTCCGCCGCCAGGGCCAAGCCTCCGGCGCCGCCGGCACGCTCCGCCAACTGCCGCCAGGCGGCGGCCGCGGCGGCAGCCCCGGGCAACCGCTCGTATGCCGACCACAGCGCTTCCACCGTCACCGGTTCGGCCGCCGCCGATGGTGAGATCGCCTCGATCGCCCGGCCTATCGCGTCCCATCCGTCGGCCTTGGGCAGACGGAACGTCAGGATCCTCAGTTCCGCCGCCGGACCGGCATTGCCGAGCGGCTGCAGCCAACGGCTGACCCGGGCGGCGGCGCAACGCTGGCCGACGGCGTCGAGATCGTCGGCAAGCCGGGACAGACCCTTCACGGCCCGCGGGTCGAGAACGACCTCCGCCATGAAGAACCGCACCGCCCGGGCCTGGTCGCCGGACTGCCGCGCTGCCAAAGCGCATGAATGGTGGACGAGGCCCCACCCCGGCGCCAGCCGCCGGATCCGCCGCAGCCAGGGGCGAGCGGCCGCCGGCGAACCGCCCCCGTAGAGCAGTTCGGCGAATCTGACAGCCGCGGCCGTGTTGCCTGGATCCGCCAGAAGCGGCCGCCGCGGATCGTCGTTCGCCGATGGTCCGGACCGTTCTCCCATCGTGGCTCCGCCTCTCAGGCCGACCGCAGATGCAAAGGGGGGACCGGGTTCGCCGCCGCCTGCCGGATCATCCGAGCGGCCGGCAGGTCGGGCATACGCGCAGTCCCGCGGGCGCGGCCGGTCGCCGTCTCCAGGCGGCAACCGAGAGGGGGCCCGGCCCAGGCGTGGATCGCCTAAGCAGACGCCCGGAAGAAGGGCCGCTCCGTTCGGGACAAGTCCGGCGAGAAGGCATCCGACCGCTTCAACCGATGCTCTGCAAGCGTCCATACGAGCCCGCCGCTCCGATCCGAACGGTCGGGGTGCCCTGATCCTGGCGAAACTCTCGCCGATTGTCGATTGGATCGGGAACGGGTCGCCCGGCCCTCAGGTCGGGCAAGCAACGTGCCACATGATGCGGTCACGGCGTCGGGACACCGGTGAGCGATCAACCGCGCACCGATCGTGCGCCGATGCGGATGGCTGACCGCGCGGATCCGGTCCGCCCGGAATTGCCGAATACCGGTGGCAGGAGCGGTGAAATCGCTTTGCAATTCCTGCCCGGCAGCCGTACTTTTTCATTAGACTGGGGCACCGTTAGGTATCGGGGAAAGTTGGATGTTCATCATTGGATTCAATTTCGACGAAGTCATCAAATTCTTGCCCCGCGGAGGTGTCATTGCAGAACTCGGGGTTAAAAGAGGGCGCAACGCCCGAAAGCTGTTCCATGAACTGAGCCCGGAAAAATTGTACCTGGTCGATCCATGGGCAATGGACGAGGACGTCGGTTACGCCGGCCGACTCACCGAGTCTGATCGCAGTGCGCTGGTTGACTACCACCGCGAAGTTCTTGAATGGGGCAAATCCGGCGACAGAGACGGACGAGTTGAAGTAATCCGGGATTATGCTATTCCTGCCTCTCATCAGTTTCCCGATAAGTATTTTGATATTGTCTACGTTGATACGCTCGATTCCTATGACGGATTCTACAACGATCTGTGCACTTACGCTCCAAAGATGAAAGATGACGGCATAATCATCGGTGATGACTTCTACGATCTTAGATTTCGAGTCAACAAGGGATCCGTCCGCAAGGATGGCGTCGGCGACGAAGAGACCAGTCTCTGCATGATCAACGCCGCCAACGACTTCGCGCGCGATTGCGGCTGGGAGCTCCTGGTCATGACGGACGAGTACAAGTCCATCAGACGGCCGCCCCGGTTTCTGGCTGGAAAGAAGGATTTCAACGGGGTCGCGCACAAGGTGCGCGACAAGTTGTTGAGGAATGCGCCTTGGGCGATCGAGGTCGACGACCCGAGACGGGTGCGGCAGACGATGGTCGTTCCGAAAGGGGCGACTTCGCCGATGGACAACCTGTTCTTCACACGGATCGTCTGACGGTTGCCGGTCCCGGTCGGAACCGCCGGGCCCCTCCCTCGACTGTACGCAATCACCGGGACGGCGCGGCCGGCCTCAAACCGCCACGGCATCCAATCCGGCCGTCCGCTCGCTCATGCGATCGGGGCCGTTGTAGATGAAAGGCCGCCCGTCGAGGATGCCGCTGCAGATCACATCGAGACCCGGCGACGCTCCGGGGCGAAGCTGCTCGATGTCGTCGAAATCCAGCCTGAACTGTCCCTTCTCGCCGACGTCGAGCAACTCGACCGGAATCATCCGCCTGAAGAAGAAGTGATAGGCATAGCGACGGGCGCGCTGGAGTTCTGCACTGGTCAGCCGATCCCCGAACGGCAGCTGATCGAGCATCTGCCGGTAACCCGCCGGGGTGACCGCATCTTGCGAGAAGCCCTTGCCGCGGATCCAGGCCTCGCCCGCCACGATAGTCGGCAGACCGCGGGCCGACGACTCGATACCGGTCTTGGTGCTGTAGATCAGGGCCGCATTGCTGCGGTCCAGCAGAACATAGGTGCTCAGATCGCTCTCGGGCGGAACCACCAGCACGTTCTCCGGCAGCGTCGGAAAGTGCCGGGCGATCTCGTCGGCCATCATCTGCCGCGACGGATTGGAACCGGTGACCTCTGCCGGATGGACCCGGACGACCAGTTGGAGGTCGGGTCGGGTCGCGAAATACGCGATGGTGAAGCGGACCCAGTCGACCATCCCCGGGAAGGCGTTGGACTCGTAGTGCAACTGCGCATCCCAGACGACGCTGGTGAGCAGGGTCACGATCGGTCGCGATCCGTCGACGCCGGCCGCCGCCAGCTTCGCCGAGCTGTCGTCCGCGACCTCCTTGTTGAACCAGATCCAGTCGCGCGAGCCGAGCCGCCGGCTCTCCAGATAGGAGTCGAGTGCCCCGCTCCGGGAGTCGTCGAGCCGCAGGTCCTCCCACAGCCCGGGATCCTCGCTGATCATGGTGTGGTGGTAGGAATCGTCGTGGCTGAAGATCAGCGTGTGCTTCTTGTAGGCCGGGTTCCAGGTCACGATCCGCACGCCGCGCCGGGCCGCGGCCTCCCGGACCAGGCCCTGAGGGGTATAGATACCGTGGTTCACCACCACGATCTCGATGCCGCGGTCCGCGATCATGCGGTCCATCGCGAGCACGGTCAGCAAGGCGGCCTGAAAGTACCGACGAAGGATCGCGTCGCCCTCCGGCTCCGCCTCCAGGTCGCCCCGCGCCAGATAGCGCAGCGCACCGGCCAGCGCATGCTCGCCGACCTTCGCGCCGTCGAGTTCGAACAGCGGGATCTCGGAAGCCGGCACCTTGCCGGCCAACCCCTTGGCCGTGGCGATGTCGTCCTCGGTCAGTGCCGCCGACAGCCGATTCAGCGGCAGCCCGAGCTGCCCGACGACCCCCGCCCCCAGCGGGAAGCAGTTCGGGCAGCGCGGCGGCCTCTCCATGGCCAGCAGCGCCGGCGGCGGCACCCCGCCGTGCTTGATGGCGATGCAGGCGGGAAGCGCGCCGTCGCACAGGGCGAATTCCACGTGGGCGCCACGCAGCGTCAGGGCGATGGCGAGCATGCTGTCCACCGTCACCATGTTGTGGTGACTGCCGACCGAGGTCGCCATGAGCACCCGCGGCGCATCGCCGGCGACGGCTTCGCGGTCCGCAGCCCAGGCCGCCTCGTCCTCACCCTGCAGTATTGTCGTCCACACCTGAACCGCCCCCTCACCGGTCTCCCGGTATCAGTGCCCTTCTATCGCCGGCCGAGCACATGCTGACGCAGCGCCTCGAACTCCGCCGGTATGAACGCCTTGGTCCGCACCATGGCACGATATGCACTGCGGATTGCCAGTGGCAGCATGGCCAGTGACGCCCCGATCCGCCGGCCCGGCGGCGCCAACGCCACGTCCCAGATCAGCAGGACTGCGTTGGCCAGGGTCGCCATACGCATCAGGAACGGTGCACGCCCGTCCTCGAACGAGATGGCGAGCTGCCGGACGACCGTTTCCGTGGTCGTCAGCGGGGTCGGGATCAGACCGAACTTGCCGACCTCGGGCGGATCGATCGACGCCCGCTCGACGCCCTTGTAGCGCCGCCACCAGAGCACCTCGTTGACCTGCACGAACTCGCCGACGGCCGCCAGCTCGAGCAGGAACAGGCGGTCCCACCAGACGGTCGTGCGGATCCGCACCCGCTCCAGGGCGGCCCGGCGATACAACCCGTAGACCTTGGAGCCCGAACCCCGCATCCGATCGGTTACCAGCCGCATGCGCTGGGCGATGCCGCGACCGGAGGTATCGAAGCGCGTGAGATGGTCGCCGACCCGAACGCCACGGTCGTCGATCATGCCGAAATAGGGGTATGCCAGGGCAGCGTTCGGCCGGCTCTCGAGTGCTGCGACCATGCGTTCCAGCCAGACCCGGTCATACAGGTCGTGATCGCTCGCCCAGCAGAAGTACCGGCCCCGCGCGAGTGACAGCGCGAAACGGAAGTTGCCCACCGCTCCCACATTCTTCCGGCGCGGATAGATGGTGATGCGCGGATCCCGGGCGGCATGGCTGCGGGCGATCTCCAGGGTGGCGTCGGTCGAGCCGTTGTCGACGATGATCACCTCGAAGTCCCAGTAGGTCTGCGCCAGGATGCTCTCGAGGGCCGCCGACAGGGTCTCGGCGCCATTGTAGACGACCAGTCCCACGGTGACGCTCGGGCTGCCGAGCCCCTTGCAGGCAGCGCTCGCCCCGGTCCGGCCGGTCAGCGCCTGCGTCACGGCGGCGCGCGAGACCGCCACAGTCGTCAGGTAGCGCTCGGTCGCCGGATCGCCGAGGTCGGACAGCCGGAACGAACGTCGCAGCGCTGCCGACAGCTGGGCGTAGCGCGCCGCCCGCGGATGCCCGGCGTCGATCGACAGCACCAGGAACGGGACCGTCCAATCGGCCAGCCGGTTGGCCAGGACCAGGGCACGCTCTTCGGCCACCAGGCTGAGGGCCGACTGCGCGATCACCACCGACGGCACATAGGCCCTGGTCTCGGCGACCCGCTTGTCGAGCGTGTAGACGAAGTCCAGCGACCGGATGGCCTTTCCGGGGAGCGTCTCGACGGCGTCGCCGATGCGCGCGTCCGGGAACACGGCGGCGACCGCCCGCTCGGCCTCGGCAAACCGTCTCTCGACGTCGACCAGGTAGATCGTGAGCCCCGGGAAGACCGCCTTCAGCAGCAGCGCCGACTGCAGCTGTCCCTCGGGAAAATCGATGCCGCCCAGCAACTGCCCGAGCAGGCCGTTAGCGGCCTCCCCGGCCAGCTGCCCGATCAGGCCCGAGCGCTCGAGCCCGCGGACCAGGGCCGCAGCGGCGTCCAGGGCGGGCAGCATGCCCGGACGCGCCAGGGCCTCGCTGTCCCGGAACTCAGCCGCCACCTGCAGCGTACTGCCGGCGGCGGCGAGCGCCCGGTCCGCCGCCTCGACCCAGCGCGGCAGGTCGGCGCGGGCGTCGGGCGCCGCCTCGCCCTCCGGATCGGCGGCCCCCTTCGCATCGTCGAATTCCGACTGCAGCAGCTTCGACACCCGGTCGGCGGACTCGCCGCCGGCCAGCAGCTCGACGCCGTAGCCGAGGAGCTCGCCGAGATTGTGGAAGCGGCTTCGCCGACGCAGATCGGCCGCCTCCTGATACGCCATGCGGCGATCCCGGACCGGGTCGCAGCCGTCGGCGAGGTCGCCCAGACGATGCACCAGCTCGCCCAGCGTGTCGCAGCGATACACGCCGGCGCCGTAGGGATCGTCCGTCCGGGCCGGCAAGCCGTCGGTCCGCAGCACGATGGCCGGACGATCGGCCATGACTGCCGGCGCCAGCTCGCCGGCCGCCGGCGACACTACGGCGATCGCCCGGTGCAGGCCGACCCGGAGCATGGCCCCGGTATTGGAATCCTGGCTGGAGTCGGGGCGCGGCCAGATCACCAGGTTGTCCGGCAACGGGTACTGGACCGGAAACCGGGCCGGCATCGCGGACCGATACACGACGCTCAGCCGGCGGACCGCCATCCGGTTGGACTGCCACAGGCGCGCGGCCAGCGTGCCGGCCCTCGCCAGCTCGAGCTGCGGCGCAACCTCGGGATCGGCCATGTACAGCACGAACCCGGCCCCGACGAGGGTCGGGAAGTCCCGGTCGAAAAGCACAAGATCCCGCTTGTCCGGGGCCGGCCGGTACGCTGCCTCGAGCCCGATGTCGCCGCGCACGACAATCGCATTGCCGGGCGTCGCCAGCACCCGTTCGAGCTCCGTTGCAGCGCCGGCGACGCAACGGATCTTCGGGATCGACCGGTCGATCCGCCGTTCGAGGGGCGTCGGGTTCTCGTCGGTTCCAAGGCCGCAGACCAGGTATCCGGCATCCATGGCCGCTTCCACATAGGGCCCGGCGAACAGTGGATCGGTGTGGTCGAGGCAAACCAGCAGCAGATCGGCCGCCATCTTCCCGGTCCAGGCGCGCAGCTCGCGCCCGACCGGGGCGATCCGGGGCCAACGATCGCAGACCGCATAGGCGCGCCCGACCATCCGGGACAAGGCCGCCAGGCGCCGGTGGTGGATCAGAGCGTGGTCGCTGATCTCGACCCCGGGGTGCCGCCTCAGCCAGGCCTTCAGGTCTAACCGGCCGTCGCCCCGCGGGTTGATCCGCTTGTCCGTGTCATCGGAATCCACGACCAGGACCAGCTTGTGATGGCGCCGGTACAGACTCTCGAGGAGCGTCTGAAAGCTGCTGAAATTCGACCGGTCGCCGAGCACCACGACGATGCAATAGGTCGACCGCCTGGCCTTCTCGTCCAGTTCGTCCGGCCGCAGCCGGGCCCGGACGGAGGCCAGCCGCGTGCGGATGTGCGGGTCGTTCGGTGCCGCCTCCTGCGCCGTCTTCAGCACTGCCAGCGCCTCGGCGTCGCGGCCCAGGAGGCAGAGCAGCCGGCCGAGATGCCCGAGATGAAAGGCGTTGTCCGGGACCTTCTCGATCGCCCGCCGGTGCGCGTCGATCGCCCGCTTGTAGCGATGCAGCCGCTCATAGGACACCGCCAGGTAGCGGTAGCCGGTGACCTTCCCGTGATTGGCGGCGAGCTCCTCCAGGATCTCGATCGCCTTCTCGTCCTCGCCCCGGAAATGATAGGCGGTGCCGAGGTCGAGCAGCGCCGTCAGGGCCTCGTTCCGGATCGGCTCGACATAGTCCGGCCGGGCGCCGCGCATCTTGCGGTAGATGTCGACCTGGATCTCCAGCAGGGCCAGGGAGGCCGGATCCGGAAGATCCTTCGGACGGGCGAGCTTGTATCGCATCGACGGTCGCCTCCCTAGCCGCTCACGCCGGAGCCCTGACCCGGATCCGGTCGTCGACGTATCGCTCCGACATCAGGTGCTGCAGCTGCTTGAGGCGAACGAAGAACCTGGACTGGAAATCGCGCTCCCTGAGATGGCCGGACCGGAGCCAGGCGACGATCTCCTCGCTGCCCCGCTCCAGAGTCCACTCGGCCCGGAAGCCCGGCAGCCGGTCCGCCGCCTTGGCGAACGACACGCGATAGGAGCGCGGGTCGGGCCCGGCCTCGCCGGTGATCTCCAGCCGGACCGAGGGCAGGATCCCGACGATCGTCTCGGCGATCTCCCGGATCCGGAAATTGTTGTCGTCCCGTCCGATGTTGAACGCCTCGCCGGCGACCGCCGCGGCCGGCGCGGTCGCCGCCGCGACGCAGGCCCGGCTCATGTCCGCGATATGCACGATCGGACGCCACGGCGTGCCGTCCGACAACACCCGGATTGCGCCGGTGGTGACGCCCCAGCCGATCAGGTTCTGCACCACGAGGTCGAAGCGCATCCGCGGACTGACGCCGAAGGCGGTGGCATTGCGCATGAACACCGGCTCGAAGCCGGCATCCGCCAGCGCCGCCAGCCCGGCTTCGGTGTCCACCTTCGAGTGCGCGTAGGCCGAGAGCGGATCCATCGTCGCGCCTTCGTCGGCCGGCGCACCGCGCTCGCCGACGCCGCCGTAGATCGAGCAAGACGAGGCGAACACGAAGCGCCGGATCCCGGACTGCTTCGCCAGCGTCGCCAGCCGCAGCGAGGCCTCGGTGTTGATGGCGTGGGTCAACGCCGGGTCGAGATGGCCGAGCGGATCGTTGGACAGAGCCGCGAGATGCACGATCGCATCCACGCCGTCGAGGTCCGCCGCCGACACGTCTCGGATGTCGCGCACGCACTCCCGGTCGGGCGGTGGAAAGCCCTCGAGCGGGTCGACGCATTCGCGGAAGTATCCGACGTCCAGGCCGGCAACCTGATGCCCGGCCTCCTTGAACGCCCGGATCATCCAGGGGCCGACATAGCCGAGGTGACCGGTAATCAGAACCTGCACGGCGGGTGCCTCTCTGCGGTTGCGGGGCGGCGCCGTCGACGCTCCGGGTTCATGTCAGCCCCAGGACGGCATCCATGGCGGCATAGGCCTTGCGGCGCAGTTCCTCGTTCGGATCGCCCTCGGGAACCGGTTCCTCGCTGCGCTGCAGTGCGGCCTTGAACGAGGCCGGCGACGTCAGGTCGACCGGCAGGCAGTACGGCCGGACTTCCTGCGGATGCCGGTCCAGCAGTTCCTGCGGCATGAGCGTATAGCTTCCGGCCGAGATCGCATCGAGCACCTTGGTCTTGAACCCGTATCCGAAGGGCGACAGCAGCGCCATCGAGGTCGCCTCGCTCATCAGGGCGATCGGGTTCTCGACCCGGCCGACGAACCGGCAGCGCGACGAGCGGGCGGCGTAGCGCTCGTCCAGGCTGCCGGTCACGGTGAAGTTCCAGTCGCCCGGGTCGTCGAGGCCGTCGACCAGCCGGACGAAGTTGCGGACCGCATCGTAGATGACCGGTCCGGGACTGGCCGAGGTCAGGCACACGCAGCGGCGCGGCTTCGGCGCCGGGATCGGCCCCTGGTAGATCAGGTCGCGCGGCAGGAAGTAGGGAACGGTGGAGACTTTGCTCCGCGGCCCGATGCGGGGCCAGTAATGCTCGGTCTCCCAGTCGGAGATGCTGAGGATGTGGTCGGCCAGCCCGATGGCGCCGACGTCGTAGCGCCAGTGGGCGAATACGTTGCCGCCCCGGGTAACGGCCTCGCGAGGGTCCAACCAAGCCAGCCTGCTCCCGCGTTCCATCAGCAGCGACGCGGTATGCGTATGGATCCGATGCAGAACTTCGGCGTTGTGGGACCGGACCAGCAGCTTCGCCCTGGGGAAGCGCTCGCGCAGATAGCGCATCAGCGGATGGTGCAGCATCGCCTCGACGATGATGACCTGCGGGTCGTTGTGCCGCTCGGAGTCCAGTCGCTCGATCACCTCGCCGTAGCGCCAGTCGAAGGCGAGTTCGGTGATCACCCGGAAGCCGCGGTCGCGCAGGTATTGCTGCCGGGCGGCCTGATCCTTGTTGCTGCCGTGATACCGCAGGTCCGGCTGCAGGAACTGGTGCCGCGTCAGATGCAGGGCGATCGGCGTCGCCGCCCGCAGGATGCTCGGCATTCCGGGAACCGTCAGGCGGAGCGCCGGCTTCGCCGCGAGCGCGGGGCCGACCGCGGCTTCCAGCGCATTCAGCGCCGGCGCCGCCGCGTCGAGTGCCGCGTTTATCGTGCTGACAACGAAGTCGGTGTCCGACTCCCGGTCCGGGGCCGGCTGCTCGGCCGTCCCGATGCCCGCCGAATGCAGCAGATCCAGGCCCGACGCCAGGACCGCCGCGGACCGCAGCTCGACGCCCGGCCAGTTCGGCTGGGCCTTGACGGTGGCGCCGTCGGCGCGGCGGGCGAATATCGTCACCCGCCCGGCAACCCGCTTCGACGGGAGCGCGACCACGATCCGCGCCGACCGGCCGCGTTCGATCAGCTCCTGGGTGTCCGGCTGCCCGTCGGCCGACGCCACGACCAGGGCCGACGGCTCGGGGTAGCCCGATGGGACCGCGATCTCCAGGACCAGCGAGCGGATCGCCGCGCTGGGTGGAATCGCGAACCAGAAGGAGGTATGGACAAGGTTGCCGTCGCGCAGCCCGAGCAGCACCTCCCGCGACGGTCCCGGGGCGCGTCCGGCCCGCCCGAGCCGCTCGAACAGCGGGCACAGGGGCTCCTCGGAACCGGCGTCGGCGAGGGCGGGAAACGCCTGGCGGATCGTCGCGCCGGTAGCCCTGGCGGCCTCGAACGGATGCTCCATCACCGACCGGCAGACCGCGCTTGCCGATGACGGATCGTCGGCATCGTAGCGGTTGTCCTTGTCCTCGCCGACGCGAAGGGCGGCGGACTGCCGCGCACTGACGAGCGCGCGCCGGCGGGCCAGCGCGTCCTCGATCAGGCCCGGGAGCATCCCGTGCCGGTCGGCCTCGAGAAATGCCGCGCAGTTCTCGGTCAGCCATCGCCAGGTCGCCGGCGCCGGGTCCTCGACGACGGCCAGACGCTCGGCAGCGCCGGACAAAGCAGAGCGAAGCCTGGTCTCGCCGCCGGCAGCGACCACCGCCACCAGCCACGGTTCCCCGGGAACGTCCCTGAGCCCGTCCAGGGCCGCCGCGGCCACCTCGGCCGGAGCCGACGGACTGGTCATGTCGGCCACCATGAAGGATTTGCCGGCAACCGTCCGCAACGCCAGCGGCAGCTGCGGATCGCCGGCGATCCGGGCGGACGGCGGCAGGTGAAGCAACAGGGCCCGCTCGCGATCCACCTCCCACTCGCCGATCACCGTCGCCCGGTCCGACCGCGTCAGGCAGACCAGGTACTCGCTGACCGCCACGGCCCGCGCCAGCGCCGCACGGCGCCGGGCTCGCTCGCCGTGCCCGGCGCCGTGCGGCTCCACCTCCGGGAGGATGGTGATCGTCCTGAACGCCGGAACGTAGTGGTCGGACGGCCCGAAGGGCGCCAGAAACGTGACGATCGGCAGGTCCCGAAGACGGACCGCCAGGTCGCCGACGATCCGGTCGATGCAGATCCGCGAGACGTTGAAGCGGTCCAGGCGCGACAGCACGTCGTGGTGCGCCTCGCGCGTCAGCAGCCAGAAATCCCAGTCGACAAGCCGTTCGAACACCGACGAAAGATGCACCAGGATCCGGTCCTGCACGGCGGCATTGCCGGTGCCGTAGCGGGTCAGGTCGATCAGCGCTCCGCGGATGGCCGGGCGGATGCGCCGTCCCTCGTCGCGCCCGTGCCTCAAGTAGTGCTCGAAAGCGCAGTTGAAGACCTTTTCGTCGATCGCCGTGGCAATGTCCGGATAGATGCTCCGGTAGTAGCCCTCCTGGAACTGCGGGTTCGGGCTCCGCCCCTCCCGGCAGCCGGCCATCACGTAGTGATGCAGCGGGTCCATGAACCAGCCGCGATCGATCAGGGCCGGCACGTCGCCATGCTCGCGAAGATACCACTGGGCGTCGAACGCGAGTTCGTCCGCCGCCTTCGGCTCGGCCGTCATATCGCCATGCAGCTCGCTCATCGCCGGACCACCGCATGACCGAGCCGGCCGAGCGGCGCGAGCGCGTCGGGATCGCCGCCCGCCTCCTCCAGCCCGGGCAACCCGATTGCCGGATCGAGTAGATGCGCGGTCGACAGGGCATCGGGCGGCCAGAACTCCGCCATCCGGCGCAGCATCGCGCCGCGCCAGAACACCGCGCACAACCGCTCGCAACCGAATGCCCCGAGCCGGTCCAGCGCCTCGACCGGGCCGGTCAGGTCGCGCGTCCCCACGACCGTGTCCAGGAGCGCCACGTCGACCGCCACGGCCTGCAGCCGGTCGAGCAGGTAGAGCGGCAGCAGCAGCACGTCGATGTCGTTCAGCAGCGGCAGCACGGCACCGAGCGAATACCCGGTCGCGCTCGCCAGCTTCAGCTCCGGCGCCACCGTGCGCAGATAGGTGGCGGCGCGCAGCAGCGCCTCGGGCTCGTCCAGCAGGATGACCTTGGCGTTCGGGAAGCGCGTCTTGAAGGCGAGCGCGATGCCGCCCCAGCCGGCACCGACGACCGCCAGGGTCCGCCGCTTGCCCTTCAGGAACTCGCCCAGGAAGCCGGCACGGTACAGGGTCAGCAGCGCGTAGCGGACCACGGCGCCGGACAGGTTGATCCGGCCGGCCTTGCCGCCGTAGCCGTAAAGGCCGAGGCCTTCCGGCTCGCCCGGCCACAGGGCCTGATCGTCCCCTTCGGCCAGGGCGGCATGCAACGCGCGCACCGCATTCTCGTGACCCTCGTCGCCCGCGGCGTAGTCCTCGGGCGCGTCGCCCATCGCACGGCCGGCGCCCGCGCGAAGCTCGGCCACCGCCAGCGCGCCGGCATCCATCCAGCCCGAGGCCGTCTCGGCGTCTCGCCCGGCTTCGTCGAGCATGGCGCAGGCGACGTCCCGCGCATCGAGGTAGTTCCTGAACGCGTCGTCGGCCCGCGCTTCCCAGATCCGGTCGGCGATGCGTTGCGAAGAGCCCACGGCCCCTCGATCCTGCGCGGCTCGAGGCTTCACCATCGCGACTATCCTCTCGGCCATGACATCCCCCGCGCTTCGGTCGACTCCCCGGGGCCGGGCGAACCAGGCCTTGAAGCCTCGGCGGCGGTGACGTGTTACATCGATCCCGTCGAGCAGATCGGTCAGATTGCGCTCGACGGCGCGCAGGTCCTCGCACACCACCATCACGTCGCGGTCGGCAAGCACCTTGAAATGGTTGGCCAGACGCTGGGTGCGGTCGTATTCGCGCAGCAGCGGCGTCAGGCACGGGCAGTCGGCCAGCAGCGAGTCGGACATCGCGGTGGTGTTGATCCCGATGGTCGCCGTGGCGTGCGCGAGCATGCTGCGGAACTCGTGGTGCAGTCCCGCCGTCTGCGGCAGGGCCCCCTCGCGCGGCCAGGTCACCACGCCGTCGAGCCGGAGACGCCGGAACACCTGGGCATTCGCCGGGTGCGGCCGGATGACGATGCTGGTCCGGCGCAGCCGGGGATCGTCCGACCGCCTCAGCTCGGCATGGATCCCCTCCACCACCCAGGCCTCGTCCTTGGCGATGTTACGGCTGGAACCGAGATAGATCACATAGGGTTGTCCGGGATCGATCCCCATGCGTTCGCACAGGCTCTCCCGGTCCTCGGGCTCGGCGTCGTCGAACCATCGCTCCAGGAAGGGCGACCCGGCGATGCAGCAGACGTCCTCCGGGAAGCCGTGAAATTCGCGGATGTCGTCGTAGTGGATCTCGTTCCAGAGGAACACCTGGTCCGGAACGACATGGTGGACGCCCTTGGTGCTCAGGTTGTCCCAGGTCATGGTGTGCAGGGCGACCGGCATCGACAGCCGCTTGGCGGCCTTCACATACTCGATCTCCTCGGAGAACCGCATGTTCGACGGAGACACCACGACGACGGCGGGGGCCTCCTCGCGCAGATGCGCGACCACACCGGCATCCGCTGGCGTGACCCGCTCGAGCAGGCGCAGCGCGGTATCGACCGCCGGCGCCGTCAGCAGGGCCTGGAAACGCTCGACCTTGCGCCGGCGGCGGATCCACTCCGGAACGTAGCCGAGCCAGCGATTGACGTAGAACTCCGTCGTGCGCGGACCGCGCCGCAGGTAGTTCGCATAGGACCGGATCTCACGGGCCGGGAAGATCCATCGCCGCCAGCGGTCGGACCGCCTGACCGACCATCCGATCTCGACCTGCGGGTACCGCATGCGGAACGCGTTGAGCGCGTCGTCCTGGAACTGGATGGTCTGCTTGGAGGACCAAGCCTGGTCGAACAGCACCTTGACCCGGGCCCCGCGCCGCAGCAGCGCGACGATCACCGCCTCGTGGTAGACGAAATGCGCGATCGCCCGGCAGACGTACAGCACCTTCG
Source organism: Thalassobaculum sp. (assembly GCF_040219615.1). GTDB lineage: Bacteria > Pseudomonadota > Alphaproteobacteria > Thalassobaculales > Thalassobaculaceae > Thalassobaculum_A. The sequence goes on from NZ_JAVJSE010000003.1 coordinate 220,157, forward strand.
GCCCCGGACCGGCGTTCGGCCCCAGGCGCGCGCCGGACTCCAGTCCGACCGGCAGCGGCGGCGGGCCGGCGTCAGATATCCGCAGAACGGTCATGGCGCCCCTCCTGCCATCCGGCGTCCCGGAACCCGAGCACGCGGTCGAGTGACCGGAACGCCTCGGCCCGGGCCGCCTCCATGTCGACGCCGCCCGGATCCCGGTCCAGCCGGTCGAGGGCCCCGGCCTTCGAAATCGACCTCGGCAGCGCCGCCACGTGACCGCTTGCGGACGGCCCGGTCGGGTTGTCGACCAGGACACGGAAGCCGAGGATGCGTGCGGCGGTCGTCAGCCCGCCGATGTCCGAGAGCGCGATCGCCGGAGCCAGGACGAGGCGCGTCGAATGCAGAATCCGCGGCAGGTCGACCGCAGGGTCGCACCAGCCGAGCGAAGGATGCGGTTCGTCCAGCCCGAGATCGGCTTCGATATGCGAGCGCAGCCGCGGCGACGCGCTGATCACCACAGTCCAGCCATCGCGCAGCAGTGTCGGGATCGCGCCCTTCGCCAGCCCGTGACGACGGATCCGGTTCTCGAGAACGGCCACCGTGTCGATGTGCAGGACGAGTTGGCGCGGCCGGCTCGGATAGGGGCGAGGGAGCCGGCGGTAGATCGCGGGCAGGAATCTGGGAACATAGTCGATCCGGCCGGGCGCGACGCCACCGGCACGATAGTATGCGGCATCCCCGGGCCCGGCCACGACCACCCGGTCCGCGGCAAGCGCGCAGGCCAGGTCGTCCGGCCGTTCGCGCGGGGCGACCGCCCGTCCGCCGGCCGCCGCGCCCTGGTACAGGCGGACGACGTGGCGGCTGCGCTCCAGCCCGTCGGTCAGCAGCGCCGGCGCCCGCGGCGACGTCAGCAGGACGAACCTGTGGTCGAACAGGTCCTGCTTGCGCATGCGGCCGGCGTCGCTCGTCGTGCCCAGCGGCAACTCGAGGAAATCGACCCGGAAGCCGCGAAGCTCCAGGTACTCTCGCCAGGCCGCCACATCCAGCGTGTCGCGACCGGTCCATGACCGCTCGGCATCGAAGGTCGAGACGACCAGGCAACGCGGAACCGCCACCGGCGCCAGCGTCGGCAGCGCCGGCAGGCCGAACTCGTAGGCCGGCCGCGCCGATACCAGGATGTCCGCCCGGGTCATGAACCGTCCGAGGGCCCGCTTCGCCTGGGCCAGGTCGCTGTTGAGGTCGATGATCGCCAGCGCGTCGTGAGGCGTGTCGGTATCGAGCGGAGCCACGACGAGATCGACCGGCGCGGACTCGATCCGCGCCAGCACGATCCGGCTCAGGGCACGGGCGCCGGACTTGCTGGGCCGCAGCGTGATCCTGGTCGGGCCGGTGCCGATCCGCAGCACCGCCCGGACCGGATGCCCGACCGAGACATCCACCTTCTGCGACGTGCCATTGGCCTCCAGCACCAGCACTTCCCTGGCAAGGCCGCTCGCCGTCGGCAGGTCGACCGCCACCGTCACCACCCGTGCCGCATCGCTGGCCGGTACCAGGATCGACATGCCGGCGCCGACGATCCCGTTCGACTCGTCACCGACCAGGCGGCTGCGCGCCCGCAAGCGGGCGAACCAGGCGGCCATTTCCGCGGCAACGGCGACGCGCTCGGCGGTCAGCGCCAGTTCCATCGGGTCAAGTGCCCGGCCCGGATTAAGCGCCAGCACCGGGTCCCCGGACGGCGCCACCGGTTGGCGCGACGCGTCGGCCCGGTCGTTCAGTTCGATCACCCCGACGCCGTCCGGCGGCACGATCCCCTCGGCGCCCAGCCGCACGACGTAGGACGGCCGTTCGGCAAGGACCCTCTCGCTGGCCTCCGACAGGACGCCTGGAGCCCGCACCCACTCGACCCAGGGATGCAGGCCCGAACCCGCCGGAAGCTTCCATCCCGTCATCAGCAGGACCCGCCACGCGGGACGCGCGCGCTGGATCGCCGAGGCCAGTGCGATCGTCGACGGACGTCCGTCGATCGGCGTGCGGCAGCCGTCGATCACACAGCACGGACCGGGGGGCACGCCACGCCGCCCCTCCTGCTCGCCGTTCTTCAGGAAATGGTGATAGCCGCATGCGAAGGCCGATGCCTCGAGGGCGGCGGCAACATCGGGATTGGCGGCGAGATAGTAGGCCTCGTCGAATGCCGGGGTCGGATCGCGACGTTCGGCCGCACCGACCCAAATATAGTCCAACAGGGCACTCCCCAGGAATCGCTCCTGAGCGCGCTCGCGAACGACATCGCTCTGAGCCAGATAAAATGCTCCGTCGAACCTGGTCAATGTCCCCGACCGGATTGTCTCGCCTCAGACATCTCGCAACAATCGCCGGACCATCTCCCGGCGATCACTCCCCACCGAGAACTATCAACGGCGCGGCCACGCACTTCAACGGCCATCTGTCGCAGCATTCGCCGGGCTGTCGGATTCGCGCGTCCCCATGCCGGAAGGCCGCCGCTCGGCGACGATCACGTCCTGGTAGGTCAGGCCGCCGCCTGCGCCGGACCAGGTTCCGCGCAGCAGCGGCTTGCCGACCGAGAACCCGTTGCCCTCCAGGATGCTTTCGACGTAGTCGCGCCGGAAGGCGACCGCCGAGCCCGGCGGATGCCCGACGGCGCCCGCCGTCATGCGGGCGCCCGCGTCCGGAAAGGTCAGCCGCGCCCCGCCCCGTCCCATCGCCTCGACCGAGACATCGTCCAGCAGGAAGAAGGTCGCGAACAGCCGGCCGCCGGTCCGCAGCAGCGATGACAACTGCCTCACCAGGGACTTGAAATCATGGCGCGACAGGTGCGTGAACACCGACGTGGCGATGACGAAGTCGAAGCTGCCCGCGGCGAACGGCAGGGGATGCTCCCACGGGGACGCCTTGCCGGAGGGGTTGTAGAGCGGGTTGCTGTAATCGACGTGACGGAAGGTGAAGTTCGGATAGACCTTCGAGATGCGGCGGCGGCACCAGGCCAGTCCCTGCCGGTTGACGTCGACCCCGACATAGCTCGCGCCCGGCGACAGGTACTGGGTCAGCGGCAGCGCCATCCGGCCGATCCCGCAGCCGTAGTCGAGCACGTCGCTGTCCGGCCGCAGCCCGCCGTGGCGGATGAAATGTTCCAGGAACTCCGCCCCGATCGCCCGGAAGTCACCGTCCCCGACGAAGCTCTGCTCGGCCTTGGGTATCGGCAGGAAGCGGTTGCTCTCGACGACCCGCCGGTACAGCGCCGGGATGTCCGGTGCCGCAACAGCCTCCCCGACCGCCGATCCGGTGTCCGCGATCTCAGCCTTCCTGCGGCGGCGCGCCACGGCCCGTGCTCCCGTCATTTCCGCCGCAGGGCAATGAACATGAACGTATATCGCCGATCGACCCGCTCCCAGTGGATGACCTTCTCCTCGGTGTCGAGTTCGAGCGGCGCCGCCAGGCTGAAGCCGCGCTCCTGAGCCAGGCGAACATACTCACGTATGCCATCCGGTTCGAACACTTTCATCTCGCCACCGTCCGGGCCGTAGGGAAAGATCCCGCCGCAGTCGACCGGCTCGGACCAGTAGTCGGTGGAGGTCAGAAGAAGCCCGCCGCGCTTGAGCAGCCGCGCCATTTCGTCGAGATAGGCCGCCAGGTCGACGTTGTGCTCGATCACCGAGATCGAGGTGATGGTGCTGAAGAACTCCGACTCGTAGCTCGTCCGGGTCAGGTCCTGGATCGAGAAGCGGATTCCGTAAGGCTCGAAGTACGACGGGTCCTTGGCCAGCAGGTCGCATGCATACAGGTTCCGGAACCCCAGAATCGAGAGCCAGCGGTTGATCACGCTGCGGCTCGACCCGACGTCGAGCACCGGCATGTCCGGCTTCTTGTGGGACAGCGCGAAGTGCAGGCACTTCAATGTGTCCCAGTTCTTCTGCGGATCGTGGTGCGACGGCAGCCCGAGCCATTCCACCAGTTCGGCTGCGGCAGTCGCCTCGGCGCGGGTCCGCAGCGCCCGGTTCCGGAACACGTTCCTCAGGAAATCCTGGCGCGCCCGTGCCGGGGTCCCCGGTCCCCCGTCCGCTTCCGCCATCGGTCCGCTCCCACCTGGAAAACCCATACACCCCTGCATACTAGGCATCGCCGCGGAGCCGTCCAGGGCCGGGCGCCGCCGGTGCGCCCGAACATTCGGATAATTTTATCCTAATTTTCACGAATTCCCTACTAGGCTCGACGCCGGAGGAGAGGTCGTCCCGCGGCAGCGCGCGGACGGCGACAGCAAACGGGGAAAATCATGACGCGAACTATTGCACTCGCACTTGCGCTTTCGGTGACGATCGGCGGCACAGCCCTGGCCGAGGACCTGGAATTCACCCTGATCAACGGCAGCAATGCCGATGTGACGGCGTTCCACGTGTCGCACGCCGGAACCAGTTCGTGGGAGGAGAACCTGATCGCGGGCGGCTTCCTGCCGGTCGGCAACGAGATTGATATTCTGATCGCCGACGGCCGCAGCACATGCATCTACGACGTCCGCACCGAGTTCGCAGACGGTCAGACCTTCGAGGACTACGGCCTCGACCTGTGCCAGATGGGCTCCTACACCTTCCAATAGCGGCCATCGGCCAATAGCCACGACCGGCGACCGGGGCTTGCCGAGTCCCCGGCGCCGGGCCTCTACTGTCCGGGGACGCGGCCCGCGATCCGGCGATGCGCCCTGGGGAACCCGCAGCATGGACAGTGCAGGCCTGCCGGCGGACGGGCGGCTGGCGCCGATCGTGGCGAGCGCCGGCGGCGTCGCTGTCGCCGGCGTGGTGCGCAGCGCCACCGGGCTCGCCCGCATCCTGGAGATCGACGGCCCCGGGGCCGAGGCGGCACCGGCGCTGGCGGGCTTCGTCGAGGCCGCCGCGGCGCGCGGATGCACCGTGGTAAGGGCCGAGCTCGCGATCGGCGACCCGGCGACAGCGGCGCTGCGGGCGGCCGGCTTCCACCCCGTCGACCCGGCCGTGCACGCCGCCCAGCCGGCCCGCCCGGTGCGGCGGTTCGAGCGTCGGCTCGACGCCTCGACGCCCCGCACCCTGCCCTACTACGCCCAGTCGACCTGGTTCACCTGCGGCGCGGTCGCCCTGATGCTGGCCCATCGCCGCCTCGACCCGGCGGCCCCGGTCGACCGCCGCACCGAGATCGACCTGTGGCGCCAGGCGACCACCGTGCACGCCCCGCGCGGCCCCGGCGGCTGCGACCCGTTCGGGGTCGCCTGCGTCGGCGCCCGGCTCGGGCTCGGCGTGCGCGTAGTCTCGAGCACCGAGGGCCCGTTCTTCATGGGCCGCGCCTACGAGGACTCCCAGCTCGAGCTGATGCGCTTCGTGCAGGCCGGCTTCCGCGCCGAGGCCGCCGAGCGCGGCGTCGCCAGCGAAATCCGGGAATGGACCCACGCCGACCTCGCCGCGACTGTCGCCGCCGGCGGCTCCGCCATCGTGCTGATCGACCAGACGATGTTCCACGGCGAGGCGATCCCGCACTGGGTACTGGTGCACGGGACCGACGGCGACGCTGGCTACGTTGTCGACGACCCCTGGGTCGAGCCCGACGACCGCGAGACCGACACCGACCGCTACGACCTGCCGGTCCCGGCCGACGCCCTCGACCGCATGGCGTGGTGGGGGGCGGTGTCGGTGCGGGCGACGGTGCTGGTGGAGGGGTTGGCATCCTGCTCGAGCCGATCCGATCGAGGACCGCAGGCATCGGACCGAGGAGCGAGCGCCAAGCCATGGGCCGGACTCCGGCAGGCATCGGCCATCGACCGGTAGCCGCCCCACGCCGGCCCGGCTACAGGAGCCGCACGTCGAGTTCGAACCTCATCATGTCCACGAGGCGTATCCGAGCGGTGTCCGGATGCTCGTGGCTGATGACCACGTTCAGGTCCGGTGAGCCCGGCAGCGGGACGATCGCGGACGGGACCTGCAGGAGCGGGGTCGCACGGAGACCGTGCCAGCCGTCCCCGCGGCGCTGGGTCCAGCCTTCCATCCGCCGCCAGTCGAGCGGCAGGTCGTCGACCCGGAGCCTTTCGACCGCGAGGTCGTCCGGCGCCTCGTAGACGACCATGACGAGGTCCGGCAGCAACGACGGATCCTCCACATGCACCAGCTTTTCGAGCACGCAGAGCGCCGGCGAGGTCGCGCAGTAGGTGACCGCATGGCCGACGCTGTTCCAACGGCCGTCGTACAGCAGGCCATAGCCGCCGTCGAAGGCTTCCGCATGCCGCGTCCCCGACAACCGCCAGAGCCGCATCAGGCGGCGGCACCCCAGGCGATCTTGCCGAGGATGGTCTCGACCAGCCGAACACCCGCCTCGGTCTGAGAGAGCGTCAGCGGCGTCTCGTTGCCGAGCTCGGCCAGCGGCCGGCGCAGCCAGATGGCAGCCTTGTCGGGTTGGCCGAAGCAGTCCTCGGCAAGGGCCTGAATCCGCATCAGGCGGACGGCACGCTCTGACTCCTCGACCGTCAGAGACTGCCGCTTCGCCACCCGGTGCCGGCGGGTCCGTTGCGGGATCACCAACTGCTCGATCTCCCGCTCGCTCAAACCGGCCTTCGCGAGGCCGCCCAGAGCCTCCAGGGGAAGCCGCCGGCGGACCAGCTGTACCAGGTCGCCCTGCGAGCGTACGTCGACGCCCAGCACCGCCCGGCCACCCAGTTTGCGGGCCACTTCCTCGACGATCGCGATCGACATCGGAGCCTCCTTGGTTGCCCGGCCAACTGCCCTCATATTGGGCAGCAGATGGCCGGGCAACAAGCCCCCTACCCCCACACCTCCTCCGCCACCTCCTTCAGCAGCGCCAGCTTGCGCCACTGGTCGGACTCGGTCAGGTCGTTGCCGTGGGCGGTCGAGGAGAAGCCGCATTGCGGGCTGACGCAGAGCTGGTCGAGCGGCACGTATTTCGCCGCCTCCTCGATCCGGCGCTCCAGGTCGGCCTTGGATTCCAGCTCCGGGTGCTTGGTGGTCATCAGGCCGAGCACGACGCGCTTGCCCTTCGGCACGAAGCGCAGCGGCGCGAAGTCGCCGGAACGCTGGTCGTCGTATTCCAGGAAGAAGCCGTCGATGTTCATCTCGTTGAACAGGATCTCGGCCACCGGCTCGTAGCCGCCCTGCGCCACCCAGGCGCTCTTGAAGTTGCCGCGGCACAGATGCACGCAGACCTTCATGTCGGCCGGGCGGCTCTTGATCGCCTCGTTAAACAGCCGGCAGTAGGTGTGGGTCAGCTCGTCCGGGTCGTCGCCGCGCGCCCGCGTGCTCTCGCGGATCGAGTCGTCGCACAGATAGGCGAGGTTGGTGTCGTCCATCTGCAGGTAGCGGCAGCCGCGCGCCGCCAGGTCGGCGATCTCGTCGGCATAGGCGGCCGAGAGATCCGCGTAGAAGTCGTCCAGGCTGGGATACACCGCCTCGTCGATCGCCTTGCGGCCGCCGCGGAAGTGCAGCATCGACGGCGACGGGATCGTCACCTTCGGGGTGCGCGTGGTGGCGGCTTTCAGGAAGTCGAAGTCGCGGCCCTGGATCGGCTCGTCATGGGTGATCTTGCCGGTGATGTGCATGGTCGGCGGCTTGAAGCCGACGGTGGTGCCGTCGTCCTTGCGGAACGCCGCCTTGAACTCGCCCTCCTCGATCGTCACCCCGCCCAGGCGCTGCAGGAAGTCGGTGTGGAAGAAGGTCCGGCGGTACTCGCCGTCGGTGACCGCGTCGAGGCCGACCTCCTCCTGCCGGCGCACCACCTCGCGGATGCAGTCGTCCTCGACCGCACGCAGCTCGTCGGCGCTGCACTTGCCCTCCATGGCGCGGGCCCGGGCCTCCTGCAGCCGGGCTGGGCGCAGCAGGCTGCCGACATGGTCGAAGCGGAACGGGGCGGCATCCATGGTGATCTCCTCCAACAGTCTTCTTTGTCGCGGTGTTCTTTGTCGTTGTCGGTCGGCAGGGCCGGTCAGACCGCGTCCCTGAGGCGGATCAGGGCGGCGCCGGGCACGCCGTCGAGCAGGCTGCGGTCGCTGCGCGCCAGGTCGAGGTTGCGGCGCGCCAGCCGGGCATGCTCGCGGGCCAGGCCCTCGGCGCGCGCGCCCTCGCGGTTCTCGATGGCCTCCAGGATGGTTCGGTGCTGGTCCTGCGCCACGATCAGCATCTCGCGCGAGCGCGGCAGCTCGGACTGCGCGAAGAAGAACGCCGACGGCGAGGCGAAGGGCAGCGAGGTGGCGTGGTCGAGGGCGCGTTCCAGGGCGGTGCTCTTGGCCAGCCCCAGAAGCAGGCGGTGGAAGCGCTGGTTCAGCGACACATAGGCGCTGAATCCGCCGGCGCCGCTGTCCGGGCCGACCACCGCGTCGAGCTGGCGCACGCAGGTGCGCAGGGCGTCGAGCTCGGAGCGCCGGCCCAGCCGCTCGCTGGCCAGCCGGGCGGCGGTGCCCTCCAGCACGCCGCGCAGCTCGATGGCGTCGACGATCTCGTCGTAGCCGAACGCCTTGACCACATAGCCGCCGCTCGGCAGCGCCTCCAGCAGGCCCTCGTGCTCCAGCTTGACCAGGGCGAGACGGACCGGCGTGCGCGACACCCCGAGCCGCTCGACCAGCGGCAGCTCGGAGACCCGGTCGCCGGGCCGCAGGTCGCCGTTCAGGATCAGGTCGCGGAGCTTCAGCAGGGCGTCCAGCGACTGGCTCATGGGATGGGCTCCACGGCTGCGTGCGAACTGTATACAGACGAGAACGGTATCGGCTGGTATGGCAGAGTCAAGGGCTCCAGGACACCACACTCGGACGTTCGTCGGGATTTGGTGTATACAGCAACGACCATATGCGGGCTCACCGGTCCAGACGGTACACCCGCATCGCGTTGCCGCCGAGCACCGCCGCCCGCTCGGCGGCGGACAGGCCGGCCAGGTAGCAGCGCACTGCCGAAACCCAGTCGTCATATGATCCTACGAGGGTCAGCACCGGCCAGTCGCTGCCGAAGACCAGGCGGTCCGGGCCGAAGCAGGACAGCAGGTGATCGACCCAGGGGCGCAGGCCGTCGGCAGTCCATTCAGGGCCGGCCTCGGTGGCCAATCCCGACAGCTTGCATACAGACCGGCCGTCGGCGGCGATCGCCGCGATATCCCGCGCCCAGGGCTCGAAGGCGCGGTCTCGGATCGCCGGCTTGGCGCCGTGGTCGACGACGATCCGCAGTTCCGGGTGGCGGTCGCGCAGCCGGGCCAGCCGCGGCAGGTGGCGCGGCAGCACCAGGGCGTCGAACGCGAGGTCGTGCCCGACCATCGCCCGCAGCGCCGGTGCCAGGTCTTCCCGCAGCAGCCAGTCGTCGTCGGCGATGTCCTGCACCATCGGCCGCAGCCCGACCAACTTCGGATGCGCGGCCAGCGCGGCGATCCGCTCGGGCGCGTCGGGCGCCGCCAGATCGGTCCAGCCGACCACGCCGCGCACGAAGCCGTTTGCCTCGGCGAGGTCGAGCAGGAAGCCGGTCTCCGCCTCGGTCGGCGCAGCCTGCACCAGCACCGTGCCGGCGACCCCGTTGGCGGCCATCAGCGGTGCCAGGTCGCCCGGCAGAAAGTCGCGGTACAGCGGCGCCAGGTCGGGCGTCAGCCAGCCGTAGTCGGCGCGGGCCGGCCGCCAGAAATGCTGGTGGGCGTCGATGATGGCGGACATCGGCCACTCCTTATCTGGCCGCGGCCCCGCATGCCGCGCCGATGGTAAACATAGCCCCGTCGCGCTATGACGGCGACATGCGGATCGCCCTCCTGCAATGCGCCCCCGGTGCGCCCGACACTGCCGCCGGCCTGGCCCGGCTGGACGCCGCGGCGAGCCGTGCCGCCGCCGCCGGTGCGGCGCTGCTGGTGACGCCGGAGATGTTCCTGACCGGCTACGCCATCGGCCCCGAGGCGGTCGCGACGCTCGCCGAACCGGCCGACGGACCGGCCGCCCGCGAGGCCGCCGCGATCGCCCGCCGGCACGGGGTCGCCCTGCTGTACGGCTGGCCCGAGCGGGACGGCGACGCCGTCTACAACGCCGTCCAGCTGATCGACGCCGACGGCCGGCGGCTGGCCGGCTACCGCAAGACCCACCTGTTCGGCGCGGTCGACCGCGGCCAGTTCAGCGCCGGCCGCACCCTGTCGCCGGTGGTCGAGGTCGGTGGCCCCCAGGGCGCTTTCCGGGTCGCCCTGGCGGTCTGCTACGACATCGAGTTCCCGGAGGTCGCCCGCGCCCTGGCGCTGGCCGGGGCCGAGGCGATCCTGGTGCCGACCGCCAACATGGCGCCGTTCCACAGCGTGGCGACCCGGCTGGTGCCGGCCCGGGCCGAGGAGAACACGGTGTTCGTGGCCTATGCCAACTATGTCGGGCACGAGGGTGGGTTCGACTATTGCGGGCTGTCCTGCGTCTGCAGTCCCGACGGCCGCGACCTGGCGCGCGCCGGAACCGGCGAGGAACTGCTGGTCGCCGACCTCGACCGCGCCCGGATCGACGCCGCCCGCACATCGCTCACCTACCTGCGCGACCGCCGGCCGGGGTTGTACTGATGGATCGGACGACGAGACGGCGGGTGGGTCCCGGAGCCGGCTGCTGTCGCAGCCCCTCCGGGATGACGAGGAGTGGCGAGGTCGTCGGCCGCTCTCCTTTCCGTCATCCCGGAGGGCCCGCGTCAGCGGGTGGCTCCGGGACCCACGCAGCGATGGGCATCTCGATGACCACCCGAGGAGCGCCATGACTCCCTCACCCGGCCCGGTCACCGCCTTCGGCCCGGACTTTCCGTTCGCCTACGACGACTGGCTGGCGCATCCGGCCGGGCTCGGCGCGATTCCGGCCGAGCGGCACGGCGCCGAGGTCGCGGTGGTCGGCGCCGGCATCGCCGGGCTGATCGTGGCCTACGAGCTGATGAAGCTCGGCCTGCGCCCCGTCGTCTACGAGTCCGGCCAGCTCGGCGGGCGGCTGCGCTCGCAGCCCTTCGAGGGCGCCGACGGCATCGTCGCCGAGCTCGGCGGCATGCGGTTCCCGGAGTCCTCGACCGCGTTCTGGCACTATGCGGACCGGGTCGGCGTGGAATCGCGACCGTTCCCGAACCCGCTGACCCCGGCGGCCGGCAGCACGGTCATCGACCTGGAGGGCGAGACCTTCTACGCCCGCACCCTGGACGACCTGCCGGCGCTGTTCCGCGAGGTCGCCGTCGCCTGGGCGTCGGCGCTCGAGGAGGGCGCCGGCTTCACCGCCCTGCAGGCGGCACTGCGGGCGCGCGACGCCGGGCGGCTGAAGGAGCTGTGGAACGCCCTGGTGCCGCTGTGGGACGAGCGCACCTTCTACGACTTCGTGGCCTCGTCCTCGGCGTTCCGGGCCCTGCCGTTCCGGCACCGCGAGGTGTTCGGCCAGGTCGGCTTCGGCACCGGCGGCTGGGACAGCGACTTCCCGAACTCGATGCTGGAGATCCTGCGGGTCGTGCTGACCGGCTGCGACGACAACCAGCGCCTGGTGGTCGGCGGCGTCGAGCGGGTGCCGCAGGGGCTGTGGCGCCGTGCGCCGGAACGGGTGGCGCACTGGCCGCGCGGGACCAGCCTGGCCGGCCTGCACGGCGGCGCGCCCAGGCCGGGGGTCACGCGGATCGCCCGGCATGCCGGCGGCAAGTTCGCGGTGACCGACCGCTGGGGCCGGGCCCGGACCGTCGACGCGGTGGTGGCGACCTGCCAGTCCTGGCTGCTGACCACCGCTATCGACTGCGACGAGTCGCTGTTCGCGCAGCCGCTGTGGATGGCGCTCGACCGCACCCGCTACATGCAGTCGTCCAAGACCTTCGTGATGGTCGACCGGCCGTTCTGGAAGGACGTCGACCCGGCCACCGGGCGCGACCGCATGAGCATGACCCTGACCGACCGGCTGACCCGCGGCACCTACCTGTTCGACAACGGGCCGGACCGGCCGGGGGTGATCTGCCTGACCTATTCCTGGATGAGCGACGCCCTGAAGATGCTGCCGCTGCCGGTCGAGAAGCGGGTCGACCTGGCGCTGTCGGCGCTGGCCAAGATCTATCCGGGGGTGGCGATCCGCGACCACATCATCGGCGACCCGATCACCGTGTCGTGGGAGAGCGACCCGAACTTCCTCGGCGCCTTCAAGGGCGCCTTGCCCGGCCACTACCGCTACAATCACCGCATGTACGGCCACTTCGTGCAGAAGGCCATGCCGCCGGAGCAGCGCGGCATCTTCCTGGCCGGCGACGACGTCTCCTGGACCCCGGCCTGGGTCGAGGGCGCGGTGCAGACCGCGCTGAACGCGGTGTGGGGCGTGACCGCGCATTTCGGCGGCGGTTCGGCGCCGGGGAATCCGGGGCCGGGCGACGTCTACGACGCGCTCGGGCCGGTCACGCTGCCGGGGTAGCGGGCGCGCCGGACCGGTCCCGCACGAGCGGAGTCCCCTTCCGCCCGCAAAATGGGCATTGTTTCGCCACGAGTGCCGAGGATGATCGGATCTGCCGGCCGCAGCACGGGGCCGGCACCCGCGTCCCGTTCCGCCGGAGGCCTGCATGCCCGCCTTTCGCCATACCCGCACCGCCGCCTGGGCATCCCTGACGCTTGCCGCGATGGTGACCGCCACCGGCGCGGCAGCGGCCGACGGAATGCGCTTCGCCAAGGAGCGCTACCTGCTGGACGGAAGCACCCCGACGATCTGCCTCGACTACTCGGCGCCGGTCGCGTTCCCGGCCGGCAGCTTCCCCGAGGACTATGTGGCGGTGTCGCCGAAGGCGCAGACCGACGTGCGGGTGCAGGACGGCGCGCTGTGCCTGGGCGGGCTCGACTGGGGCCGGCGCTACGAGATCCTGGTGCGGGCCGGGGTGCCGGCGGCCGACGGGGCGAAGACCGCGACGACCGACACCGTCGGCGTGGCGATTCCCGACGCCCCGTCCTCGGTCGGCTTCGCCGGCGGCGGCTACGTGCTGGCCCAGGCCGGCGAGACCGCCCTGCCGGTCACCACCGTCAACGTCGACGAGGTCCGCCTGCGGGTCCTGCGGATCGTCGACCGCAACCTGATCGACGAGCTCGCCGAGGGCGACTTCAGCCGCACCATGACCGGCTGGTGGGCCGAGCAGATCGAGCAGACCGACGGCGAGCTGGTCTGGCAGGGCACCGTGGAGACGCCGGGTCCGCGCAACCGGCGGGTCCGTACCGGCATCCCGATCGACCGCATCGTCGACCGCTCGCTGCCCGGCGTGCACGTGGTGACAGCGGTCGCCGCCGACGGGCCGGACGAGCCGTGGAACGCGCTGGCCACCCAGTGGCTGGTGGTGTCCAACCTGGGACTCACCACCTTCACCGGCGAGGCCGGGCTGACCGCCTTCGTCAACGGCCTGGACACGGCCCGGCCGGTGGCCGGGGTCGAGACGGTCCTGCTGGCCCGCAACAACAAGATCCTGGGCAAGGCCACCACCGACGCCGAGGGCCGCGTGGACTTCCCCGGCGGGCTGCTGCGCGGCCGCGGCGGCAACGAGGCGACCGCCCTGCTGGCCTACGGGCCGAACCACGACTTCACGGTGCTGCGCCTGACCGGCCCGGCCTTCGACCTGTCCGACCGCGGGGTCGCCGGCCGCACCCCGCCGGGGCCGCTGGACGGCTTCCTGTGGGCCGACCGCGACATCTTCCGGCCCGGCGAGACCGTGCATCTCGCCGCCCTGCTGCGCACCGCCGAGGCGCGCGCCACCGCCGGCATGCCGCTGACCCTCGCGGTCGTGCGGCCGGACGGCCAGGACTTCCGCCGGACGGTGCTGGCGGCCCGCGACGGCGGCGCCTACCAGTCCGACGTCGAGCTGCCGAAGTCGGTGCCGACCGGGCGCTGGAGCGCGCGGCTGTACGCCGACCCGAAGGCGGCACCGGTGGCCGAGTTCGCGTTCTCGGTCGAGGACTTCGTGCCGGAGCGGCTGGACCTCGAGCTGACGGCAGACACGGCAGGCATCGCCGCCGACCAGACCGTCGAGGTCGGACTGAACGGCCGCTTCCTGTTCGGGGCGCCGGCCGCCGGGCTGCGGGTGACCTCGGAGCTGGTGGTGACCGTCGACCCGGAACCGTTCCCGGACTGGGCCGGCTACGGCTTCGGCCTCGCCACCGAGGAATGGACGGCGGTGCGCACCGAGCTGGCCGAGGGCCGGACCGACGCCGAGGGCAAGGGATCCGTCGCGGCGACCCTGCCGGCCCTGGCCGACACCACCCTGCCGCTGCTGGCCCGGGTCCGCGCGACCCTGCTGGAGCCGGGCGGGCGCGGCGTCACCCGGTCGCTCGACCTGAAGGTCCACCGTCAGCCGCTGGCCATCGGCATCAAGCCGGGCTTCGCCGACGCCACCGTCCAGGAAGACAGCGCCGCCGCCTTCCAGGTGGTCGCGCTCGACCCGGCCGGCGCCGCGGTCGCCAGCCAGGGGCTGTCCTGGGAGCTGATCCGCGAGGTCTGGCACTACGACTGGGTGCAGGTGAACGGCAACTGGGAGGTCGAGAGCTCGTTCAACAACCGCCGGGTCGATTCCGGCAAGCTCGACTCCGCCGCCGGCCCGGTGGCGATGTCGGTGCCGGTCGAGTGGGGCTGGTACCGCCTCGAGGTCTACGACGCCGCGACCGGCGTCGCCTCCAGCGTCCGTTTCCAGGCCGGCTGGCGGGCCGGCCCCTCGGCCGGCGCCGCCCCCGACAAGGTCAAGGTCAGCCTGGACAGGGACAGCTACCGTCCCGGCGACGCCGCCCGGGTGTTCGTCGAGCCGCCCTATGCCGGCGAGGCCCTGGTCACCGTGCTCGGCGACAGGGTCCTGCAGACCCGGCGGGTGACGATCCCGGCGGAAGGCGCCGAGTTCACGCTGACCGCCGACGACGGCTGGGGTGCGGCCGGCGCCTATGTGGCGGTGACGCTGCTGCGGCCCGGCAGCGCCGACCCGGCCAAGGCCGACGCGCCGCCGGCGCCCGGCCGGGCGATCGGCCTGACCTGGCTGACCCTGGACCGCGGCGACCGCAAGCTCGCGGTGTCGATCCTGGCGCCGGACGAGACCCGGCCGGAACGCCGGCTGGCGATCCCGGTCGCAGTGTCCGGGCTGGCGGTCGGCGAGAAGGCCTGGCTGACCCTGGCCGCGGTCGACCGCGGGGTGCTGGCGCTGACCGGCTACGAGACCCCCGACCCGGAATCCCACTACTTCGGCAAGCGCCGGCTGCCGGTCGACCTGCGCGACCTGTACGGCCGGCTGATCGACGGCGCCTACGACCGGATCGGCGAACTGCGGGCCGGCGGCGACGCCATGGCCGACCAGAACGCCGGCCTCGGCGCCGACGCCTACGAGACGGTGGCGCTGTTCTCCGGGCTGGTCGAGGTCGGTCCCGGCGGCCGGGTCGAGGTGCCACTGGACATCCCCGACTTCAACGGCGAGCTGCGGCTGATGGCGGTGGCGTTCTCCGACGACAAGGTCGGCCATGCCGAGGCGCCGCTGCCGGTCCGGCCGCCGGTGGTCGCCGAGCTGTCGCGGCCGCGCTTCCTGGCGCCCGGCGACAGCGCCGAGCTGACCCTGGAACTGCACAACCTCACCGGTGCCGCCGGCGATTACCGGATCGCCGTCACCGCCGACGGCCCGGTCGCGATCCGCGACGGCGGCGAGCAGTCGGTGACCCTGGCGACCGGCGGCAAGGCCGAGCGGCGGGTCCGCATCGAGGCGACCGGCAGCGGGGTGGCCGAGATCGCCCTGTCGCTGGCCGGCCCGGGCGACCTGGCCCTGTCCCGGCGGTTCGCCCTGACCGTCCGGCCGGCCCAGGCCGTGCACACCGAGCGCCGCACCGTGTGGCTGGCGCCCGGCAGCATGCTGCGGCTCGACCCGGAGCTGGCCAGCGGGTTCCGGCCCGGGACCGTGCGCACCGGGGTGACCCTCGGCACCGCGCCGACCTTCGACCTGCCGCACCTGATCGACCGGCTGTACCGCTACCCCTACGGCTGCCTGGAGCAGACCGTCAGCACCGCGATGCCGCTGCTCTACCTCGACGAGCTGGCGGCCTATGCCGGGCTCGACGAAGACACCGCGGCCCTGCGCGAGCGGGCGCAGAAGGCGGTCTGGCGGATCCTGAACATGCAGCGCTCGGACGGCGCGTTCTCGCTGTGGGACGCCTACGGCGCGGCCGAGCCCTGGCTGTCGGCCTACGCGCTCGACTTCCTGACCCGGGCCCGCGCGGCCGGCCTCACCGTGCCGGACGGCGCCTACGGACAAGGGCTGGACTGGCTCGAAGCCAACGTGGTCGAGCAGGCCGAGTGGACCGATACCTCGGTGGCCCGGCCCTACGCCTTCCACGTCCTGGCGAAGGCCGGCCGCACCGGGATCGCCGGCGCCGCCCGCTACGTCGCCGACAACCGCGCCGACCGCCTGCCCTACGGCGCCCGCGGCCAGCTCGCCGCCGCCCTCGGCCTGCTCGGCGAGACCGACCGGGCTGGCCGGCTGCTGGCCGACACCGAGGTGCCGCAGCGCGACTGGTGGCGGCACGACTACGGGACGCGCCTGCGCGACGCCGCACTCCGACTGACGGTGATGACCGAGAGCGGCAGCGACGACAAGGCGATCGGCCAGCTGGTCGACCAGGTCGCCGACATGGCCGGCCGGCGGCGCTGGCTCAGCACCCAGGAGATGAGCTGGCTGGTGCTGGCCGCCAAGGCGATGATCGAGCGCCAGCACGCGGTGGCGGCCGAGATCGACGGCCGGCTGGTCGGCCCGCAGACCCGGCCGATCAGCGTGTTCCCGACGCCCGACCAGCTCGACCGCGGCTATCTGATCTCCAACCGCGGCGCCGACACCCTGCGGGTGGCGATCTCCAGCACCGGCATCCCGACCGCCGCCCAGCCGCCGGAAGCCGAGGGTTTCTCCGTCGAACGGGCTGTCTATGCGCTCGACGGCAAGCCGGTCGCCGACGGTTCCGGACTGGTCCAGGGCGAGCGCTACGTCGTGATCCTGGCCGGCACCAGCGACCTCGGTCCGGAGCATCAGGGCCTGCTGGTCGACCTGCTGCCGGCCGGCCTGGAGATCGAGAACACCCGGCTGCGCAACGGCGGCGACGTCGGCGACTTCGGATGGTTGCCGGAACTGACGGAGGCCCGCCACGTCGAGATGCGCGACGACCGGTTCATCGCCGCCTACGACCTGTCGGCCGATCGCCCCGGCTTCACCGCCGCCTACATCGTGCGGGCGGTCACCCGCGGCCGCTTCGTGGCCCCGGCCCCCTATGTCGAGGACATGTACCAGCCCCACCGGTTCGCACGCGGCAGCCTCGGCATGGTGACGGTGGTCGACGCCGCCGCGACCCCGAAGTGACGCGGTGACCCGGCGGGCCGGCATCCTGGGACTGGTGCTCGTCGCGATCGTCGCGGCGAGCGCGGCGCCGGCCGCCTGGGACCGGCTGACCCGGCCGCTCGACCGCGCCGTCGACCCGTCGCTGACCGTCGCCGACCGCGACGGACGGGCCCTGCGGGTGTTCCTCTCGGCCGACGGCGCCTGGCGGCTGCCGGCCGACCCGGCCCGGGTCGAGCCGCTGTATCTCGCCATGCTGACCGCCATCGAGGACAAGCGGTTCCGATATCACCCCGGCGTCGACCCGCTGGCGGTCGGCCGGGCGGTCGGCCAGATGCTGGCCAATGGCCGTGTCGTCTCCGGCGCCTCGACCCTGACCATGCAGACGGTCCGGCTGCTCGACCCGCAGCCGCGCACCCTCGGCGCCAAGGCGGTCGAGGCGCTGCGTGCCCTGGTCCTGGAGGTGCGGCTCGACAAGGACGCGGTGCTCGCCCGCTACCTCACCCTGGCGCCGTTCGGCGGCAACCTGCAGGGCATCCGGGCCGCCTCGCTCGCCTATTTCGGCCGCGAGCCCGTCGCCCTCACCCCGGCCGAGGCGGCCCTGCTGGTGGCGATCCCGCAGGCCCCGGAGCGGCTGCGGCCGGACCGCCACCCGGAGGCGGCGCGGCGGGCCCGCGACCGCATCCTGGACCGGGCGGCCGAGGCCGGCGTGATCCCGACCGCCGTCGCCGCCGAGGCCCGGCGCGACCCGATCCCGGACACCCGTCGGGCGATGCCGATGCGCACCCCGCACCTGGCCCGCCGGCTGGCCCTGGCAGCGGATTCCGGCACCGTGGAGATCCGCACCTCCCTCGACGGCGACCTGCAGCGCCGGATCGAGGGCATGGCCCTGCGCTGGGCCGAGACCCTCGACCCGGAGGCCGGCCTAGCCGTGGTGGTCGCCGATGCCGCGACCGGCGCGGTGCTCGCCCATCTCGGCGCGCCCGACTTCTTCTCGACCCGACGCTCGGGTCAGGTCGACATGACCCGCGCGGTGCGCTCGCCGGGCTCGACCCTCAAGCCGTTCCTCTACGGGCTGGCGTTCGACGACGGCTTCCTCGACCCGCGCAGCATGGTGACCGACGCGCCGCTGCGGATCGCCGGCTACGCGCCGGCCAACTTCGCCCCGGTGCATCTCGGGCAGCTGACAGCTGCCGACGCCCTGCGGCTGTCGCTCAACGTGCCGGCGGTGGCGGTGCTGGACCGCTACGGCCCGGGCCGGTTCCTGCGCAGACTGGCCTCGGCCGACGCCCGCCTCGAGCTGCCGCACGCCGGCGACCGGGCCGGCCTCGCCGTCATCCTCGGCGGCGTCGGGACCAGCCTGGAAGACCTGGTGAGCCTGTACACGGCGCTCGCCGGCGACGGCCGGGTCCGGCCACTGACGGTCCGGGCCGGCGGCCCGACCGGCGAAGCCTCGCGACCGCTGCTGAGCCCCGGCGCCGCCTGGGAGATCGCCCGCATCCTGGAGGGGACCCCGCACCCGACTCATTCGGCCCGGCGCCGCGGCGGACCGGTGGCCTGGAAGACCGGGACCTCCTACGGCTTCCGCGACGCCTGGGCGGTCGGCGTCGGCAACGGCCTGGCGGTCGGCGTCTGGGTCGGCCGGCCCGACGGCACCCCGCGCCCCGGCCATTTCGGCGCCCGCTCGGCCGCCCCGCTGCTGTTCGAGCTGTTCGACATCCTGCCGACGGCACGAAGCCTGGCCGCCGCGCCGCCGAGCGGCGGCGGCAGTCCGCCGTCCGCCCACCCGCTGCCACCGGCGCTGGCCTACTTCCCGCCGCGCCCGGACACCCCGACGGCCGACCCGGTGCGCATCGCCTATCCGCGCGACGGCAGCGAGATCGAGCGCCCGTCGGACCGGCCGATCGCGCTGCAGGCCCGCGGCGGGCGGCGGCCGCTGGTCTGGCTGGTCGACGGCCGCCCGCTGCCGGCCCCGCCGCATCGCCGCGACGCCGCCTGGCAGCCGGATGGGCTCGGCTTCGCGACGGTGACGGTGATCGACGCCGACGGCCTGACCGCCCATGCCCGGTTCCGGGTGCGCTGAGCGGCCCGGCGATGATCACCCTGCGCCAGATCGAGGTCATCCGGGCGGTCATGGTGACCGGCACCATCGCCGGCGCCGCCAGGCTGCTGAACGTCTCGGCGCCCGGCATCAGCCGGCTGATGAAATACACCGAGGACACCCTGGGGTTCCGGCTGTTCATCCGCCGACACGGCCGCTACGACCCGACGCCGGAGGCGCGCGACGTCTTCGACCTGGTCGACACGGTGTACCGGAAGGTCGGCGACCTGCAGACAGCGATCGACCGCATGAAGCGCGGCGAGACCAAGGAACTCAGCCTCGGCTCGGTCCCCAGCATCGCCAACGTGATGGTGCCGCGGGCGATCGAGCGGCTGCGGCGGCGCTACCCGCAGCTGCGGATCGACATCAACATCCTGAAGGTCGAGGACGCGGTCGACTACCTGCTGCTGCGCCGCGGCGAGGTGGTGGCGATGAGCTACCGCTTCGACCATCCGATCGTGACCTTCGAGCCGCTGGCCCGCGGCCGGCTGATCTGCGTGGTGCCCGAGAGTCATCCGCTGGCCAGCGAGGAATCGGTCTCGGCTCGGCAGATCGTCGGCTATCCACTGATCGGAATCGATCCCAACGACCCGTACGGTTCGATCATGGCCCGGATCTTCACGCGCGAGGGCCTGACTTACGACACGACCATCCGCGCCCGCTTCGGGTCAACCGTGTGCAGCCTGGTGGCGGCCGACCTCGGTATCGCGGTGATCGACCAGTTCACGGTAGCCCACGGTCAGGTGTCCGGCATCCGCTGCCTGGAGATCGAGGAGGACACCGGCTTCGAGACCTACGCCGCGCACCGCAACGACGGGCCGCTGTCGACCTATGCCGAGAACTTCGTGTCGACGCTGCGCGACGAGATGCGGGCGGTTGCCGATCCGGCGACTGCCGAATGAATTAACGTAATGTTACGCCGTTAGCATTCTGCGTATTTGACGTTAGCTTTCTGTATCATCGATTCTGGTATCCAAGCCGATGCCTCGGAAACGGACTCCACCCGCGGCCTTGCGGGTGGCACGGTCAGCCGATGGAAATTGGCCGTCGACCGGGCCGGGTATCGGCCCGGCGAAGAAGCCAGATGGAAATTGGCCGTCGACCGGGCCGGGTATCGGCCCGGCGAAGAAGCCATAGGGAGGAACACCGATGAAGATCAGACTGCTCGGGGCCGTCGCGGCCATCGCCTTGCTGGCAGGCGGCCCGGCGGGCCACGCTGCCGACTACCCCGCCAAGGACCTGCAAGGCATCATCATGTGGGGCGCCGGCGGTGCTACCGACACGGTCGCCCGTGCGGTCACTCCGCTGGTCGAATCCGCGCTCGGCCAGCAAATCGTGCTGGTGAACAAGCCCGGCGGCACCGGGGCGATCTCGACCGCCTTCGTCGCCGCCCGCCCGTCCGACGGCTACACGCTCCTGTACGGCGCCGAGAACCCGCAGCTCCACAAGGTCCTGCAGCTCTCGCAGATGGACTACGCCGACTTCTACCCGGTGAACATCCTGGCGCACGGCGTCGCCGTCATCGTCGCCAACAACGATATGCCGTGGACCTCCGTGAAGGATCTGGTCGCCGACGTCCAGAAGCGGCCCGGCGAGGTCAAGATGGGCTCGACCGGGCCCGGGGGCCTGCCACATGTGGTCGGCTCGTTGCTGAAGACCGTGATCGACTTTCCGGTGACGGCGGTGCCGTTCGACGGCGAAGGCCCGGGCATCACCGCGCTGCTGGGCGGTCATGTAGACTTCATGCCGGCCGGGCTTAGCGCCGCAGCCGAGCACATCAAGGCCGGACGGGTGAAGGTGCTGGCGGTGGTGAATGACGGCGAGATCGCCGCCCTGCCCGGCGTTCCGCCGATCACCGCCGACTTCGAGGGGTTCGGCAAGTACCTGCCGTGGGGCCCGTTCTACGGGGTGTTCGTGAAGCGCGACGTGCCGGATGACGCCAAGGCGAAGCTGGTCGCCGCGTTCAAGCAGGCCGCCTCGGATCCGAAGTTCGTCGACCTGATGGTGGGGCGCGGCAACATCATGATGAACATCGCCGGCACCGAGGCCGACGAGTTCCTCGGGAAGTGGCAGTCGACGACCGCCTGGGTGCTGCACGAGGCGAATGCGACCAAGGCTTCGCCGGCCGAGTTCGGCATCCCGAAGCCGTAGGACGGGCGGGGCGGCTCCATCCACGGAGCCGCCCTTCCGCCACCAGGGAGAGTCGGGTGTCGCAACCACGTCCACGGCAGCCGGGAGAGCGGGCCTTTACCCTGGCCCTGCTGGCCCTCAGCCTGTTCCTGCTGTACCAGGCCTACACGATCTCCGGCTTCTCGGCGGTCAGCTCGCCGGGCGTGTTCCCCATGGTCGCCGCCGGGGTCATGGTGCTGTCGCTCGCCACCGTGCTGGTGCGCGAGCGCGGCCGTCCGGATCCCGCCGGATTCGTCCGACAGGTGACCCCGCCGGTGCTGCTCGGCTCGATCGTCCTGATCGTCGGCCTGATGGTGACCCTGGAGCCGGCCGGCTTCGTGGCCGCGGCCGGCGGATTCCTGTTCGCCACGATCCTATTCCTGCAGCGCGGCCGGCCGGTGCGCGCGGCGCTGGTCGCCGCTGTCGCGGTAGTCGCGATCTACGTCGTCTTCCGGATCGGCTTCCAGGTCGTGCTGCCCGAGGCGGGGTGGATGTGATGGACGGCTCGGCGCTGCCCTATTTCCTGATGGCCTGGCTCGACCCGTCGCTGCTGGCGCTGACCGCGCTCGGCACCCTGGCCGGCGTCTATATCGGCGCGATCCCGGGGCTGTCGGTCACCATGGCGGTGTCGATCCTGATCTCGTTCACCTTCGCCTGGGACGTCAACGAGGCCCTGGCGCTGATGGCCGGCGTGTTCTGCGGCGGCGTCTACGGCGGGTCGCGCACCGCGATCCTGCTGAACATCCCCGGCGCCCCGAGCGCGATTGCGACGGCGCTCGACGGATTCCCGCTGGCGCAGCGCGGCGAGGCCGGGCGGGCGATCGGCGTCAGCACCGTGGTGTCGGTGATCGGCGGCATGATGGGCGTCGTGGCGCTGGCGGTCGCGGCGCCGGCGATCTCCGAGTTCGCGCTGATGTTCGCACCGCGCGACTATCTGCTGCTGGCGGTCATCGGCCTCCTGCTGGTCGGCAGTCTGTCCGGCGAGTCACTCGCCAAGGGCGTGTTCGCTGGAGCACTCGGCGTGCTGATCGGCATGGTGGGCATGGACCCGCTGACCGCCGAGCAGCGCTTCACCTTCAGCCAGGTCTCGCTGCTGGGTGGAATCCCATACGTGGCCGCGATGATCGGCTTCTTCGGCGTCGCCGAGGCGCTGGTGCAGCTCCACCAGCTTGACGCCAAGCCGATCCGCCAGAAGGTCGACCGCATCGTGCCGAGCTGGGATGTGGTGAAGCGGTACATTCCGCTGTCGATCCGCAGTTCCGCAATCGGCGTGGTGATCGGCGCACTGCCCGGCACCGGCGGCGACATCGCCTCGCTGATGGCATACGACCATGCCAAACGCAGCGTGAAGAAGCCGTCGCGGCCGTTCGGCGACGGCGCCTACGAGGGGCTGGTGGCGCCTGAGTCGGCCAACAACGCTGCGATCGGCGGGGCGTACATCCCGATGCTGACGCTTGGCCTGCCGGGCGACGCCGTCACCGCGGTCATTATCGGCGCGCTGTTCATTCACGGCTTGCGCCCGGGGCCGATGCTGATGATCGAGACTCCGCACCTGTTCTGGTTCACGGTCGGCAACCTCACACTCGCGAACCTGTTCACCCTGGTATTCGGCCTGACCGGAATCCGGGTCTTCGCGAAGATGGTGGAATGCCCGCGCGCTATCCTGGTGCCGCTGATCATCGTGCTGTCGGTGGTCGGCACCTACGCCATCCAGAACAGCGTCATCGACATCTATTGGATGCTTGCGTTCGGGGTGCTGGGTTATTTCATGAAGATCTATGGCTATCAGGTCGGCCCGGTGATCCTCGGGGTGATCCTGGGGCCGCTGATGGACGTGTCGTACCGCCGCGCCATGCTGTCGGTGCGCGACGATCCGTCGGCATTCGCGCTCGAACTGCTCACCCACCCGATCAGCCTCGTGCTGACCCTTTTCGTGGTGCTGCTACTGGCCCGGCAGACGCCGGCCTGGGCAGCGGTGCAGAGCCGGCTCGGCCGATGGCGTGCCGGTCACGGAACCGGCGGCAGCGCCTGACGACGCCCGCCCTGGATGGAGGCCGCAGCCCATGAAGACGTCGATCGCCACCGTATCGCTCAGCGGTGATCTCGAGGAGAAGCTGGCAGCCATCGCCACCGCCGGGTTCGACGGCGTCGAGATCTTCGAGAACGACTTCCTCAGCTTCGACGGCGGCCCGCGCGACGTCGGCCGCATGGTCAGCGACCTCGGCCTGGCCTGCGTCGCGTTCCAGCCGTTCCGCGACTTCGAGGGCATGCCCGAACCGCAGCGCGCCCGCGGTTTCGCCCGCGCCGAGCGCAAGTTCGACGTCATGGAGGAGCTCGGGACCAAGCTGCTGCTGGTGTGCTCCAACGTCTCGCCGGCCGCGCTCGGCGGCATCGACCGGGCGGCGGACGACCTGCGCGAGCTCGGCGAGCGGGCCGCCAGGCGCGGGCTGACGATCGGCTACGAGGCGCTGGCCTGGGGCCGGCATGTCAGCGACCACCGCGACGCCTGGGAGATCGTGCGCCGCGCCGACCATCCCAATGTCGGGCTGATCCTCGACACCTACCACACCATCGCCCGCGGCGTGCCGGTGGAGAGCATCCGCTCGATCCCGGGCGACCGCATCGTGCTGGTCCAGGTCGCCGACGCCCCGAAGCTGGACATGGACCTGCTGCAGCTCAGCCGGCATTTCCGCTGCATGCCGGGCCAGG
The DNA here is from genome assembly GCF_040219615.1 of Thalassobaculum sp. GTDB lineage: Bacteria > Pseudomonadota > Alphaproteobacteria > Thalassobaculales > Thalassobaculaceae > Thalassobaculum_A. The sequence continues at coordinate 244,403 of NZ_JAVJSE010000003.1, forward strand.
GCGACTACCCGCTGGCTGGATTCATGCAGGCGCTCGACGCCACCGGCTACGACGGCATGCTGTCGCTGGAGATCTTCAACGACCAGTTCCGCGCCGGCTCGCCGCGCCAGACCGCCGCCGACGGCAAGCGCGGCCTGGTGTTCCTGATGGACCAGGTGGCGCGCTCGCCCGACAACCCGCGCCGGCGCAAGCCGACCATGCCGCCGCGGCCGGCCGCACTCGGCGTCGAGTTCATCGAATTCGCGGTCGACGAGGATACTGCCGAGCAGCTGCGCGGCTTCCTCGGCGGTCTCGGTTTCCACCACGCCGGCAGCCACCGCTCGAAATCGGTGGAGCTGTGGCGCCAGGGCCCGGTCAACCTGGTGATCAACACCGACAAGGAGGGCTTCGCCCACTCCTCCTACATCGTCCACGGGCCGTCGGTCTGCGCGGTGGCGCTGCGGGTCACGGACGTCGAGGGCGCGATGGCACGGGCGGGCCAGTTGCTGGTGCCGTCCTTCGCCCAGGCGGTCGGGCCGGGCGAGCTGGAGATCCCGGCGGTGCGCGGCGTCGGCGGCAGCCTGATCTACTTCGTCGAGCCGAAGGGCCCGCTGGCCGACATCTGGTCGGTCGACTTCGAGCTGACCGACGAGGGCGCGAACGGCGGCATCGGGCTGGAGCGCATCGACCACCTCGCCCAGTCGATGAGCTACGAGGAGATGCTGACCTGGGTGCTGACCTACACCGCCCTGCTCGATTTCGAGAAGGAGCCGCAGGTCGACATCACCGATCCCGGCGGGCTGGTGCGCAGCCAGGCCCTGCACGCCCCCGACGGCACCGTCAGGCTGGTGCTGAACAGCTCGCAGAGCGCGAAGACCCAGTCGGCGCGGTTCCTGACCGAGTTCTTCGGCTCCGGCACCCAGCACATCGCGTTCGAGACCCGGGACATCTTCGCCACGGTCCGGGCCATGAAGGCGAACGGCCAGGCGCCGCTGCCGATCCCGGACAACTACTACGACGACATCGACGTGCGCTTCGGCCTCGATCCCGCGCTAGTGGCCGAGCTGCGCGACCACGACGTGCTGTACGACAATGACGGCGCCGGCGAGTACTTCCAGATCTACACCCGCACCTTCGCCGACCGGTTCTTCTTCGAGATCGTGCAGCGCCGCGACTACACCGGCTTCGGCGCCGCCAACGCCCCGGTGCGCCTCGCCGCCCAGGCCCGATCCGCCCCCGAGCCGACGATGCCGCGGCGATAGGGCGCGAATCTCCGCACCGCCCGTCGCGTCGTGGGTTTCGGCTCGGCCGCGCCGAGGGCGGCGCGCCCGTCCGGAATGACGTCGCAGGGGCCATATCCCCTTTCGTCATTCCGGACCGGACCGCCCATGGCGGGACGGAGCCGGAACCCACGGCGCGACCTTCGGGATTCACACATTTCTCGGCGGCGGGTGGGTTCCGGAGCCGGACGCTCGCGCGTCCCCTCCGGAATGACGAAGGTGGGCAGGATTTGGCCGGCTTCCCTCCCGGATCCACCCCTCACTTCGTCATCCCGGAGGGGCTGCGCGAGCAG
>NZ_JAVJSE010000004.1:0-3473 GCF_040219615.1 Thalassobaculum sp.
CTTCCCTCCCGGATCCACCCCTCACTTCGTCATCCCGGAGGGGCTGCGCGAGCAGCCGGCTCCGGGATCCACTGCGTGACGGGCACTGCCAAATACTTCAAGAAGCTGACGTTTTCGCGATGTGTGAACACCGTAGGTCGCACCGTGGGTTCCGGATCGGCCGCGCCGTCGCGCGCCCGTCCGGAATGACGAATGGGGGAAGGCGAGCATCGGCGGGTCAGCCCAGATGACCACCCTTCGCCCCGATACCCCGGCCCAGGTCCAGGACGCCGTCGCCTGGGCGGTGTCCGAGGAGGCGCCGCTCGAGATCGTCACCCTCGGCAGCAAGCGCGCCGTCGGCCGGCCGATGCAGACCGCCAACACCCTGGACCTCTCCGGGCTGGCCGGCATCGGCCTGTACGAGCCGGAGGAGCTGATCTGCCAGGCCGGGCCGGGCACCCCGGTCGCCGAGATCGAGGCGGCGCTGGCCGAGCAGCGCCAGATGCTGGCCTTCGAGCCGATCGACCTGGGACCACTGCTGACCGGCGAGGCCGGGCAGGGCTCGATCGCCGGAGTGTTCGCCTGCAACCTGGCCGGGCCGCGCCGCATCAAGGCCGGGGCGGCGCGCGACCACCTGCTGGGCTTCACCGCGGTGACCGGCCGCGGCGAGACCGTGAAGTCCGGCGGCCGGGTGGTGAAGAACGTCACCGGCTACGACCTGTCGAAGATCGTCTGCGGGTCCTGGGGCACCCTGGCGGCGCTCACCGACCTGACCTTCAAGGTGCTGCCGGCCCCGGAGCACGAGACCACCCTGGTGATCGGCGGCCTCGACGAGGAGGCGGCGGTGCGGGCGATGAGCGCTGCGCTGGGCTCGCCGCACGAGGTGTCGTCGGCCGCCCACCTGCCGATCGGGCTCGGCGCCGGCGACGTCGCCGGGCCGGCGACCTGCATCCGGCTCGAGGGCTTCGGCCCGTCGGTGGCGGCGCGGGCCGCCGCGCTGGAGGGCGAACTGGCGGGGTTCGGCGGCAGCCTGGGCGCGGTCGAGGGCTATCAGAGCCGCGACCTGTGGCGGGCGCTGCGCGACGTCGAGCCGCTGGCGGCCCCGTTCGAGCGGCCGGTCTGGCGGCTGTCGCTGCCGCCGATGGCCGGCCCGGCGGTGGTGCTGGCGATCCGTTCGGCGGTCGAGGGTGCCGACTACTACTACGACTGGGCCGGCGGCCTGGTCTGGCTGGCGGTGCCACCGGCGCCCGACGCCCACGCCGGCACCGTGCGCGGCGCGGTGGCCGGGGCGGCGAGCGGCCACGCCACCCTGGTCCGGGCCGACGAGGCGGTGCGCGCCGCGGCCGCGCCGTTCCCGCCGCAGGACCCTGGCGTGGCGGCCCTGTCGGCCCGCATCAAGGCGAGCTTCGACCCCCTCGGGATCCTGAACCCGGGGCGGATGATGGCGGGGGTGTAGGCGACCATGCAGACCCATTTCACCCTGGCGCAGCTGGCCGATCCGGAGATCGCGGTCGCCAACGACATCCTGCGGAGCTGCGTGCATTGCGGGTTCTGCACGGCGACCTGCCCGACCTATGTGCTGCTGGGCGACGAGCTCGACAGCCCGCGCGGCCGGATCTACCTGATCAAGGACATGCTGGAGCAGGGCCGCGACGCCGGCGAGCAGGAGGTCCGGCACATCGACCGCTGCCTGTCCTGCCTGTCCTGCATGACCACCTGCCCGTCCGGGGTGCACTACATGCACCTGGTCGACCACGCCCGCACCCATATCGAGCGGACCTACACGCGGCCGCTGCCGGACCGGGGGCTGCGGGCGCTGTTGGCGAACCTGCTGCCGCGCCCGGCGCTGTTCCGGCTGGCGCTGCTCGGTGCCCGCCTGGCGCGGCCGCTGGCGCCGCTCGCCGGCAACCTGCTGGGCGGCCGGCTGAAGGCCATGCTGTCGCTGGCGCCGAAGCGGGTGGCCAGGCGTTCCGACCTGGACCGGCCCGGGGTGTTCCCGGCGCAGGTTGTCGCCAATGGGGGCGAGCGCCGCGCCCGGGTGGCGCTGTTGCTGGGCTGCGCGCAGCGGGTGCTGGAGCCGGCGATCAATGACGCCACCATCCGGCTGCTGACCCGCCACGGCGTCGAGGTGGTGGTGCCGGCGGCGGCTGGCTGCTGCGGCTCGCTGGCCCACCACATGGGGCGCGAGCACGACGCCCACGCCGCCGTGAAGGCCAATGTCGACGCCTGGTGGGCCGAGACCGCCGAGGGCGGCGGCGCGGGGCTGGACGCCATCGTCATCAACGCGTCCGGCTGCGGCACCACGGTCAAGGACTACGGCTTCATGCTGCGCGAGGACCCGGCGTACCGGGACAAGGCGGCGGCGGTGGCGGCGCTTGCGAAGGACGTCACCGAGTTCGCCGATACCCTGGAGCTGCCGGCCGCGGCCGGCCCGGCGGGCCTGACCGTCGCCTATCACTCGGCCTGCTCGATGCAGCACGGCCAGAAGATCAAGACCCTGCCGCAGACGCTGCTGACCGCCGCCGGCTTCACCGTCAAGGCGGTGCCGGAGGGGCATCTGTGCTGCGGCTCGGCCCGCACCTACAACCTGCTGCAGCCGGCGATCGCCGAGCGGCTGCGCGACCGCAAGGTCCGCAACATCGAGAGCCTGGAGCCCGACCTGATCGCGACCGGCAACATCGGCTGCATGAGCCAGATCGGCGGCGGCACCGGGATCCCGATCGTGCACACCGTGCAGCTGCTCGACTGGGCGACCGGCGGGCCGAAGCCGGAAGCGCTGGCGTAGGGAGACTGTCGTCTCGACGGCGAGGCGGCGGGTGGGTCCCGGAGCCCGCTGCGCGTCACCGGGATGACGACAGGGGAAGGTCGTCCCCGCGATCGTTCAGCACACCGTCGTCATTCCGGACGGGCGTGCCGCCGTCGGCACGGCCGAGCCGGAACCCACGGAGAGACGGACGTCCGGCGACGGCCGCTACGCCGCGGGCTGGCCGTTGCCGCGGACCTGGTCTAGGAAGCCGGTGACCTCCCGGTCGAGCTGCTGGGCGTCGCCGGCCAGCGCCTCGGCGGCGGCCAGCACGGCCTCGGCCTGGGCGCCGGCGTCGTTGGCGACCGCCGACACCCCCTCGATGGTGCGGGTCACCTCGCTGGTGCCGGCGGCGGCGTCCTGGCTGGAGCGGGCGATCTCCTGGGTCGAGGCGTCCTGCTCCTCGACCGCCGAGGCGACCGCCGTCACATAGCCGTCGATCTCGCGGATCGCGCCCGCCACGTCGCGGATCGCCACGACCGCCGACGCCACGCCGTCCTGGACCTCCTTGATCTGCTGGGTGATCTCGTCGGTCGCCTTGGCGGTCTGGCCGGCCAGGCTCTTGACCTCGCCGGCCACCACCGCGAAGCCCTTGCCGGCCTCGCCGGCCCGCGCCGCCTCGATGGTGGCGTTCAGCGCCAGCAGGTTGGTCTGCTCGGCGATGTCCTGGATCAGGGTCACCACCGTGTCG
>NZ_JAVJSE010000005.1:0-11837 GCF_040219615.1 Thalassobaculum sp.
CATCCACGCGACGTGGGCTCCCGGTTCCAGACCGTCACTCGTTCGCAGCGTCTGCAGCGTGATGTCGAGGGCATTGGCGGGCCCTTCTTCGAGGGCCTTCTGCCAGATTGCGAGCGCCAAACCCCTCAGAATGAAGGTGCCGGTCTCCAGGGCCTGGGCGGCACCATGTTCCAGTCGTTCGAGCACGCCGAGGAGGGGAACTCGAACGTCATGTCCGTCGGCAGCGGCTTTGTCGAGAGCCTGGCGCCAACGGTCGAGGGTGAGCAGAGGAGCGTCCGGTGGCAGGGCGCGGTGCCAATCGTCCGGCAGCGCGTCGAAGGCGGGGCACTGGCCACGGGTCAGCGAGACCAGGCGTCGAACCCTGTCCTGAGTCAGGCCGTTCAGCAGGATGTCGGCCAGCGCCGCGCAGGCCTGCCCTTCCGCGAGACCTGTCACCGGTCGGCCGTGTGCGAAGTGAATGTCGATGTTCGCGTCGTCGCTCAAGGCCAGGATGTGTGCATCCCAGTCGCTTGGGTCGGCCGCGGCGATGGCGATCTCCTCGGGCCGGGCTACACCCGTCGCCATCAATGCCCGGGCCCAGCGGACCGCTTCGAGGGCCTCGTGCCGGGGGCTGGCACAGGACTCACCGGAAATCGCCGGTTCGCACGCCGCGGTAGTCTCCAGCCGAATGGCGGTGCCTTCGATCCAGGGGGGCACTGGCCGCGTTCCCGAGCGCCAGGTCACCTCGACGTGGTTCGCCAGATCGACGATCAGCTCGCGCCAGCAAGGGTCGAGATCGGGCACCCGCTCGAAGACCGTCGGACCGAGCACCGCCGCGGCGTGAGACAGGTTGGCCCGGGCAAGGCTGGCAATGTCCGAAGGCCGGCGCATGGACGCCGGCAGCCGATCGAGTACCCGTTCTTCGAGCAGCGACACCGCGCCGCGCCTCGGATGCACATCCTGGCGAACGGACAGATCAATACCGGCGGCCCAGGCCCGGTTCAGCGTCGTCACTCCGGCCCGGCTCATACCGGGCAGGTCGCGCACCTCGTCCAGATCGCCAAGCCCGTTCTCGAGCAGGGCCGCGGTCACGGCCTCCTGCAGCGCCCTGCGGGTCGGAACCTGAAGGAAGCCGCCGGCAAGCCGCGAGGCGAGGTCGACGATCGTCATGATACGGGCGCCCGGCAACCCGGCCCTGGCGACGGCGAGCCGGGCGATCCTGCCCGCGAAGGGCGTCGACACGACGAGAGTGCGGCGGATGGTCATTCGCTACCCAGACGATCATGAGCCAGCAGGCCGGTTCCGGAGTCTAGCGGTTCCCGTTTCGTTCGCCCAGCGCCTTCATTCGGAGACCAGGGTGGGGTAGGCCAAGTGGTTGCGTTGTAATCAAGATTGTGGTGATCTAAATAATAGTAAATAGAAATTGCCTTTGTTAGATGCCTAAGCTTCACAGTAACGAGATAGCATAGCCAACCCCGAAGACAATTCCCACTACGATTGCTACGCCAGTCCCGACAACCAGTGCAGCGGCTACGCCTTCCAATGCGCTCAGGAGGAAAAAAATACCAAAGTATCCTATGTACCCGCCAAATGCAAATCCAATTGGAGTGAATAGAATAGCTCCACCCAACCCGCCAATGCTCCATCCATTGACTAATCCCGTCACTGCCAGGAGCAAAGACAAAAAGATACCACCCCAAACGAAATACACCTCTTCTCCGCTAGGAGGATGGTAGTGGTTAAGGTCGTCTTTCGGGTGCAGCCATTCTGCGTAGAAATCAAAGACTTTCTTCATACCTGTTTCACGCTGCTTTGACATGCTCCCGGAAAGCCCCCACGCAGTGTATGTGTCCAGGGTAAGTATGCCATCGTCGCCAATTCGACGGTAGCGGTTGCTATTGGCGCAGGCGGTCAGCAAGTCCTTTCAGCAGCAGGGTCGAGCCGGCGCAGCCGGTCGGCTTCCGCCTGCAGGGCCGCCTCCTGGAGTGCCACGACAGCATGCTGGTTGTCGCCGAGCAGCCGCTGCGCCACGCCGTGGTCGAGGCCGATGCCGTCGACGCTGGCCGGAGAGACGACCTCGCCGAGCCAGGCAACCTCCATGCGGCGAGCCCCCGAGGCCGGGCTCGTCTCCACCAGTTCGAGCTTCCAACCCATCTACGGCTCCCGTCGCGGCCGATCCACGGATGCCTCGCATCCGACCGATCGCAAGAACGGGCAAGGCCGTCCGACCCCCACGTTTGGAACGGTCCCCGACGCTGAATTCTGTGCGAACATCGCGGTCTCAGGCGATCCCACAGATGTCGAGAATGGTCAGCAGGTAGATCCGGACCATGTCGAGATAGTCGGGGATATCGACGCGCTCGTCCGGCATGGTGTTGTAGCGCCCGCCCGGGCCGCATACGACACCTTCCATCCCGGCCAGCTCATAGAGGTGGCCGGCATCGGTGCCGTAGAAACCCGGCGGGGTGATCGCGCCGGTCGGCTGCTGCTCGCCGCGCACCGCCTCGTAGGCGGCGTTCAGCGCTGTGACGATCCGGGAGTCGCGGGCGACCTCGAACGGCGGCATCACCGGCCGACCCGCGACAGTCTCCGAGCTGACCTCGGCGTGCAGGCCGGGGAAACGCGCCTCAAGGGCATCCAGCTCGCGGCGGATGTCGGCGAGCGCGCCGGACTCGCTCTGGCCGGGAGCGTAACGGACCGAGCCCTTGATGCGCACGAAGTCAGCGACCTGCGGTGGTCGCCATTCCTGCAGATCGCGGCCGAGAGCGCCGTGCACCACCCCGACGTGGCAGCGGTTGATCGATCGATGCTCGTCGCTGCGGGCGCCCGAGAAGGTCATCGCGTTCAGTCGTGGGATCAGGTCGCAGGCGGCGGTGATGGCGTCGACCGCCGCCTCTCGCTTGGAGAGGTGGCGGGTAACGCCGGTCAGCTCGATGACGAACGTTGCGGCAGCCGCATGCATGGTCAGCGCCTGCAGGTCCGTCGGCTCGCTGTTGATGAAGTAGTCGGCCTTCACCCCCTGGCGGATCGCCGCCGCCGTGCCGACCCCGCCCTGCAGCTCACCGATGACGTAGGTCAGCACGACATCGCCCTTGAGCTTCACACCGGCGTCGATGAGCGTCTTCACGGCGCAGAAATAAGCGGCGTCGCCGGACTTCATGTTCGAGACGCCGATGCCGTAGATGAAACTCTCGTCGATCACCCCGCCCCAGGGATCGACCGTCCAGCCCTCGGTCACCGGGTTGGTGTCCAGGTGGCCGTTGAACAGCAGGCTCTTGCCGCCGCCCTGTCCCTTCAGCCGCCCGATGGCGTTGACCCGCGCGCCCTCGACCGGCTGCAGGGCGGCATCCAGGCCGAGCTCGCGCATGCGCTCGACCATGAAGCCGGCGAGCACGCGCTCGCCTTCGGTCTCGGAATAGCTCTTGTGGCGCACCATCTGCGCCAGGAAGTCGAGACAGGCCTTCTCGTCGATCTGCGCCAGCAGCGCTTGGCGGTCCATGACGGACTCCTCTTGCTTCGGTAAGGGGTCAGCCGGCCGGCGTCGGCACGGCGTCGATCAGGGTGCGGGTGTAGGGGTGGCGGGGTGAGTCGAACGCGTCGGCCTCCAGCAGCTCGACTAGGTCTCCGCGGTACATGACGGCAATCCGGTGGGCGATCTGGCGGACCAGGTTCAGGTCATGGGTGATGAACAGGTAGGCGGTGCCGTGGCGGCGCTGAAGCTCGACCAGCAGGTCGACCACGGCCGCCTGAACCGAGACGTCGAGTGCGGAAGTGATCTCGTCGCAGATCACCAGCTTGGGGTGCGAGGCGAAGGCGCGGGCGATCGCCACGCGCTGCTTCTCGCCACCGGAGAGCTGGTGTGGGAACCGGCCGGCGTAGTCGGCGGGGAGCTGGACCTGGGCCAGCAGGTCGGTGATCGCCGCCGCCCGCTCCCGGCCCTCGGAGTCGCCGTAGATCTCCAGCGGGCGCGACAGGATCTCGCGGATCCGCTGGCGCGGGTTCAACGAGGAGTCCGGATGCTGGAAGATGATCTGGACGGCGCGCCGGTAGTCGCGGTCCATGTCGCCGATCCCGGTGACGCGGCGGCCGTCGAGCCTGATCTCGCCCTCGAACCGGTTGAGGCCGGTCAACGCCTTGGCGAGCGTCGATTTACCGGACCCGGATTCGCCGACCACACCGAGAATCTCTCCCGGCCGCACGGTCAGGCTGACCGCCCGGTTGCCGACCACCGACCGCGCGGCCCGGCCGAGCAGGCTGTCGACGATGGACGGCCGGCCATACCGCACGCCGACGTCGCGGATCTCGACCAGCGGTGCCACCGCCGCCGTCGGCCCGGCCGGCACCAGGCGGCGGTCCGGGCGTGGCACCGCCGCGATCAGGTGCCGCGTATAGTCCTCGTGCGGATCTGCGAATACGGATCCGACCTCGCCTTGCTCGACGATCCGGCCGCGATGCATGACCGCAACTCGGTCGGCGACCCGCGAGACCAGGGCGAGGTCGTGCGAGATGTAGAGCGACGCCACCGCCGTTTCGGCCTGCAGCTCGCCGAACAGGTCGAGGATCTGGCCGGCGGTCACCACGTCGAGCGCGGTCGTCGGCTCGTCGAACACGATCAGCTCGGGTTGGCAGGCGAATGCCGTGGCGATGACCACACGCTGCTTCTCGCCGCCCGACGCCTCGTGCGGGTATCGCCGCATCATGTCGGCCGGGGTCTTCAGGCCGACCCGCGCCAGCATCGCCTCGCCCTCGCGCCAGGCCTGGCGGCGGGTCAGCCCGCGGTGCCGGACCAGCACCTCGGCGAGCTGCTCGCCGAGCGGCAGGGTCGGGTTCAGGGAGGTGCCGGGATCCTGGAACACCATGCCGATCCGGCGCCCGCGGATGGCGCCCAGCTCGGCCGGGGTCGCGGCGCGCAGGTCCCGGCCGGACAGTCGGATGTCGCCGCGGCGTTCGATGGCGTTCGCCGGCAGGTACCGCAGGATCGCCCAGGCCAGCGAGGTCTTGCCCGAGCCCGACTCCCCGACCAGCCCCAGCACCTCGCCGCGGTCGACGGTCAGCGCGATCGCCTCGAGCGCGTGGACGGCGCCCTTCGGGGTCGCGTAATCGAGCGTGTAGTCCCGGATCTCGAGGGTGTGCGCCACGCCCATCCCCTCAGGTTCGCGGGTTCAGGGCGTCGCGCAGGCCGTCGCCCAGCAGGTTGAAGGCGATCGCCACCAGTGCCACCGCCAGGCTCGGCCACAGGATCATCCACGGGCTCAGGTGCATGTAGCGGCGCGCCTCGGCCACCATCAGCCCCCACTCCGAGGCCGGTGGCTGCGCGCCGAGACCGAGGAAGCTCAGGGTCGCGAACAGCATCACCGCGAACGCCACGCGGATCGTCATCTCGACGACCACCGGTGCCACCACGTTCGGCAGCATCTCGCGGAACACCACGTAGGCGCTGGACTCGCCGCGTGCGATCGCAGCGCTGACATAATCCTGCTTGCGCACTGCCAGCGCCACCGACCGGGTGATCCGCGCCATGCCCGGCGCGAACGCGATGCCGATCGCCACCAGCGCGTTCAGGCTGCTCTTGCCCAGCAGATTCACGATCAGCAGGGCGAACAGCAGGCTCGGGATCGACATGACGGCATCCACCGTCCGCATGATCGCCTCGTCGGCGCGACCGCCGAGGAATGCCGAGGTGGTGCCGAGGCAGGCGCCGGCCAGCGTGCCGAGCGCGGTCGCCAGCAGCGCCATCAGGACGGTGGCGCGGGCGCCGTACAGCAGCCGGCTCAGGATGTCGCGGCCGTATTGGTCGGTGCCGAGCCAGTGCCCGACGCCCGGCGACTGGTACCGCGTCAGCACCGACATGGTGTCCGGGCCGTACGGGGCCAGCATCGGGCCGGCGACCACGATCGCCGCCACGACGGCGACCAGGGCGAGGCCGAGCGCGCCCTGCGGGGAGCGGGCCAGGCGGGCGAGGAGTTCAGTCATACTGGATCCGCTTGTCGAGCCAGGCGTAGGCCATGTCGGCGAGGAAGCTGGCCAGTGAGTAGGTGGCCGCCATGATCAGCGCGCCGGCCTGGATCGACGGCAGGTCGCGGCTCTGGATGGCGACGATGAGCTGCCGGCCGATCCCGGGCAGGGCGAAGATCTCCTCGACCACGATCACGCCGCCCAGCAGGTAGCCGACGTCGAGCGCCACGATCGTGATGGTCGGCAGCAGCGCGTTGCGCAGCCCGTGCTTGAACAGCACCGTGCGATCCGACAGCCCCTTCAGGCGGGCGGCGCGGATGTAATCGGTGTGCAGGACGTCGACCAGCTCGGAGCGGACCATCCGCGAGACATGCGCGACCAGGATCACCGACACGGTGATCACCGGCAGCACCAGATGGGCCAGGCCTCGGCCCAGGTCCTCGGTCAGCGGCACATAGCCGGTGGCGGGGAGGAGCTGGGCCCAGTCGGCGAGCAGCAGCACCACGATGGTGGCCGTGACGAACTCCGGCACCGAGACGCCGATATAGGAGACCGCGCTGACAGCCACGTCGGCGAGGCGGCCGCGGCGGACCGCGGCGATGATGCCGAGCGGCACGGCGACGACCAGCATCAGGGCGATCGACAGCCCGGCCAGCACCAGCGACCGGCCGAGCGCCTCCAGCATGGTGGGGGCGACCGGCAGCCCGGTGCGCAGCGAGACGCCGAAGTCGCCCACCACCACACCGGACAGCCAGTGGCCGTATTGCACCCAGACCGGCGCGTCGAGCCCGAGTCTCGCGCGCACCGCCACCAGCGCCTCCGGCGTCGCGTTCTCCCCCAGCAGCATGACCGCGGCATCGGCCGGCAGCACCTGCGTGATGGCGAAGACGATCAGCGACACCACGGCCAGGGTGTACAGGATCAGGCCGCAGCGTTTGAGGAGATAGGCGAGGGACACGGGCTCTCCGCTTCCGGCTCGGGTCGCTCAGGCGCGTTTCGGCGCACCGGCACCGAGCGACGCGTGGTCGAGGCGGAACACCGCGCCGCGCGGGTGCAGCGTGTAGCCCTCGACATAGTCGCGCTTGGCGCCGAGCAGGTCGAAGAACACCGGGATGATCGACGGCACCTCCTCGTGCATCAGCTTCTGGGCCTCGGCGTAGAAGACGCGGCGGCTGGCCTCGTCGGCGGTCGAGCGGCCGCCGGCCACCGCCTTGTCGAAGGCGGAGTTGTTCCAGCGGGTCTCGTTCCAGGCCGCGTCGGAGGTGTAGAGCAGCGAGAAGATCGCGTCGGCCGTCGGCTGCATGTTGTAGAAGCCGACATAGAACGCGCCCTTCTTCCAGACCTGATCGAGATAGGTGGCGTGCGGCATGGTCTGGACGTCGATGTCGAAGCCGGCCGGCTTCGCCATCTCGCGCAACGCGACCGCCAGCTGGGTGCGGACCGCCGGCCGATCAGAGGCGATCAGGGTGACTGACAACCCGTCGGCATGGCCGGCGTCGGCCAGCAGCTTCTTGGCCTTGGTGATGTCCGGCTGCTTCAGGGTCTGGTCGCTGTAGAACCGGTAGGCCGAGCTCAGCGGGGAGTCGTTGCCCGGCGTGCCGTAACCCTCGGTGACGAAGTCGACCATGGCCTTGCGGTCGACGGTCAGGGCGAGCGCCTGCCGGACTCGGACATCGTCGAAGGGCTTCTGGTCGCACGCCATGTTGACGTTGCAGAACTGGCCTGACGGGGTGCGCATGACATTGACGCCCGACGCGCTGCCGAGACGGCCGAACTCGGTCGGCGATACCGACATCATCATGTCGATGTCCCCGGCGATCAGCGCCGACCCGGCCGACGTCGCATCCGGGTGGACGACGATCTCGATCCGGTCGAGATACGGCCGCGCCTTATCGTAGAACGCCGGATTGCGCTCGACGACGACCAGCCGCTCCGGCTCGAAGCTGACCAGCTTGAACGGTCCGGTGCCGACCGCTTCGTTGGCGAGCCGGTCGAGCCCGCCCTTGATGACCGCCGCCGGCACCACCTTGGCGTTGGTGTAGGCCAGCGTCACCGGCAGGTCGGCATATGGCCCGGTCAGGGTGAACACCACGGTGCGGTCGTCCTTGGCGGCGATCGACTGGATCGGCCCGACGTTCTTGCGTCCGGGCGACGCGGTCGCGGGGTCAAGGATGGCCTCGAAGGTGGCGACGACGTCGGCGGCAGTGCAGGCGCTGCCGTCGTGGAAGGTCAGCCCCGGCCGCAGCGTGAAGGTCCACACCGACAGGTCGTCCGACGACATCCAGGATTCGGCGAGATCCGGCTCGGCCGCCATGTCCACGCTGAGGCGCGTCAGGCTGGAGTACAGCAGCTCGGCCACGAGATATTCCGGATTCACGCGCACCAGCAGCGGGTTGAGCTTGGCGACCGCCTGGTCGATGCTGACCCGCAATGCGCCACCGCGCTTGGGTGTCGCGGCGAGCGCACGTCCGGCGGGTACGGCCAGCCCGCCGAGGGCGCCGACCCCGAGTGCGCCGACCCCGAGGGCGGTGGTTCCGGCAAGGAAGGCCCGGCGATCGAGGCTTGTGAATCGGTTCATTGTCCCACTCCTTGGTCCGTTGCGATCCGTCGTTCAGGCGAGCCCGCCGCGCCGAAGTCGCGGCTGAGGTACAGCAGGACGGCGCGTGCCAGCGCGACCAGGTCCGCAATCGTGGTGAATTCGTCGGGTGCATGGGTGTTACTGCCGGGCCGCGACAGGCCGCCGAGCAGGATCTCCCGGATGCCGGCCTGCTGGACGAAACCCATGTCGGAGCTGGTCGACGAGCCCCAGGCCCGGAACGCCGACGGCGGATAGCCGAAGCCCTGGCCGACGGCGGCCTGCCAGCGCGGCCAGTGCGGCCCGGTCGGATCCGACACCGGTGCCAGATGACCGACCAGATGGGTCTCGACCTCGAGCGCGCGCGAACCGGCCATCGCCTGGGCGATCGTGGCGTCGAGCTCGGCCATCACGGCGTCGAAGGGCTCCTCCGGCGCGTAGCGGCGGTTGACCAAGACCTCGAACCGCGCCGGCAGCGACGATCCCTTGTGGCCACCATGCATGGCGGCGATCGTCAGGCGGGCGTGCAGCGGCCGACCCTGCCAGTGCGGCGGTGGCGGCAGGGCCGAGGTCCGGGTCTCGACCTCGGCCTTCAGCCGCATGAGCGCGTTCAGGAGCGGGATCGTCTCCTCGGCGGCATTGATGCCGCCGACCGGGTCGCCGGAATGCGCACCGCGCCCGTGGATCCGCACCAGCATGTCGATGCTGCCGAAGCAGCCGGCCCATATCCGCGGCGCCGCTCCGCCGTTGAAGCTGAGCAGGTGGCCCTCGATCAACCCTTGCTCGGCCAGATAGCGGATGCCGGGGTAGAGGCCGCCCTCCTCGTCGGTGCACAGCAGCAGCAGCGGATCGAAGGCGAGCTCGAGCCCGAACCGGTCGATCGCGCGCAGGGCCGCCAGGGTCGCCGCGATGGTGCCCTTCATGTCGGCGGTACCGCGGCCGTACAGCCGGTCGCCGTGCCGGGTCAGGGCGAACGGCGACATCGACCAGCCGTCGCCCGACGGCACGGTGTCGACGTGGTAGTACAGGCTGCATGCCGGCCGGCCCGACCGACGCGCGGCGATCAGATTGACACGTTCACCCCGCGCGCTGCCGTCAGGTGCCCGCCAGTGGGCTTCAGGGACCGACACCCTGCGGAACCGGAAGCCGAGCGGCGCCAGCATGGCCTCGGCGAGATCGGCGAAGGCGGTGTAGCCGTCGCCCGGCGGGAACGAGGTGTCGAGGGAGACCAACCTGGACAGATCGTCGACGATGGTGGTGGTGTCGGCCGCGATAGCGTCCCACGCCTGCGCGAGCCGACCGGAGCAACCACCTGGGGTCGACGAAGTCTCTCCCATATCCGTCTCTTTCATATAAACTATATAGAAATTGAAGTGAGGAAGCATGACGTTTGTCAACGACAAAAACTCCGGCGAACCGCAGGTCGAGGCCGGTGCCGGCTCGCCGATCGGGCGGCTGAGCGAGAGTGACAGTGCGCCGCTCTACGAGATCGTGAAGCGGCAGGTGTCGGAGGCGATCCTGATCGGCCAATGGGTGCCGGGCACAGTGTTGCCGAGCGAGGTCGCCCTGGCCCAGAGCTTTGGGGTCGCGGTCGGGACCGTGCGACGTGCGCTCACGGACCTCACGGCGGAGGGCCTCCTGGCGCGACGCCGGAAGACCGGCACGGTAGTCACCGGCCGCACCCCGCACCACAGCCTGCGCCTGTTTTTCCAGTTCTTCCGCCTGCACGGCCTCGACGGCGCGCTGGTGAAGTCACGCGCCCGCGTGCTGTCGCTGGAGACTGCGGCGGCCAGGTCGGACGAGGCCGAGAAACTGCAGCTCGCCGAGGGTGCGCAGGTGGTGCGTATCCGGCGGACCCGTCATGTCGACAGCCACCCTGTAATGGTCGACCGTTTCACCTTGCCGGCAGCCAGGGTGCCGGGGTTCCCCGCTGCAGCCGGCGACGTGCCCGAGCTCCTCTACCTGTTCCTTCTCGAGCGCTACGGGATCCGGATCTCGGCGGTGCGCGAGCAGCTTGCCGCCGAGCTGGCCTCGCCCGAAGACGCGGAGGTACTGGGCCTGACGCCGCCGGCCGCCGTTCTGATCATCGACGAGGTCGCGTACGATCAATCGGGAGCGCCTACTCTTTTCGCCCGGCACTGTGCCATCACGGACCGACACCGCTACGTGAACGAAGTCCGTTGACGCCAATCCGGAGCGTTCCCTCCGGGGTTCGATCGACAGCTCAGGCGTGGAACCCGCAGCGTCACGGTGCCATGGAGACTGTGGATCGTGCGTCGCCGAAAATCCTTCAGGCGCAGGTGCGCCGTATCGTGGTCGAGGCCCATGTCGTTGACGCTGGCCGGAGCGACAAACTCGGCGACGAGATCGCCATGATCGCCGGGCGCGATCCGGGAGGGCCGGCTGGTTCGAGGTGTCCGGCCGTCAGGCGATGGGTCATGATATCATCACGACGTCGGTGCGACCTCCCGATTGACGCGGCCGCCTCTGCATGGCTGGTGTGAGTCCAGCCGCGCACCGGACCCGACCACTTTGCCAGCAATGTCCGTGACCAGCGACGCCGATGCTCGTTTTAACCTCGAGGCGCTGCGCCGGCGCGCCGGCGACACGGTGTTCGCGCGCACGGCGACGCTGCAGGGCAGTCGTCGGCAGGCTACCTTCGTAGTCGGGCTGAAGAGCCGGCACCGCCGCAAACACAACTTCATGAAACTGCTGGGGTGAAGCCATGCGCCGCTCCAAAATCGAGGCACAGAACCGCTACTTGCTGGCGCAGCAGCACCAGTTCCGAGTGGCGGCCGACGTGGTCGCCGACGCCTTCATGGTGTTCCCGGAGGTGGAGGCGGTCGCCGTCATCGGCTCGGTCGCCAAGCGGCTGTGGAAGGAGGTGCCGCGCTTCCGCGAGTTCCGCCGGGCCGGCATTGAGGTTTGGCACGAGTGCAAGGACCTTGACCTGGCGGTGTGGATCTCGTCGCAGGACCGGCTCGGCGATCTGCGGCGGACCCGCGACCGCGCCCTGCGCGACGCGTTCCAGGGCGTGCAGGGTCTCCAGGTCGCCAACCACCAAGTGGAGGTGTTCCTGATCGAGCCGGGGACCGACCGCTATCTGGGACGGCTGTGCAACTTCAACACCTGCCCGAAGGGCAAGCCGGACTGCCATGTACCGGGCTGCGGGACGATCCCGTTCAATAAGCGGTTCGAGGCGTTCGTGCCGCATGCCGACTTGCTGGCGGCAGCCTCCTACTCGACCCTCTATCGGCGCGGCGAGGGGCGGCTGCGATCGGCGCTCGACCTGCCGGCAGTCGAGGAGGCATAGGCCCTCAGCCGATGC
>NZ_JAVJSE010000006.1:0-63730 GCF_040219615.1 Thalassobaculum sp.
GGCCCTCCCCCGTCCCGAGGGCGCGGAGGACCGGATCCCGCGGCTCACGCTCTGGACGCCTGCCGACCACATCATCGACTCGATCTGTCGCCATGTGATCGAGACCCTGCAGGGTCTGGCGAGGCGCGCTCGACGGACGACCCCCTATGCGCTGCTGGCGGATGCCGTCGCGGCGCTGCACGTGCGCCCGCTTCTCGAACAGCGTCACCGGGGAGAAGCGGAACGCGCGCTCGCCAACGTCGACCTGTATCTCGAGCAGGCGCATCCCTATTCGGTCCGCGGACTTCGGGCGTTCGCACGGCACATGCGCCAGATGTGGGAGGATGACGAGAGGCAGGCCGAGGGCCGGCCGGACGCCGAAGCCGAGGCGGTCCAGGTGATCACCATGCATTCGGCCAAGGGTCTGGAGTGGCCGGTCGTGATCCCGATCAATACCATGACCGCCTTCGTCAAGCGGCGCGGGCCGCTGATCCGGCGGAACGATGACACACTTCACATGCGCCTCGGCGGCATCTTGCCAGCCGCCTACACCGAGGTCGAAGCGTTCGAGGATACCGAGGAAGAGCGTCAGCAAGTCCGGCTGTGGTACGTGGGCGTCACCCGGGCCCGGGATCTCCTGGTCGTCCCGAGACTCTCACAGCTCCCGAAGCAGGCATGCTGGATGAGCAGGATCGACCTCGGTCTGGCGGAGCTGCCGGCGGTCGAGCTGGATCGCTGGGCGGAGACCATGCCGGCGCGGGAAGCCGAGCCGGCCAATACCCAGGATCGCGAAACCTTCGCCCGGGAGGCGGCCGCGATCAAAGCGATGCACCGGTCGGTGACCTGGCGCCAGCCAAGCCTTCACGAAGGCGAGGCCTCCGCCGAGGTGGAGCCAGTCATCGTGGCGGCGTCGGAAGAAGAAGAGCGGGCCGTTCCTCAGATACGTGGTGGCACCGCCCGCGGGCTGGTGTTGCACAAGCTCATCGAGGAGATCCTGACCGGCGAGGCCGACGATGCTGACGTCGCGATGACGGAGCGCGCCAGCGATTTGCTCGGCCAACTTGGGGTCGAGATGTCCGAAGATCCAGCTACGGGGTACTCACCGGCCGAGATCGCCACGAGCGTGGCACGCGCGCTGGCACTGCCCGAAGTCGCGGCAGTGAGGCCCCGCCTCCTCCCAGAGCTGCCGGTGGCAGCCACGATCCTGCAGGGCGACCAGGAGGTCGCGACCTCCGGCATCGCCGATGCAGTGGCGGCCGACGACACCGGTCGCATCGACACGGTCATTGACTGGAAGTCGGATGTGGACCCCACCAGTGCGCAACGTGCGCTGTACCGAGAGCAGGTCCGCGACTACATGGCCGTCGTCGGCGCGAGACACGGTCTGATCGTCTACGCGACGGAGGGTTCTGTCGATCCAGTGGCTCAACGTACCGGCCCGGCCGGCCCGTGAGGCGATTGCACCGGCCTTCGGCTGGTGCGAACCCAGCTCACCCTGGTGCACGGTCACACCCGCCTAGTTGGCACGAGCGGTCGCATGCTCGGCAAAGGAGCCTGTGAGGATGTCGATGCCTGCGGATCCAAGTGAGACCTACGTCGACTGCTGCCGGCAGGCCTTCCTGCGCCTCGCGAAGCGCAACCGGACCAGCACGCACAATCCCGACGGGATGTTCCTGTTCGGCTTCGTCGACGACCATCTCGACGCGTTCCGTGCCGCAGTGCCTGTCGCGCTCCGCCAGACCGGGCGGCCGTTCACGATCGTCGACTGCGCCGGGAAGACCTTGCTTGCCGTGTATACCGAGATCATCACCGATCTTGGACAGCCGGCGCCCAAGAGGCGTGATCGCTATTCAGCCGGCAAGGCACTCGAGGCGGCGCTGACCAACAGCGCGCATACCATCGTGATCAGTCGACTATCCGAACTGAAGGCCAGCAGGCGGTTGACGGCGGGAGTCGCGCGTCATTTAGTCAAGATCCTGGACGATGCTCACTACCGAGATGTGCGGGCGTTTGGAGACGTGCTCTTCATCGACCGCGCAAGTTTCCTCGAGCGAGGGTGGGACTGGTTCGGCCCCTACCTGCAGCTGGTGGGGCCACCGGACCCACTGCGTGAGTTTCTGGACAAGCACTCCTCGGGTCCGGGTGGTCGTCCATGGCTCACACCGGTGTAGCCGCTGACGGCAGGACCCCGGCCGGCAGCGTTCGGCCGTCGGCGTCGAACCAGCGGGTGCGCCGCCCGGTCGCGCTCAACAGCGAGGCCGCGGTCAGGCCAGCGCCGGCGGGGACCGGCACGGCCAGCGCGATCACCGCCGACGGCGTGCCCGGGCCGTAGCACAGCGGCCATACCACCTGCTCGAACACCGTGTGCCCGCGCTGGACCTGGCCGTCGATCGCCAGGGCAACGGCGGCGTGAGCGCCCACCGGCCGACCCGAGACGACGACGTCGTCGACCCGCTCGCGGATCGCGCGCGCGATCTTGGCGGGCCAGGCCGCCAGCGGCCGGCCGGTGAGATCGCGGCCGAGCGATGTCGCCCACTGGGTGCCGAACAGCCGGTACCGATAGTCGCAGCTCCCCGGGTCCCATTGCAGGATCGCCAGGGCGCCGAGCCACGGCCTGAGGTCCGCGGGCGCGAAGCGGCCGCGCTCGAGGACCAACGCCGGGCCGGCAAGGGCGCAGGCCCAGTCGGCGAAGGCGGCCGCGGCGGATGTCTCCAGGAGGCGTCGCAGCCCGGCGATCGACGCCAGGGCAGGCCCGCCGACCGCTGCGGCGTCGGTGGCCGGCCTCGCAGGCGGGTCGATTTCGACCGGGTCCATGGTGCCCCCTCCCTGCGCAGAGCATGGCACGGTCGTGGTTGACAGTCGCTTAATGCGAGCCTGGCATGCGTCAATCGATCAGGCGCCGCTGGTGCCGCCGACCCGGGACGACCCGTGTTGTCGTGCTGGTGCCGGCCGGCGGCGCCGATCGGCCGACGCGGTGCGCGCAACAAGTGTTGTGGAAACCACACCCGAGGCCAGAATTTCCTTGAAAAGTGCAGCCCTGGATATCATAGTCCAGGTCTGGACATTGGAGATCGAAATGCCAATCCCGGCACGAGAACAGCACCAGGCGATCGAGCCCGGCCCCCTCATCCTCGAGGCCGACCGGTTCTCCGGCGGTAACCGTCGGCGCCTGAGCGGCCCAGGCATGCGCACCTTCCTCAGTATCGCGGACGTCTGGGGTCTGAGCGAAGCCGATCGCCTGCGTGTGCTCGGATTTCCCGGCAGGTCCACCTACTACGGCTGGGTCTCCCGCGCGAGGGCAGGGCAGGATCTCGAGCTGTCGGTCGACACCCTGCTGCGGATCTCGGCGGTCCTCGGTGTCTGGAAGGCGCTCCGGATCCTCTTCGACACTGACGTCGAGGGCGTCGCCTGGCTCACAGGCCCCAACGACGCTCCGACCTTCGGAGGTCAGCCCCCCATGCGCTTGGTGACCGCCGGGACCCAGGACGGGCTGATGCTCGTGCGCCGGTACCTCGACGGCATGCGCGGCGGGGTCTTCGCCGCACCGAACGCGGCCGACGCCGACTTCAAGCCGCTCACGGACGACGACATTGTGTTCGTCTGATGGTGCTCGCGACTGCCGAAGTGCCCGGCACGACCCTCCGGCTCATCCCGTCTCAGTTTCCGCCGATCGCGACCTTCGACGTCGTCACATCGGCCAGCGACCTTCAAGACGTCATGGAGCTCGAAGGCTGGACCAACGACCGGCTTGTCGTGGAGCGCCTGGACAGGCTTCCCAGAGGCCAGTGGGTGTTCGGCGTCCCGAACGCGAGCATCGTCATGGCGTCCTTCCTGCACGTCTCGCCCGACGGCATGCGCTTCAACACCGGCGCGCTGGGCGCCTGGTACGCAGCCCTGGCCCTGTCCACGGCGGCGGCGGAAGTCGCCCACCATCTTCGTCGCGAGGCCGTCTTCAGGCGCCGACGCGAGATCCGGCGGAAGTACCGCACCTACGCGGCGACCCTCGACGGCTCCTACGTCGACATCCGCGGTCCCGGTGCCGGCCATCAGGATGCCCTGAGCCCCGGCTCCTATGCCGCCTCGCAGTCGCTCGGGGAGACGATCCGGGCGAGCGCGCACGCCGGCATCATCTATGACAGCGTTCGCCACGACGGCGGTACCTGCGTCGTCGCCTACCGGCCCCGCAACGTTCGAGACGTGACGCTCGGCGCCCACTACGAGATCACGGCACCGGTCGAAGGCCGGATCGTCGTCAGGACCCTCAACCGGTCATGAGCGATCCGCAGGACAGCGAAGCCCTGGCCAGGCGCCTGGAGTGCCACCTCGACTACCGGGTGCTGCGCCGGGTCAAGACGCGCGACGTCTTCGCCGACCCCGTCGGCGATACCAAGATCGGCGTCCTTCTCGACACCGAGACCACCGGCCTCGACCGGCGCGAGGATAAGGTGATCGAACTGGCGATGATCGCCTTCGAGTTCGACGATCGCGGCCAGGTCTGCCAAGTCCGCGATCGGTTCCAAGGCTTCAACGACCCGGGCCGCCCGATCCCGGCTGATGTGGTGGAGTTGACCGGAATCACCGACGCCCTGGTCCGTGACCGCATCATCGACCGCGACGCGGTCGCCCGTCTCGTCGGCCCGGCCGTGGTCGTCATCGCCCACAACGCCGGCTTCGATCGCCGGTTCGCCGAACGCCTGCACCCGGTGTTCTCGACGAAGGCCTGGGCCTGTTCGCTCGCCGAGGTGCCCTGGATCGAGGCGGGCATCGCCAGCGCAAAGCTCGACTACCTGGCCATGCGCTACGGGCTGTTCCACGACGGTCACCGCGGCCTCGCCGACTGCGAGGTCCTGCTGGAGATCCTGTCGCGGCCCCTGCCCGGCTCGACGGATCCGACCCTGAAGCGTCTCCTCGACACCGCGCGGCAGCCGACCTGGCGGGTATGGGCGCTCGAGAGCCCTTTCGACATGAAGGACCGCCTGAAGGCCCGGGGCTACCGCTGGAGCGACGGATCGGACGGCAACCCGCGGGCTTGGTATCGCGACGTCGTCGACGCGGCCCTCGAGGCGGAGAAGCAGTACCTGACGACGGAGATTTACCCCCACCTCTACATACCCCGGTGTGTTCGCGTCACCGCATTCGACCGCTTCTCCGAGCGCGTTTAGCCCCGGCCGCGGTTTCCGTACCACTTGCCCCAAAAGTAGCGGTTCTTCAGACAGGGCGGCCGAGATACGGCGGCCATATCGAACGGCTCATCGGGACGCACATGGGCGCCGTCCACATGCTGCGCGGAACGACGTTTTCCAGCGTCGCTCGAAAGGCGAGTATCCCTCGGAGGCACGCGCCACCAGGACCCTGTCCGAGCTCGAGCGCTGGATGGCCTACGAGATCCTCGCCAAGTACCATCATCGGATCCCCGCCACATTAGAGAGACCGCCCTCAGCGCTCTGGGAGGACATGACCGCGGGGATCTTGTTGCATCAGCCCCGCCGGCCGGCCGAGTTCCTCGCGTCCCTGCCCGATGATCTGTTCCTCGGTGAGCCTGCTCTTCCCGCATCGTCCGTCTCCTGGTGACGGACTCTCGTATCCTGTACGCGCTCATTCACCACTGCCGGCCGCCAGAAACCGGTCGATCACGTTGCGGGTGATCTGCTGAGTATAGAAGTCGCCCTTGGCGAGGCCCGTCAGCCACTCGCAGCTGCCGGCGGTGAACACCTCGCCCCTGCCGCGGCGCATCGACACCACCATGCCGCAGCCGTAGCGGTGGCGGTCGATGCCCTCGGGGTCGGTGGTGCCGAACATCGCCGCCTTGCGGGCGAGGCCGGCGTCCTTGAGGTAGTAGCGGAAGCCCTCGCCGTCATGCATGTCCTCCACGAACATCGCCGGGGCCATCGCCAGGATCTCCAGCCCCTCCGGCGCGCCGTCGGTGTGGGTCGGATACGGCAGGCCGTCGCGGAAGGTGTAGTCCAGGCCATCGACCTCGTAGGCGAAGATCCCGGCCTCGCCGCCGATCACGTCGCCGTAGTGGGTGTCGGTGCCGGCAAATGCCCAGTGCCGGTGCCGGTAGACGGTGAAGCCGCGGCTGCCGCGCGGCACGAAGCCGCCCCAGGAGGCGTACACCCCGCGCATGCCGTTGACGCCGAAGGTGGCCGCTCCCGGCCAGTTCACGGCCGGATCCTCCCAGGCGCAGGTCAGCCGGTCGGCCGCGGCGCCGCCGGCGACCGGATCCTCGTCATGGGCGCGCGCCTTGTAGCAGACCTGCCGGCGGCCCTCGTCCTCCAGGCGCACCTGCCACAGGAAGTTGCCGGCGAAGCGGGCCATGCGGCCGCCCGCCTCGACGAAGGCGTCGACGCTGCGGCGCATCTCGGCGGTCCAGTACTCGTCGTGGCCGACGATCACCGCGGTGCCGTAGCGCTGCAGGATCTCCGGGCGGTAGTGCAGGTCGCTCTGGGTGATCATGTCGAAGGCGTAGCCCTCGCGTTCGGCCCAGACCACGAAGTGACGGTCGAACTGCGCCCAGCCGGCCGACGCGAAATACTGTGCGAAGCCGTTGGTGTAGGCCCATTCCTTGGTCGGGTAGCGCGGCGCCTCCCAGGGACCGCGCTTGACCGGGTCGCACAGCCGCGGCGCCCCCGGCGGCAGCCACACCAGGCCGCGGGTCCACGGCCGCTGGAAGCTCAGCTCCGGCGAGAACTGGTTGCCGTCCGGGCCGTCGATGCCGTCATAGGAATTCGCCCCGCCCCAGTCGTTGTAGGCGATCCAGGTCGAGGTCGGCAGGATCAGCAGGAAGCGGCCCTTCGCCGGCTCGGGATCGGCCGGCGTCACCACGAAGAAGTGGTGCTGCACGAAGCGCGAGCCGCCGCCCTGGTCGCAGCTCGACACCACCCGGTAGAAGCC
Organism: Thalassobaculum sp.; assembly: GCF_040219615.1. GTDB lineage: Bacteria > Pseudomonadota > Alphaproteobacteria > Thalassobaculales > Thalassobaculaceae > Thalassobaculum_A. The sequence goes on from NZ_JAVJSE010000006.1 coordinate 6,874, forward strand.
GGAGCCGAGGTCGGCCGGCAGGGTCCAGCGGTACGCCACCGGCCAGCCGCAGCCGGTGCGGTAGGCCTGCTCCGGTGTCGGATGGAAGGCGCCGGGCAGGTCCGCCGCCTCATGCACCAGCACCGGCCTGGCGCCGTCGCGCCAGATCTCCAGCGACCACCGGCCGGCCGTGCTGCTGCTGTGGAAGCCCACCTCCGCACCGGGCGCGTAGGACATGGCATCGGTGTAGGTGTAGACCTCCGGCACCGCCGGGTCCTCGCGCGGCGCCTCGTACCAGTGCGACAGGTGCCAGGCCTCGCCCGGGTGCATCACCGTGGTCTGGCGCGGCCGTACATGCATCGGGCCGTATTCGGGGGTACGGCGGTCTTGGGTCATGGCGGCGGTCCTCCGATCAGGCCAGCGGCGGGCGGCGATCGGCCCAGGGGCGGTCTTCCTCGAGCACCGCGGCGAGCCGCAGCATGTCGAGGTCGCTCCACCACGGCCCGACGATCTGCAGCGAAGTCGGCAGCCCGTCCGAGGCCCAGCCCGACGGCACCGACACCGCCGGATGGCCGGTCAGGTTGAACGGGTAGGCATAGGGCGACATGCCCTCGCGGGTGATGCCGTTCGGCTGGCCGTCGACCTCAACCTGGCCGTGCGCGGCGTCGAAATCGACCGGCAGTGCGGTGCGCGTCAGGGTCGGCGACATCAGCACGTCGTAGCGCTCGAACAGCCCCTGGATGCTGCGGAACAGCCGGGTGCGGGCGTATTGCGCGGAGCGGAAATCGGCCAGCGTGTAGGCCTTGCCCCACTCGATGAAGGCCAGCAGCACCGGGTCCATGCGGTCACCCCATTCCTCGACATACTTGCCGAAGGCGACGGCGATGTTGCCCTGATACATCGCCCGGCCGGGCTTCTCGATCCAGTCGATGGCGTCGGCCACCTCCTCGACCACGGCACCACGCGCCTGGTAGACCGCGAGTGCGGCCAGGGTGTTGGCCTCGACATCGCGCGCGACCAGCCGGTTCGCCATCCGCGGGAAATAGCCGATGCGCAGGCCGGCGAGGTCGCGGCCGAGCCAGCGCGGCGTCAGCCGGCCGAAGTCGGGGGCCGCCAGGGTCCACGGGTCGCACGGGTCGGCCCCCACCAGGGTCGACTGCATCAGCGCCGCGTCGGATACCGTGCGGGCGAGCGGCCCGGCGGCGGCATAGCTGGAGAACGCGTCGACCGAGCCCTGGAACGGCACCGCCCCGGTGGTCGGCTTCAGGCCCACGACGCCGCAATACGCCGCCGGGATCCGGATCGAGCCGGCGCCGTCGGTGCCGAGGCCGAGCGGCCCGATGCCGGCCGCGACCGCTGCCGCTGCTCCGCCGCTCGACCCGCCGGCGTTGCGGCCGAGGTCCCAGGGGTTGCGGGTGATGCCGAAGCTCGGGCCGTCGGTCATGCCCTTGTGGCCGAACTCCGGCGTCGTCGACTTGGCGAAGACCACGGCCCCGGCGGCGCGCAGCCGGGTCACCAGCACGTCGTCGTGGTCCGGCACGTTGTCGGCGAAGATCGCCGAGCCGTGCGTGGTGCGGATGCCGGCGGTGGCGAATAGGTCCTTCACATGCACCGGCACGCCGTGCAGCGGGCCGAGCCGGTCGCCCGCCATGACCGCCCGCTCGGCCGCCCTCGCCTCCTCGCGGGCGCGCTCGGCGCACACCGTCATGAACGGGTTCAGGCGTGGCTGCTGCGCCTCGGCATGCGCCAGCACCGCGTCGAGATACTCGACCGGCGACAGCTGGCGGCGGCGGATGCGGGCGGCCGCCTCGGTCGCCGGCATGAACAGCAGATCGGTCGGTGGCGGCATGGTGGCGGATCCTCTCGGGGGTCAGGCGGCGTCGTGGAGATGGCAGGCGGCGCTGTGCCCGGGCGCGATCTCGCGCAGCCGCGGCGGCTCGCTGCGGCAGCGCTCCATGGCGTGCGGGCAGCGCGCGAACAGGCTGCAGCCGGGCGGCCGGTCGAGCAGGCTCGGCACCTCGCCCTTGATCACCGGCGGCCGCTCGCGCCCCACCACCGGGCGCGGCACCGCGGCCAGCAGGGCGCGGGTGTAGGGGTGCTGCGGCGCTGCATAAAGCAGGCGCTTCTCGGCGACCTCGACGACCTCCCCGGCATACAGCACCGCCACCCGCCGCGACACGCTGCGCACCACCGCCAGGTCGTGGGCGATGAACAGGTAGCTGAGGCCGAGGCGGTCCTGCAGGTCGAGCAGCAGGTTGACGATCTGCGCCTGCATCGAAACGTCGAGCGACGACACCGGCTCGTCGCACACCACGAAGTCGGGGTTCAGGGCGAGCGCCCGGGCGATCACGATGCGCTGGCGCTGGCCGCCGGAGAATTCGTGCGGGAAGCGCTCGGCGAAGGACGCCGACAGCCCGACCATCTCCAGCAGTTCGGCCACCCGATCGGCGCGGTCCTTGCGCGAGAAGCCGCCGGCGATGTCGATCGGCTCGGCGATCGAGTCGCTGACCCGCATACGCGGGTCGAGCGAGGCGTGCGGATCCTGGAACACGAACTGCAGTCGGCGGCGCACCTTGGCCAGCCGCTTGCGGCCGCCCGGCCCGGTGACGGTCTCGCCGAACAGCCGGATCTCGCCCGCGCTCGCCGGCAGCAGGCCGACAAGCATGCGGCCGATGGTCGACTTGCCGGAGCCGGATTCGCCGACCAAGCCCAGGGTCTCCTCGCGCCCGACCTCGAAGCTGACGCCGTTCACCGCCCGCAGCAGCAGCCGGCCGCCCTTCGGCGCGCGGCCAACGTCGAAGGTCTTGGCGAGGTCGCGGACGCGCACGATCGGCGCATCGCTCATATCCGTACTCACGGCTTCGCTCATGGCCCGCCTCCCAGTGCGGCGGCACGCGGCGGGCAACGCACCTTGCGGTCGGCCGAAACCGCCAGAATCGGCGGCGGCGGCGCCGTCCGGCAGGCCGGCTCGGCATAACCGCAGCGCGGGCCGAAGCGGCAGCCGGCCGGGCGATTGCCGGGATCCGGGATGTTGCCGGGGATGGTCGACAGCCGGACCGCGTCATCGTCCAGGCTCGGGATCGCCTGCAGCAGCCCCTCGGCATAGGGATGGACCGGCCGGGCGAACAGCGCGGCGGCCGGCGCCTCCTCGACCACCTGGCCGGCATACATGACGATGACCCGCTCGGCGAACTCGGCGATCAGGCCGAAGTCGTGCGAGATCAGCATCACCGACATGCCGAGCTCGGCTTGCAGGTCGCGCAGCAGCTCCAGGATCTGCGCCTGGATGGTGACGTCGAGGGCGGTGGTCGGCTCATCGGCGATCAGCAGCTGCGGCCGGCAGGCGATGGCGATGGCGATCATCACCCGCTGGCGCATGCCGCCGGACAGCCGGTGCGGGTACTCGTCGACCCGGCGGCCGGCATCGGGGATGCGCACCAGGTCGAGCAGCTCGATCGCCCGCCGCCGGGCCGCCGCCCGGTCGAGGCCCTGGTGGATCCGCAGGGTCTCGCCGATCTGGTCGGCGATGGTCAGCACCGGGTTCAGCGAGGTCATCGGGTCCTGGAAGATCATCGCGATCTCGCCGCCGCGCACCGCGCGGATCTCGCGCTCCGAGAGGGTCAGCAAGTCGCGGCCCTGCCACAGCACCCGGCCGGTCGGCAGCCGGGTGGTGCGCCGCGCGTGCAGCCGCAGCAGCGACAGCGCGGTCACGCTCTTGCCGCTGCCGGACTCGCCGACCAGCCCCAGGCTCTCGCGGGCGCCGAGCGCGAAGCTCACCCCCTCGACGGCGCGCAGCCAGCCGGAATCGCCGCGGAACTCGACGGTCAGGTCCTCGACCTGCAACAGCGGAACCGTCATGGCCTCAGCTCTCGATCTTCAGCCGGGGGTCGAGCACGTCGCGCAGCCCGTCGCCCAGCAGGTTCATGCCCAGCGCCGCCAGGCTGATGCCGAGGCCGGGGAACAGCATGATCCACCACGCCTCGACCGAGTAGTCGCGACCCTCGGAGACGATGTTGCCCCAGCTCGGCGCCGGCGGCGGCGGGCCGATCCCGAGGAAACTCAGCGCCGCCTCCGCCAGGATCGCGTAGGCGAAGATGAAGGTCAGCGAGACCAGCAGCGGGGCCAGGCAGTTCGGCAGCATGTGCCGGAAGATGATGCGGCCGGCGCCGGCGCCGCTGACCCGGGCGGCGTCGATGTAGTCGAGCTCGCGGATCACCAGGCCGGATGCCCGCACGATGCGCGCGGTGCGCGGCACGTAGGCCGCGGCGAGCGCGATGATCACGCTCTGGATCTGCGGCCCGAGCGCGGCGTTGATGCCGATCGCCAGCAGGATCGCCGGGAACGCCAGCAGCGCGTCGGTGAAGCGCATCAGCAGCGAGTCCAGCGGCTTGTAGTAGGCCGCGGCCAGCCCGAGCAGCGCACCGCCGATCGCCGCCAGCAGCGAGGCCGTGAAGCCGATCCACAGCGACAGCCGGGCGCCGTACAGCACGCGGGTGAAGACGTCGCGGCCGAACATGTCGGTGCCGAAGGGGAACTGCCAGGACGGCGGCCGGAAGCGGTAGCGGATCTGCATCGCCGTGGGCTCGATGCTGGTGATCACCGGCGCCAGTGCGGCCGCCAGCACCAGGACGGCGACGATCACGAAGCCGATGCGGAACGAGCGATGCCGGAACAGCCGGCGGGCCAGGACGAAGCGGCGGCGCGCCGGCAGCGCCTGGGCGGTCGGACCCGCGACTGTCGCGTCAGTCATAGCGCACCCGCGGGTCGACGGCGGTGTAGATCAGGTCGATCATCACGTTGATGAACACGAAGGCGAAGCCGAGCAGCAGCATGGTGCCCTGCACCAGCGGGTAGTCGCGGGCCATGATCGCCTGCACCAGCAGCCGGCCGATGCCCGGCAGCGCGAACACCTGCTCCACGATCACCGAGCCGCCGATCAGCAGGCTGAGGATGTAGCCGGACACCGTGATCACCGAGACCAGGGTGTTGCGGAAGGCGTGCTTGGCGACGGTCTGCCACTCGGTCACGCCCTTGGCGCGGGCGGTGCGGATGTAGTCCTGGTCGAGGACCTCCAGCATCTCCGAGCGGGTCATGCGGGCGAGGAAGCCAATCTGGAACAGTGCGAGCACCACCGCTGGCTGGATCAGCGCCGCCAGCCACGGCCACAGCCCCCTGTCGATCGGCACGTAGCCAGCCGAGGGCAGCCAGCCCAGGGTGACGCTGAACAGGATCACCGACAGGATGGCGACCCAGAAGTTCGGCAGCGACACGCCGACCAGCGCCACCGCCATCACCCCGGCGTCGAACCAGGTGTCCCGGAAGCAGGCGGCGATCACGCCCAGCGCGATGCCGACCGGAATGGTGATCACGAACGACACCAGCGCCAGCGACAGGGTGACCGGCAGCCGCTCCGCCACCGCCGACACCACGCTTTGGTTCAGGATCAGCGAGGTGCCGAAGTCGCCCTGCAGCAGATGGACGATCCACAGCACCAGCTGCTCGAGCACCGGCCGGTCGAGGCCGAGCTGCCGGCGCACCCGCTCGATCGCCGCCGGGCTCGCCTGGTCGCCGGCGATGATCACCGCCGGGTCGCCCGGCAGCAGGTGCATCAGGAAGAAGGTCAGCACCGCCACCAGGAACATGACCGGGACGGCCTGGGCGAAGCGGCTGGCGATGATGCGGGTCATGAGGCTTCCGTGCTGGTCGCCGCCGGGCGGGGCGCGGGCCGGGCGGGCGGGCGGGGGCCGGGCAGGCGAGGACCGGCCGGGACACCCTCCCGGCCGGCCCGGCGTCCCTACTTGCGGTACACGTCCCAGAAGTTGGTCATGTAGTACGGCCGCACGCCGCCGAACTTGGTCTTGTTGTAGGCCTTCACCGCACCACGGTCGGAGACCTTAATCATGTAGGCCTGGTCCAGCACGCGCTGCTCGATGTCCAGCCAGGCGTCCTTGCGGTCCTTCAGGTCGAGCGACGAGAAGAACTTGGCGTAAGCGTCGTCGAGAACCTTGTCGTCCTTAACGTGCGGGAAATTGTAGATCATGGTCTTCCACTGCTGCGGGCCGAGCAGCGGATTGGAGCAGAAGCCGGTGGTCGAGACGTTCCAGCCGCCGGTGCCCTTCTGCATGTTCGAGGCATTGGTGGTCCAGTCGACGATGTCGACGTCGACGTTCATGCCGGCCGCCTTCATCTGCTCGGCCAGCACCAGCACCGCGTCGCGCATGTAGCCGTAGCTGGTGTTCGACTGCAGGACGATCTTCTCGCCCTTGTACCCGGCCTCCTTGAGCAGCGCCTTGGCCTTCTCGGGGTCGTTGTTGTCGTAGCGGCCCTCGGTAACCTTGCCGCCGTAGTACTCGCCGTCGGGATACACCATCGAGTGGTTGCGCCGCGCGCCGCCCCCGGTGACCGCGATGATCTCGTCGACCGCGACGACGCTGCGGATCGCCTGGCGGACCAGCGGATTGTCGGTCGGCGCCTGTTGCGAGTGCACGATGAAGTACTGCTGGCAGTACGGGAACACCGTCGACACCTCGATGTCGGGACTGCTCTCCAGCCGCTTCATCAGGTCCGGCGGGATCAGTGCGGCGAAGTCGGCCTCGCCGGTCTGCAGGGCGGCGATGCGGGCGTTCGCCTCCGGCACGAAGTTGTAGCGGATGCTGTCGAGATAGGCGGTGCGGGCGCCGGCGAAGCCGTCCGGGCCCTTGCGCTCGTCGGCGACGTAGCCGTCGAAGCGGTTGATGACCAAGTGGCTGTCCTTCATCCACTCGCCGAGCTTGTATGGGCCGGTGCCGACCGCGTCGATGCCGCGGGCCGGCTTGTCCTTCTGGTCGGCCGGCAGGATCACGAACGGGTAAACCGGCGTCTTCAGGACGTCGACGAACACCGAGTTGGTCGTCTTCAGCTTGACCACGAAGGTGTAGGGATCCGGCGTCTCGTAGCTCTCGACCTCGGCCAGTGCGGAGGCGTTCGGGCTGACCTTGGCGTAGCGCTCGAAGGTCGCCTTCACGTCGGCCGAGGTCAGCTCCTGGCCGCTGTGGAACTTGACGCCCTTGCGCAGCTTGAAGGTGAAGGTCTTGCCGTCGGGTGCGACGTCGATCGACGTCGCCAGCAGCGGCTTGGTGGCGTAGGTCTCGTCGATGGTGACGAGGCCCTCATACATGTGGTGGACCACCTCCAGGTCGACCATGCTGGCCGAGACCTGCGGATCCAGCGTGCCCGGGCCGGACGTGTTCGCGTAGACCAGCGTTCCGCCCTTCTTCGGCGCCGCCTCGAGCGCCGCCGGGACGGCCGCCGCCAGGAACGCGCCGGCGAACGCGGCAGCCAGGGCGCGCCGCAACGTCGCCCGCCGCAACATCTTACGTCTCTGCATTGTCACCTCCTGCTGAACGCGGATCGGATGGGACCCTCTCGCCGCGTCGGCGCGGCCCCCGGGGTCCTTCTGCGTCGACCGCGCGGGCGGCCGGCGACCGTGAGAGCGAAACTATAGAATATATCATATTGGGCTGGCAATCGCGGGAGCCACATCGCGGGAGCCACCTCATCCCGCGGGCCGCAGCACCAGCCGCGCCGCGGCACTGGCGTCGACCGCCGCCGCCGTGTAGGGCGCCGGCACCATCTCGCCCTTCGCCCAGAGGGCGTTCTGGTCGCCGTAATGCGGGCTGCCGGGATGCCCGGAGGCGCCGTGGAACACCACCCAGCGGCTGTCGTCCCAGACGCCGACGTCGAAGGCGTAGCGCGCCACCGGGCCATAGGATGCCGCCACCCCGCCGCTCGCATAAGCGCCGTTGGCGCACACGCAGTCGCCGTCGCCCGCCACCTCGTCGCAGACCGGGTCGAGACCGGCCGCCGCATCGGGGAACAGCGCCGACAGCGGATGGACGAAGCGCGGCCGGTGCAGCTCGCCCCAGGTCGCGAGCGGGTCGCGCCCGGCCGCCGTCGCCAGCGCCTCGCGCGCCACCGCGCCCCAGTCGGCGCCGTCGAGCAGCGACGTGTCGCCGGCCCGCACCAGGTTCGGCAGTGTCCACCACAGCTGATTCATCGGCGGGATGCCGGGTGCGACCTGCGCGAACCGGTCGGCCGCCGCCTTGTCCAGGCTGGAACGCCGCAGCAGGATCCGCGTCATCTCGCGCCGCACCAGGTAGTAGGCGGCGGCCGCCGTCGAGCCGGCGTCCATCCGGCCGTCCCAGGCCTGAAGCAACCGGCGCCAGCGTCCGGCCTCGCTGTCCGCCGGCGCCGCCGTCATCAGGGCGCGCAGCTCGAGTGCTGTGCGGCTCAGCGTGTCGCGGTGGATCGCGGCCATGTCGTCGACGCCGGCCGCCGTCAGCGCCTCGAGCCGGGCCCGCACCCGGTCGGCCCGGTAGGTCGGATGGCAGTCGGTGCAAAGATAGTCCGGGTGGTCGTTCGGCACGATCCGGTTGTTGGCGGTGACCACGCGGCCCGACGGCGGATCGATCTCGCGCGGCATGCGCTCCCACGGGATCATGCCCCGCCACTCGTGGTCGCCGGTCCAGCCCGGCACCGGCAGCCAGCCGTTCAGGCGGTCGCGGTCGGGGACCACGGCGCGGACCAGGGTGCCGATGCGGCCCTCGACATCGGCAGCGACCAGGTTGTGGTCGATCAATCCCCAGCCGCGGGTCGCCTCGTAGAACGCCGACACCGCCGCGGCCTTCAGCATCGGGATCAGGCAGTCGAGCGAGCGGTCGGTGTCGTCGACCTGAACCGAGCGCAAGGCGACGGCGTGGCCCGACGCCGGGTCGCCGACGATGACCGGGCCGTGCCGCGTCGTGGTGACGGTCACCCGCACCGGCTCCGCACCGCGCACCGCCACCGTCTCCTCGCGCAGCACCGCGTCCTGCCATTCGCCGCGGAACAGGTAGCGCGTGGGGTCGGCCGGATCGAAGCGCTCGACGTAGAGGTCGTGGATGTCGGCGAAGGCGTGGGTGACGCACCAGGCGACGCGGCCGTTGTGGCCGAAATGCGGGAAGCCGGGCACGCCGGGCACGGTCAGCCCGAGCGCGTCGAAGGCGTCGCAGGCGATGTGCAGCTGCGTGTACATGTTCGGAATCTCGAACGCGCGGTGCGGGTCGCCGGCCACCAGCGGCCGGCCAGACGCGGTGTGCCGCCCGGCGAGCGCCCAGTTGTTGCTGCCGCCGTCAGTCGCTTCCGGCCCCGCCATGGCGGCCAGCGCCTGCAGCGCCGGGGCGAGGTCCTGCAGCGAGGCGATCCAGCGCCGCCCGCTCTCGCCCTGCGGTACCACGAAGCCGTCGGGCCCGCCGTCGTCGTAGCGCAGCTTCGCCACCGCCTCCGGGCCGATGCTGCGCAGTGCTGCGGCACGCCAGAGCTTGAACCACACCGAGCCCATCAGCAGCCCGCGCTGGCGCATGACCGCCACCGACTGCCAGGGCTCCCATGGCTCAGGTGCCGCCTCAAGCAGCGCATACTCGACCGGCAGCACGCCGCCGGCGATGAAGGCGTTCACCCCCGCGGCGTAGCGCTCCAGCATGGCGGTGGTCTCGGCGTTCAGCGCGGCGGCGTCGCGGCGCGAGGCGCCCTCGATGTCGAGGCGGCGCGACAGCACATCCATCGCCACCCCCGCCTGCCCGACCCATTCCGCATAGCGCCCGACCGCACGGCGCCGCGCCGCGTCCATCTGCCAGAGCCGATCCTGCGCGTGCACATAGCCGGTCGCAAAGAACGCGTCGCCGGCACCGGCGGCGCGGATGTGCGGCACGCCCCAGCGGTCGCGGATGACGGTCACCGGCGCGTCCAGGCCGGCGAGGTCGAGGGTGCCGTCGACGGGCGGCAGCGCGGAGGCGGTGTTGACGGGCATGGTCGACGCTCTCGTGTGGAAGGGGCGACCCACCGCGAACATGGCGGCTCACAGGTCCATATGATATATTCTACAGCAGAGCGTGGCGTCGGAGTCGAGCCCCGGTGTTTGGATCAGGATTGCCGTCGATGGATGCGGACAACAGGCCGGCGTCGGACGAACCCTGGGCGCGGCGGCTGGAGCCGCCCCAGGATCCCGCCATCCGGTCGCTGGAGCGGCTGGACGCGTCCAGCCTGTCGGAGCGCGTCTACTCGCAGCTGCGCGCCGCCCTTATGCGCGGCGAGCTGGTGCCTGAGCAGCGCCTCAAGATCGGCGACGTCGCCGAGCGGCTCGGCACCAGCGAGACCCCGGTGCGCGAGGCGTTCTTCCAGCTCGCCCGCGAGGGTGCGCTGGAGATCAAGCCGCGACACTATGTGCGGGTGCGGCGGCTCAGCGCTGGCGAGTACCTGCAGGTCCGCGACATCCGCCTGCAGCTGGAGCCGTTGGCCGCCGAACGCGCCCTGCCGCACATCCGCCCCGAGGACGTGGCGGCGCTGCGGCGGGTGCACGCGCGCCTGGTCGAGGCCGAGGCGACGAAGGACTATCCGGCGGCGGTGCAGGCCAATTTCGAGTTCCACTTCGGCCTGTACCTGCGCTCCTCGATGCCGATCCTGATCGAGACGCTGGAGAGCCTGTGGGTGCGCGCCGGGCCGCTGTTCAACTTCCTCTACCCGCACGGGCACCCCACATATGACGGCCCGCACCAGCACGAGACCGTGCTGGCCGCAATGGAGCGCCAGGACAGCTACATGCTGCGCGAGGCGATCCGCCAGGACCTGATCGAAGGCGGCCGCAACTTCGTGCGGCACCTGCAGGCGATGGAAGGGGCCGGAGCGGCAAAATGAGCGGCGTGGACAGGCGGAGCGTTTCCTCCTGTCCTTCGTGGCTCGCCGCGATGCGGGGCGCACCTCAGAGCCTGAGAATCTTTCGCCGGGGTGCTTTTAGAGCGCTTGGATGGTGCCGCGTATCGTGATTCGCTACCCGAGTGATATCGGAGGTGGCGATGTCGGACGACGGACTATTCGAGGAACTCCCGGAAGCTCGCAAGCCTGAGACCGGGACGGCGACTGGTCGGCCGCGGCTTCGGGAGCCGCAGCGCGATCAGATCGAGCTGCGGGCTGTCGATCTGGACAGCCTGCTCGGCTCGGATCATCCGGCTCGGGTGATCTGGAGCTATGTCGAGCGCCTGGATCTGAGCGATCTGGAGGCTGCGGTGAAGGCGCGCGAGGGGCGCCCGGGCCATCCCGCGATCTCGCCGCGGCTTCAGCTTGCGCTGTGGCTTTACGCGGCCAAGGACGGTGTCGGCAGCGCGCGTGCGCTGGCGCGTCTGTGCGAGCAGCACGATGCCTACCGGTGGCTGTGTGGCGGGGTGTCGGTGAACCCGCACACGCTCTCGGACTTCCGGGTTGGTCACGGAGCCCTGCTGGACCGGCTTCTGACGGAGAACGTGGCGGCCCTGATAGCGGCCGGCGTGATCGACCTGCGGTCGCTGGCGCAGGACGGGATCCGGATCCGGGCGAGTGCGGGGGCGGGATCGTTCCGACGGCGAGCGCGGCTGAAGGAGCATCTGGCGGCGGCTCGCGATCTGGTGGCGCAGCTGAAGCGCGAGGTGGACGCCGATCCGGCGGTCAGCAGCCAACGGGCAGTGCGAGCGCGGGAGCGGGCGGCGCGGGTGGAGGCGGCGTTGCGGACGCTGGACGAGGTCGAGGCGCAGCGCGAGCAGCGCCGGGAGATCACCGGCAAGAACGAGAAGAAGAAGGAGCCGCGAGCCTCCACCACCGACGCGCAAGCGCGGGTGATGAAGATGGCCGACGGCGGGTTCCGACCGGCTTACAACGTCCAGGTGATCAGCACGGTCGGGGCGCCGATCGTGGTCGACGTGCAACCGGTCACCACCGGCTCCGACCGGGGCCTGCTGCGGCCCGGGCTGGAGCGGCTGCGACGCCGGTTCGGCCGGCTGCCGGAACGCTACCTCGCCGACGGCGGCTTTACCGCTGCCAATGCCATCGAATGGGCGCACAGCCAGAACGTCGAGGTCTACTGCGCGCCATCGAACTCCAAGCACGGCACCGATCCTTACGCTCCGCGCCCTGCTGACGGCCCGGGAGTGCGGACCTGGCGCGAGCGCATGGCCAGCGAGCCCGGCAAGGCGATCTACAAGGACCGCCCGATCAGCGAATGCATCCACGGCGACTGGCGAAACAGCAAACTCTGGCAGTTCACGGTCCGCGGCGTCGAGAAGGTCACTGCCGCCATGCTGCTCCACGCACTCTCCACCAACATCTTGCATGGCAACCGAATGCAGCAGGCCCTCACCGCATGATCGAGCCCTGATCGAGCGCATCGGCCGACCGCAGCCGGTGCCCCCTCGTACGAGCCGAAGGCGGCGCCCCACCCGCTCGCCGGCCCCAAGGGATCGACATTGAGCCGGATCGCCCGCCAACTCTCTCCGAATCGAACAACGGGGCCCGATACATTCTCAGGCTCTCAGGACGACAGAAGCAAACTACATCAATCGCCTCACACCAGCCCCGCCACCGGCGTCAGGTGCCGCCCCTCCTCGTGCCAGGCCCAATAGGTCTCGCGGATCCGGCGCGACACTGGCCCCGGCCGGTCGTTCGACAGGATGCGGCCGTCGATGCGGGCGGCCGGCATCACGCCGCCGGCGGTGGTCGAGGTGAAGATCTCGTCGGCCTCGTACAGGTCGGCGCGGGTCATCGGGCCGATGCGCAGCTCCAGCCCGAGTTCGGCGCATATGTCGATCACCGTCTGCCGGGTCACGCCCTCCAGCGCGCCGCGGTCGGGCGACAGCACCACGCCGTCGCGCACCGCGAACACGTTGAAGCCGGGCCCCTCGGTGACATGGCCGTCGCGGTCGAGCAGCACGGCGTTGTCGGCACCGGCGGCCTCGGCTTCGAACATCGCCTGCACCAGGTCGCCCCAGTGGTAGTTCCTCACCGTCGGGTCGACGCTCTCCGACGGGATGCGCGGGGTGCTCGCGACGATCAGGTGGGCGCCGCGCTCCTGCACCGGCACCGGGATGACGTCGATCCACGGGATCGCGTAGGCGATGTAGCGGTTGGTCATCAGGCTCGGCCGCCGCGGCATGCCGAACAGCGGCACGCCACGGGTGGCCACCATCGCGACATAGGCGTCGGCCAGCCCGGCCCGCTGCACGCAGCCGGCCAGGATGCGCGCCTGCTGGCCGGCGTCGTGCGGGATGGTCATGCGCAGTGCCGCCATCGAGCGGGCGAACCGCGCCAGGTGGTCGTCCAGCCGGAAGAACGCGCCACGCCAGACATGCACCACGTCATAGGTCACGTCCGACTTGGTGAAGCCCCAGTAGAGCACCGAGACCGCGGCGCGGCCGATCGGCACGTAGTCGCCGTCGACGAAGGTCGCACCGGCGGCGAAGGAGTCGGAATCGGCCATCGGGATCTCCTGTGCAGGTCTTCAACCGGCCTCGGGAAAATGACAGGCGACGCGGTGTCCGGGCTCCGCCTCGTCGAGCCGCGGCTCGATCTCGGTACAAATACCTCGCGCTTTCCAGCACCGCGTGCGGAACCGGCAGCCGGACGGCGGGTCGAGCGGGCTCGGCGGGTCGCCCTGCAGCACGATGTGGCGGCGCGCCCGCTCGCGCACCGGGTCCGGCAGCGGCACCGCCGACAGCAATGCGCGAGTGTAGGGATGGCGTGGTGCTGCATAGAGCGAGCGCGCCGGCGCCAGCTCGACGATGCGGCCGAGATACATGACGGCGATCCGGTCAGAGATGTGCCGGACCACCGCCAGGTCGTGGGCGACGAACAGGTAGGCCACGCCGAGCCGGACCTGCAACTCCTTCAGCAGGTTCAGTACGCCGGCCTGGATACTGACGTCGAGCGCCGAGACCGGCTCGTCGAGCACCACCAGGTCGGGGGCCGATGCCAGCGCCCGAGCGATACCGATGCGCTGGCGCTGCCCGCCGGAGAACTCGTGCGGGAAGCGGCCGGCATGCTCGGGGTCGAGGCGGACCATCGCCATCAGCTCGGCGACCCGCTCGCGCACCGCGGCGCGCGGCTGCCGCTCCAGCATGCGCAGCGGCTCCGCCAGGATGTCGCGCACCCGCATCCGCGGATGCAGCGAGGAATAAGGGTCTTGGAACACCATCTGGAGGCGCCGCCGCATGCGCCGCATCTCGGGTGCCGGCAGCGCCACCAGCTCGACGCCGGCGAACCGCATCGAACCCGAGCTCGGCTCCATCAGCCGCAGAAGGCAGCGCCCGAGCGTGCTCTTGCCGCAACCCGACTCGCCGACCAGGCCGAGGGTTTCGCCCGGCATGATGTCGAAGGACACGCCGGCCACCGCCTGCACGGTCCCGACCGCGCGCTGCAGGAAGGCGCCGCGGCTGATCGCGAACTCCTTCACCAGGTCCTGGACGGACAGCAGCGGCCCGCTCACGGCACGGCCTCCGGCGCCAGGTCTTCCGCGCGATGGCAGGCGCTATGCACGGCGCCGACCACGCGCAGCTCCGGCGCCTCGGCTTGGCAGCGCGGGATCGCCCAGCCGCAGCGCGGATGGAAGGCGCAGCCCGCCGGCAGCCGCGACAGGGTCGGCGGCGCCCCCTCGACCGGCACCAGCGGCCGGAACTCGCCCTCGACCCGCGGCACCGCGCCGAGCAGGCCGATCGTGTAGGGGTGCCGGGTGCGGTAGAACAGGTCGTCGGTGCCGGCGGTCTCGACCACCCGGCCGGCATACATCACCGCGACCGCGTCGGCGCACCCCGCCACCACGCCGAGGTCGTGGGTGATCAGCACCAGGCCGATGCCCAGCTCCTCGCGCAGCCGGGTCAGCATGTCGAGGATCTGCGCCTGCACGGTGACGTCGAGGGCGGTGGTCGGCTCGTCGGCGATCAGCAGGTCGGGCTGGTTGGCGACCGCCATGGCAATCATCACCCGCTGCCGCATGCCGCCGGAGAACTCGTGCGGATACTGCCGCACCCGGTCGCGCGGCTGTGGGATCGACACCGTCGCCAGCAGCTCGACGGCACGTTCCAGCGCCGCCCGCGCCGACAGATCGCGGTTGTGCGGCCGGATCGCCTCGACGATCTGCGCGCCGACGGTCATCACCGGGTTCAGCGCGCTCATCGGGTCCTGGAAGATCATCGCCATGCGCGCACCGCGCACCGCCTGCAGCTCGCCGGCGCCGAGGCCGAGCAGCTCGCGCCCGGCCAGCCGCACGCTGCCGGTGACGTGGGCGGACGGCGGCAGCAGGCCCATCGCCGCCATCATGGTCACGCTCTTGCCGGACCCGGACTCGCCGACGATGCCGAGGGTCTGCCCGGCCTCGAGCCGCAGCGACACGCCGCGCACCGCCGGCAGCACGCCGCCGCGGGTGCGGAACTCGACGCGCAGGTCGGTGACCTCGAGCAGCGGTGCGGCACTCATTGCGACCTCGGGTCGAGCAGGTCGCGCAGGCCGTCGCCGAGGAAGTTGAAACCCAGCACTACCGTCAGGATCGCCACGCCGGGGCCGAGCGCGATCCACCAGCTGTAGAAATGCACGGCACCGTCGGAGATCATCGCCCCCCATTCCGGGGTCGGCGGCACCGCGCCGAGGCCGATGAAGCTGAGCGAGGCGGCCAGCAACACCACCTGGCCGAAATCCATGGTGGCGTTGATCAGCGTCGGGGTCCAGCTGAGCGGCAGGATGTACACGGTCAGCAGCCGCACCCGCCCGACCCCCGAGGCGACGGCGGCGCTGACATGGTCCTGGCCCTTCACCGCGATCACCTGGGCGCGCATCAGCCGGGCGTAGACCGGCCACCACACCGCCACCAGGGCGATGGCGGCGTTCTCCAGGCCGGGGCCGAGGGTCGCCGCCACCGCCATCGCCAGCAGGATCGGCGGGAACGACAGGGTGACGTCGACGGCGCGCATCAGCACCGCGTCGATCCAGCCGCCGAGATAACCGGCCACCGCACCGACGAGCGAGCCGACGGCGACCGCGCACAGCACCACCGACACCGCGATCGGCATCGAGTGGGTGGCGCCGTGCAGGGTGCGCGACAGCACGTCGCGGCCCAGCGCGTCGGTGCCGAGCCAGTGCTGCGGGCTGGGCGGGCGCAGCCGGCGCCCGACCATGTCGAGCGGCTCGTAGGGTGCCCACCAGTCGACGGTCAGGGCGACGGCGACCCAGAACGCCACCACGGCGATGCCGAGCGCCATCGGCACCGTCAGCCAGGCCGGGGCTCGCCACCGCATCATCTCAGCCGATCCGGATGCGCGGGTTGGCGAAGGCATAGGCGATGTCGGTCACCAGGTTGGCGAGCAGGAAGGCGGCACCGCCGACGATCGTCACCCCGATGATCGCCGGGTGGTCGAGCTGGCGCGCCGACTCCACCGCATAGGAGCCGATGCCCGGCCAGGAGAAGATCGTCTCGGTCAGCACCGCACCGGTGATCAGGTAGGCGAAGGAGAAGCCGATGATGGTGAGCGTCGGGATCATGGCGTTGCGCAGGGCGTGGTTCAGCAGCACCCGCTGCTGCGAGGCGCCCTTGGCGCGGGCGGTGGTGATGTAGTCCTGGCCGAGCACGTCGAGCATGCTGGCGCGCACCAGCCGCGAGATGATGCCCATCACCGCCCAGCCCAGCACGCAGGCCGGCAGCACCAGGTGGGCAAGCGCGTCGCGCAGGGCACGGCCGTCGCCGGCCAGCAGCGCGTCGACCGTCAACATGCCGGTGATGTGCGGCGGCACCGGCAGCCGGGCGTCGATGCGGCCCGGCCCGGGCAGCCAGCCGAGCTGCACCGAGAACACGAACAGCACGATCAGCCCCGACCAGAACACCGGCAGCGACGACCCGAACAGCGCCAGCAGCCGGGCGGCGTGGTCGAACGGCCGGTCGCGGAAATGGGCTGCGAACACCCCGAGGCCGACGCCGACCACGGTGCCGACCAGCATGGCGGCGAGCGTCAGCTCGATGGTCGCCGGCAGCCGCGCCGCCAAATCGTCGAGCACCGGCCGCTTGGTGCGGAACGAGGTGCCGAAATCACCGGTCACCAGATTGCCGACATACACCGCGTACTGCTCCGGCAGGCTGCGGTCGAGACCCCAGCGGGCGCGCGCCGCCGCCACCACCTCGGCATTGTTCATCTGCCGCTCGCCGATGATCGCGGTCAGCGGGTCGGCCCGCGTCATGTGCGACAGCAGGAAGGCGATGGTGACCACGCCGAGCAGCAGCAGCGGCATCGCGAGCAGGCGGCGGATGGTGTAGCTCAGCATGCGGGATTTCGGATCGCTGGCCCGGCAGGCGCCCGTCGCTTCGTGGGTCCCGGAGCCGGCCGCTCGCGCGGCCTCTCCGGGACGGGTGAAAAGAGCTTCGTCATTCCGGAGGGGGCGCGCGAGCGCCCGGCTCCGGAACCCACCAGCCGCTCGGGGTCCCTCACCTCACCGGGCCTCAGTTCCGCTTCAGCTCCCAGAGCGGCAGGTTGCAGCAGGCGCTGTAGCGCACCCCGGCCAGGTCCTTGCGGTAGGCGAGGATCAGGTTCGGGCTGACCAGCGGGAAGATGATGCGGTCGCCGATCATCTCCAGCGCGATCTGGTTGAAGTGGCCTTCCATCTCCTTGCCCGACGATGCCAGCGCCTTGGCCAGCAGGTCGGCCTCCTTCGGGTTCAGCTCGTCGTCGGCGAGCTTCGCCCGCTTGGCCCAGGGGGCGCCCTTGGTCATGCCGAAATACTGCGCGTACTGGCCGGAGCCGTAGTAGTCGGGCGCGTAGAACACCGCGGTCAGCGGAATGCCGTCGCCGCTCACCTGCTCGCGCCAGACCGAGAAGGTCAGCGGGCTCAGGTTGATCTTGATGCCGGCCTTGGCGACGTCCTGCTGCACCTTCTGCATCAGCAGCGACAGGTCGACGCCGTAGACGTTCATCGCCGGGAACTTGGCCTCGAGCTCGAAGCCGTTCGGGTGGCCCGCCTCGGCCAGCAGCGCCTTGGCCTTGGCGAGATCCTGCTTCGGCGCCGGCAGGCCCTTGGTGCCGGGGAAGCCGTTGGGGATCGGTGCCGGCTGCAGCTTGCCGTCGCCGCCGACCGTGAAGTCGACCGCGCCCTGGTAGTCGAGCGCATGGCCGAATGCCTCGCGCACCGTCTTGGTCAGCTTCACCTTGTTGGCCTTCGCACCGGGGCTGAGCGCCACGTAGACGAAGTTGTAGGACGGCACGGTCTCGATCTTGACGTCCGGGCTGCGCACCGACTTGGCGGTGTCGGGATCGACCTGCATGGCGATGTCGGCGGCACCGCTCTCCAGCATCTGCGCCTGGGTGACGGCGTCCTTGACCTGCTTGATCACCACCTCGTCGACGGCAGGCTTGGCGCCCCAGTATTTCGGGTTGCGCGCCAACCGCAGCTCGTCGTCCGGCTTGTAGCTGGTCAGCACGAACGGCCCGCTGCCGGCGGAGTTGGCGACGAACCACTTCTCGGCGGTGTCCTTGCCGCTGGCATCGCTGCCGGCGAGCGCGCCGTGCTGTGCTGCGACGTCGCTGTTCACCGCCCCGGTGTAGGGGGCGGTCAGGATGCCGAGGAACTCGCCGTTGGGTGCCGCGAGCGAGATCACCACGGTCTTGGCGTCCGGTGTCGCGATGCCGGTGACGCCGTCCATCAGGAAGGACGGGCTGCCCTTGAGATTGGCGAGCCGCTCCAGGCTCCACTTCACGTCCTTGGCCTCGACCGGCGAGCCGTCGGCGAACACCGCACCGTCGGCGATGGTGAAGGTGAACTTGGTCTGGTCGGCGTTCACCGCCCACTTGGAGGCGAGGCGCGGCACGATGGTGGCGTTGTCGGCAGCCAGCCCGACCAGCGGCTCATACACGGCGCTGAAGTAGATCTGGCAGGTGTCGCAGAACCCGGCGGCCGGATCGAGCGAGTTGAAGTCCATGTTGCGGGCGATCACCACGGTGCCGCCGGCGGCGAGCGCCGCCGAAGCGCCAGCGAGCGTGCCGGCCGCTAGCAGCGTCGATGCCGCAGCGAGCCGCAGGCCCCGCGAAATGCTGAGTTGTCTGGTCATGGTCTGCCTCCTCCTCCCCTCGTTGAGCGCCCGGCCCCCCGCCGGGCGCTGACGGTGTGCTCCGGGCCTCAGGCCGCCGCGTCGCGCAGCAGCTCGCGGGCGACCTCGGCGATGCCCTTGGCGTCCAGCCGGTAATGCGCGTACAGCGCCGCCGGCGGGCCGACCTCGACGAACTTGTCGGGCACGCCGTGGCGCCGGAACGGCACCCGCGGCCCGTCGACCAGGACCTCGGCGACGGCCGAGCCGAGGCCGCCGATCACGTTGTGCTCCTCGACCGTCAGGATCGCGCCGGTCTCGGCGGCGGCGGCGCGGATCTCCTCGGCGTCGATCGGCTTCAGGGTGTGCATGTCGACCACGCGCAGCTCGATGCCCTCCGCAGCCAGTGCCGCCGCGGCATCCAGGGTCGGCCGCACCTCGGTGCCCATGGTGAACACCGTCAGGTCGCGGCCCTCGCGCAGCCGGCTCGCCTTGCCGAAGGCGAAGTCGGCCGGCACGGTCTCGTACACTACCGGGTCGCGGCCGCGGCCGAGCCGGATGTACATCGCCCCCGGATGGTCGACCGAGGCGCGCAGCACGGCGCGCAGCTGGTTGGCGTCGGCGGCGCTGACCACCGTGAGGTCGGCGATCGTCCGCATCATGCCGAGGTCCTCCAGCGCATGATGGCTGGTGCCGTAGAACCCCATCGACATGCCGGAGTGGTGGCCGATGGCACGCACCGGCATGCGCGGATAGGCGCAGTCGGTGCGGATCTGCTCGGCACCCAGGATGCCGCAGAACGACGCGAATGTGGCGGCGTAGGGGATCAGCCCGGTCGACGCCATGCCGGCGGCGGCGGTCAGCATGTTCTTCTCGGCGATACCGAAGTCGAAGAACCGGTCGGGATGCCGCGCCTTGAAGTCGTTGGTGCGGTTGGCCGACGCCAGGTCGGCGGTCATCACCACGATGCGCGGATCCTTGTCGGCCAGGTCGGCCAGCTCCTCGCCCAGGACGAAGGCCGGCAGCGACGCCGCCGGCGTGCCCTGGACCGACTTCTCGTGCTTCAGCCGGGTCTCGCCGTCGGCGGTGCCGCGGAAGATTTCGCTCTGGTCCTGGTGCGTCTGCTTGGCTTCGCTCACGACACCGCCTCCAGGGGCTGCAGGCCGGCGTCGAGCTCGGCCATGACGTCGTCGTAGTCGGCGCCGGCGAGGTTGCCGACATGCCAGTTCAGCGCCAGCTCCATGCGCTTCACGCCCCTGCCCTTCACGGTGTCGGCGATGATCGCCTGCGGCCGGCCGCGCCCCGCCGCGGCGAGGCCGTCGAGCGCGCCCAGGATGGCGTCGAGGTCGTGGCCGTCGATCCGCCGCGTGTCCCAGCCGAAGCTGCGGAAGCGGTCCTCGATCGGCTCGATCGCCATGATCTCCTCGGTGCGGCCGTCGATGCACAGCTGGTTGCGGTCGACGATCGCCACCAGCGAGCGCAGGCCGAAATGCCCGGCCGCCATCGCCGCCTCCCACACCTGGCCCTCGGCAAGCTCGCCGTCGCCGAGCATCACGTAGGTGCGGAAGCTGCGGCCCTGGGCGCGGGCGCCGAGCGCCATGCCGACGCCGATCGACAGGCCGTGCCCGAGCGAGCCGGAGCTGAAGTCGACGCCGGTGATCTTCTTCATGTCCGGATGGTCGCCGAACGGGCTGCCGAAGCGGGTGTAATCGTCGAGCAGCTTCGGGTCGAAGAAGCCGAGGTCGGCAAGCACCGGGTACAGGCCGATGGCGGCGTGGCCTTTGCTCAGAATGAAGCGGTCGCGGTCGGGCCAGCGCGGCTCGGCCGGGTTGATCCGCAGATGCGCGTAGTACAAGGCAGCGAACAGCTCGGCCGCCGAGAACGTGCTGGAATAGTGGCCGGCGCCGGCGATCCGGCTCAGCCTGACAGTCTCCTTGCGCACGAACTTGGCGCGGTCCTCGAGGAAGGCGCGGCTGACGTTGCGTCCGCCGCCCTGCTGCCTGTCGGGCATCGGCACCTCCCCAGTGGTCATCGTCGGCGCTCCGATCTTGGTACATGATATATCCAATGGCCAGGGGGAAGTTCGTCGGGGAGGCCTGCGCGGCCGCTCGCGTGCAGCCTGGATCCTCGCAGTGACGGGTCCTTGTTACCGGCCCTCCTTCGCCTCCAGGTGGCGCAGGAAGTTCCGGCCGCCCTCCAGCAGGTCCTGGCGGATCGCCTCGCGCAGCATGTAGCCGTCGCGGCGGCGCAGAGCGTCCAGCACGACCTCGTGCTGGTGGGGACCGTCGTAGGTCGGGTGGCCGTGCGGGTACAGCTCGTTCAGCAGCGGACCGACCCGGATCCACAGCGACTCCAGCAGCTCGATCAGGGTCGGCATCGCCGAGCGCCAGTACAGGCCGAAGTGGAAGTCGAAGTTGGCCTCAAGTGCCGTCGGGTAGTCGCGGCTCTGCTCGGCCGCGATCAGCTTGGCGTGCAGCCGGGCGAGCTGGTCGATGTCCTCGGGCCGGATGTGCGGCAGCGCGCGCTCGGCGGCCAGCGGCTCGAGCTGCAGGCGGATGTCGCGGTTCTCCAGGTACTGCGACAGCGACAGCCGTCGCACCCGCACGAAGTAGCGCGGCTTGATCTCCAGCGCGCCCTCGCGGGCCAGTTGGAAGATCGCCTCGCGCACCGGGGTCTCGCTGGTGCCGAGCTTGGCGGCGAGGTCACGGATCTTCAGACGCTGGTCCGGCTTCAGCTCGGCCCGCATCAGGGCGGTGCGCAGGCGGCCGTAGACCTGTTCGGAGAGGCTTACCGAGGCGAGCGGTTCGAGCGGGGTGATGACGTCGTGAACGGCGGCGTTGCTCATCCGGCGGGGTCTGCCCTCATCCTCCGGCGGCCGCGACCGCCGCGAAGGCGGCGTCGGTGGCGGCCAGGGCCCGGTCGATATCAGCATCGCTATGGGCCGTCGACAAGAACATGTTGTGCCGGTGGTGCAGGTAGGTGCCGCGCGCCAGCGCCTGACGGCAGAACAATGCCCCCTTGGTGAATTCCGGGTCGTCCTCGAACAGCACCAGCGGCATCTGCGCCGGACCGGACTGCCGGATCGCCACGCCATGCGCCCGCGACTGCGCCGCCAGGCCGTCGCGCAGCCGGTTGCCGACGCGCTCCAGGTAGGCCGGCGCGTCGATCGCATGCAGCTCGGCAATGGTGGCCTTGGCCGCCACCATCGACACCGCACTGCACCAGAACGAGCCGGTGACGAACACCTTCTGCGCCGCCTCGCGGAAGCGGTCGCCGCCGGTCACCGCCGCCAGGGCATAGCCGTTGGCGATCGCCTTGCTCCAGGCCGCCAGGTCCGGGCGAACACCCAGCGTCTCCCAGCTGCCGCCAAGATGCAGGCGGAAGCCCGCCCGGACGTCGTCCAGGATCAGCGCGGCACCGGCGTCGTCGCACAAGGCCCGCATGGTCTGCGCAAAGTGCCGTGTCGGCATCTCCAGGTCGCGGGCGATGTCGTGGCGGAAGGCGGTCACCAGCACCGCGGCGAGGTCGTCGCCGGCGCCGCGCACGGCGGCGGCCAGGCTGTCGACGTCGTTGTAGTCGTAGTGCAGGACGTGGGCGCGGTCTTCGGCCGTCACGCCGGCCAGCGACGGCGAGCACCACGGCACGGCACCATGGTAGGAGCCACGCGCCACCAGGACCTTGCGCCGCCCGGTCGCCGCACGCGCCATGGTCACGCAGGAGGTGGTGGCGTCCGAGCCGTTCTTCTGGAACATCGCCCAGTCGGCGTGCGGGATGGTGCGCACCATCAGCTCGGCGAGGTCGACCAGGTGCTCCGACGGGCCGTCGAGGCAGTCGCCGACGGCGCGCTGCGCGTCGACCGCGCGCTCCACCGTCGGATTGCGGTGGCCGAGGATGATCGGCCCCCAGCTGCACATGAAGTCGACATATTCGTTGCCGTCGACATCCCAGACCCTCGGTCCCTCGCCCCGGGCGAAGAACTGGGGATAGCCCTCGGGCATCTGGGTCGCCTTCTGGTGGCCCCACATGCCGCCGGGGATCACCCGGGCCGCCCGCTCGCGCAGCGCGGGGTCGAGGGAGTTGCGCATCACGGGCTCGGTCACGGGCGTCTCCGGTGAGTGACGATGGTGGTCGCGCGGGCTGTTCATCGGGCGACCGCCTGCTGGCCGTAGCCGGCGTAACGCCGGCGCACCTCGGCCATCTGTGCGCTGTCGAGGAGCACCGGCGGCCCGGCGGTCAAGGCCAGCAGGTACTGTCGCGCCAGGATCTCCAGGCGCCGCGTGGCGGCCACGGCGCGCGCCAGGTCGGGCCCATGGGCGATCATGCCATGGTTCGCCAGCAGGCAGGCGCTGCGCCCGTCCAGCGCCGCGGCGGCGAGCTCGGCCAACTCCACCGATCCGAATGGCGCGTAGCCGGTGCACGGCACGTCGTCGCCGCCGAACCCGGCGACCATGTAGTGGAAGGCCGGGATCGAACGGCGCTGGCAGGACAGCGCTACACAGGCGTCGGCGTGGGTGTGGACGACGGCACCCGCGCCCGGCACCGCGCGGTAGATGGCGGCATGCATCTGCCATTCGCTGGACGGCCGGATGTCGCCGTTGACCGTCCCGTCGAGCGCCATCGCGACGAGCCGATCCGGCGCCAGGTCGGCGGCGGCGGCACCGGTCGGGGTGATCAACATGCCGTCGAGCGTGCGCACGCTGATGTTGCCCGCAGTGCCGGCGGTCAGGCCGTCGCACACCAGCGCGCAATATTGCTCGATGATCGCCTGGCGCAGCACCGCATCGGTCATCGCCCGGCTCCGTGGCGCAGGCCGGCATGCCGATCGCCGAGCACTGACAGGAACATGTCGACCGGCCCGAGCTTGCCGGACTTCAGGTGCATCGACACCGGATCTGCCTCGGCCGAGACCGCACGGTGCACGCCGGCGAGCTCGTAGGGCTCGACGTCGAGGCGGCGGATGCCGAGCGCCTCCACCACGGCACCGGAGGTCTCGCCGCCGGCGACCAGGAAGCGGCGGACGCCGCGGTCACGCAGCGCAGCGGCCAGCGCTCCCAGCAGTTGCTCGGGAAGCTGCCCGGCCAGCTCGGTGCCGAGTCGGGCCTTGGCGCGCTCGACCGCCTCGGGCGTCGCCGATGTCGCGACCGCGACCGGCCCCGCCTCCCAGCGCGCCGCCGCCCACTCGACCGCCATCGCCACCGCCGCCGCCGGGTCCTCGGCGCAGTCGACCGGATCGAGCCGGAGCACTGGGCGCTGCACCTCGAAGTGCGAGAGCTGCTCGCGGGTGCGGTCGGCGCAACTGCCGGCCAGCACCACCGCCGGACCGTACACCTCCGGCAGGGCCGCCGGCGGGGCCGCGGCGGTGCTGCGCCGCCAGAGCCGTGGATAGTAGACGGCGATCGACGAGCCGCCGGTCATCAACGGCCAGTCGACGGTCAGCTCCGCCAGTGCCACGAGGTCGGTCTCGTCGACGGCGTCGAAGATCACGCAGGTCACACCGCCGGCGGCCAGCCGGTCTAGATGCGCCCGGCAGGCGTCACCGCCACGGATGATCACGTCGTGGGACAGCAGCCCGACCTGGTGCGGGGTCTGCGCCTGCAGCACCCGCACCAGGTCGGGGTCGGTCATCGGGGTCGCGGGGTCGAGCCGCTTGGGCGATTCCGAGACCAGCTGGTCTGCGACGAACAGGTGTCCCTGGTAGACGGTGCGTGCGACTTCGGGAAAGGACGGGCAAAAGCCGGTGATCGCGGCTCCGACCCGCCGCATCAGAGCGTCGGCGCAGGGCCCGATGTTGCCGGCGGGCGTGGAGTCGAAGGTTGCGCAGTACTTGAAGAACAGCCGGGAGGCACCGCGCGCCAGCAGGGCGGCGGCCGCGGCATCGACGCGCTCGACCGCCCGCGCCGCTGGCGCCAGCCGGGTGCGCATCGCCACCACCACCGCGGTGTCGTGCTCTGTCAGGGTCTCCAGCGCCTGCGGCGCCGTCACCAGCGGGCAGTTCTCACCTTGTGCGACCATCACGCTCGCGAGTTCGAGACCACCCGTCAGGTCATCGGCGATGCCCCCGTATCTCAGACCTCCTAGATGCACGTTCATGAGATGGTACCCGTCGTCCGGACTCTCGAGGAATTTGATATATCATATAGAAAGATCTGTCCCGGATCTGTCAATCGCTGTAATCCGCCGGTACACTGCAATCCCGTCGCGTTTCGGTACGGGGTTCCCGTACCACTTCTGCCTACCTGGTCGACTACGCCCGGCGCCAGCGGGCCGGGCAGCCGGTCGGCACGTCGACCGTCGAAAGCCTCGCCAACGCGTTGGTGAACCGGCGCATGAACAACCTGCAGCAGATGCGCTGGTCCACCGCCGGCGCGCACGCCGTCGTCACCGTGCGCGCGCACGTGATGAACGAAGCCCCTCAGAAGATGCCGACAACGACCCGGCAAGCGGCCTGACCCCCACGTTTCAAGCAGTCCCCTCCCTGTGTCCGATATCAGAACACCTGAGCGCTTCCGACTCATGCAGTCCGGCTGGTCGGCGCTCGTGCGCGCCATGGAGGCCATCGGCCGCCTGGACGAAGCGCTGCAGCGGTGCCGGGACTGATTGGAACGTGGGGGTCAGGCTGCTGCTCGCAAGAGCAACCGAAGCGATGCCGTCCGCTGAGGCTCGGCGCCGTTCCGCCTGGCCCGGATCAGCGACCAACATCCCCCAAGTGTCTGACATGTCCTGATTGCTAACATGATAGCTAACTTGCTAGCACGGGGTGCTTCCACGTACCTCACTCGCGCGCGTCAGCCCCTGTCTGCTCGGGGTAGCTAGCCTCCAGCTCGATCCGCGGCTCCGTCTGCCCGTCCCAGGTGAACCGCCAGCGGGCATCCTTGCGCACATTGCCGACCAGCGCCGGGCGGAAGCAGGCGAGGCAGGTGCCGCCGGGATGGCGCACGCTCGGATAGAGGATGCCGGCCGAGCCGGCCGCGAGCAGCCGCTCGGCCACGCCCTGGGGCTCGACATAGCTCGTCGGGCTCAGGCAGGCCTCGAAGCCGGGCGCGTCGCGGATGTCGTGGAACTCGCCGCCGAAGTCGGCGTGGTAGTCGTCGTAGGTGATGCTCTCGTTCAGCCAGCCGACCTCGGCGAGTTCGACCGATTTGTGCCAGGCCACCTCGGCCTGCGAGGTCTCGAGCTCGAAGCCAGCGTACCAGGCGCCGCGGTCGGGGCCGTTGAAGCGGCTGCCGAGCGGGCTGGCGTGGGTGAAGGCGGCGTTGATAATCCGATAGTGCGCGATTTCGAAGACAAGCTCGTCGACACCGACACCGGGCAGCCGGTCGCTCTCGGCCAGAAGCCGGTCGTTGGTGGCGTTATCGAGATCGAAGATGCCGCGCAGATGGTCCTCGTCGTCGGCGATCCGCACCAGCACGCTGGCGCCGCCGTCGCTGTATTTGGAGGGGATCAGGCGGTGGGTGTCGAGCTGGCGGATGCGGGACAGCGGCGGCACTGTCACTGGCCGCCCCGGCGGGCATCGAGCAGTCGGCGAACGGTGGCGAACGCCGGCAGGCCGCCGCTCTTGAGGTAGTCGATCGGGGTCTGGCCCCGGAAGATCCGGTTGCTGTTCGCCAGGCTCATCCAGCGGTCGGCCAGCTCCTCGCCATAGAGAATGTTCAGGGCCTTGAAGATGCCGACCAGATAGGAGATGCGCCGCAGGCGGTCCTCGTCGAGCACCCGGTCGCCCTGCTTCTTGAGGCCGTAGAACGCGCCGTTCGACATGCTGCCGAGCAGCAGGCGGGCCTCCTCGTCGCGGACCTTCCAGCGCGCCATGATGTTGAAGAACGCGCGGACCGCGTCGGCGCTGAGCCGCGCGCGCTCGGCGCGGTCCGACAGGTCGATTGGCGGTGCCACCGCGTAGCGGGTGGCCGGGTAGGCGAGCGGGACGGCCATGTCTCCTTCGTTCATGGAGGTAGATTGCTCCGAACTCGGAGAACGTCAAGGGGGTGCGGCTCGTCGCCATCCGGGCCCAGCATTGCCGGCGCCCCCTCCTCGGCGCACCGCCGCGGCCCGCGCTCCTCGGGCGTTATGGGAAATCTCTCAAGGGGCCGCTACGCGCGCTCGGTGCTGCAGCCGCTGGCGCAGATCTCCTCGGCCGCCGGCGGCTCGCCGGCGTCGACCATCGTGAAGATGTCGCCGACCCGGAAGCTGGAGAGAGTTGCCGACGGCGCCGGCCGCGGGTCGAGCTGCGCCCAGCGCACCCGCTCATGCGGCGCGACGCTCAGCCCGACGCTGCCCGGTTCCTCCATCGCCTGCAGGATCAGGCTCGACGTCGCCGTCGAGGTGCCGGTCGCCGTGGCCGTGCTGGATGCGGTGGCCGTTGCGGTGCTGACCGCCACCATGAAACCGGCCGGGAACTCGACCTGGTCCGCGAAGGGATCGGTAGCGAGTTCCTGGACATTCCAGGCCAGGACGCCGGCGGCCAGGGACAGCTGGATCGTCGTGATGTACTTGCTCATGAAGAAGATGTAGGGGGTCCGCCCACGGCGATCAATAGATATGCCCCCCAGACTCCCGGCTTGGCCAGCTGTTCGGGATCAGGCCGGCGGCCCGCATCTTCTCCTCGAGCGGGGCAAGCTGGCGATCGAGTTCCGCCATCGTCTCCAGCAGCGGCCGCGCGGCCTCCTCGGCGTCCCGACGCTGTTCCTCCAGCGCCTGACCCAAATCGGTCGTCTCCCCGGCCTCCTGGAACCGCGCAAACGCGTCGAGAGCCGGGCGGCTTTGGCGTTCAAGACCCTCGATCGTATCCAGCAGCGGTCGCTGCTCACGATTGATCGCGTCCAGCTTTTCCTGAATTGGCTGCATGGCCGCTTCAAGGTGTCGCCGGGCCGTCTGAAGCGCCCGCGACTCCCCGGTGATCTCAGCGGCCAGTCGCTTCAGATCAGAGGAGTACGGCGGCAATCCGGCGATGAGCCGACTAAGGACGGCCGCACTCCCACCCCCGGTGCCGTAGCCGCCGACGACCGGCCGGCGGCTCTCGGCCTGGCGCGTCCGGGCGGCCTTAAGGTAGCCCGCGCCGTCGGCCTTCCACTTCCGCTGCAACCGCCGGATCGCCGACTCATCGGTCACGCCAACCCGCCGCATCGCCGGCGTGGGAATCGATGCCGGGTGGCGCACCAGGAAGTCGGCAATCTTCTCCAGGGTCTGTCGGTCGTCGAGCCCGGAGCCCTGCGGGCGGCCGCGCCGCGGCTTCGTGAATTCGACTTGGTCCATCTCAGCACCTCCAAACGAGAAACAGTGCACAGATAGATGATACAAGGGTTCCGGCAAGTCCAACGATTTAAATGGGCGATCCGGCAACAGCCCGAGCGACAACAATTCGGGCAAATTGAGACTTCGCGCGACAAAAATTCGCCATTACACCCACCGGCTGGCGACAAAAATGCCTGCCCGCCCTCACCACTTCATCCGCCGGGGCACAGCCAGACGGTTCGGCACCTGATCAGCTGGCGCCACGTATAGGATCACCTGGACAGTCCGCCACTCCTTCGGCTCCCCATTTTCCTGTGGCATCCGGGTTACCAGATTCCGGCGCGCGACGAACAGCACCGCTCCGCCGGCCTTCAGGGAGGCAATCAAGCTCGCGAACTGCTCGTACGTCTCGAGCCGATCCTGGTGCCCCATGACGTCGTGAACGTCACCGTAGTCGCGGAACAGATCGAACAGCTCGGCCCCGGTCTGCTGCACCTCCGCCGAGGTCGCCTCGTGATAGTCGCCCAGGTAGACCTCGGCGATCTCCGCGAGCTGGCCGACCGTCTTACCGGAGTCGGTCGGCGCGACCTCGACAAGGACACTCTCGGGATGCGCCTTCTCGATCTCCCGCTTGGCATGCTCCTCGGTCAGGCTGGCAATGGATTGGTGGAACCAGGCGAGGAACTGCTGGAACTCCGGCTTGAAGAACACGTCCGGATCTTGCCGTCGAAGAGCTCGATGACTGAACGTGTGTACGGACGCAAATTATTCCCCTCCCACTTCCAAACAACTTCTCTGGCGCACCTGCGCCGGCTCTCGTCTCCGACGCTCTATCCCCTCCGGAACCACGCCGTTCGGTGCCAAGCCAAAAAGTGCAGATGTCGCGCCCCCAGCCCCTCGACCCGCACCGGCTTGTCGAGCCCCAGCGCCGCCGCTGCGTCTGCCGACAGCTGCGGTGACAGCGTCACCGCCCCGTCACGCCCAGCAGCAGGACGTGAAGCTGATACACCACGACGCTTGGCTCGTCGGTCGCCATGCCGCGACGCTATCCGCACGCCCATCAGCCTTCCATCACGATCCAGGACAGCCCGCACTTTGCCCTGGTCTCCATCGCCGGCGTCTTTCATCACATCAGCCCTCGCCACGCCGGTCTGTACTTCACCGAGATCGGCTTCCGCTGGTCGCAGCGAACGGTCGCCAAACAGGCCATGCGAAGAACCCGCAAAGGGCGTTCCGTCCTTCAAACCGTCTGGTCACGCATCCCGCCTGCGCTCCAGCTCCCGGCCGTCTTCCAGCATGCCGTCGGCCGCCAGATGCGACGCACCAGGGCCGGGGGCCTCGACATCATTTCAACCGTGGCTGTCTTTCGTTGATAAAGGCGTCGTTGTCTGGCGTACTTTCAACGCTATGCCCTCGTCACGGCCGGTCCGATTCGCCCCGGTTGATGACCCGCAATGTTCCCTGGGCCTGGGCGACCAGACGGCCCGACCCGTCGTGGACCTCGGCCGTGGCGGCTATCAGCGTCCGTCCGCGTCGTACCACCTGTCCGTGCCCGAGCAGATCGCCCCGTCCCGGATCGAGATACGTGATCGAGATCGTCGACGTGGTGACGCCGCCGCCGTCGAGGGTGCTGCGGCAGGCTGTCGCCAGGGCAGCATCGAGGAGGGTCGCGATGGCCCCGCCGTGGACATCGCCGCGGCTGTTCTCGAGTTCGGCGCGGCTGGCGAGACGAACCGTTGAACGCCCGTTGGTGGCCTCGACGACAATCATGCCGAGAAGCCGGTAGAAAGGGCGGACCGGCGCAGGACCTTCCACCATCAAGGCTCCTCGGTCACCGGGATCAGGGTCGCCCGCGCGGGTTGCCATGCGATGTAGGCTGCGGCACCGACGGCTGGGACCTGGTCGCGCCATGTCGTGATGATCGTGAACTCGTGCTCGGCGACCATGACGGCGACGTTCAGGGACGCTCCGAGGTCGCTGATACGTGCGACCCTGCCGGTCAGGTATTGCCCGTCCGCTGGCGGCGTCGAGACAATCCTCGTGTCCTCCGGCCGGACCAGGAACGCGGCCGCGTCACCAACCTTGACGTCGGGGTGCGGCGGCACGCTGATCTCCCCGATCGTCGGCACGGCGATCGTCGCGACCGTGCCGTTGAGCGTCTTCACGGTGCCGTGGACCAGGTTGGCTTGCCCGATGAACCCGGCGACGAAGATGTCGGCCGGCCGGCTGTATATGTCGCGGACACTGCCGACCTGGCGTACGCGACCCTCGTTCATGACGACCAGCCTGTCGGCAGTGGCCATTGCCTCGCCCTGGTCGTGGGTCACGAACACCGTTGTGATGCCGATCTGGCGCTGGATCTGACGGATCTCGAAACGCATCTGCTCGCGCAGGTTGGCGTCGAGATTGGACAGCGGTTCATCGAGGAGCAACACCGATGGCTCGATTACAAGGGCTCTGGCTAGTGCGACGCGTTGCTGCTGGCCGCCAGAGAGCTGGCGGGGGTAGCGCTCCCCGAAGCCGTCGAGTCGCACGAGCTCGAGCGCACGGGCGACCCGAGACCCGGCCTCGGCACGCGCCACGTTGCGCATTTTCAAGCCGAACGCGACGTTCTCCTCGACCGTCATGTGCGGAAACAGCGCATAGCTCTGGAACACCACGCCGATGTTCCGCTTGAACGGCGGCACTCCCAGTGCCGAACGCCCATCGATGACAATGTCGCCGCCGCTCGGCTCGAGGAATCCGGCCAGCATGTTCAGGGTCGTCGTCTTTCCACATCCCGAGGGCCCGAGGAGGGCGACGAACTCGCCCTGCTCGATCCGCAGCGAAAACGATGCGACCGCCTCTACCGATCCGAAGCGCTTCGAAATGTCGATCAACTCGACCACTGCCATCCCGGCTTCCCCTCTCGCATCACAACCACTGCTGCGCCACCGCGCTCCAACCCGCCTGCACTCAGCGCAATCCAAAGATCCTTCCGATACCGACCGTCCGTTCGAGCACGACCGTCATGAGAATTGCGAACAGCACCAGGACGGAGCTGATCGAGGTGATGAACGGGTCGTAATTCTGCTCGACGTAGGCGAAGACCCGGACCGGCAGCGTCATTGCCGTCGGGCTGGAGAGGAAGAGCGATACCGCGACCTCGTCGAACGAGATGATGAAGGTGAACAGGAGACTGGCGACGATGCCCGGCCGGATCAGCGGCAGGGTGACGTAACGGAATGTGCGCCAGCGGCTCGCACCCAGGCTGTTCGCGGCGAGCTCGAGATTTGCGTCCAGGCCCGTGAGCGCCACGGTGACGAGCCTGATCGCGAACGGTGTGGTAACGACGAGGTGCGCAATCACCAGCGTGGACATATCTCTCGGCAATCCGGCCGCGACATAGAAACGCAGCAGGGCGATGCCGAGCACCAGAGCCGGCAGGCTCAGCGGCGCCATGAACACACTCTGCATGATATCACGGCCGGGAAAGCGGTAGCGGACCAGCGCCAGAGACGCCGTCGTGCCGATGGCCGTTGCGCCGATTGCCGTGGCCATGGCCACGATCGCACTCACCTTGAGGGATTCGATGAATTCCGGTCGGTGCGCAATCTCGATGTACCACTTGAGGCTGATACCGCGCGGCGGAAACGTGATGTAGTCGGCCGCGGTCAGTGACTGGAGCAGGATGACGGCGACCGGCGCGATGGAGAAGCAGCACACGAGACCGACATAGATGGCGAGCCCGCGGCTCGGCGTCGAGGGCGTCATGAGAACACCGCCCTGAAATGACCGCGCTCGATGAGGCGCGTCTGGATCGTCAGGATGGCGATGACGATGACCACCAGCGTCACCGCGAGCGCCGAGCCCAGGGGCCAGTTCTGCAGGATCAGGGTCTGCTCGTAGATCGCCGTCGAAAGCACCATGTAGCGGGCACCGCCGAGCAGGGCCGGCGTCACGAAGGCGCTCGACGCGAGGCTGAAGACGATCAGCAGGCCCGACAGCACTCCAGGCAAGCTCAGTGGCAGCACGACGTGCCAGAATACGCGCCAAGGGCTGGCGCCGAGACTGGCGGCGGCGAGCGGCACCTGCGGGTTGACGACCTGCAGCGAGGTCGCAATCGACAGCACCATGAACGGCAAGAAAACATTGGTGAGGCCGACGATCACGGCGGCCTGGGTATTAAGGATATCGCCCCCGGCCAGGCCCACGAGGCCGAACAGCCACGTGGTCAGGCCGTCGGGGCCAAGCACGATCACCCAGCCGAAGCTGCGCACGACGACACTGATCAGCAGGGGCGACAGCACCATTATGATGACCACTGCCTTCGCCCGAGCCGTCGCCCGGCTGATGTAGTAGGCGACCGGATACCCGACCAGGAGGGTTGCCAGCGACGCGAGCACGCTCTGGATAAGCGTCGAGGCGATGACCCCTTGGTATCGGGAGTCGAGCCAGATGCGCTCGTAGTTTTCGAGGCTGAGGTCGTGGATGATGCCGGTGACACGGCTGAAGCCGAACAGGCTGTTAACCGCCAGTGTGCCGAACGGCACGATGAAGAACACCGTCAGCAAAGCCGTCGCCGGCAACAGCAACAGGACGACGGGCGCGACGATCGACCGTCTGCGTCTGGCCAACCGTGCGGTCATTTTCGATAGCCCTGCGGCTTCCTGACCGATCGTCGCACCCATCGGTAAAGCCTCAGTTGCCCATCACCTCGCGGCGCCAGAGCTCCGCCCACTTGTCGAGGTTGGCGTTCATCTTGGCCCGGTCGATGCGGATCAGCTTCTTGAGGTTTTCGGCGCCATAGTTGACCCGCTTCTTGTGCTCCTCCGACAGGTTCACGTTGCGATTGACGGGCGCGACGAACATGCCGCCGGAGATGATCTCCTGGGCCTCGGCGCTGATGAGGTAGTTGACGAGGATCTGCGCGGCCTCCGGATGCGGGGCATTCTTCACCACGTCGAAGTAGTTGGCGAAGAAGCCGGCCCCTTCGGACGGATAGACGAAGCCCATGGGGGCGCCCTTCTCCTGCTGGAGGAAAGCCCGGATGCCACCGTTGACAGTCATCCAGGCGGTACCCTGGATGATCATGTTGTCGAGTTCGGCTGGCGTGCGCACGAAATGCGCGAGATTGCCGCTTTCGCGCAGAGCCTTGAGCTTGGCCACGCCTGGCTGGACGTTGTCCTCGCTGCCGCCGTTGAGCTTCGAGAGGATTACCAGCAGATCCTGTGAGTAGGCGACGTTGAAGTCGTACATGGCGATCTTGCCCTTGTACCGCGGATCCGCAAGATCGGACCACGCCTTGGGGACCGGCACGCCAGCCTCGGCCATCGCCTTGTCATTGTAGATGATACCCGTCGTGGTGATGCCGCTGACGACCCCGACGCCATCGGGATCGCGTGCCTCCTCGAAGACCTGATCAATGTTGGTGACGACGGCCGGGTCGAGCTTTTCGTAGAGCCCCTGCTGCTTTCCGATGGTGTGGGTGAGCTCGTTCGACCAATAGACGTCGATGTCCGGACGATCTTTCGCCGCCTGCACCTTGGTGAAATTGCCCATGGCCGTGCCGACGACCAGCGTGACCTTGATTCCGGTCGCCTTCTCGAAGGCCGGAATGAGATTGCCGCGGGTGAACCGTTCGATGGTCCCGCCGTAACCGGCGAGCACCACCTCTTTCTGCTGGGCGCCTGCTGTGGTTGCCGTCGCCGCCAGCACGCCTGCTGCCAGCACGCCGGCGAGGCCGGCGTGAGACGCGAGACGTCGGGCGAAGCCGACGAGAGACTGGTTCTTTCTCATGGTGTCCTCCTCCCAATTTTATTCTTTGCGTGTTCCATGACTGCATTGAGACCTTGGCCGTTCAGGCCTGGGCTCCGGTGTTCAACGCTTGCATAGCGTCTCCAGCGAGGCGCAGACGACGTCCGGGACCTCGACGCCCTCGACGAGCCGGCGCCGTCGCTCGGCGGCGGACCGGTCGAAAGGCATCCGCACCGGTGACCCGCTCGCCTCGGGCCGTGCCCCCCGCACTGCCTCGGCGAAGGTGGCCGTCCGGGACTTGAACGTGTCGGCCGGTCCCAGCAGCGCGGGATCGATGACAAGCACGAAGTACCCGAACCCCTCGAGCCCTTCCGGCATTGCTTCAGTGCCGCAAAGTACGCCGAGCAGCTGCACCACGGCGGCCAGTCCGGATCCCTTGTGGCCCCCCCACACCCGGACAGCGCCGGCGAGGGCGGCGACCGGGTCGGTGGTCGGGCGCCCCGCGCTGTCGAATGCCATACCATCGGGCAGCGACTCACCGAGCCGCATGTGCATCATCACCTCGCCCTGCATGATGGACGCGGTGCCGATGTCCCAGATGACCGGGTCACCGGTGGTCGGGAAGCCGAAGGCAATAGGGTTGGTGCTGAAGCGCGGCTCGGTGGCGCCGTGCGGCGCAACCATCGGCGAACCGTTGCCGGCGGCCATGGCGACCAGTCCCTCGCGTGTCGCCATCTCGACGTAATAGGCAAACAGTCCCGTGTAATACGTGTCGATGGCACCGACCACCGCGATGCCGCTCTCTTTGGCCTTGGCGATGGCCAGTTTCGTCGCCTGTTGGGCGACGACGTAGCCGACATTGTCTCCCCCGTCGATCTGGGCCGAGACAGGGGTTTCGTGGACCACGCGAATGGGGCGGCGCCGGTCGGGATATTTCGCCATGCGCTCGGCGATCGCGAGAATTCGCGGAAGGCCACCGAAGGTGACGCCACGCAGGGCCGCATCGACGAGATGGTCAGCCGTGATCTGAGCATGCTCAGCGCTGTGACCGATCGCGCTCAATGCTCGCATCGCGAGAGAGCGGGCCTCTTCGACGTCAAGACGCACGGGGTCTCCTCCTACGGTTGTCGTTGTCCGGCCCGCGCTGACTTCAACCGCCGCGCGGCTTGAATTTCGGCAAGCTGATGTCCTCGTTGACGTCTTCGAAGACGACCTGGACGGGCATGCCGATCTTCAGGTCCTGGTTGCGCGTATCGACGACGTTGGCGATGACGCGCGGCCCTTCTTCGAGCTCGACAAACGCGACGTTGTAGGGCAGTTCCGCTTCGAATGCCGGGTGATAGGCCTTGTGGAAGACCACCCAGCTGGCAATCTTTCCGCGTCCGGACATCCGGTCCCAATGATAGCTTTCGGAGAAGCAGTGCGGGCACACCGGTCCGTTGGGGGCCCACGCTTTTCCGCAGTCGTTGCAGCGCTGAAGCACGAACTCATGCTTGCGCGCGGCCGCCCAGAACTCCTTGCTGAAGTCGGTGATTGGCGGCAACGGTTTGGCGGAACCACCAGCCTGTACGGATGGCACAGACATGTTGTCTATCTCCTGAAAATGACTGAGTCGCCACGATTGGTGGCCCACTGGATGATCTCGGCGTTCTCGACCTGGCGATCGCCACACTCGTCGCGAAGCTGCCTGACGATCTCGCAGATGTGGTTCCAGCTGGAGATGTGCGCCTCCGAGAGGAGGCCTCCATGCGTGTTGATCGGCAACTCGCCGCCAACGCGGATCCGGCCGTTCTTGGTGAACTCCCATGCCTCGCCCGGCTTGCAGAAGCCGAACCGCTCGAGCGCCATCCAAACGTTGCTGGACATCGCGTCATAGGTGTAGAGGGCGTCGATGTCGTCCTGTGTCACGCCGGCCATCCGGTAGACTTCCAGGTCTCGCGGGCTCGGTACCGGCTCGTTCTCGTCCTGCTGGTGTATGCCGATGCCGGGCCGCCCCCCGGTCGCCTCCTTGAGGCCAGCGCGCATGCCCTGCATGCCGGAGAGGTAGACCGGCTTCTTTCGGCCGTCGCGCGCGCGCTCCGCGGTGGAGACGATGACCACCGCGGCACCTCCCACGGTCAGACAGTAGTCGAAGAGATGCAGCGGTTCGCAGACGAAGCGCGAGTTCTGGTGTTCCTCCACCGTCAGCGGCTTCTTCATGAAGGCGTTCGGGTTGAGCAGCGCATTGTGGCGGAGCGAGACGCCGACCTCGGCAAGATCCCGGCTGGTGGCGCCGTAGCGGTCGAAGTACTTCTGCAGGGCCATGGCCCAGGCGCCGCCTGGGGACGACATGCCGAAGTGCGGATGCTCGAAATGCGCGCCGCCGATCTCGCGATCGTCCTGGTTCTGCCCCTGCAGGCCGACAGTGCCGACACGCTGCCAGTTGATCGAGCAGACGCAGGCCACGTATTTCGCGAGCCCGGCGTGGGCGGCGAGCCCGCCGTGAGCGAGTACCGTCGCGAGCTGGCGGCCATGCTGCCAGGTCTGGTCTGCGAAGGCGATGTCGAGACCGAAAGCCTCGGCCACCTGGTCATAGTCGACGCCGAGCGGCGTGCCGATGTTGATGAGCAGCCCGTCGATGTCCTCGCGCTTCAGGCCGGCGTCGTCGAGTGCCGCCTTGAACGCCGTCACGAGCGGGACCAGCGGGCTGTCCGTCGGCGCGTGCCGTGCGAAGCCGCTGTTGCCCACACCGATGATGGCGGTGCGGTCCCTGATGCTGAAGTCCTCCATCTACCTCGCCTCTTCGCCAACGGTTCATCGAACGGCCGGATGCGGTCATCCCGCGGTGCCGGCAACCACCAAACCGCCGGCGCTGACGAGCCGGCGTATCTCGCTGTCTGACAGTCCAAGCTCCGCGCAGATGGTGGCGCTGTGACCACCGATCGCCGGCGCATCGCCCCCGGGTGCCGCAGCGCTCTCAGAGAAGCGCGCGGGAAATCCGAGCACCGAGACGAGGCTTCCGTCTGGACCCGGCACCGACGCTGTCACGCCTAGCGCCACCGCCTGCGGATGTGCGATCGCCTCTGCAGGCGTCTGGTATGCGGATCCGAGCCCGCCAAGCGCGCGCACCGCGTCGACAATCTCGGCCGACCCGCGCTTCACGAACGCCGACTCGTATTCCGGCTTCAGCGTCCGAGCCTTGGGTCCGAGCCCTGTGGTCTCGCGGCCGGCCTTGTCGAAACGTGGATCGTCGAGCATCCACTCCAGGCCCATCTGCTCCACGAATTGAACCCATCCCGGACGCCCTTCGGCGCCGACCGATCCCCCGAACATGAAGGTGATCGGCGAATCGCCGGTGGCCCAGCCGCGGTCAGGCGGATCGTTGGCGCCGCCGACACGCGGGCCGGAGTACTCGTCCGGGTCGCTCTGTGCCGCGAGGTGGACGGTCTTCATGCTGAGCAGCGAATTCAGCATCGACACGCTGACACGCTGTCCGCGTCCCGACCTCCGGCGCCAGAGCAGCGCGGCCAACGCGGCCTGCGTCGCGAAGATGCCGGTCGATACGCCGGCAACGTCGGCACCGAGGCGCTCGGCGGGCCGGTCACGGCTGCCAAGGTAGCGGGTATAGCCGGCCATCGCCTGCGCGGTGAGTTCGGAGGCCGGCTTGCCGGTCAACGGTCCCGCGTCGCCGAATGGTGAAATGCACACGGTGACGAGACGCTGGTTGGCGGCCCAGACCTCTTCGCCGAGACCCCGGATTCCGAGCGCCTCCAATTCCTCCAGAGTGCGGTCGGTGATCAGGACGTCCGCCGTCTCCAGCAACCGGCGCAGCAGGTCGCCTGCCGTGGCTGGGCGCGCGCCGAGGCCAAGGGCGCGCTTGCCGCGGTTCAGCGAGAAGAATGCCGCGCTCGTCCGGCCATCCGAAAGGAATGGTGGGCAGCCCCTGAGCCAGTCGCCTTGCTCAGCTTCGATTTTGACGACATCGGCGCCGAGATCGCCCAGCCGCAAGGCCGCGAGCGGCCCGGCGACACCCTCTGCGAACTCGACGATGCGAAGTGGCGGCAACATGAGCTCAGCTTGCCCGCTGCGCGGGAGCCACCGATCGGGTCCGCAGGTCGCGGAGAACCGTCTCGGTATCCTCGCCGGGAACCGGAGCCTGCGTGACCGCGCATCGCGTTGCCGCGAAGTGCCAAGGCAGACCGCCAACCAGAAGTCGGCCCCAGTCGCGCGTGTCGAGCTCGGCGATCATCGCATTGCGGCGGACCTGCTCGTGGTACCGCAACATCTCGAAGTGATGCGCGAACGCCACCGGGACGGCGTTCCGCTCGAAGGTCCGCATCCACCAGATGATCGGGCGTTCGCGGATCAACGGCTCGACCAGGTCATCGAGAGCCTCCCGGTTCGCAACCCGATCGGAGTTGGTCGCGAACCGTGGGTCGGCCGCCCACTCCGGGTGGCCCAGAGCCTTGCAGAAGCCGGACCATTGCCGCTCGGTTTGGGCGGTTACGAATATTCCGGCATCGAGTGCCGCATAGGCACGGTCGGGCACGAGGCCGGGCGAAGCACTGCCCAGGGACTTGGGCTCGGCACCACCACCCAGCATCTCCGCCACCCTCGTATGCTGCATCTCGAGGGCCGCCTGGAGCATCGAGACCTCTACCTTTTGGCCCCGCCCACTCACCTCGCGTTGCAACAGGGCGGCAAGCAACGCCTC
Source organism: Thalassobaculum sp. (assembly GCF_040219615.1). GTDB lineage: Bacteria > Pseudomonadota > Alphaproteobacteria > Thalassobaculales > Thalassobaculaceae > Thalassobaculum_A. Next base: position 45,381 of record NZ_JAVJSE010000006.1, read on the forward strand.
GGTCGCCACGATCGAGGTCGTCAGGTCGATGTAGCCGGTGAAGCGGAAGGCCTCGAAGCTGTCGCCCGGGGGCCCGTTCAGGCGGGCAAACCCCGAGAACGCCTGCATCACGAAATCGGCGCACGCCTCGCGCGCCATCGGCCCGACCTCGCCGAAGCCAGTGACCGAGCAGTAGACCAGACGGGGGTTCCGCTCGCGCAGGGCATCGTAGCCGAGACCCAGTCGCTCGATGACCCCGCCGCGGAAATTTTGGATGAAGACGTCGGCTTCAGTCGCCAACGCGAGGGCGTCGGCGCGCCCGTCGGGCGATTTCAGGTCGAGGGTGATGCCGCGTTTGTTGACGTTGAGACAGAGATAATTGGTGCCGATGCCACGCTGAGTCGGCTGCACCCACCGCGTTCCATCACCGGCAGGCGGCTCTATCTTGACAACGTCGGCGCCGAGCTCGCCCAGCAGCGCGCCGATCCAGGGACCGGCGGCCATGATGCTGGTGTCGACGACCCGCATGCCCTCCAGCGGTCCGGGCATCGGTTCCTCCCGTCAATTCTTCTCTCATTCGCCGGACCGGGATGGCCGCGCGACGTGACTCCGACCATGGACCCGGCGATTGCCGGCGGCAGAGAAGCAACGCCGCGACACGATAATCACACTGTGAGCTGTTAATCTCACAATGTGAAGCGTACGCATGCCAACAATCGGCTGTCAACCGCCTCGGGCGAGTGTGGCTGGCAGTCGGGATGCGCCGGAATCTGTGAGGTTCCGGCAAGGTGACGCGCAGATGGGAAAAGGATGCGGGGCGAGGGCGTGCACGCCCGGGAGCGCGGCGCGATCAGTCCGGCAGGGGCGACACGAGAGCGATCTCGCGTTCCATGCGGGCCAGAATCTCGGCTCGCCGCGGCAGAGCCATTCGCTCCGTCAGGCTCGACACGGTAATGGCCGCAACCACGCGGCGGCTTCGGGAGTATATCGGCAGAGCGACGGAGGAGACGTGGCGGACCGTCCGCTCGTCGTTCAGCGCATAGCCGTCGCGGCGGGTGCGCTCGACCAGAGCCAGGATCTCGTCGATGTTCGTGTTGAACTGGCGATAGGCCTCGGCGTTGGCATGGACCAGCTCGTCCACCTCGAAATCCTGGGAGAAGGCCAGGAGCGCGAGGCTGCCCGAGCCGACGCCGAGCGGTCTACGGTCTCCGAGATCCAAGGTCATGGCCCGCACGGGGTAAGAGCCTTGATCGCGGCCGATGCACACACCGGTGAACCCCGATCTGATCATCAGGAAGATGGTGTCCTGGGTCTCCTCGGCCAGCCGTCGCATCGCCGGACGCAGCTGCCGCTCGATTGACAGGGAGCGCGTCGCCTTGAGGTTAAGGCCGTGGATCTCCGGGCCAAGCCGGTACCTGCGGTTCTCCTTGACCTGCTCGACCAGCCCTTCGCTGGCCAGGGCGACAAGGAGACGATTGGTCGTCGCGGCATGCAGACCCACCTCCTTCGCGATCTCCACGACCCGACGTCCGTCCGTCCCGCCTTCGGCGACATGACGAAGGATGAGCATCGCCCGGTGCAGCGTCTGTGCGCCCCGTCGAAACCCGCCCGTCTGAAGCCGCGTGGCCGGGGATGTACTCTCACTCCGCTCGTTCACGAGATCCGCCTGTCCCATCAATGTGCACGCGGAATTAGGGAACAGCCCCAAAAGCCGCGCCAATAAATGAGGCCAATCCCCGCATTCCGACAAGCTCCTTCCGGCAAAAGTCCCGGCTGGCCACGTCACCGCCCGGTCCACGCGCCGGCACCGCCGGTAGCGGCAGGCCGCGAAGTCGAGCGGAAAGGCGGGCGGCCAATTCAGTCGGTTGTGGGAAGCGGTGGGCAGCTCCGCCGGTGATCAGTTGACCCTATCGTCGAGCAAACCTCGCCGCACCCGGGGCGAGCTCAGAGTGCCGAAGGAGGGTCGCGAGAGGTGGGTTGATCACCTGCCGCTGGTGGCTCCGGGACGGCTGCCGCGACGCAAGCGGTCCGACTGGCTTGATCGCTCTCGTGCCGTTACCTCATTCATGTTTAGACACCGGCTTTCAGCGCATCGACGATGTTCAGGCGCGATGCCATGACCGCCGGATGGAATCTGAGCAACACGCCGACCGCGACCGATATGCCGGCTCCGAGCAGGATGGCAGGCGGCGGCACCTACAGCCCCGCCGCCTTCGTCAAATTGATCCTGAACCGGTCCCGCTCGCGCTGGTAGCGCCGGTTCATGGTGACGGTGGCGTGGCCGAGCTGGCGCTGCACCCAGCGCTCATCGACCTCGGCGGCGGTAGCGAGCCCGGCCCGCAGGGAGTGCCCGGCGAACGCCTCGCGGCGGGCGCCCTCGGCGAGATCGCCGCGGACCCCGGCGGCGATCGCCGTGCGCTTGACCAAACGTGCGATGTGCTGGTCGGCCAGCCGCTCGGTCAGCACCCGGTTGCCGTTGGTGCTCAATCGGCGGAACACCGGCCCATGCACGATGCGCGCGATCGCCAGCCACTCCTGGAGTGCGGCGACCGGCCAGGTTCGGGTGCTGGAGCCGCGGCCGATCTCGACCTCGCGCCAGCGGTTGCCCTTGCCGCGGACGCGCAGGACCATGCCGCCGTCCAGGAACTCGGGCCAACCGAGCCCTTCCTCGGTCTCCCCTTCCCCGTGGTCGAGGCCGACGATCTCACTGCGTCGCAGACCGCCGGCGAAGCCGACCAGCAGGATGGCGCGGTCGCGCAGACCCGCGAGGCCAGTGTCGAGAGTACCGATCATGGCGACGATGTCACTGGCCAGCACCGCGGCCTTCTGTCTCGGGGGCTGCAGGTGCTTGTTGCGGATCCCGGCCAGGACCTCCTTGATGGGAAGTACCAGAAAGTTTGGGGCGGTCATGCGGCGAGAGGCGCTTCGGTCTCAGCCTCTGGATCGACAGCCATGTCGGGATACCAGCGGCCGAAGAGCGAACGCAGGCTGCCGTCGAGGGTCCGGGTCCGGGTCTGGAGCAGCCGATGCGCACCGCGGCGCGACCGTAACCGGGGCAAAACCGGTGGCGAGTGTCAGGCTGGCGCGGGCTGCCTGACGATTTCGGCGAGCGACGGGATCGGCTGTGCACCGTCGACGCCAAGGCGATGGCCGAGGTATTGCCAGAAGGAGATGGCGAGCTTTCGGCATGTCTTCATCAGGGAGAGCATGGCGTCCCTGGCTTGCCGGCCGTCTTCGCTGTGGGTCCCGCCGCTGAGCCGTCTTCGGGTGACGCAGGCCCGGATGTCGTTCTCGGAGCCGTTGGTGTGGAGGGGAATGCCGGGGTGGTCGAGCACCCTGAGGAGGTCGTCGCGGTCGGCGTGCAGGCGGCCCAGCAGGCGATCGAGCGTCACGAAGCCGGTGCGGGAGGTGAACAGGGCATCGAAGCGGTCGGCGAGGGCGCGGGCCCGTTCCGGTCGTGGGTTGCGCTGCCATGCCCGGAGGTCGGCATAGAGCCGCCAGAGCCGTCTTCGGATCCGCTCCTTGGCGGCGCGCTTGCGGTCGTTGAAGGTGTCGAGCGTGTGGATCAGGCGCTCGGCATGGACCCAGCAGCGGGCATGGGTGGCGACGTCGAACTGGCCGGCGGCGTCGCTGACGATGACGGTGTCCTGGAGCAGCCCGCGGGCCGCGAGCGCGCCCCACGCAGCGCCTTCGGTGGCCAGCCGCATGGGGTCGAGCGGGCCGCCGGTCGCCCGGATGCCGAGGCCGGCGGCATAGGCGCACCAAGCCTGGCGGTCGTCGAAGGCGATCTCGCCGCCACGGCGCAGCGCCGCGATGCGGCCGGGGCTCAGCCTGCGCTCCCGCATGTAGTCGAGCGCTGCCTCGTTGATCCGCCAGGCCGGCGGCCCGGCCTGCAGCAGCTCCAGGAAGTTCAGCCGGCTCTTCGACGGCCGGGTGGCGAACCAGGCGAAGCGGTCGTTGCCGATCTGGGTGCAGGTCTGGTTGGCGCCGGCATGGCGGGCACCGGTGTCGTCGACGGTGATCCACGGCGCCGTCGCCAGCCCGGCCGCCAGCACCGCGTCGGCCTCGGCGGCGAACCCCTCGATACCGGCGGTCAGCAGGCGCACCAGCTGCCGCTTGGAGATCTCGATCCCGAGGTCGCGCAGCAGCGCCAGCAGCCGCTCCACCGTGGTCTGGCCCTGGTGATACTGCGCCAGCACGAAGCGCCGCAGTTCCGGCCCGAAGTGGCCGCGCAGCCCCGCCGGCAGCGGCGCCACCACCAGCCGGCCGTCCGGCAATTGCCAGCGCGCCCGGCGCACCCGGATCACCCGCCGGGCGATGCTCAGCTCCTGCACATAGAAGTCCCGGTAGCCCTTGAACCGCGCGCCCGCCGGCACCGCCGCCTCGACCACCCGGGTCTCGGTGACCTTCTCGCGCAGCTTCTTCGCACCCCGGTGCTTCTGCTTGCGGCGCCGCTTCACCTCGGCCCGCTCGGTCTGCTTCGCCATCCCGCTCGGCTTCAGCTTCGGCTTCGCCGGCAACCCCTTCAGCCGCGCGATATCCTCACGTAGCGCCGCGTTCTCCGCACGAAGCCGCGCGTTCTCCTCCATCAGCGCCGCGATCAGCTGCCGCAGCTCCGCAAGGTTCAGCGCATCAACATCTTGCGACGATCCAGCCATCCCGAATCGAATCACGGCTATAGGCCGGATTCAACCGCAGATGAGTCCCAGCGCCCGCGATTGCCGCCAGTTTTGCCCCGGTTACAGACAAGGGCGCTAAGTTATTGAAATAACGCCAAACACGATTCAACGGCTTCTGGTAAGCCATTGAAATCCCCGGCGATTGCTACCGGTACTTTCGGGGAAAATGGTACGGAAACCCCAGCCCCGGCCCGGCCTCGCGGCGCATCGAGGTTGCACGGCTCCGGCGAGATCGTCGCTCCGGCCCGCGTCGATGAGGTCGGCCTGCACTACAGGGCAAGCGCAACGGCGGCGGGCGTCGCGTCGCGGCTCATAGGACTCTCGCGGCGGTGAGCGTCGCTTCCCTATAAGTGTCAAACCGACGCCGCCCCTCATCGGTCAAGGCGCCGGAAATAAGCGTGTCGATACTCTCCGCGACATATTTGTCGAGCGACATACGCGACTTCCAATACCAGCCCTTCAGGGCCCAGCCATGGGCCGCCAGAACGACTTGATAAGTGAGAATATCGACATTCACCTCGCGAACGATTCCCGCCTTAATGCATTCTGAAATGGCGGACGAAAAGATCTCATTGGTCTCGGTCTCGCGTTTTTGCACCATTTCGCGACGGCCAGACGGTAACGATTTCGTCGAACGATAGGCGAGCACCGTCGGCGCGCGATGAGTGTCGACGACGCGGCAGTAGGAGTCGAATGCGGCGAGCAATCGCTCCAATGGATCGTCAATACCTTCGATCGCCTTTGGAATTTCGCAGGCATAAGCCTCCAGCACCTGGAGCAACACGAGAAGAAGTACATCCTCCTTCTCACGGAAGTACAGATACACGAGGCCGGCGCTAACACCCGCCTTGGCCGCGATCTCCTTGATGGTGGTTCGATAGAATCCTCTCTCGGCGAATAGCTCCGTCGCCGCCGCAACAATCTGGCCGCGCCTGCGTTCGACCAGTTCGAGATTTTCGACCGCCGTGGTCACGTCCGTCTCCATGAGTTCTGTTCACTCTTTCTTTTCTGCTCGGACCGCTGAGCACTCGAACTGGAGCGCCTTGGACACCCTCCCCAAGAGGTTCCGGCGACCGCGCCGCCTGCTCCGGTTCTGAACCGCCGCTCCGAGAACGGAGCGCGCTCGCGACGCTGTCGCAAGCGGTCAGCGGAAGCGGGCGAAGTCCGGCTTCCGCTTCTCGAGAAATGCGGTGCGGCCCTCGACCGCTTCCTCCGAGTTGACGAAACTCGCCAGACCATCGGCCGCCATCTTCACTTGTCCGAAGATGTGCGCGCTGTCGGCGTTGAAGGCGTGCTTGAGGAACTTCAGAGCCGTCGGGCTGAGCGCAGCCGCCTCTTTCGCCATCGACCGCGCCTCGTCCATCAGCTGCTCGGCCGGGACGACGCGGTTGACCAGGCCCCATTCGACCGCGGTCTGAGCGTCGTATTGGCGACAGAAGAACCAGATCTCCCTCGCGCGCTTCTCACCGACGATGCGCGCCAGATAAGCCGAGCCCCAACCGGCGTCGAACGAGCCGACGCGCGGCCCCGCCTGGCCGAACTTCGCGTGCTCGGCGGCGATGGTCACATCGCACAGGACATGGATCACATGGCCGCCGCCGATGGCGTAGCCATTGACCGCGGCGATAACCGGTTTCGGGATGTCGCGGATGACCGTGTGCAGATCGTCGATCTCCCAGAGGCCATTCTCCGACGCGCCGTATGAGCCTTTCTCCTGCATTTCCTTCTGATCGCCGCCGACACAGAACGACTTCGTTCCGGCGGCGGTCAGGATCACGCAGCCAGCGTTCTTGTCCGCCCATGCGCGTTTGAACGCATGCACCAACTCTTCGATGGTTCGGCCGCGAAAACAGTTCAGCCGATCGGGTCGATTGATCGTGATGGTGGCGACGCCCTCGTCGACGTCGTAGAGCACATCGGTGTAGTCCATAGATCTCTCTCTTTCTGGGAATGGGTCTCCGCCCCGGATTCAAGCCAGGATCGCCCGTGTGGGATCGAAGGCGCGCAGCAGCTCGAGTTCATCTCGGGTCGGAGGATCGAAACGGGTCATGCTCGCGGCCGCAGGCATTGCGCGGCCACAGCGCTCGGAGATTGCGGCGAGCGCCGCCGCCTCTCCGCCGGACGCGCAGATAACGCCGGCGACCTCCAGAACGCCGTCGTCATCTCGGGTCAGCAATCCCAGATCGGTGGCCACGCCGACGAGATTGCGTATCGGCGTGGTGGTGAAGGGCAGCGCGTCGACGAACCGCCCGGGCTTCAGCGGCATCACCACCATGCAGCGCGCCGCGCCGCTGACGAGGTCGTTGGCGCCGCCCGAGCCCACGATCAGGCGGCCATTTGCAGTGCGGGAGGAGTTGATGTCGCCAGCGCGATCGATCTGCGCTGCCGCCAGCAGCGCCAGGCACTTGTCGCCTCTCGGTCCCGCCAGAACACCGAGCGTATGCGAAAAGCTCGCGTGAAACAGCGACGAGGCCGCGTTCGGCCGGTTGAACAGATAGGGGTCGCCCGTGATCGGCCGGAAGTCGACCATCCCGGTCTCGGCGATCAGCGCAGCAGAGAGGCCGCGCGCCCGGCAGCGCCGCTCAGCGCCCCATGCGGCCAAATGCGCCAGGCCAATTCCGGCGAACAGCGCCTCCACCTCACCGGCGGCGACCTCACCCTCGGCGATGCGCATCGCCAGCACGGCCGCGATCTCCTCCGCGGAAGCGGGCTCGTCGCCGCCGACGCTCTCGGGATGCGACGGCGAGACCGCTTCCCTGCGCAACCCTTGCAGACGCTCGGGGCCGAGCCGCGCCAGATAGGTCTCGTGATCAGTCTCGAAGATCCAGTCTTCGACCCAGGTGCGCAACGCCTCCGGATCGCGGACTAGCCGGCGCAGCTCCAGGCGGAGCGGATAGTCCTCGGCATAGGAGGCCACCGCCTCCTCCTCGCTCCAGACGAACTGGCCCTGGGGATGGGCGCCGAACGGGGCAGCGACGACATGCGCGACCACGTGGCCCGGAATGCCTGTCCGCGGTCCGATCTCTCTCAACGCCTCGGGCGAGACGACGTGCTCGGCGGTGACGACGACCTTTTTGGAGGCGTAAACGGCCCAGCTCTCCTCGGCGTCCGGACCATGAATGATGGTGTTTCCGATCGTGTCGGCGATCGGCGCATGAATGAAGCACACATCCGGCTGCAGCGGCGCGAGCACCGCCGCCGTCTGCGTCCCGAACGGGTTCTGCAGCGTGGCGCGCTCGCGCTCCTTCCACAGGTCCGAGCCGAACAAGCTGTTCGTCGGAACGAAGGGCCAGCCGAAAGCGCCCGCCATCAGCCGGAGCGTCATGGTCAAGTTGGTCCAATCCGGATCCGACCCCTCGGCGGCCTCGACCGCGATCTGGAGCTGCTTCGATGGCGCTGGCGCCGGATACGTGCCGCCGGCGAAAGCGGACTCCAGGCGGCCGATCGCGCCGGCCGCGACCAGGATCGAGGCATATTCCAGCAGACCTGTCGCGACCAGATCGAGGCAACCCCGATCCTTGAACTGGCGGGCCACCTCGAAGGCGGCAGCGTGCGAGCGGTTATGCGTGAAGGCGAAGCAAAGCGTCGCTCCCGGCGACACCGTCGTCGCCACCGCATCCCGGAGTGTTGTGAGCTTGCTCATCTGTCTCAGTCGTCCCGCGCTAATCGACCATCGTCAGCCCGCCGCTGACGCTCAGAACCTGTCCGGTGACGAAGCTCGAGCGATCGGAGGCGAAGAACAGAACCGCATCGGCCACTTCCGACGGCTTGGCCACGCGCTTCATCGGGATCGCGTTCGTCAACGCGTCGCGCATTTTGTCCGGCTGCGACGCGAACAGCGGCGTGTCGGTGGGACCGGGGCAGACGCAATTGACGCGCACCTGTTTGCGAACGACCTCGCGCGCGAGCGACTTCGTGAAGGCAATGACGCCTCCCTTGGCGCCGGCGTAGACGGTCTCCCCATAGGAGCCGACCCGGCCGGCGTCGCTCGAGAGGTTTACGATCCGCCCGCCCTCGGACGCGAACAGGAGCGGCAGCAGCGCCCGTGTCACCTGAACCGGCCCCATGAAGTTCAGCTTGACGATCTTCTCCCAGTACTCGGGGGTGTTCTGCATGAACGGCTCGATGATATCCCAGCCGGCGGCGTTCACGAGGACGTCGAGGCGGCCGAACTCCTTCTCGACCCAGACCGCGAGCGCCTCGGCCGAAGCCGGGTCGGTGACGTCGAGCGGCATGAAGCGCACGTCTCCAGGTCCGCCGGCTAGCTCAGCCGCGGCCGCTTCGCCTGCCACCGCATTGACGTCGGTCAGCAAGACCCGCGCTTTCGCCTCCGCGAACGCGCGAACGGAGGCCAGACCGATGCCTGAAGCTGCTCCGGTAACCACCACGATCTTGTCCTTGAAGTTCATCGGCATACGTCTCCAAAAATGATGTCAGCTGAGGCAAAGAGCGACGGTCAGCCGCCACGCTGCGTGAAAAACGCATCAACGCGTCGCCGCGCCTCCTTGCTCTCCATCAGCCTCCAGGGTTTTTCGATCTCGCGGGCGAAGCCGTCAGCCCCCTGGTCGAACCAGGCGGCGATGCAATCCTTCGAAGCGAGGAGCGCCTCGCGCGAGAGTCCGGCGACCCGCTCGGCGACGGCGTTCGACTGCGATGAGAGCTCGGCTGCGGCGACCGCCCATTGCACGATCCCCAGACGCGCCGCCTCGGCGCCGGCGACGATCTCGCCGCCGAGGATCAGACGCGCGGAAACGCCCGGGCCGCACAGACGCGTCAGTCGCTGCGTGCCACCGGCGCCCGGGATCATGCCCACGCGCGCTTCGGGAAGTCCGAGCTTCGCGTCCTGGGCGGCGATGCGCAGGTCGCACGCGAGCGCCATCTCCAGCCCCCCGCCCAGCGCCGGCCCACCGATCACCGCCAGGGTCACCGCGTCGAACGCCTCCAGCCGATCGAACAGCGTATGCAGCCGCCGCACATAGTCGACCATCCTGGCGGTCCCATCGGCCGCGGCGAAGAGTTCTCGAATGAATCCGAGATCGGCACCGGCGCAGAAGCACTTCTGGTCGCTCTCGATCAGCAGCACTGTCGGCCTCACCTGCTCGACCTCGTCCAGGGCGCCGCAAAAAGCAGTGATGAAGGCCTCGTCGATGGCGTTGACAGGCGACCGGCTCATCGTGATCCGGGAGACTCCCTCAGTATGCGCTGCTCGGATCACATATCGCTCCTGACTTCCGACCGCGTCTCAGCCAACGCTTTGCGAATGAGAAATTTCTGAACCTTGCCGCTCGGGTTCAGCGGCAAGCGCGGCCAGATCTCCAGGCGCTCGGGCAACTTGAACCGGGCGATGCCCTTGGCCATGAGGAACGCGGTCAGCTCCGCTAGCGTGACCGACGCGCCTTGACGAAGAACCACCACGGCGCAGCCCGTCTCACCGAGGCGCGGGTGCGCAATGCCGACTATCGACGCCTCAAGGACCGCTGGATGCGACGCCAAGTAGTCCTCAACCTCTCGCACCGAGATGTTCTGCCCGCCTCGGACAATGATGTCCTTGATTCGGCCGGAGATCCGGATCGATCCGTCGGCAAGCACGCGCGCCAGATCGCCCGAATGGTACCAGCCATCCGGATCCAGCGCCTTCGCAGTCAGCTCGGGCTCGCCCAGATAACCGAGAAAGGTGTTCGGCCCTCTCGACAACTCCTCGCCCACATCGCCATCGGCTAAAGGCTCGCCCGTCTCCGAGATCACCTTGACCTCGATCCCGGCCAGGGGACGTCCGTCCGTGGTCCACGCGTTTTCCAGCGGATCCTCGGGATGAACGACGGTGTGCGGCGGACTCTCCGTCGCGCCGTAGATCGAAAGCACGCGCAGCCCGACGTCGGTCGCCTTGCGAACCTGCGCCTCGGGGATCGGGGCGCCGCCGCAGAGAAAGTACCTCAGATCGGGCAGTCGATGGCCGGACGACTCCAGCGCATCAGAAATATCTGCGAGAAACGGGGTCGCTCCCATGGTCCAGGTGCAGCGGTGCGCGATCATCTGCTGCGCTGCAGCGGCGCCGTCGAACACGTCAAGGAGCGACAGCGACGCGCCGGTGGTGAGAGTCAGCACCACGCCATGCATGAAGCCGGTGGTATGCGATATCGGCGACGCCATGAAGGCGACGTCGGTAGCGCTCAGATCCAAGGCTCCCGCCAGCGCGCGCTCTCCGAACAAGATCGTGTTGTGGGTGTGGACGGCGCCCTTCGCGCGCGACTCGGTGCCGGAGGTAAACAGCACCGCCACCGGATCGTCGGCGCCTATATGGGCGGCGTTAGCCAACGGCCGGGAAGAGAGCGCCTCGTCCCAGGTCTCCCCGACCACCTCCGCGCCGTCGCCCAGGCAAACCACGGTCCGGTTCGCTAGCAACTCCGGGTCGATCTCCGCCAGAATCTCTGCGAAGTCCGCGCGGCGGAACTTGCGCGGGACGAACAGCATCTTGCTCTCGCATCGGCCCAGGACGTGGCTGATGTCCGCCCGGCCATAGGTCACCGGAACCGGGTTCACGACGGCACCGAGCCGCATGACGGCGAGAAATGTAACGACGGTCTCGCACCAATTGGGCAGACACACGGTGACGACGTCGCCCTTGCCGACATCTGACTGCGCGAGAAAAGCGGCGAGCCGAGCGGATTGTTCGCTCAGCTCGCCATAGGTGAGCGCGGCTCCCGACGCGTCGCGCACAGCGATTTTGTCTGGCGTGCGCGCGACGCATTCCTCGATCAGCCCAGGGATGGTGTCGTCTCGCCACTGTCCCGTGGCCCAATAGCGCGCGGCGCGATCCGGATCTGGCGACGGAAAGATCATGACAAAGGACTCGACTTCGGACGGTCGGCCACCTGAGTGTGGATCGAGCCGATCAAGCCGCCATCGGCCAGGACGTTTTGCCCGGTGATGTAGCCGGCGTCAGCCGAGAGCATGAACTCGACCAATCCGGCGAAATCTCTCGCCGGATCTCCGATGCGATGCATCGGCACCAGGGCCTCTCGCGCCGATCTCTTCTCGGCGTCGGCATAGATCGGCGCCGTCATCGCGCTCAGGAACAAGCCCGGAGACACGCAGTTGGCGCGGACGCCGGAAGCCGCCCATTCGAGCGCCAAGGTGCGCACCAGCATGATCAGCGCCGCCTTGCTAGCGCTGTAGGCGCCGGTGCCGGGGTAAGGCTCCACCCCCGACATCGACGCCACCGCCAGGAACGAGCCGCTGGCGCTCTTCAGGTCAGGATAGGCGGCGCGCGCCAGCAGCCACGCGCTGCGCAGGTTGACGGAGAAGGTGCGATCCCACTCCGCCTCGTCGATGTCGTCGGTCAGGCTTCCAGGGATCGCGAGGCCGGCGTTGGAAACCACCGCGTCAAGCCCGCCGAACAATGACGTCGCCTCGGCGACCAGCGCAGCCGGAACCGCGCTGTCGCCGAGATCGCCCGTCAGACCCTCTGCCCGCGCGCCGCTCCGACGGCACGCCTCGACGGCGTCACCGAGTGCGCTGGATGGCTGCGATGCGCACAGCGCCAGCTCGGTTCCGGGCTTCGCCAGCCGCTCGGCGATGGCGCGCCCGATGCCTCGGCTCGATCCGGTCAGAAGGACTCGCATGGTCTCGCCTCCTCTCTCACATCTTGCAGTCATCGCTGGGCGGCGGCGTCGCCGCGCCCGCGTCGAAGGCGCGCACGACCTCGATGCCGACCGAGCCGTCGTTCTCCGCGACGCGGCCCAAGTAGTTCGGCAGCTCCATCTGGTGATCCGCTGCGCGCATCCGCACCTCGCCGAAGGGCGTTACGACGATCAGGTCATTGAGCGCCGCGGCCACGTCCGCCGGCTCGACGCTCTTTGCCTTCTCCACTGCGGCGAAGAGCGCCAGAAAGCCAGCGTAGGCCTCGCCCTCGTAATCGGTCGGGTCGGCGCCGTCGTGCTTCGCCCGCCAGGCTTCGACGAAGGCCTTGTTGGCCGGCGTGTCGATCTTGGGAGAGTAGCCGACATTGCCCCAGACGCCGACCGCGTCCTTGCCGACGGCCTTGATCGTCGACGGCACCACGAAGTTGTGGCCGAAGACGACGACGGAATCCGTCAGGCCGAATTGTTTGGCCTGCTTGGCGAAGTTGATCGCGTCAGCCCCCGAGAGCGCCACCCAGAGGCCCTCAGCGCCGGAGTCCCGGATCTGGGTGATGTAGGGCGCGAAATCGGCGGTTCCGAGCGGCGGGAAGAGCTCGAGCTTGACGGCTTTTTTGAGATCTTCCGCGGTCGCCTTGAAGGCGGCGCCTGAACCGCGGCCCCACACATAGTCGGCGGCGATGATCGCCCAATTCTGCTGCGACTGCTCCTTCAGCCACGGCGCCACAATCGCGATGTCCATGCTGTCGGAGTGGTTGGCGCGGAACATACGCGGATGGCAGGATTCGCCAGTCAGCTTAGGGCTCTTGTTGACGACGGAGAGATAGAGTCCGTCCCATCGATTGAGCTGGGTCGAGAGAGCAAGGCCGACGGCGGACGAGATCGGACCGGTGAGGATCCGGTAGCCGTCGAGGCTTAGCTTCTCCGCGGCGCGGCGGCCAGCGTCAGGGTTGCCCTCGGTGTCGCCGATGCGGATCTCGACCATATGGCCGCCGACGCCTCCGGCCGCGTTCGCCTCCTCGGCCGCGAACTCGATCGCGCGAACCACCTGGTCGCCAAGGACCGTGTAGGGACCGGTCCGCGAAGTCGGGACGCCGATCCGCAGCGGCTCGGACTCGGCGACGGCACCGCCTGCCGCGGCGATGACCGTCGCCATCGCCAGAAATGATGAAACGATACTTCTTCTCATGATTTCCTCCACTTAGTTATTGTTTAGTTCATTATCGTCGACTGGAGTTGCTCCAGATCGACATCTTTCATCAGCCCCGCATTCGTGATCGATCCTTTCGACATCACATAGAATCTCTCGGACAGGTCGCGAGCGAGCCTGAGATGTTGCTCGATCAACAGGATCGAGACTCCGGTGTCGGCGAGCCGGGCGAGGACCCGGCCGAGCTCGTCGACAATGATCGGCGCGAGGCCCTCGCTCGGCTCGTCGAGGATCAGGAGATCCGGGTTGGCCATCAGAGCTCGGCCAATCGCCAGCATCTGCTGCTGCCCTCCGCTGAGTGCAGTTCCCGAAACACTGCGGCGCTCGGCGAGAACCGGAAACAACGCGTAGACCGCTCTCAGATCCCACGGGCCGGGACGACGCAGCGCCGCCCCGAGCTTGAGATTGTCCTGGATCGAGAGGTTCGGAAGGATCTTGCGGCCTTGCGGCACGATGGCGACGCCATGGGCTGCGGCAGTGTGCCCGGCGAGCTTACGGATCCGCTCGCCACGAAGCCGTATCTCGCCGCCTCGTAGCGACGCCGCAGCCAGCAGAGTGTTGACGAGCGTGGTCTTGCCGACGCCGTTTCGGCCAAGCACAGCGACCCGCTCGCCTTCGTCGACTCCCAGCGTGACGCCGTGCAGGATATGAGCGGCACCATAATGCGCGTCCACGCCGACGAACTCGAGCAGCGTTTTCATGCCGCGCTCCCGAAGTAGGCTTCGATCACCGCCGGATCCTTGCGGATTTCTTCAGGAGCGCCGCCGACCAGCCAGCGACCCGAGGCGAGAACCGTGAGCGTCTGGCAGACCCGGAACACGACATCCATGTCGTGCTCGACCAGCAGGACCGCGACGTTCCAGCTTTTCGCGATCTCCTCTAGATGCGCGGCGAGCGTCTGCGACTCCGCTACCGAGAGCCCCGCAGCCGGCTCGTCGAGCAGCAGCACCTGGGGATCCCCGACCAACGCCAGCGCCAGATCGACGAGGCGTTGCTGTCCGTAGCTGACCTCTCCCGCCGGCGCTTCGAGAATCGATCCGAGGCCGAAAATGTCGATCAGCTCGCCGGTGTGGCCTCCGCCAACGCCATGCGCGGCGATGTCGAGCTGCATTCCGATGGTCATCGCCGGAAAGATCGACGTCCGCTGGAAGGACCGCGAGACGCCCATACGCCGCCGCGCATAGGGCTGCGCCGACGAAATGTCCTGATGACCGAGGAACACCTGCCCGTCGCCGCGAACGCGGCCGGAGACGACGTCAATGAAGGTCGACTTGCCAGCGCCGTTCGGCCCGATTAATCCGTGAACCTGGCCCGGCTCGAGCTCCAGGCTGACCTTGTCGAGCGCGACGACGCCGCCATAGCGCTTGCTGATTTCGACGCAGCGAAACAGGGCGCTCATGACTTCGGCCCGCTTCGGTGAGCGCGGTCGAGACGCTGCAGCAGCGCGGAGAATGCGCCGGATAGGCCGCTGGGCCAAGCGACCGTGACCATGATCAGGGTGACGCCTAACACCGCCATCCAGTGCGAGGTCAGATCCGACAAGCCTTCGCGCAGCAGGAAATAACCGAAAGCCCCGGCGATCGGGCCCCATAGAAAGGACGTGCCGCCTAGGATCATCATGATCAGCGCGGAGCCGGAAAAGCTCCAATGCATGATCTCCGGCGAAATGAAGCCCTGGTAGAGAGCGAAGAGCGCGCCGCTGAGCGCTGCGGTCGACGCGGACAGCGCGAACACGCCGGCCTTCACTGCGCGCGTGCGGTAGCCCAGGAACTGGACCCGCTCCTCGTTCTCCCGGATCGCGACCGTCAGTTCGCCCAGCTTGGAGCGCTCCAGCGCGCGAAGCCCAGCATAGACGAGGCCCATCACCGCCACGCCCAACAACAGCATGCCGTGCGGATCCTGAAACGTGCTGGCCGGGATCCCGAACAGCCGACGGGGCGTGGCGACGATCATGCCGTCCGCGCCGCCCGTGACGTCTCGGAACTTGGAGATCGCGACATAGGCGGCTTGCCCGAGGGCGAGGGTCAGCATACTGAAGGCGATGCCTTCGAGCCGGCTGGCCACCAGGCCGATGAGAAAGAAGCTGGCGAAGACGAGAACCAGCATTAGCAAGAGGCCAATCTCGGGCGCCGTCACGCCGCTGGAGAGTACATAGGCCGCGCCATAGGCGCCGACTCCGAATGGCGCCGCGTGACCGAAGCTTATCAAATTCAGGGAGCGGCCGAGCATGCCGACCCCGAGCGCGAGGATCGAAATGATCGCCGCCTGCGCGAGCAGGCTGACCAGAATCCGCGACCCTGAAAGCTCGGCCGCGAGGACCAGGAGCGCTAGGACCGCGGCGGCGACAGTGAGCGGCCCGTTGGAACGAAGCCTCGCCATCAGGTCCGGTCGCGTCGTGATGGGGGTCGCATCCATCGCCTAGACCCTCGCCCCGGCGATGCCGCCCGGCCGAACGATCAACACCAGCGCCATCATCGCGAAGGGAAGAAGCGCCGCGAGTTCGGGCAGATAGACGGTGCCGAAGGATTGGAGCTGACCGAGCGCCAAGGCGCTGACGAAGGCGCCGGTAAAGCTACCGAGGCCGCCGACCACCGAGACAACGAAGGACAGCACCAGGATCTCTCCGCCCATCGAGGGATTGAGCGAGAGGAACGGCGCGGCGAGGATGCCCGAGACGCCTGCGAAAGCCGCGCCGAGCCCGACCACTATCGGGCCGATTACCGCCGTGCGTACGCCACACATCGCCGCCACGGAGGGATCGTGGCTGGCGGCGCGCACGAAGAGTCCGGTCCGCCCCCAGCGCAGCCAGGCGACGAGGCCCGCCACCATGACCACGCTCGCGCCAACGATGAACAGCCGATAGACCGGATAGGGCGCGCCCGAGATTTCGACCACGCCGCCGAGCGCCTCGGGCGGATCGATGGCGTAGTTTTGCGTGCCCCAGACGGAGCGGACCAAGTCCTCCAGAACCAGCAGGACCCCGAAGGTGACCAGCACCGTCACCAGCGGGTCGCGATCGGTGAGCTGGCGAAAGATGACGAGGTCCAGGAAAACACCGACCAGGCCGAGGGCAAGCGCGGCCGCAATAACGCCTGGAACGAAGCCGATGTGGATGGCGACCGAATAGCCGACATAGGCGCCGAGCATATAGAGCGCGCCATGCGAAAAATTGACCACCCGCCGCAGACCGTAGACCAGCACGAGACCCGAGGAGAGCATGAAGAGCAGGCTGCCGTAGACAAGCCCGTTGAGCGCATTGATCATCATTCTGCGGTTCCTCCACCTGCGCCGATCGAACTTTCGACGCCCGCCATCGCGCTCAACCGCGTCGCTCCCACTGCTTTCATAGCGCTCCACTCTTTCCAACCCGTATTAAATGGCTGTTCATTCATTTTCTTATGACGCCAACGCGTCCTCCGATATTCGGCATCGACGACGTCAGAGCGTGCGCGCCACCAGCTCCCGCATGATCTCGTTCGAGCCGCCGTAAATCCGGTGCACCCGCGCATCCGCGAAAGCGCGAGCGATCGGATACTCCCAGATGTAGCCATAGCCGCCATGCAGCTGCAGGCACTGGTCGACGACGCGTCCCATCAACTCGGTGCACCAGTATTTCGCCATCGCCGCCACCGTCGGATCGAGGCGCTCCTCATTGACCTCGCGCAGACAGCGGTCGACGAAGACCTGGGCGATCTCAATCTCGGTCTTGATCTCGGCGAGCCGGAACCGCGTGTTTTGATAGTCAGCGATCGGCGTGCCGAAGGCCTTGCGCTCGCGCGTGTAGTCGCGGGTCCACTCCAGCGCCGCGGCGGAGGTCGCGACCGCCCCGACGGCGATCTGCAACCGCTCCCAGGCAAGCTCGCGGAAAAGGAGGGGAAATCCGCGCCCCTCCTCGCCGAGGATACTCGTGGCCGGGATGCTCACATTGTCGAAGAACAGCTCGCAGGTGTCCTGCGCTTTCATGCCAATCTTCTCAAAACTCTTGCCGCGGCTCACGCCGGGCGTCGCCGCCTCGACGACGAGAAGGGTGAGATCCTTGGTTCCCGCAGCTTCGCCCGACTTCGCCGCGACCAAAAGAAGGTCTGCGCAATTGCCGTTGGTGATGAAGGTCTTTTGGCCGTTCAGGACCAGTTCGTCGCCATCTCGGATAGCGGTGGTGCGGATCGAGCGCAGATCTGATCCTGCGCCGGGCTCGGTCAGAACGATGGCGCCGATTAACTCTCCGGAGGCCATGCCCGGAAGCCACTTCAACTTCTGCGCCTCAGTTCCGTAGTTCAGAATATAAGGCGCGACGATGTCCGAATGGGTCGAGAAGCCGGGCCCCGAAAGTCCTAGACGCGCCTGCTCCTCGATCAGAATTGCCGAGGCAAGCCGGTCCGCGTCGCAGCCGCCATAGGCTTCCGGAACTGCGACGCAGAGGAGGCCGGCCTCGCCCGCCTTTCGCCAGACCGAGCGTGGCGCGACGCCCTGCTTTTCCCAATCCCGATGATGAGGGGCGACTTCCTGCTCGAAGAACTTGCGAGCGGTCTCTCGAAGCATCTCATGCTCGAGTGAAAAGATCTCTCGCGCCAGAATTGTCACCGCGAACCTCCCCGCCGGAGAGGCTCCTCGTAGCTCTCCAATCTGATTGACTGAACCTTCATTCATTCCTATGGGGCTGTCAAGGCGCCACGCTCAAAAATTCGATCATACCAACGGTCATAGAGGCGCTGTCACGAACTCGTGGCGGACGCCGGGCCCAGCCGATAGCCTCGCCTCATGAAGCCGATCTCCTATGCCCGCCTGCACTATCCACCGTCGGTCGTCCAGCACGCCGTCTGGCTGTATCTGCGCTTCGACCTGAGC
>NZ_JAVJSE010000007.1:0-178556 GCF_040219615.1 Thalassobaculum sp.
GACGCGGCGATCCACGCCAACCTGCGCGAGACCACCACGCGGGTGCTGGCCAGCCTGACCCCGCGCGAGGAGCGGGTGCTGCGCATGCGCTTCGGCATCGGCATGAACACCGACCACACCCTGGAGGAGGTCGGCCAGCAGTTCAGCGTGACCCGCGAGCGTATCCGCCAGATCGAGGCCAAGGCGCTGCGCAAGCTCAAGCACCCGAGCCGGTCGCGCAAGCTGCGCAGCTTCCTCGACTACTGAGGATTGCCGGTCTCCGTTCGACGCCCGTCGCTTCGTGGATCACGGATCGCCGCTGCCGCGGCGTCCGGGATGACGACGGGAGTGGGGTGGCCGATCTCGTTTCCCGGGGCCGTGTCTGCCCCGGCCGTGCCTGCGTCCGCGAGCGCGCGCTTGTCATCCCGGCGGTCGGGTCTCTCCCCTTGGCCGCATCCGGGACCTATGCGGCGACGGGCCGCCGGCTGGGTCATCTACCCTCTTGCGTTGACACCGGCCGCGCTTCCTCGATAACTCGATGCGTCGCCGTCCACCGGCGCCGGGCCCGTAGTTCAGCGGTCAGAACGCGCCGCTCATAACGGTGTTGTCGCAGGTTCGAATCCTGCCGGGCCCACCAATCTTTTCAGCTACTTAGGTGCGCGTTTGCTCGGCGAGTTCTGGTCTGTAAGTGCGCATTAAGTGCGCTTGCGTGGGAAGAGCATCCGCGACATCCCCCGGTTCCCTCGCAGCTTCGAGTGAAAATGGAGGGGCATCCACGGTCTGAGACCTCGCCGGGTCCATGTTCGGACGGTCCCCCCGGCCCCTGGATTTCAGAGCGGCCCGCGACTTCAATTCGGACGTGGCAAAGTTTGGCTACCCAAGCGGTCTAGCCTCGCGGTCGGTCCATGCTCTGACGGTTCCCCCCTGGGGGGCATCGCAGGATGCGGCGGCACTCGACCGTCCGACCGTTCGTGCAGCGCTCTTGCGTTAATCGCCCCGAATTTTAGTTTCAGATGAAACTTTTTCTGTCGCCGATTAGCGTTGCCTGACTGCACGGACGGTCTAGCGCCCGAAGGTCGACGCGCTCGGAGATACCCGCCCCTATGCCCCCGCGCCCGAATGCGGGCCGCTGGTGGCCAAGTCGGTCTCGTCGGTGTCCCGTCGGACCACCCGAGCGGTGGCGGCCTGTCAGGGAGTCCCGGACGCGGAAAGGGCGGCTCCGAAGAACCGCCCTGCTTGTGTAGTGCTTGCCGGTGGATCAGAACTCGACGGCCACCGGCTCGACGCCCTGCCGCGCGGACTCGGCCTGAAGGCGCCGCTTGAACTCGGCGCGGGCCTCGGGACCGGCGGCGTCCCATGCCGCCAGCATCTCGTCGAAGTCCGGGTCGGCAGGTCGCGGTGACGCGGCACGAGAGGGACGCCACGGCGTAATCCCCTGCTCCCGCAAGTAGGCTTCCATCCGCTCTGCGACGGCCTCGGATGCTCCGGGCGGTCCATCGCCCTCGGTTGCGATGCGCCACCATTTGACTATGTCTCGGGCGCGTTCTGGCGGTTGGCCCGGTAGCAGGGTTTCAACGAAGAACTCGCCAAGTTCCACATTTGCCCGGCGTTGCTTGGCGGCCAGGGTGTCGTCGAGCGAGTCGAGCGCGCCCCGGAGCGTCAAATCGGCAACGGTTGCCGTTTTGCCCCGGAGCTTCTCTTCGTTCCTCGCTACCTGCATGTAGAGCCGGGCGGTGCGGTCGGAGATGGTGCAGTGCTCGGCGAGCCATGGCCCCCACTGCCCATGCTTCACGGCGGCCTTCGCCTCCAGTAGCAGCTTGCCCGCCTCGATGGCGTGCTCCACTCCCTGCTTTTGCGCGGCCTCGACGGCGGCGTGAGCCGCGTTGATCTTCGACGCCAGCATGGGCAGGCGATTGTCTCCAGCCTTCGTCATGTCACGTTCTCCCGCATCCGAACGCCAACCCCGCCGGGTCGGTTCACACCGTCTTCGATGAACACCACGCCTCCCGTCTCCAGGGCGGCCTTGACCGCTACCAGCGTCGAGGCGCGCACAGGTGGCGGCCCGTCGTGCTGCTCGGCACGGGAGATCGAGGCGTAGTGGACGCCGCTGGCCTCCGCGAGACGCTCGGATGTCCACCCGAGTAGACCGCGGGCGGCCCGGATTTGAGAACCTGTCAGCATATAGAGCCTCCGTCGTTTCCGTGACTATACATATCATAAAAGCATCGAACCGCCAATATAACGCTACCCTTCATAGCGAACGCCCCCGGCGGTGAACCGGGGGCGTCTGTCGTCGTGCTGGTGGCGTCAGGCGGTCGCCGTCACCTTGAACAGATCGCGCAGCCCGGCGGCGCCGACGACTTCGAGCGGCAGATCATCCCGCATAGACCGGGCGATCTCGTCGTCATCCCACTGCAACCGGGCCTTGGCGAGCGCGCCCCGGAAGGTCAGGGCCTCGGTCTTGGCGATCTTGGCCAGCAGCCGGTGAGACCGCTCGACGTGCTCGGCGTGATCTGGTGTGCCGTCCGTCTCGGCGACACGTTCGTTGACGGTGCGCCACATGCTGATGAGGCTCAGCAGGTCGTCGTCGGGGGAAGGCTCCGGGTCGTCCGGAACGCCGCAATGAAGGTGCCGGGCGATGTCGTCTATCTCGGTTGCGATCTCCCCGACTTTCTCGACCAGGAACGCCATGGAGCGGCGGGTCGCGTCATCGTCGAGACCGTCGACGGCAAGCTGAATGGCGCCGAGGGCGTCGAGCAGCAGCATCGAAGAATCGGAAAGGCGCATGGTTTGCTGGGTCATTGCGCGCCCTCCCTCAGCACGGCCAGCCGTTCGGCATAGGTCGCCGCCAGCATCAGGATCGCGGCGGTCGTGCCGTCGTGGTTGAAGTCGCGGACCAGCGCGCGGGTGGCGTCCGCTTGGATGCGAAGAGCCGCCGGGTCGTCGGTCGGCAGGGTGAACAGTACGTCTTGCAGCGCGCGGACCCGGTTGCCCAGCACGTCGGCCGGATCGTCGGTCTTGGTGTCGAGCGAGGCGGTCGTCTCGGCGTACAGTACCGCCAGCACGGCGGCAGGATCGGGCTTCAGGGTGGTTGGCATTACAGTCTCCCTTTCGTGTCTGTCGTGACACTTTCGGGATAATGTTATATCCTGAATGTATCGTCAAACTAATTGGATCACACAGGATACTTTCGGGATGATATCAGCCGCCCAGATCCGCGCCGCTCGCGGCCTAATCGAATGGAGCCAAGCGACGCTCGCGGAGGCGTCCGGCCTGTCACTGCCGACCATCAAGAGGATGGAGGGCAAGATTGGGCCGGGGCGTAGCTCAGCCGAGAATGTGTCGGCAGTAGTCCGCGCCCTCGAATCTGCGGGCGTCGAGTTCATCCCGGAGAACGGCGGCGGTGCGGGTGTCAGGCTGCGGACGCCGTAGCAACTACGCCGCGATGCCGCCCCAAAGGGTCAACACCGACCGGTCACTGGCGTAGGCGTCTTCGCTCTGCACCATCGTAAAGTGCAAGCCCGCATCCATCCCGTGATACGGCACGGTCACCTTGACGTGCCCGCCTGCCGGTAGAGCCGCCGCCACGTTCGGGCGCACCGGAACGCGAATGCAGAACGTCTCCGTCTTCAGCATCGCCAGAAGCCGCGCGGCCTCGTCGTCGGTGTCGCCGAGCCCTTCCAAGTGGGTGTTGTGCTGGAACGGTGCGCTCTGCGGATGCAGGTCGAGAGTGTCCTGATCCAGCCCGTTCGAGGGCGTGCCGAGCCGGAATTCCTGAGCATAGTAGGCGCGATCAACCGCCGCGACGTTCGGGTCAAGCTGTCCGCCCTTTAGGACGGTGTAATTGCGCTGATAGCCAAGTTGCACGCGCCCGACCGGGATCGATCCGAGAATGCCGAACTCAATGACCTGGATTGCGTCAGGGTCTTCCCCGCCGAGGATGTTCGAGACGGTCAACTCCAAGTCAGGGGTCGCCGTGGCGTCCGGCAGTTCAAGGCGCCCGCAGGTGAATCGATCAGACCGGTCGATTCCCCACCATGCGCCGATGGAGCCGAATGCGTCGTCGAAGACCTGGGAGATTGTCACTTCCTCGGTGTAGGCAAGCCCGACATTGATCGATGTCAGGGCCTCCAGGGCGTCGAGGGCGTCGGTGTCAACGTCGGTGCTCCCGGACGTGATGTCGTAGCCGAGACGGTGCTCCAGGAGGCTGTAGGCAATGCTGACGGCGGTAACCGTGAACGCAAAGCCGCCAGTCGTCCCGTCGAATGTGCACGTCACGGCAAAGGACGGGAGGGTGCCCAGCTTGATGTATGCGCCGCCGTCCGGGTCGTTCCCGAATCCAACGGTGTCGCTGCCGAGGAAGTAGTCGAACGTCGACGCGGTTGTGGTCGCGGCTGCCAAGGCTGCGAACGATGCGTAGTCGGTTCCCTCCGTTATGGCGTCGCCGCCGTCAGTGACCTCCGAAATTCCGTCGATAAGAGTGTCGGCCAACTGGTAGATCAGCAGCCCGCTCGCGACCAAGGGCGGCGATAGATCGTTGATCTCGCCCCAGCAGCGCGGCCTGGGCCGGCCGGCGAGGTTCGCATCTCCCTCGTAGCCGGTCGTCCCGCCGGTCCCGGCGAACTTGTCCGGCTGTAGCTGTACGCGCTCGAATTGACCCGACCGGTCGACGAAGTCCACGACGACGGTTGACCCGACCAGCGGGAACCGCACCCGCGCCTTGAGCACCGTCGTAAGCGTACCCGTCTTCAACGCCCCGCTGCTGTCCAGTTCGCCCCGCATGATCTTCGCGGTTCGCCCATCGAAAGCGTAGTCGCGCAGGATGTTCAGGCCGCCGTCGAGGTTCGCCGCCCGGATCGTGCCTTTCGTGGAGTCGGCCTTGCCGAACAGGTTGACCCGGCCGACGATGGACTGTCGCCAGGAACCCGGATCGATCACGCGCGGCGCATAGTACGGCTCATCGGCCGACAGCCCCGTGTCGGCGGTGCGCTTCAGGTAGCCGCCGCGATCCTTGGAGGACCAGCCGAACACCCTGGACGTGGTGCCATCCGACTTCAGGACACCGGTCAACTCGACGAAATAGACGACGGTGCTCATGGATCAGCCCGCCTTGGGCTTCACCTGCGAGCCGCCGTTCATCAGGTCGGACAGGTAACCGACCACGGCGACCGCAACGTCGGTCAGGTCGGCGGCGCAGACTTGGGCGGCGGTGCGCTCCAGTTCTTTGCCGGTGGCGGTCGGTCTGCCGAGCCCCAGGTGGACGACGGCGGCGAGGGCGTTGACATCGAACTGGCGGGCGCGATCCAGGGCCGGGACCAGCCCGCCGAACGCGGTGCTGATTCCCATCATGGCCTTCGCGGACGGCACCAGCGTCTCGACCTTCCCGGCGAGGGTGACGGCGTGCGCGGCGGGCGCGGCGGCAGTGGTGGATTTCTTCGGGGGCATGATGGCAGGCTCCGGGTGGTTGTCAGGCGCATTCAGTTCGTCGTTCACACTGACGGTGCGGGAAACGACAGGATGTCCCCCGATGCCGCCGCCTCAGCATCGGGAATCTGGGCCGCGATCTCGTCGCGGATGTCCTCGGCCCGGAGCGTGATTGCAGCGTCGCCGTAGCGGTTCGCCAGCAGCGCCATCAGGATGGCGTGGTGATGGACGGACAGGAGGAATAGCCAATGCGACTTTGCCTCCGGGACACCCTCGGCCGCGTGTAGCTGCGCCGATTGGGTAGCGGTTTTGGACAGCCCCAGCGTCGGCGGCATCGCCGGGTCGGCGTCGTCGGCCACGCCCTCTGAAGCCATCGCGGCACGGGCGGCCAGGACAGCCCGGAACCGTTGTTTCTGGCCCGCAGCTTCCCACGCCATGTGCAGCCAAGCGCCGACGGCATCGCCGGCCATGCGCCTCGACAGCAGTGCGCGGCGGCGGCGCGGGAAGTCGGGCGCGGTTGCCTCGGCGACCGTCAGCAGGGTTGCCAGCAATCGGTCCAATAGCTCGGCGCGGTGAGTGAGCATGTCGGCCATCAGGTGGGTGCTCCCGTAGCGAGGAATTCCATGCCCGGAATGTCGACGGTGACAGTGTTCGCCGCCGCCGGGTCGTGGTCTTCGGCGGCATCCGAGGCCGCCGTGAGCACGATGATCATTGCCGACCGCAGGACCCTGTCGGTTTCGTTCCGGTCGCGTTCGCCCGCGTAGAACCGCCGATGAAGCTCCCGGCAGAACTTGGGACAGGCACGCGGTTCGAAGGCGCGGGCAACGTCTCCCCGGACGGCCGCTTGCAGTGCCGCGCGGACAAACTGCATATGCCGGGTCTCGGCGAGTCGGGCGCGTTGAAGTGCCGCGCGGGCATGGTCGACGGTCGGCAGCGCAACCGCGTCGCCCAGCAGGTCGCGGGCATAGGCGCGATACAAACGCGCCGCCAGATCGTATGCCTCGGCATAGGGCGCATCGGCCGGGAACTCGCGGCGAGCCATCGCCTCGGCGATTTCGTTACCGATCCTTTTGAGCCGCCCGACCACGCGGTTGCGCTCTGCGATGGTCCCCGTCATGCCGCCACCCGGGCGAGCTCGGTTTCGAGACGCGACCACGCCGAACTATCGGTCGCATTCGCGAAGGTCCCGATGTGGATCGATCGAATCTCCCGCTCCGTCAGGACCGACAGCAGCATGTCGCCGCCAAGGTGCGGGCCGTCGCCCTCGCAGTACATGCCGTCGTGCTGGCACTCGTAGGCTTCGCGGAACGCAGCGACGAAATCGGCCGGGATCGATACCGCGCCCGTGGTTCCTTTGCGCCCCCACAGGCTAGGAATGCAGATCAGCCGGTCATCCGGGATCGGCCGCGCTCCCGCGTCGGGCGCGTCCAGGTCGATCAGATAGCCGGTCACCCGCTCCCGGCGACGGGACCAGCCGGCGAGATAGGCTTCGCCCAGCGTCTCGGACCCGGTGAACTCGACACCGTGGAATCGGAAGACAGATTCGACGCGCTCGATTGCCTCGCGGGCGATTGCCTCCCCATGTTCGGCGAAGTCGTCGATATCGCCGCTCCGGGTGCCGTCCGAGCCGCTGTTGAGGGCGTGGTGCATACACTCGGCGGCGGCGCGCAGTCCGGTGAATCCGAACAGCACCCTGGCGTGCGGGAGGCTGTAGGACTTGGACATATAGACCGCGCCGTCGCCTTCGGTGCCGCTGATCAGCGTGTCGCTCGCCATCGCGGCGAACTTCGAAGTCACGTAGAGGCATGTCGTCGTCATGGCGCGTTCTCCAGGTTGTCGAGCACGGCCCCAAGGCGGTACTCGCGGCGCGGCGCGGCTGCGGCTTGGAGGGCGCGTTCCGCCGCCTTTTGCCCCTCCGTCCACTCGTCGTTCAGCGCGACGGTTGCCGTCGTGGCCCGCCGAATCGCCGTCTCCATGCCCTCGGTAACCGTGACGCCAGCAGCCCGAAGTTCGTTGATCTGCTTGAGGATTTCGGCCTCGGCCTCGCCGTACAGCAGGCGGTCGCGGGCGAAGCGTTCCTCGGCGGCCAGCGTGTCGAGGTAGTCGTCGGCCAGCAGCGCGGCGGTGCGGCGTTCTTCCGCATCGGCGATGTCTTCCAGGACCGGCAAGTAGGCGGCGGCCTGCCGCGCCGCGATGGCCCCGGACTCGATGGCCTTTTTGTTCGCCGCGTTGAACTTTTCGGCCAGATCGGCGGCCTTTTCGTTCAAGGTGAACCGCTTTTCGATGGCGTCGAGGGCATCGCGGCCACCGCGCCCGAACGCCTCCCAGGAACCTTCGAGACCGAAGAGCTTGGCTTGCAGCGCCGTCAGGTTGTCGGACACGGGTTTGAGCGCAGCGCCGGTCGCGGTCGCGCTGGTGACCACGGCGCGGTCGGCCTGATCGATGGCGGTCTGAAGCTTGATCGCCTGCGCTTCCAGGTCGGCGATCTCGGCGGCCAGCCCGGAGCGCTGCGCCTGCCCGCCTCGCACGTTGCCGATGCTAGCCAATCGCTCCTGCTTCGCGGCGATCTCGTCTTGCAGCCGGCCAAGCTCCCGGAACGCGTCTACCGCCTCCAGGGCGCCGAGGCGGATTGCGAGCCCCTGGCGTTCCCGCGTGGCGGCCCGGCCGGTGCTGCCCTCCAGCCGTTCGATCTCCAGCCGCAGGGCCTCGGCGTTCTGGCGGGCCTTCTCCAGTTCCTCGCCGAACACGAAGCGCGGGCCGTTGCCAGCCCCGGCCAGATCATCGATTGCCGAGGAAATGCCCCTGATGGCGCTGGCCACGGTCGAAGAGAAACCGGAGAATTCGTCGGCCCGGCCGATCAGCCTCGAAAGCGAATTGTCCAGCGTCGTCAGGCTTTGCCCGATTGTCGATTGCGTCGTGGAAAACTCGGCGTCGAGCTTCGGCAGTTGCGTCAGGAACGCACTGAAAAACGCCTGACTCGATACCTCGCCGGTCTTCACAAGTTCGCGCAGCTTGGAAACACTGCCGCCGGCTTTGTCGAGTCCGTCCGCGACCGCTTGGATAATGCGCGGCGAACCTTCTAGAACAGAATTGAATTCCTCGGCCCTAACAGTTCCGCCGCCGAGGGCCTGGGACAACTGCAACAGTGAGCCGGATGCACTCGACGCGGAACCGCCGGACACGGCAATCGCCTTGCCGACACCCTCGGTAAACTTGATCAGTTGGTCACTGGTGGCGCCTAGCTCTTTGCCGGCGAGAGACAGGCGAGCATAGAGTTGCGCGGTTCCCTCGAAGCCGGAGCGGGTGCGCTGCGCGACCTGGAAAAGCTGTTCGGTCGCCTTCGCCGCCGCCGCCGTCGATCCGGTCGCGACCACCAGTTGATTGTTCGTCGAGCGCCACGCATCGGCATACCGGCCAAGTTCCCGAACAGACAAGCCCACGCCGATTGCCGCCAGTCCACCAGCGACCACACGCGAGGCGGCGTTGAACTTCTGGAACGTCGCGTCGAGGGCCTTAAAAGAACCCTGAGTCTTGCGTTCGAAGTCGGCGACAGTCTTGTCGGCAGCCGCCATCTGACGGCGTAGCTGTTCCGTCGTTGCGTCAATTCTGACTAGAAGCTGCTCACTCGTCGCCATTGTTTGGTCTCCGCTTGAAGTAGCCATCCGGCGGCGTGCGGCCAGCCGCGATCAGCGCGTCGATTGCCTCGCCATATCCGGCCTCGCGCAGCCGGCGGCGGGTCCAGAGCGGGCGCCGTCCGCTGCCGAACGAGTCGTCGTCACCCTCCAGAAGCCACACCTGAAGCGGTGCGCCGTCGCCGGCCATGCCCAGGCGGGCGGCCTCGTCGTGGTCGAGATAGCCGCCATGCCGCAGCCACCAGGACACGGCCGGCGACAGTTGGGTTAGCCGCAGGTCGCGGCGGCGTCGGCGCCTATTCGTCGGCATCCGCTGCCCCCTCCAGTGCGACGCGCAGTTGCCACGCGCGCGGCCAGCCATCCCACCAGCAGCGGCCCGGCCCCGTGATCTCGGCCGGCTCCGGTCCGTCAACGTCGAGCGGTGTCGGGTGCCACGGCCGGATGTCGAGCGCAGTTCGCAGCGCGCGGTCGGCGTCCAGGTACTCCCGGTGTCGGCCGCCCTCGTGCTCCCATCCCTCGGCCTCGCCGGCATCCTCGATCGAGCGGGCGAGCTTGTAGGCGTCAACGGCAGCCTGTGACACGCGGGGCGCGGCCAGGGCGCGGGAGCGGCGACGGCGGACGGTCGGCATCAGCGGCTCCCGCCCGGTCGGCCGGGACGATCGTTCAGCGGCTCCAAGTCCAAGTTCATCTGCTTCAAGGCGGCGAGCATTCCGGCTCTGGAATCACGCTCGACGGTAAGCAACGGATGCGCTCGCGGAAAACCAAAACGGTCACGAATGCTTTGTCCCTCGCGCTTAATTACTCGTTGTGCGCTCCGCATCCTGTCGAAACTCTCCAATGCGGTCTGCAACAACAACAAGCCGGTGTCGTCGCTGATCTCGTATTCCGTCACCACCTTCCGCCACCAGGATTTCGCCTCGGTCGACAGATGCGAGGGTGCGGACGGCGTCCCGACCGCAAGCCCGCCGCTGGTGCTGGGCATTCCATGCCGCAAGGCGCGGATTTCTGCGGTTTTGACGGTCGGTTTTTTCAAAGGAATTCCTTGGTTTAGTAAGGATGGAACATCGCGACCGGCCCGCGACATGCCCTCGGATGCTTCCTCGACGGTCCCCCCAGCCCCTTTTTTATCAGCGCCGGAATTTCAATTCGGCCGCGCCATTCTTTGACCATGCGAACGGCTGCACACTGGCGTTCGGTGGCGACGGTGGTCTCCCCCCGCATACGTCAGTGCACCGGCTCGCCGGCCGGCTTGTCGTCGCCGGTCAGACATTCGCGCAACCACGCCCGGAGCGCGGGGATCTCGGCCTCGAACTTCACCCGACTCTCGCGCTCGAACTCGGCGGCGGCCTCATCGCCGTGCAGGGTGCGGGCCTTCTCCACCACGGGCGCGAGGCCGGCGAGGAACTTGAGCCGCACGTCGGCGACGCGGGCCTCAATCTCGGCGTATAGGGTGGTCATCTTGCGTCCCTTCCATCGCGGCCAGCTTTCACGGCGAGGCGCCATGCCGGCCCATCGCCGGGGCGTTGGCGGGTCGGCTCGTTGCAGTGCCAAAGCGAGCCCTTGTCGGTGCAGAATTCGCCGGGGTTGAATTGAGTATCGGCGTTCCAGGTGCCGACGTACTTAAGCACCGGCCGCGCCTCCAGTTCGGTGACGCGGTCGCGCAGGGCCTTGAGGGTCTCAACGTTCTTGTTGGCGGCCTCAATTGCCTGATCGAGTCGGTGATGCGCGCGCTCGATCCCCTCTTTGTAATTCGCGAAAATCTTGTTCAGTCGCTCGACCAGATCGGCCTGAATGTTGAGCAAGACTCCCAGGCTGACGGCCTTGTGCAGTTCGGCCACCGGCACGTTGAAGTCGGGCGCCATCTCGGCGGTCACTTCGTCCGGCAACCGGATAATCTGGAGGGCCGGCGCGGCCTTCGGGACTACGGGCGCGGGCGGCGCGGGCGGTTCCCACAAGCCGGACAGCACCTTGACGCGATGCTCCGTCAGTCGACCAATCTGCTTGCCGATTTCCTCGGCGGCGCGGATCAGCGCCTCTTCCTCGGCGGTGTGCGGCCCCATCGCGACGGCGTCGAGGCGCGCGATCTCCGCTTTGATGTGGCGATGCCGCGCGCGGGCGGCGGCGATCTCGCCATCCGTCTTGACCAGTTCGGCGGCGTGGGGGTCGACCTTCTTGCGGCGACGCTTCGCCTTCGTCGCGGGCGGTTCCTCGACCTCGGCGACCATGCGTCTGACGGCGTGCATGGCCTTCGTCGTCAGTTCGCGCGCCTCCCCTTCCGACCGGTCGGCGATCTCAGGCGGCACCGTGACGGCGGGCGGCTCCGGTGCGTCGGTCGACGGCACGGTGTCCGGTGCCTCGGCGACGGGAGGCCCGACGGCCTTCGATGTCTTGCGCCGCGCCATCAGGCGGCCTCGGCGGGCAGCAGCCCGGCCCGGCGAACGGCGGCCCGCCATGCCGTCGAGGCGGTCGCATAGGGGAACCCGCATGCCGGCAGCGGCCTGATACCGCCCGGCGGCACCTTGGCCCGGACGGCGGCCTCGGCGTCGCACGCTGCGGTCAGGGCGTCGAGCGCGCGGTCGATCTCGGCGATGGCCTGCCGGTGTTCGTCGCGGAGCGTGTCGGTGATTCGGTCGGCTTCCTGGCGATGGAGCGTCCTGATTTTCTCGGACAAGATCGGCAGCGACGCGGAAAGCGTCATGGACTCGCGGGCGATCCGGTCGAGCCGTGTTGCGGACGGCTCCAGCCCCTCGCCGAGCACGATTGCGCGAGCACCCTCGGTGTCACGGCCGGCGCGGACATCGGCGATTGCCTCGCGCAGCGGTGCGGCCTCGACGGCGATCTCGCGAATCCGTTTCTTGTACTCGGACAGTTGCGATTCGGCGGCGGCCAGTTGCTCGGCAACGGTCGGCTCGACATCGGCGGTCTTGCGGCGTGCGAGCATTTGGCGCGGCTCCCAGGTTGAACAGTTCACCCGGATTATATCGCGCGATATGAAGTCTACCCTACCGATAATCTCGCCTGCATTGAAAATAAGCTGAACATTTCTGAACAAAGCTATCTGTGAGTGCGCGTCAGATCGGCGTAGATCGTCGTCCTAGACGGTACGCGCCCCTTACTTAGTTCGATCAATCTTGCCAGATCGGCGGCGATCTCTTCCGTCGTTTCGCCTTCCCCGGCAACGATGTCATGGATGGCGCCGCGTATCCTGTCGGCAGCGGCAGCCGGGTTGCCTTCGCATCCGAACGCGGCGGCCAGATCGGCGAGCACGCGGCGACGGCGTACCAGACGCGGCTGCCCCTCGCGGATGCAGACGCTCTTGCCCGCCAGCAGGTCGGCCAGCAGCACGGCGGCGACGGTCAAGGCTGCCGGGTCCAGCCTGACGCGGCCCGCCTCGATCTCGGCCAGCAGCGCGCGGAGGGCGGCGGCCTCGGCCTTCATTCGGCGGCCTCCGCAGAGGCGGCAGGGTGCCCCGCCCCCCGAAGGGCGGGGGCACCCGGAATAGTACGTAGTACTATGGGAGACTCTGCGACGCAGGTTCGGCGCAATGATTTCAATGACTTACACGACACCTCGGCGCACCATGACGCAACACCGTGACGCAACAATTTCAACGGGTTACGGACCACCTCGGCGCACCATGACGCAGCCATCAGGCGCCACCTTGCGGCGACTTCGGCGCACGCTGGATGCCGAATTGCTGGTGACGATTGGCCCTCGATCCGACCGGCAGATTGGCCAGAATTTCCCCAGCGCTGAAGAGCCGCTTCATGGCAGATTCCAGCCGGCGGCGACCGATCTTGCCGGCCTCCTTCATGCCGACCATTTCCTTCGGCGCGTAGTTCTTCGCGTTCGTCGAGTGCGAGACGTTCCGGTTCTGCGCCGTCAGCACGTCGAGGCAATGCAGGAACACGGCATCATCGGCCGACTCCTGATTTCCCTTCGCCAGATGATCCACGAACCCGCCGCCGGCTTCGTCGCGGATGAACACGCCGTCCCTGTACCGCAGCCTGATTTGCCCGCCGGCCGGCCCGTAGTTCGATTTCGGCAGATCGAGCGTGCGGGCGTCCCGGTCGACGGCCTCGCCGTCCTCCGGCTCCGGGCGCGTCAGGTAGGCGCGGGCGCGAACCGAGTTGTTCCATCCCGTGCTCCCGGCGGTGCCGCTGCCGCTCGCCAGACCGGCTGCGGACGGGTGCCCGAGCACCAGCACCGCGCCGTCGATCTCCAGGGCGATCTCGCGGAGCGAGCCGATAAACTGGCGGGCGTGCTGCCGGATGTTTTCGTTGCCGGGGAACAAGTCGTGCAAGCTGTCGAGCACCAGCAGGCGAGCCCCGGTGTTGATCGCCCGGTTCATGATCTCGGCGTGCAGCGGCGTGACCTCGCCGGGCTTGCCCGGCTGCTCGAAGGTCATCAGCGAATTGTCGCCACCGGCCACGCGGGAAACCAGTTCCAGGGCGTCCAGGTCGGCGAACGTTGAGTCGTAGTGCGCCAGGATCGGCACCAGCCGCCGCTGCAACTCGTCGCGTTCGTCCTCGCAGTAAATGCCGAGGGTGCGGATAGGCTCGACTTCGATTCCGAGGAACGGCTGCCCGAGTCCGCAGGCGGTCATCAACTGTAGTGCCAGCAGCGACTTGCCGGTGCCGCCGTCGCCGGTCAACAGCGTGACGCTGCCGCACGGGATCAGCCCCGGAACGATCCATCGCCGCTCCGGGATCGGCTGCCCTTCCCAGGTCGTCGGGTTGATGATGTCGAGGCCGCGTTTCAGCCGGTCGGCGGCGTGGTCCCGGCGCTTGGCCTCGGCCAGCGAGACATAGGCTGCGCTGTCCGTCATGCCGCAGCCCTCCGCACCATCAGACGCGGCAACGCGGGCAGCGTCTCCCGCATCCGGGTTTCAATCAGTTCGCCGTCGCGGACGGTGTCGGCCAGCAGGTTCAAGCCCGGCTCGCCGGACGTGCGGATCGTGAACGTTGACCAGTCGAGCGGGCAGACACCGTCGCCGCCGGCCTGCAACCAGGCGCGTGCGTCGACGTGGCAGCGCAGCCGGAACGGCCGGGTATCACGCTCCAGTAGATGTTCGCCGAGGGCGTAGGCGATGCCGCAGCGGGTCGCGACGGCCCCGGTCTTCAGGTCGACGGCTGCCAGATCCGCTAGCACACCAGCGGATCGCGTGCCGGCCGTCAGGTCGACTGGCGGGCGCACCCAGACAGCGACGATGACAGCCGGGTCTCCGGACTCGATGGGCTGGTAGAACTCGCCGCACCAGTCGACTCGCGACACGCCGAGTCCGGGCGCACGGTCCAGCAGGTCGGCCATCGGGAAGCCCTTAGCCTTGAACCAGCGGAACGCGACGGGTTTCCACAACGCCATCTCGGCGGCGAGCATCTCGGCGTGCAGGTCGGCCGCGCTCATCGCCGCCCCCTCGGCCGCCGGGCCTTGCGGTGCAGGAAGGCGGCGGCGTCGGCCTGGACGCGCCGCCGCCAGTCTTCCGTTTCGTCGATGAGGGTGGTATCTTCGGGGTTCTGATCCGCCAGATCACGAATGCCCCGAAGCGCCCGGCCGTCACCAGCGGCCGGGTTCTTCATGTCGGGGGGCATTTACGCGGCCTCGGAGCCGGTGCGGCGCTGCCGGGCCTTCCATGCCT
This sequence comes from Thalassobaculum sp., assembly GCF_040219615.1. Taxonomy (GTDB): domain Bacteria; phylum Pseudomonadota; class Alphaproteobacteria; order Thalassobaculales; family Thalassobaculaceae; genus Thalassobaculum_A. The sequence continues at coordinate 14,674 of NZ_JAVJSE010000007.1, forward strand.
CCAGGTCGGCCGGATCATACCGGACGGCCTTCCCAATCTTCAGGTAAGGCGGCTGCGCCGGGTCGTCGCGCATGCGTGCCTTGCGCAAGTAGCTATCGCTGACGCCCAGGAACTTGGCTGCGTCGGGTGTCTTCATGGGACCCATCGTTGATCACCTCAGCGGTGCGGTTACGATGGTTCCCCATTATTCACAGACGGTGATTGCCGGCCACAAGTCCCGATGTACGAAAGTCCCGGACTTCTCTACAGCGCCTCATCCGGGAAGATGCCGGGGCCTGGAAAGAGCCGGTTGTATCGCTTCCATCCGTCCCGGACCAGCTTCTCGGATACGCCGGACTGTTTGGCGACCTCTTCGATTGCGTACGTCTGCTGCTCGCCTGACTGCATCCGCGCGCGGACGTTCATTCCGAATGATAGCCAATCCTTGTGGTAGCGGCTAAACGCTGTCCCGCTACCGCTCTTGCCGGGCGGCTTCATTCCGAGCGCGACCATGATCTCGGCCGGAACGTTCGCGGCCTTCCCGTTCAGGTGAACGGCGGCGACGGTAAACAGGTTCCGCCCGACACCGTCGAAGTATGCGAGCACCCATTCCGGCGGCGGCGTCTTGACCACGCGGGCGAGTCCGTAGGCGGCCCAGACATGCAGCGGGTTGCCAGTCTCCTGGTAGCAGCGCCGCTCTACCTCGATCAGATCCGCATTCGTCTCAACGTCGGTCATAGCGCGGCCTCCAGCTTCGCGACCGCTGCCGCCTTGTGTTCAGGGGCTAAGTGCGAGTACCGCAACGTCATCGCGATAGTGGAATGCCCCAGCAACTCGCGAACGGTGTTCAAGTCTACCCCGGCCATCACCAGCCGGGACGCGAAGGTGTGCCGCAGGTCGTGCCACCTGAACGCCTTGATCTCGGCGCCGTCGAGAACTGCGGTCCAACTTTTTCTGACGTTGTTGAAGACCTCGCCGGCCTTACCGGGGAACACCAGCCCGTCCGGGTCCGGGGCCTGCTTGCGCCAGTCCGACAGCGCGAGGCGGGCGGTGTTGTTCAGAGGGATATGCCGGGTGCGGCTGCTCTTCGCCGTCTCGCCCCGGACGGTGACGATGGCGCGGGTGAAGTCGACGGCCGACCACTTCAGTTGGAAGACCTCGCCCTGCCGCATGCCGGTGTGCAGCGACACCAGCACCATCGGCTTTAGGTAGTCGGCGAACGCCGTCTCCCGCAGGTCCGGGAGTAGGGCATAACCGCGTTCCCGACGCCATGCGTTGGCATTGTCGCGCTCGGCGCGGATGCGTTCCTCGCGTTCGTCGAGGGCCTTCACAAGCGCCCCGATCTCGTCTTCCGAGAGAAATCGGATGGACGCGGAATCGTCGACCCGCGACCGCTTCACGTCGACCACCGGGTTAGCCTGTAGATGCCCCCACTTCACGGCCTTGGCGAGCACGCTGCGCAGGTCGTCCAGATCACGGTTGACGGTACTTGGCCGGGCGCCGCCCTTCAGGCGGGCCGAACGCCATTTCTCCACGAGCCATGCCGTGATCTCGCCGAGCTTCTTTTTCGACAGGTCGGGGAAGTTGGCGCGGAGCCGGGTGAGTGTATTCCGGTGCGACTTCACGTTCTGCTCGGCCCACGGCGCATAGACCTCATCTACGAACTCGGCGAACGTGTGCGCCTTCGCCGCGCGCTTCGCCTCCATCGGGTCCTTGCCCAGATGCGCGTCGGCAAGGATGCCCTTGGCGGCCTCGCGGGCGGCCTCCGGCTTCACGGCGTCGGTGCGGCCGAGCTTGTACCGCTTGCCCCTGGCGTACTCGACATAAAAGGTCATCAGCCCCGACGGCTGCACCCGCACCAGGAAGCCCGTCATCCTGGTATCGCGGACCTCGTACGGCGCTTCGGCCGGCTTCAGCTTGTTGAGCAACCGCTCCGAAATCACACCTTGCATCTGGGACAGCCTTTCTCCGTAAGTGCAGCCCCCATATTCAGCCCTAAGTGCACATTAAGTGCAACCGCTATCTACAGACAGGAACCACCGTGAACCATCGTGCGGGAGATATCTATAGAATCGTCATAATATCAGTTAGATACGGTTCCGTCCCGTTGACGGCGGTTGATGCTGGTTCAGTTCCGCAAGACGCTCATAACGGTGTTGTCGCAGGTTCGAATCCTGCCGGGCCCACCACTTCCCGTCCGCCGCAGCCTAATCGGCGATCGGATAGCGCAGCCGGACCATGCTGGCCGGCCGGTCGGGGTACATCTGCACCACGAACAGGTTGTCGTAGTCGGTGTCCGGGTTCAGCTTGACCTGGCTGCCGCCGGGCACGCCCAGCGCCTCCAGGATCCGCGGGATGTTCCGGGTATGCGCCACGATCAGCCGGTCCCTGGCGTCCGGCTTCTCGCGCAGCCGGGCGGCGAAGGCGACCTCGTCCTCGCGGGTCATGACCTGGGGCTGCAGCCCGGTGAGTTCCGCGAACGGCGCGCCGGTCTGCCGGCTGCGCAGGGCGTCGGTGGTGATCAGTTCGTGGATGCCGGCATCGGCCAGCAGGCGGGCCAGGGTCCGGGCCCGGGCGCTGCCTTCGGGGAGCAGCGGGGCGGCATCGCCGGCGACCGTCAGGCTCTTCTCGGCATGGCGGGTGACGAACACCACCCCCTCGGCACGGGCCGATCCCGCCGGCAGAGCTGCCCAGAGCATCGCCGGCACCAGCAGCGCCAGCACAATCCGCATCATTCGCATTCGGGTTCCCTCCGAGCCGGGCCCCGCACCGGCCCGGAGAACGATGCGCCTGCACCCCCGACCGCTGTCAAGCGGCGGCGGCCGGACCGCCTACTCCCCGACGCGGTACCGGAAGTCGAAGGCGTCGCCGTGGCGCACGAAGTGGCCGATCGACGGCTGCGGGAAGTGCGCGGTGCAGATCAGCGTGGGCGTGTCGCAGTACCGCTCCATCACCGCGCGCCGGGTCGCGACGGCCTGGTCGCGGTCGATGTCGGGCAGGGCGACCAGATGCGGGAAGCGGCACTGCAGCGGCGAGTGCATCATGTCGCCGGTCATCACCGCCTCGCTGCCGTTCGAGGACAGGTGCACCGCGAAGTGGTCGACGGTGTGGCCGGGGGTCGGCTCCAGGTGGATGCCGGCGTCGAACTGGTGGTCGCTGGTGACCTGCACCACCTGGCCGGCCTCGACCACCGGCAGCACGCTGTCGGTCATGTAGGGGATCGGCGCGTCGGCGTGCCGCGCCTCCCAATGCGCCAGCTCCTTCTTCGAGAACACGTAGCGGGCGTTCGGGAAGGTCGGGACCCAGCGCCCGTTGTCCAGCCGGGTGTTCCAGCCGACATGGTCGGGGTGCAGGTGGGTGCACATCACGAAGTCGACGTCGCCGACCCCGACCCCGGCCCTGGCGAGCGCGTCCATGTAGGCGGTGTCGTCCTTCAGGTGCCAGTTCGGCCGGGTCGGGCGGTGCTTGTGGTTGCCGATGCAGCTGTCGATCAGGATGGTGTGGCGGCCGGTGCGGACCAGGTAGGACTGCATCGGGAAGATCAGCTTGCCGGTCGCCGGGTCGAGCGCGTTCGGCTCCAGCCAGTGACGGTTCTCCTCCAGCAGTTCCCTGGTGAGGGTCGGCAGGAACTCGAGCGGATCCATGAACGGCAGGTTCTGCTCGAGGATGCGGTCGACCCGGAAGTCGCCGACGGCGAAGCTGAGCGTCATGGCGGGATCCTCCCCCTGTGTATCGTCGACCCGGAGTGTCGGCCGGGCGCCGGGCCGGCGCAACCGATGCGGCGATCCTGTGCGCCAGTCGCGAAAAATCGACATGAACATCCGGTAGTGGGTGCTTCCAACGTCGTTTTGCGCCACCTTGACCCAGGTCAAGGGTCGCCCGGACGGCCTCTGGAATAATCCCGGCTATCGCCGACGATACTGGCTGGAAGGAGATTTCCCCATGAACACAGTCATTCGCGCGGCCCTGCTCGCCGCCGCCCTCTCGCTCGGCGCAAGCCTGCCGGCCATGGCCCAGCAGGCGGCTTCCGGATCGGCGTCCGCCCCGGCGGCCGCCGCCGAGGCGCCGAAGGCCGACGCGCCCGCCGCCGCGCCGACGGCCGAGGCGGCACCGGCCCCCGAACAGAAGGCGCCCGACATGGACGCCATGGTGCAGGGTCTGAAGCGCGACCTGCAGTCGTTGACGGACGCCGCCCGCCAGGGCGCGCAGAGCGTCCTGACCCGCGAGTCGCCCTATGTGATCACCGCCGACCAGCTGGCGGTGATCGCCGCCGGGGCGGTCGCCGGGGCCCTGGTCATCGACTTCCTCGGCGGCGGCGGCCTCGCGACCCTGACGGGCGCGGCGGTCGGCGGCGTCGCCGGGCACTGGCTGTACACCCACCCGATGCCGGACATGGCGGTCACCGGCAACTGATTGCGACCATACACGCGAGGGGCGAAGTTCGACCGGGCCGTGCGGTAGTATAACGTTCCTCGATGGTTCACTCGCGAAGGAGGAATCGATGCTGACCATGCTGCGTGTCGCCCTGGTCGCCGCCTGCCTGCTGATCGTCGGCGCCATGCCGGCCGCCGCCCAGCAGGCGGCCCCGGCGCCGGTGCCTGTCGAGCAACCGGTGGCCTTCTCCCTGACCGCCGACCAGATCGGCGCGATCGCCGTCGGCGCCGTGCTCGGCGCGGTGTTCCTCGACGTCATGGGCGGCGGCCTCGGGCACCTGACCGGCGCCGTGCTCGGCGGCGTCGCGGGCTACTGGCTGTACAGCCAGCCGGCCCCGGCGCCGGCGGCCCAGGGCGGCTGAGGTTCGCCGCCGGGAGTCGATTGCCGGCCGTCGCGCCGTGTGAAATCGTCGCCGGAACGATCCGGCGACGAGGAGGCGGGAATGACGGTGGCGTTGCCGAGGCACGCCCGGGCGGTGATCGTCGGCGGCGGGGTGGTCGGCTGCTCGGTCGCCTATCATCTGGCCCGGCTGGGCTGGCGCGACGTGCTGCTGCTGGAACGAAAGCGGCTCACCTCCGGCACCACCTGGCACGCGGCCGGGCTGATCGGCCAGCTCAGGGCCAGCTACAGCCTCACCCGCCTCGCCAAGTATTCGGCGGAGCTCTACGACCGCCTGGAGGCCGAGACCGGGATCGCCACCGGCTACCGGAAATGCGGGTCGCTGGCGGTGGCGCTGACCGCCGACCGGTTCGAGGAGCTTCGGCGTGGCGCGGCGATGGCCGGTACCTTCGGGCTCGAGGCCCATGTGCTGTCGCCGGCGGAATGCCTGGACCGCTATCCGCTGCTTGATCCCGAAGGCGTGGTCGGCGGCGTGTTCCTGCCGACCGACGGCCAGGCGGACCCGTCCAACATTGCGCTGGGTCTGGCCAAGGGCGCGCGGCAGCTGGGCGCCACGATCCTGGAGAACGTCAAGGTCACCGGCATCGCCACCGCCGGCGGCCGTGTGACCGGGGTCGAGACCGAGCTTGGGCCGGTCGCCGCCGACCACGTGGTGAACTGTGCCGGCATGTGGGGCCGGGAGGTCGGGCGCATGGCCGGTGTCGACGTGCCGCTGCAGGCCTGCGAGCACTTCTACGTGGTCACCGAGCCGATCGCCGACCTGCCGCGGCTGCCGGTGCTGCGGGTGCCGGACGAGTGCGCCTACTACAAGGAGGATGCCGGCAAGATCCTGCTGGGCTGCTTCGAGCCGGTGGCCAAGCCCTGGGGCATGGACGGCATCCCGGAGGATTTCTGCTTCGACCAGCTGCCCGAGGACTTCGGGCATTTCGAGCCGATCCTGGAGCAGGCGGTCCGCCGGTTGCCGGCCCTGCAGAGCGCCGGCATCCACACCTTCTTCAACGGCCCGGAAAGCTTCACGCCGGACGATCGCTACCTGCTTGGCGAGGCCCCGAACCTGCGGAACTACTTCGTCGCCGCCGGCTTCAACTCGATCGGCATCCAGTCGGCCGGCGGCGCCGGGATGGCGCTGGCCGCGTGGATGGACACCGGCGAGCCGCCGATGGACCTGGGCGACGTCGACATCCGGCGCATGCAGCCGTTCCAGGCCAACCGGCGCTACCTGGTGGCGCGCGCCCGCGAGGCGCTGGGCCTGCTGTACGCCGACCACTTCCCGTACCGCCAGGTCGAGACCGCGCGCGGGGTGCGGACCTCGCCGCTGCACGACCGGCTGGCGGCGGCCGGCGCCTGCTTCGGCGAGGTGGCCGGCTGGGAGCGGGCCAACTGGTTCCTGCCGGCGGCGGCGGCCGCGCGCGGCGAGAGGCCCGAGTACCGCTACTCCTGGGGCCGGCAGAACTGGTTCGAGCACGCCGCGGCCGAGCACCGGGCGGTCCGCGAGGGCTGCGGCCTGTTCGACCTGTCGTCCTTCGCCAAGTTCCGGGTCGAGGGACCGGACGCCGAGGCGGTGCTGCAGCTGGTATCGGCGAACGACGTGGCGGTGCCGGCCGGGCGCTGCGTCTACACCCAGTGGCTCAACCCGCGCGGCGGCATCGAGGCCGACCTGACGGTCACCCGGCTGTCGGAGACGGCGTTCCTGGTGGTCACCGCCGGCGCCCACCAGACCCGCGACCTCGCCTGGCTGCGCCGGCACGTTCCCGAGGGGGCACGCTGCGTGGTGACCGACGTGACGCCGGCCGAGGCGGTGATCGCGGTGATGGGTCCGAAGGCGCGCGAGGTGCTGCAGCCGCTGACGCCCCAGGATCTCGGCAACGACGCGTTCCCGTTCGGCACCGCGCGCGAGATCGAGATCGCCATGGGGCTGGCCCGGGCACATCGCATCAGCTATGTCGGCGAACTCGGCTGGGAACTCTACGTGACCGCCGACATGGCCCGCCACGTGTTCGACGCGGTGGTCGACAGCGGGGCGTCGCATGGCCTGCGGCTGTGCGGCCTGCACGCCCTCGACTCCTGTCGGATCGAGAAGGCCTACCGGCACCACGGACACGACATCTCGGGCGAGGACCACGTGCTGGAGGCCGGTCTCGGCTTCGCCGTGAAGACCGGAAAGCCGCGCTCGTCATTCGGCGACTTCATCGGCCGCGAGGCGGTCCTGCGGCGTCGCGAGACCGGGGTCGGGAACCGGCTGCTGCAGTTCCGGCTGACCGACCCGGGGCCGCTGCTGTACCACAATGAGCCGATCCTGCGGGACGGCGTCGCCGTCGGGCGGATCAGCTCGGGCGCCTACGGACACTGGCTCGGCGGCGCCGTCGGGCTCGGCTACGTTCCCTGCCGGCCGGGGGAGGCGGCGGCCGAGACCCTGTCGGCCGGATATGCAGTGGATGTGGCCGGCACGCCGGTCGCGGCCGAGGCGTCGCTGCGGCCGATGTACGACCCGACCGGCGCACGCATACGCCTCTAGGATCGTCGGCACGTTCGGCGTCGCGAATTCTTTCTTGCAAACGCTTCGCAATAACAATAATCACTGGGCCTCGGGATCATGGATCTTCGGAGGCTGGCCATGTGCGGACAGGATCGGGGCGCCGGACGGCTCGGCGGCACCGGCAACCGTCGGGTCGAACCGGACGAGCTTGCCGTGCATGCCCTGACCACGGCGGAGGCACTGCTGGTCTGGGGCATCCGGCACTGGGTGTCGTGCCTGAAGGCGAGGACCGATCCTGTTCCGCTGATGACCGCCGGCTTCGGGTCCGGCGGGGTCGCGCAGGTCGTGCGTCCGCTGGAATCCATCCTCGTGGTCACCCTCGACGCGGCAACCGCACCGCGCGACGTACGCTGCACGCATTGCGCGACGGTCGGGGACGGCGAACGCGACCTGCTGGCGGCCGTGGCCTTCGAGCAGGCGCGGCGTCCGGCTGACACGCTCGAGAAACTGCGCGAATGGCTGCCGGCGGCATCGGCACGGCTCGCGAAGGAGCTCGTTGCCGAGATTGCAGAAATACTGCAGAGTCACGGCCTAAGAGTTCCACTGCGGCGCGAGTACGACGCAGGGTCCCTCGGGGGGAAATATCCAGACATCAGGACCGCCGTTCCGGCGTCCCTGTCGGTGCATTGAGTGCCGGCCGGCCTGCCCACGGGTGGCGGCCGTTTGTGTGTCCAGTTTCTGCAACGGGGGGTCCCGCAATGCGTTCCTATCGTCGCGCCGTGATCGGCGCACTGCTGGCCGGCACGGCCGCGTCGCCGGCACTCGCCGCCGACAAGCTGCAGATCGAGCTCGGCGGTGAGTTCACCCAGTATTTCGGCTACGCCAAGAACGACAAGGTCGCCGGCGGCGACTTCTCGGGGCTCGACGTCAAGAGCGACGGCGCCGTGACATTCGGCGGCGACTTCACCCTGGACATCGGCCTGCAGGTCGGCGTCGAGGTCAATCTCAAGTCGGAGACCGCCGACGGCGAGCAGATCGACGGCAGCTATCTCTGGCTCGAGCACGGCTTCGGCCGGCTCGAGGTCGGCTCCCGCGACAGCGCGGCCGCCCTGATGCACTACTCGGCACCGGACGTCGGGCTCGGCGTCAACGACAGCGACATCGCCGACTGGATCGTCAATCCGAGCACCGCCGACGGCGACTCGGCGTTCCAGTCGACCTACCTGTATCTCGGCGAGGACCAGGCGACCAAGATCACCTACTTCACGCCGCGCTTCGAAGGCTTCCAGATCGGCGTGTCCTACATCCCGGAATTCGAGCGGGACAACAACGACCAGCCGTCCGGCGACCTGTACCGCAACGGCGTCGCGCTGGGCGTCAACTACGTGCGGACCCTGGGCGAGGTCGAGGTCGCGCTGGCGGCCGGCTACCTGCGGGCCGAGAAACCGGACGGGTCGACCGGCATCGACGATGCCCAGGGCTACAGCTTCGGCGGCAACGTCGGCTATGCCGGCTTCACCTTCGGCGCGTCCTTCTCCGACACCAAGGGCAACGGCTCGGCCGGCACCGACTCCGCCGTGTCGTTCGACGGCCGCGGTTACGATGTCGGCGTCGCCTACGCTTTCGACGCCTTCCAGGTGTCGCTGTCCTACTACAACGGCAAGGTCGCGGACTCCGCGGCGGCCGGCGACAGCAAGCACGAGACCGTCATGCTGTCCGGCAACTACGAGGTCGGCCCCGGCGTGAACCTGCTGGCGTCGGTCTTCCGCTCGGAGTTCGAGGCCGACACCGGCACCACCAACGACGGCTGGGCGGCGATCACCGGGCTGACCGTCACGTTCTGATCGGGGGGCCGCCACGCCCGTCGCTCCGTGGGTCCCGGAGCCGCCCCGGATCAAGTCCGGGGCTCTCCGGGATGACGGACAAATGGAGATCGTCATTCCGGAGGGGGCGCGGCAGCGCCCGGCTCCGGAAGCCACCCGCCGCTGTGGCGACTACGCGACCCGGCGGCACACCGCGTCCAGCATCGCCAGCGCCTGGTCGATCTCGGCGTCGGCGATGGTCAGCGCCGGCATGAAGCGCAGGCTGTCTGGGCGGGGGGCGTTCAGCAGCAGCCCGTCGGCCAGCGCCTCGGCGACGATCTCCGGGCCGACCGGCTTCTTCAGGTCGAGGGCCAGCAGCAGGCCCTGGCCGCGCACCGCCCCGAAGCCGTGCCTGCCGGACAGTGCCTCCAGGCCTTTCCAGAGCCGGTCGCTGGCCGTCTGCACCCGCTCCAGGAAGCCGGGTGCCGTGATCTCCGCCAACACTGCCGAACCCACGGCACACATCAGCGCGTTGCCGTTGAACGTCCCGCCCTGGTCGCCGTATTCGAAGCACGAGACCTCGCGGCGGGCCATCAGGGCGGCCAGCGGCACGCCGCCGCCGAGGCCCTTGCCGAGCGTCATGATGTCCGGGACGATCCCGGCCTGCTCGCAGGCGAACAGCGTGCCGGTCCGCCCCATGCCGGTCTGGATCTCGTCCAGGATCAGCAGGATGCCGCGCTTCGCGGTCAGTTCGTGCAGCGCCTTCAGGTAGTCGACGCCGGCCGGGATCACGCCGGCCTCGCCCTGGATCGGCTCCAGCATGACCGCGACCGTCCGGTCGGTGATCGCCGCCTCGACCGCGCCCAGGTCGCCGATCGGCACCTTCGGGAAACCCGGCACCTTCGGTTCGAACAGGGTCTTCCAGGCCGGCTTGCCGGAGGCCGACATGGTGGCCAGGGTCCGGCCGTGGAAGCCGTTCTCCATGGTGACGATCTCGTAGGCGCCGCCGCGGTTCTTCTCGCCCCACCGCCGGGCCAGCTTGATGGCGCCCTCGTTGGCCTCGGCCCCGGAGTTGGCGAAGAACACCTGGTCCATTCCGCTGGCCCGGGTCAGGGCGCCGGCCAGCCTGACGGACTGCTCGTTGTGGTAGGCCGGGCTGCAGCTGATCAGCCGGGCGCCCTGCTCGGCCAGGGCCTTGACGACCGGCGCCGGGCTATGGCCGAGGCAGGTGACGGCCCAGCCCTGGATCAGGTCGAGATAGCGGTTGCCCCTGGTGTCGTAGAGCCAGGAGCCCTGGCCGTCGGCGAATACCACCGGCGGCCGGGGCGTGATGTCCATCAGGGCGGCGAAGGGTGACTGCGGTACGGTCATCGTCCGATCCTCTCGGGAGTGGCGGCGAGGACTCGGAGACGCAATGACCCGCGGCGGCCGAGTACTCGGCGGCGGGTGGAACGCTGGTTCTTTTGCGAAGAAAACGCGTCGGTGCCCGCCCCTAGGAGGGACGGCGTCGCAGGCTGGTGCGGCGGATCGACGGGTTCATGGCGCGCACGCTATGCGCAAGTCGCGCCCAGGGCAAGCGCGAGTTTCGCTGGCCGCCGCAGGCCTTCACCCGGTCACGCAGATCGCCTTGGCGACGACCAGGTCCTTGCGCAAGCGCTCGCCGGCCGCGACGAAGTCGTCGTCGTTCAGCGCCGGCACCGGTCCGTCGGCTGCCGGTGTCACGCCGGTCCGCGCCCACAGCTCGCGCATCGAGCGCGGGGCGGTGGTGAACGACCGGCCGCGGCGCACCGATCCGGCGACGTGCACGCCGACCAGGCGGCCGGCCGAGTCGAACACCGGGCCGCCGCTGATCCCGGACAGCGGCTCGTCCCGGTCGGGCACGCGCCTGACCTCGGCCCAGGCCAGCACCGGCTCGCGGGTGCTGTACCGCCCGGACTCGCGCAGCACGCCGCGGCCGAGCAGCGACGACCGCAGGGCCCCCGGCTCGCCGCCGGGAAACCCGAAATGGTAACCGGGCTGGCCGATCCGCAGGTCGTCATCGGCCACCGCCACCGCCACCGGCGCCGCCCGCACCGGTGCCCGGAACAGTGCCAGGTCGGCGTTCTGGTGGACCACGACCTCGCTGCCGCGAACCGCCCGGCGCGGGCCGGTGACGATCCCGACCTTGGCGCAGCCGTCGGCGACATGGCGCGCGGTCATCCAGAGCCCCCGGCCGATCGCGAAGGCGGTGCCGGAACTGTCGCGCTTCGGGCCCAGCTCGATCCGGATCTCGGGATCGCGGGACGACGCCTCGGGCAGCGGCCTGCCGGCCGGCGGGGTGACCGGCGCCGGGCGCCGCACCGAGGCGCGTGGGTCGGGTTCGTCCGGGCGGTCGCTGAACGAGCCGGACGTCAGCGCTCCGATCAGCAGCGCCAGGACGGCGACTACCAGGCCGAGGGTATCGTTGCCGAAGCGCACGTCGTCATCCGGTGACGGCGGCGGCGTTGATCGCGGCGACCGACAGCTTGACCGAGAACAGCAGGATCGCCGGGCCGATCTCGCCCGCCTCGATCCGGTGCGACATGCCCTGCATCACCGCCTCGATCACGCGCAGCGCGAGCAGTTGCAGCAGCAGGGTGACGACGCCCCAGATCAGGATGTCCCAGACGCTGACGCTGGCCGCCATGCAGAACGCCAGCGGGATCGCCAGCCCGAGCACCGCCCCGGAATAGGAGATCGCGGCCGCCACGTTGCCGTGCCGGATCAGGCCGATTTCGTCATGCGGGGTGATCCGGGTGTACAGCGCCGCCGCCCCGGCCAGCAGGCCGAGCGTCACCGCGAGGTGCAGCAGCAGGTTCGGAAACCCGGCGAGGAAGCTCTGGACGGCAGGCAGCATCGGTTACCTCAAGAACCAGACGGAATAGCCGATGGCGACCAGCACGGCGCCGGCGGCCGCGGCAATCGCCAGACGGCGCAGCAGCCGCCGCAGGTCGGCCCGGCGCTGATCGGCCTCGCGCGACGTCACATAGGCGCGCTCCACCGACGACAGGATCGCCAGCAGCCCGTCGATCTGCTCGGGCTCCATCGGCTCGAAGGCAACGCCGATGCGGTTGTCGTGCCTGTCATGGCGCACCACCGTGGCCCGGAAGCTGGTCTTGTAGAGCCGGGCGGTGGCACGGCTGTGGACCTCGCCTTCGATGACGCCGCCCACTTCCGGTCCGTCCACCGGATGATCGAGCATGAGGCCGCCGAGCGAGAGATCGTGCACCCGGTACCAGCCGCCGTCGACCTGGGCCCACACACGAGTCGCCTCGCGCCGGTGGTGGACGCGGCGCTCACGCCCGCCCGCCGGGGCCGTTGCCGGCACCGGAAGCTGGCTGGTCGATATGTCTGCCTGATATGCCAATGTCATCGATGCGCGAGTTTGACCGGGCATGTTGGACGCGTCGACTGTCCAGCCGACTCAAGGCATTATACCGAAGTTCCAGGTCATAGTCCGTCCGGTCGTTTCGCATCACCCGGAGGCGGCGGCGCGTTCGGCGCGGCCGGACCCGATCGCCTCCATCACGGCGGTGCCGATCGCCGCCGTACCGGCATTGCCGCCCAGCTCCGCGGGCCTCAGGCGGCCGTCGGCGAAGGCGCAGGCGACGGCCCGGTCCGGGATGCGCCCGGCCCTCGCGCAGTCGGCGACGCCGTGCTGGTCGCCCGGCCGTGCGGCCCGGGCAAGTTCAGGACGGCGCCAGGGCCTGCCAGAGGATCCGCAGCGCCAGCGCGCTCAGCAGCAGCCGGAAGACGAGCCTGAACCACCGCTCCGGCAGCCGGACCACGACCGCACGGCCGGCCAGGCTGCCGAGGAAGCCGGTTGCGATCATCGCCGCCGCGAACGGCAGCCAGGGCAGGAAGACGAAGCCGGTGGCGGCGAAGGCGGCGACCTTCAGGCCGTGCTTGAGGCTCATGCAGGCCGCCATGGTACCGATCGTGGCCTGCCGGTCGCCGAGCCGCTCGGGCGACAGGAACGGGGCCAGGAACGGGCCGGTGGCGCCGACGAACATGGAGATGAAGGCGGTGGCGGCCCCGACCGCGAGGAAGCCGCGTTCGGGCACCGGCCGGCTGCCAAGCCTGGGCGCCCAGGTCGAGATCAGGATGAAGGCGGCGACCACGACCAGCAGCACGGGACGCGGCAGGTTGACGGCGACCCCGGCTCCGATGCTGACGCCGACGGCCGCGCCGAGCGCGAACCACAGAAGGATGCCGTACCGGGTGCTCCGGCGGAACAGCACCGTCCGCCCGAGATTGGAGCCGAGCTGGACGACTCCGTGCACGGGGATCAGTGCTGCCGGCGGCAGCGCGCCGGCCAGGACCGCCAGCATCAGCAGGCCGCCGCCCAGCCCCATGGCGGCGGTCACCAGCGAGGCCAGGAAGCTGACCGCCAGCAGGCCGCCGGCCGTCCAGGGATCGATGCCGGCCGGCAGGGCGGCTAAAATCGCTTCCAAGCGCCTGTCACTCGAGGCCGGCTGCGGCGTTCATCTCCGGTAGCAGCTTGTCGCAGGCCCCGAGGTTCTGGCGGACCTTCGGGATCGCCTCGTCCGGCTTCAGGTCGATGATGTTCACCACGATCGCGGTGCGGCCCACGACATGTTCCATGAACCATGCCTCGCGCGCCCCGGCCGGCAGTTGCCGCGCGCTGAGCGCGTCGACGACATCGATGAAGGCCTGGCGCCTGGCCTCGTTGGGCTCCACCGTGAGGTCCAGGCGGTCGAACCCCGCCTGATAGAACGCGGCGCAGGACGCCGCGATATCGAGGAGCTGCTTCTCACGCTCGGGCGTGGCGGCATTCGCGCCGGCGGTGGAGAGTGCGATGGCCGCAGCCAGGGCCGGCAGTCGAAGCATGTGGTCCCCCACCTGACGAACTCGATCTTGGTGCATGAAGCACAATCGGCCGGTGGACCACAACCTGACAGACCACTTCATCCGCAGAGACCCGGCCATGCCAGACGGCGCCTGCCCCGCCCCGCATGCGACGAGGTGTGCCGCATCCTCCGAGCTTGCGCTAAGCTTCCCGTCGGTCGCAGGCATCGAAGCCGGCCGTGGCCGGAAATGCATGCCGGGTGGCGCGGTTCGCCGTATAACCGCCGGAATTGTGTCGCAGTTCTGGGTGTCTTTCGGATGAGTCCGGGTATCGGAGGTTCGCGTTGCGTAAGCTGCTGATCGGTCTTGCCGTCCTGATCGTCGTCCTGGTCGCCGCCGTGCTGGTGGTGCCCAGCCTGATCGACTGGAACGGCTACAAGCCGGAGATCCAGGCGGCCGCCCGCGAGGCGACCGGGCGTGATCTGCAGCTCAAGGGCGACATCGCGCTCAGCGTGCTGCCGTCGCCGTCGCTGTCGGTCGAGAACGTGACCTTCGCGAACATCGAGGGCGGCGCCGTTCCGGACATGGTCAGCCTGGACTCCCTCCGGGTCCACGTCGCGCTGATGCCGCTGCTGACCGGAAACGTCCACGTCACCTCCGTCACCCTGATCAAGCCGACCATCGTGCTGGAGCGCCTGGCCGACGGCCGCGCCAACTGGGAGTTCCCGGGCTCGGGCGCACCGGCCGACAGCGGCGGCGGCCAGGGCGGCACGCCCGGCGGCGGGGGAACCCCGGCGGTGGCCCTGGACTCGGCGTCCATCGAGGACGGTACGCTGGTCTATCGCGACGCCGCGGCCGGGACCGAGCACCGCATCGAGGCGCTGAACGCCACGGTTTCGGCGAACGGCCTGAAGGGCCCCTTCGAGGTCGGGGGGGCGCTCAGCTACCAGGGCCTGCCGATGACCTTCGAGGCGTCGGTCGGGCAGCTCGACGCCCAGCGTCCGAGCCAGGTCCGCATCGTGCTGGCGGCTGCCGAGAAGGCGCTGACGGCGACCGTCACCGGCAGCATCGACCAGTCGGCCGGCCCGGCCTTCAAGGGCGAGGCCGCGATCGATGCCCCCGATCTCGGCAAGGCGATCGAGCGGCTGACCGGCGCGCTGGGCGAGCCGGCCCCGGCGGTCGGCAGCGGCCAGAAGCTGGCCCTGACGACCAAGCTGTCGGGCTCGCCGGAGGCGGTCGAACTGGCCGATCTGGCGGTCGTGCTCGGCGAGTCGCGCCTGCAGGGCACTGTCGCGGTCGCTCTCGCCGACGGCCTGACGGTCGACGCCAAGCTCAGCGGGAACCGCCTGGACCTCGACGCCCTGATGCCGAAGCCGGCCGCCGATGCGGCGGCCCCGGCGGGCGGCGCCCCTGCCGGGGATGCCCCCGCCGGCGGCGGGACCGCCGGCTTAGCGCTGCCGACCGGCATCGGCGGGTCGATCGACCTTGCGGTCGACGCCGTGCAGTACAAGGGCGCCTCGATCCGCAAGGTCCGGCTGGCCGCCGACCTGGTCGACGGTGCCGCCAGTCTCCGGCTGGCGACCGCGCAACTGCCGGGCGGCACCGAGATGACGGTGACCGGAACGGCGACCACCACGGGCGGCGATCCGCAGTTCGTCGGCCGGCTCGAGCTGGTGTCCGACAACCTGCGGGGCACCCTGGAATGGGCCGGGGTGGACACCGCCGGCGTGGCCGCCGACCGGTTGCGCAAGGCGTCGATCCGGGCCGCGGTGAACGCGACGCCGCGCAAGGTCGAGGTCACCGACTGGACCATGGAGCTCGACACCACCAAGGCCAAGGGCGGCCTGACCCTGGTGATCCGCGAGCGCCCGGCCTTCGGGCTGAGCCTCGAGGTCGATCGTATCGACGTCGACGCCTATCTGCCGGCGGCCGCGGGCGGCCAGCCGGCCCAGGGCGACACACAGCAGGCCGGCGCAACGCAGGGCGATGCGACGGCAAAGCCGGCCCAGGGAGACGCCAAGAACCCGCTGGCGGCGCTCAATGCGGTCGACGCCAACGTGAACATCAAGATCGGCGAGGCCACCGCCCTCGGCTTCCCGGTGCGCGACGCCCGCATCGACGCGCTGCTGCAGAACGGCACCCTGACCCTGCGCGACGTCGGCGTCGCCGACCTCGGCGGCGCCAGGGCGACCGTCGCCGGCGTGCTGAAGGACGCCGCCGGCAAGCCCTCGGTCGACCTGAAGTTCGACGTGACGGTGGTCAATGTCGACCGGTTCGCCAAGCTGCTCTCGACCGAGTCGCCGATCCCCGCCAAGCAACTCGGCCAGGTGTCGCTGAAGGGCACCGCCACCGGCGACATGCAGGATGTGAAGGTCGACGTGAAGCTGGCGGCCGCCGGCGGCAGCTTTGCCGTCAAGGGCACGGCCAAGCCGCTGGTCTCGCCGCCGGTCCTGGACCTGGCCCTGACGTTGTCGCATCCGGACGCCAACAAGCTGGCGGCGGTGCTGGCCCCGGGTGCGCTGGACGGCGTCGGTCCGCTCGGCCCGCTGGACGGTCGGGGAACCATCCGTACCCGCGACGACGGCCGCTACGCCAACAAGCTGGACGTAAGCCTCGCCGGCGGCAGCCTGGCGCTGGTCGGCAACGCAGCTCCCTTCGCCGCCGTGCCGGACGTCGACATGGCGGTGGACTTCTCGCACCCCGACGCCGTCAAGCTGATCCGGACCTTCTCGCCGAAATACCGTCCGGCCGGCAGGGATCTGGGCGGCGCCAAGGTGCGGACCCGGTTCAAGGGCCCGGTCGACAACCTGCAGCTGTTCGAGACCGAGCTCGGGATGGGAGCGATCAGGGCGACCGGCGAGGGTTCCGTCGACTCGCGCGGCGCGCGGCCGAAGGTCACCCTGGCGCTCGCCGCCAACACCGTGGCGGTCGATCCCTGGCTGCCGCCGTCGGCGCCGAAGCCCCAGGGCGCTGCCCCGGCGGCACCGGTTCCGGCCGGCCCGGCCGCCCCGGCGCGCGAATGGTCGCGCGAGCGGATCGACACCTCGGCCCTGTCGGCCGTGGACGCCGACCTCAGGGCCAGCATCGAGTCGATCGTCTACGGCTCCTACGTGGTCGACCACGCGCAGCTCGTGGCGGTCCTGCAGGACGGCGTGCTCGACCTCTCGAAGCTGGCCGGCGGCATGTTCGGCGGCACATTCGACATGACCGGGCGGGTGGCGGACCGGCCGACGCCGACCGCCGCGGTGGTGGTCAAGGTGCGCGATGCCGACGTCCGCAAGGCGGCGCAGTCGGCCGCCAACACCGACACGGTGAGCGGCATCCTGACCTACGACACTGACCTGAAGACCCAGGGCACATCGGAGGCCGAGCTGGTCTCGGCGCTGGCCGGCACCGGGTCGTTCAGCGTCCGCGACGGGGTGGTGAAGGGGTTCGACCTGAAGGCCTTCTCGGACCAGCTCAAGGTGCTCGACCGGGCGCCCGACTTCGTGCAGCTGGTGCAGAAGTCGCTGTCCGGCGGACAGACCAGCTTCTCGTCGCTGACCGGCACCTACACCGTGACCAAGGGCGTGCTGCGCTCCAACGACATCAAGCTGCAGGCGGAGGCGGCGGCCGGCACGGCCACCGCGGTGGTCGACCTGCCGCCACAGCAGATGGACGTGAAGACGTCGTTCCGCCTGTCCGAGCACCCGAACGCGCCGCCGGTCGGGGTGCGGCTGGTCGGGCCGCTCGACAACCCGCGGCGGATCTTCGAGATCGAGGAGATGCAGGCTTATGTGATCCAGCGCCTCGTCGAGCGCGGGGTGCTGCGGCAGTTCGACAAGAACGGCAAGGTGCAGGATCTGCTCAACGGTATCCAGGGTGGCGGTCAGGCCCCGGCGCCGGCCGCACCCGACGCGCCGTCCCCGGCGGAGCCGCAGCAGATCAAGCCGGAGGAAGCGGTGAAGGGCCTGCTGAAAGGGCTGCTCAAGTAGTTCCGGCCGGATCGAGCCGCGCCCGTCGCGCGCACTCCTCGAGAACCCAGACGCGGACCGCGCTCGACAGGTTGGTGGTGCGGTCGCGGTCGATCTCGGCCACCAGGGCATTCACCGACAGGCCGCGTTCGGCCGCGAACTGGCCGAGCCGCAGCCAGAACGCGTCCTCCATCGAGATGCTGGTGGCATGACCGGCCAGCGTCACCGACCGCTTGCGGGGGGCGGCGGGATCCATCATCGCTCGGGGCCCAACGCCGACTCCGGGCCCAGCATCGCCTCGGGTCGCACCCAGCGGTCGAAGTCGTCGGCGCCGACCAGGCCGAGCCGCAAGGCCGCCTCGCGCAGCGTGCTGCCGTCGGCATGCGCCGTCTTGGCGATCTTCGCGGCCGCGTCGTAGCCGATATGGGGGGCCAGCGCGGTCACCAGCATCAGGCTGCGGCCGAGCAGGTCGGCGATGCGGTCGCGGTCGGCCTCCAGGCCCTCGATGCAGCGCTCGGCGAAGCTGGCGGCGGCGTCGCCGAGCAGTCGCGCCGATTGCAGCAGTGCGTCGATCATGACCGGCTTGAAGACGTTCAGTTCCATGTGGCCGCTGGCTCCGGCGACGGTGACCGTGGCGTGGTTGCCCATGACCCGGGCACACACCTGGGTCAACGCCTCAGCCTGCGTCGGGTTCACTTTCCCGGGCATGATCGACGACCCCGGCTCGTTCGCCGGCAGAATCAGTTCGCCGAGCCCGCAGCGCGGGCCGGAGCCGAGCAGGCGGACGTCGTTGGCAATCTTCATCAGCGAGACCGCGACGGTGTTGAGCGCGCCGGACGCCTCGACCACCGCGTCATGCGCCGCCAGCGCCTCGAACTTGTTCGGGGCGGTGACGAACGGCAGGCCGGTCAGGGCGGCAAGCTCCTCGGCGAACGCGGTCGCGAAGCCCTCGGGGGCGTTCACGCCGGTGCCGACCGCGGTGCCGCCCTGTGCCACCCGGTAGAGCCGCGGCAGGGTCGCCTCGACGCGCTCGATGCCCATCGCGACCTGGTGGGCCCAGGCCCCGACCGCGTCGCCCAGGCGCAGCGGGGTGGCGTCCTGCAGATGGGTGCGGCCGATCTTCACGATGTCGGCGAACGCCTCGGCCTTGCCGGCGAGGGCGGCGTGCAGGCGGCCGAGGCCCGGCATCAGCCGGCCGTGGATCTCGCGGATCGCCGCCACGTGCATGGCGGTCGGGAAGCTGTCGTTGGACGACTGGCTGCGGTTGACGTGGTCGTTCGGATGGACCGGCGACTTGCCGCCGCGCTCGCTGCCGAGCGCCTCGTTGGCGCGGTTGGCGATCACCTCGTTGAGGTTCATGTTGGTCTGGGTGCCCGAGCCGGTCTGCCAGACCACCAAGGGGAACTCGTCGTCCAGCTCGCCGGCCGCGATCGCCGCGGCGGCGGTCTCGATGGCGTCGGCGATCCCGGGTTCCAACGCGCCGAGCCGGCGGTTGGCCCGGGCCGCCGCCTGCTTCTGCAGGGCGAAGGCGTGGATCAGGGCGGCCGGCATGCGCTCGCCGCCGATCGGGAAGTTATCGAGCGACCGCTGGGTCTGCGCCCCCCAGTAGCGGTCGGCCGGCACCTCGACCGCGCCGAGGCTGTCCGTCTCGGTCCGGGTAGCGGCCATCGTGGTCTCCTGGACTATCGAAAGCTAGCGCCGCAGCACGGCAACAAGTTCGATGTGGGGCGACCACAGGAATTGATCAATCGGCAGCACCCGATCGAGGCGATAGCCGCCGTCGATCAGTATCCGGGCGTCGCGGGCGAAGGTCGCCGGATTGCAGGAGACCGCCACCACGGTCGGGACCGTCGACGCCGCCAGGGCCTCGGCCTGGGCCTTGGCGCCGGCGCGCGGCGGGTCGAATACCGCCAGCTCGACGCCGACCAGCTCGGCGCCCTCGAACGGACGGGCGAACAGGTCCCGGACCTCGGTCGCCAGCCGGTCGCCGATCCCGGCGGCGTCGGCGGCGGCGCGCAGGGCGGCGATCGCACGGGCGTCGCCGTCGGCTGCGACCACCGGGCCGCCGGCGGCCAGCGGCAGCGCCAGGGTGCCGAGGCCGGAGAACAGGTCGATCCGCCGGCCCGCTCCCTCGGCCGCCGCCGCCACGGCGTCGCGGATCGCCGCCTCGCCGGAGCGCGTGGCCTGCAGGAAGCCGCCGGCCGGCGGGGTGACGTCGATCCCGCCGAACCGGACGGTCGCGGCGCGTCGGGCGGCCAGCGGCTCCGTGCGGTCGTGCCCCTCGCCGGCGCGACGCACCGACAGGCGTGCGAGGTCCAGGCTCTCGGCCAGCGCCGCCCAGGCTTCGCGGGCCGCCAGGTCGGGGTGGTCCGGCAGCACCAGCAGGGCATCGACGCCGGTATCCAGCAGGGCCAGAAGCAGGTCTGCCGAAGCCGCCCCGGGCAGCCGCTGCTCGAGGGCCGAACGGAAGGCAGGCAGTACCGCCTGCAGGGCCGGCTCGAGCACCGGGCACTCGGCGACGTCGACGATCCGGTTGCCCTGGCGCTCGTGGAACCCCATGACGGTGCCGGTCGTGAGGCGGCGGGCCGACAGGTCGGCGCGGCGCCGGGTACCGGGCTGGGCCCGGACCGTCCCGGCGACCTCGACCTCGCCGAGGCCGACCCGGCGCAGGTGGCCGCGCACCTGCTCGGCCTTCCAGGCCGCGTAGGGATCGTCGGCCCAGTGCTGCAGGGCGCAGCCGCCGCAGGTCATGAAGTGCGGGCAGGGCGGCTCGACCCGGTCCGGCGAGACCTCCAGCAGTTCCATCGGACTGGCGAACACGCCCTCGCCGCGGTCGGCCTCGGGCCGGGCGCGGACCCGCTCGCCCGGCAGGGTATAGGGCACGAACACCGAGCGCCGCTGGGTTTCCCAGCCGAGCTTCACCTCGGCGTGGCCGACGCCGTCGCCGCGCCCGCCGACCAGGTCGATCGTCAGCTCGATCGGGTCGGCATTGGCCTGGACGTGGCCTTTGCGCATCGGGGTCGGGCGGCCCGACCGGCGACGCCTGGGTGAACGGGCCATCAGCGGTTTCCCATCGTCAGCGTTCGCCCGTCACGCACGGGTTCCGTCTTCCCGGAAGCCCTTCCACACCGGCGCCGAGCACCGGGTGGCGTAGTCGTCGAGCATCACGTTGAAGCTGATGCTGACCCGTTCCTGGTTGCCGTAGTTCGGCCGCACGCTGTGGCGCAGCCAGGAGGGGAACAGGACCATCCGGCCCGGCTTGGCCTCGACCTGGATCTCGGCCTGCGTCTCGGGCACCGCCCGGGTCGTGGCCGGCTGCAGCAGCTGCGCCTGCGGGCGCGGGTCGTGGAACACGATCGAATCGGCGTTCGGCGGCGTCTGCAGATAGTAGACGCCGGACACCAGGTTGTTCGGGTGGATGTGCGGCGGATGGAAGCCGCCGGCCGGATTGATGTTCGCCCAGCAGCCGGTGATCAGCCAGGTGCGCTCGCGCAGGGCCAGGGCTTCCAGGACGCTGTCGACCGCACCCTGGACGAACGGCAGCAGCGGCGCGAACTCGGCGCGCTCGTGCAGGTCGTGGGTGGTCTGCCAGGTCTCGCCCGGCTTCAGGGCCGGCCGCGGGGTGAACCAGCGCTCCAGCAGGTCGAGCAGGCCGGCGTTGATCGGGCCCGCCTGATCTTCCGGCAGGTCGAAGCCCCAGACCGGCGTGGCGAACAGCGGAAACGCGGCGGTCTTGGCGAACATCGGCTCCTCCGGGATTCGGCGGAACCTAGCCGATGCCGACGACGGCCGCCAGCGCGACGAGTGCTGCGGCACGGAGGGGCTGAACCGGGCTCAGGCGACGTCGGCGACCCGGCTCGGTCGGGTGACGATCCACAGCGCGACCAATGCCATGACACCGCCCGAGATTGCCGGCAGCCGCCAGTCGCCCTGCGACATCAGCACGAGGCCGACCGCGGTGGCGGCCATCATCGACAGCGCCGCGACCTTGGCGCGCACCGGGATCACCCGGTGGGCATGCCAGTCGCGGATCGTGCGGCCGAAGCGGGGATGCTCGTAGAGCCAGAGGTGAAAGCGCTCCGACGATCGCGAGAACGCCCAGGCGGCAATCAGCAGGAACACGGTGCCGGGCAGGCCGGGCAGGATGACGCCGGCGATCCCGACCGCAGTGCAGACGAAGCCGAGGGCGAGAAGTGCCCCGCGCGCCGGACCGCAGAGCCGGCGCACGGGGCGAGCAGGGGTCTCGGGTACAACGACGTTCGTCATAGTGGGTCGAATATAGCGCAACTGCCGTGAAGGCAAAGTTAACGCCGCCGATCACTGCGATACGGGCGGCCTATCGTGCCCGGGCAACGCCGAGCGGCGGGACCGCGACCGGGCCGGGCACGGCCTGGCACGTCGTCGTCACGAAATCCAGGAGCCGGCGCGTCCCCGTGGGGTCGGCGGCGTAATAGACGAACCGCCCCTCCCGCCGGGTCCGCACCAGCCCGGCGCGCTCGAGCAGGCTGAGATGGTGCGACAGGGTCGAGGCCACCACCCCGAGACGCTCGGCGACCGCGCCCGCGGCAAGTCCCCGGGGGCCGGCGTCGACCAGCAGGCGGAACGCCTCCAGCCGGGTCGGCTGCGACAGGGCGGCGAAGACGGTGGCGGCGGTCGGTGCGTCCATGCTTCGAGCATTGTCGAAGCGTGCGACGATAGAATTACGGTGCCGTGACAGTTTTGTGACGCCGCGCGCCGCCGCGCCGGGCTACTCCAGCTCGGCGACGAAATCGCCTTCCAGCGGCACGTTGAACGCGTTGATGGTCATCGAGATCAGCGTGTAGTAGCCGAGGATCCCGACCAGGTCGACGACCGCGGTCGTGCCCAGCACCGAGACCGCCTCGTCGTACAGCTCCTGCGGCACCTTGCGGTCGACGTGCAGGGCTCGGGCGAAGTCGTGCACCACCCGCTCGTCGGCCTTCTCGAACGGCGGCGTCCGGCGCGTCCGGATCGCCTCGACCACCGCCTCCGACAGGCCGGCCTTCAGGGCGATCGGCTTGTGCACGGCCCACTCGAACTGGGCGGTCCACACCCGGCCGGTGACCAGGATGGCGAGCTCCGAAAGCCGCGGCTCCAGGGAGGTGCCGAACCGGCAGAACGCGCCCAGGCGCTGGGCGTTGTCGGCGAGGCCCGGGCTGTTCAGCCAGACCGCCAGCGGGCCCTGGACCTTGCCGCGCGGGCCGCTGGCGATGGCGTCGTGGATCACCTTCTGCTCGGGTGTCAGCCTGGCCGGGTCGAGGGCGGGGAGCCGCGGCGGCGGCATGGTCACGGTCATCTCAGGAGGCTCCCGTCGGTGAGGGTCAGGCGGCGGGCTCGCCGCGGGCGAGGCCGGCGTGCAGGTCGAGCACGCGTTCGAACCAAGCATGGATCGGATCGTCCTGGGCGACCACCCCGTAGGGACTGGTGCAGCGCGCCCACTGCAGGGTGCCGAACAGCACGTAGTCGGCATAGCTCGGCGCGGCACCGCCGACGAAGTCCTGGCCGCCGACCACGACACGGTACGGCTCCAGCGCCTTGCGGAAGCCGTCGACCTTCTGGTCGCGGTCGGCCTGGACCTCGGCGAGCGGCCGGCCGAAGCGTTGCTGGCGGGAGCTGTCGAAATACTCGCGGTCGGCCGGGTCCACGTGCTCCAGGATATCGGCGATGATCAGCGGGCCGAGCAGCGGCTGGATCGTGGTGTTGACGAAGGCGTTGATCGCCTTGGCCATGCCGCGCCCGGCCGGGCCGCCGAACAGCGACGGCCGGTCCGGATAGCTGTCCTCCAGATACTCGGTGATCGCCCAGCTGTCGTTCACGACCCGGTCGCCGTCCACGATCACCGGCACCAGCTTCTGGCCGGAGAATTCCAGCTTGTGCTTCTCGGTGAACTTCACGAGTTCCAGGTCGTAGGACAGCCCCTTGTGCGCCAGCGCCATGCGGGTGCGCCAGCCATAGGGGCTGAAGCGCTTCGCGTCGCGGCCGCACAGGTCGTAGAAGGTGATCGCCATCGGAAGCCTCGCCTGCCTGGGAATGCCCGGCGCACTCGTAGCATTCGCATGCGCGCTCGGGCAATCTGGGTTGCCGCGAAGGGATACGTGCCGGGCGCCGATGGCCCGGCGGATTGACTTGGAGGACGCTCGATGACCCATGCTGAACTGACCAGGATCGGACCGGCGGAGAGCGTCGTCCGCTGCGTCGAGGGGCCGGCGCTGCCGCCGCCGGGGACCGGCGAGATCGTCGTGCGGATCGAGGCGGCCGGCATCAACCCGGCCGACATCCTGATGATCGAGGGCAACTACGCCGTGGTCCCCCAGACCCCGTGCCGGCTCGGCATCGAAGGCGCGGGGACGGTCGGCGCCGTCGGCGCCGGTGTCGACGGCCTCGCGGTCGGCGACAAGGTGCTGTCGCTCGCCCGCAACAACTGGTGCTCGGAACAGCTCCTGAAGCCGCAGGAGGTGGTGAAGCTGCCGGCCGGCATCGACATGCTGCAGGCCGGCATGCTGAAGGCCAACCCGGCCTCGGCCCTGCTGATGCTGACCGAGTACGTGCCGCTGCAACCGGGCGACTGGGTGCTGCAGGACGCCGGCAATTCGGCGGTCGGCCTCAACCTCGTGTCGATCGCCAGGGCGCGGGGTCTCCGGACCGTCAGCATCGTGCGCCGGGACAGCGCCGTCGAGCCGGTCCGGGCCGCCGGCGGCGACGTTGTGCTGGTCGACGGGCCGGACCTGGCGGTGCGCATCCGCGAGGCGACCGGCGGCGCCGACATCGGGCTCGCCATCGACGCGGTCGCCGGGCCGATCGTCGAGACCCTGGGCGACGCCCTCGCCGAGGGCGGCACCGTCGTCAATTACGGCCTGCTCTCCGGCAAGCCCTGCCAGCTCCGGGCCGACCAGGTGGTGTTCAAGGACATCCGGCTGGTCGGGTTCTGGCTGGCCAAGGTCATGCCGAAGCTCGGCTACGATCGGATCGCGGCGATGTACCGCGACCTCGCCGGCTACGTGATGGACGGGGTCATCGACATCCCGGTCGAGGCGACCTATCCGCTGGCCGAGGTCGGCCGGGCGCTCGCCCACGCCAAGCGCGAGGCACGCGGCGGCAAGGTGGTGCTGACGCCGTGATCCAGGGCTGGTCGCGCAGAGCCGCGGGGTTGGCGCCGCGTCCGCCCTGGCCCATGTTCTTGGAAACGCCGGAAGACCCGGCGGCAGGGAGGAGCGCCAGCCGATGATCAAGCGTCTGCACCACAACGCCTACCGATGCCGGGACTCCGAGGAGACCCGGCGGTTCTACGAGGATTTCCTGGGGCTGCCGCTGGCCCACAGCATCGCCATCCGGACCACCAAGACCGGCCGCGATGCCGACGTGCTGCACACCTTCTACACCCTGGAGGACGGCTCCAGCCTGGCGTTCTTCGAGGCCCCGGACATGCCGTTCGAGTTCAAGGACCAGCACGACTTCGACCTCCACATCGCGCTCGAGGTCAGCGCGGAGGACATGCTGGCGATGCACGAGAAGGGCAAGGCGCTCGGCATCGAGACCCGCGGCATCAGCGACCACGACTTCTGCCGCTCGATCTATTTCCGCGACCCCAACGGCTACGTCATCGAGCTGTCGACCCGAGAGCCCGGCTACGACGCGGCCATGGACCCGGCCAGGAGCGGTGCCCGCGCCATCCTCGACGAGTGGCAGGCCGGCAAGGCGGGCTGACGGGCGAACGGCGGACCCTCGCGATCCGCGAGGCTCCGGTCCGCGAGCGGCCTATCCGAAGACGAACCAGTCCGACTGCAGGTTGCTGGCGGTTACGCCGTTGAGGGTCAGCGTGTTGCCGCCGCCGAGAGCGATCTCGACGTTGCCGCTGGCGTTGGTCGTGGCGGCCGCCTGCAGCTCGGCGAAGGTGTCGATCGACGTGCCGTTGGCGTTGGCTTCGATCTGGATCCGGTCGCCGGAGGCTCCGTCGAAGTCGGATACCGTATCCGCCCCGCCGCCGGCCTGCACGACCACCAGGTCATTGCCGTCGCCGCCGACGATCAGGTCGTTGCCCTCACCGCCGTAGATGGTGTCGTTGCCGATACCGCCGTACAGCACCTCGACCGCGTCGGCAATCAGGTGGTTGTCGATGTTCTGGCCGCCGTAGAGCACGTCGTCGCCCTGGCCGCCGTACAGCGTGTCGGACCCCAGGTTGCCGAACAGGGTGTCGTTGCCCAGGTTGCCGTACAGCACGTCCTCATGCTGGCCGCCGTACAGCACGTCGTTGTCCTGCCCGCCGTACAGGGTATCGAGGCCCTGGTTGCCGTAGACCACGTCGGCGGCCTGATTGCCGTAGACCAGGTCCTGATCGGCGCCGCCGAAGACATTGTCCGCCTCGGTACCGCCGAAGACCATGTCGTCGCCGTCTTCGCCGTACAGGTCGTCGAGCCCGCTGCCGGATCCGATGGTGTCTGCCCCGGAGCCGCCGTACAGCGTGTCGTTGCCGACCCCGAGCGAGATGAACTGGCTCTGGTCGTCGCCGGTCACGTAGTTGTCGCCGGCGCCGCCATTCACCGTGGCGTTGCCGATGATCGAGGCGAACTCGATGTTGTCGAGCTGCAGGGTGGAGCCGCTGGGAAGCGACCGCACGTCGATGACGAACGCCTCGGACTGGCCCGACGAACCGGTGCCGGAAATGATGATCGGATCGCTCAGGACGGTCGAGGTCGTTGTCGGAACCAGGGTCCGGATGTCCAGGGTCGAGGTGGTTGCCAGCCTGGTGAGGAAGGTCTGCGCGCCGGAGACCAGGCTGGTCTGGGCCGTCGAGCCCCGCGCGATCACGGCGTTGACCAGGGAATCCGTGGCGCTCTGGCCGGATTGCGCGGTCGCCGGCCCTTCGGACGTGATGCTGACCGACACCGGCAGGGTGGCGGTGACGACATTGCTGTTGTTGCCCGAGTTCTCGACGATCGCCGCGGTGCCGGCGGTGGTGCCGGTGTTGGTGATGGTCTGCGAACTGGTGCTGGTGGATAGCGCGGGCGTGGCCGGCGTCACCACGATGGTCGAGGTGCTCCCGCTGTCGCTGCTCCCGCTGTCGCTGCTGCCGCCGCCGCCGCCACTGTTCACGACCGGCGCGACCAGGGTGATCGTCGTGTTGCCGCCGGTGAAGCTGGCGGCGAAGGTGCCGCTGGCCGCGGTCACGCCGGTGAGGGTGGTCGCGACGTTGCCGCTGATCGCGATGCTCCCGCTCGCCGCGGTGCCGTTCAGGGAGGAGAGGTCCGATCCGGTCACGACGATCGAGTCTCCGACGGCGAAATCGGAAATCGTGTCGGCGTTGAAGTTGCCCGAGGAGCTGGTGAACGTGTCGTTGCCGGCACCGCCGACCAGCACGTCGAAACCGTCGCCGCCGTTGATGACGTCGGCCCCGTCACCACCGGAAATCGTGTCGGCGCCGCCGGCGCCGCTGAGGACGTCGTTGCCGGCACCGCCGGACAGCACATCGTCGCCGTCGCCGCCGTCGACCGTGTCGGCGCCGCCGCTGCCCTTGATCGTCTGGGCGGCGGCGCTGCCGGTGATCACGAAGTGGTCGAGGCTGCTGTCGCCGGCGGTCAGCGTCTTCCCGGAGGCCAAGGCGGCGGTCATGGTGATGGTCTGGGCCGACGTATCGGCGGCGGTCGCGACGGTCTCGATCGCCGACAGGCCGGCGTTGGTGACCGTGCCGGTCGTGGTCAGGGTCACCGTTTCGGTGCCGGCCGCGGTGACGGTCCCGGTGAAGGCCTCGAGCTGGGCGGTCGTCATGGTGACCGAGGCGTTGCCGGCCAGCGTCAGGTTCTCGACCCCGGACACCGTGGCGCCCGAGATGTTCGTCCCGGAGGTCATCTGGATGGTGTCGGTGCCGGCCGCGCCCGACAGCGTGCCGGTATAGGTCAGGCCCTGGAAGGTGATGGTGTCGTTGCCGGTCGAGCCGGTGATGTTCTGGGCGCCGCCGGCAATGGTGCAGGCGTTGGCGACGCCGAGGACGTAGTTCTCGATCGCCGAGGCGGTCTGGAAACCGTTGGTGGCGGCGGAGAGCGTGATGGTCTCGGTGCCGGCCCCGGTGATCGAGGAGAAGGCGTCGTGCTGCGCCTCGGTCATGGTCACCGACGCGCCGCTCGCCAGCGACAGGGTCTCGAAGCCGCTGATCGTGGCGCCGGATATGTTGGCGCCATTGCCGACCGACAGGACGTCGGTGCCGGTCCCGCCGCTCAAGGTCCCGGTCGGCGTCAGCGTGCCGACGTTGATGGTGTCGTTGCCGGTCGATCCGGTGACGTTCTGGGCGGCGGCACCCAGGGTGAAGGTGAAGCCGGTCACGCCGAGCACATAGGTCTCGATGTCGGCGTCGCCGGTGACGTTGCCGTCGCCGTTGGCGGTGGCCAGCGTGATCTGCTCGGTGCCGGTGTTGCCGTTGATGGTCGTGAAGGCGTCGTGCTGCGCCTCGGTCATGGTGACGCTGGCGCCGGCCGCCAGGGTCACGGTCTCGAAGTTCGACAGCGTGAAGCCGGTGGTCGACAGGTCGCTGCCGGTGGCCAGCACGATGGTGTCGGTGCCGGCGCCGCCGTCCGCGACCGACGTACTGGTGATGTGGCTGGCGTCGGCGATGGTCAGGGTTTCGTCGTTGCCGACGAAGGTCAGGCCCGGCGTGAGGTTGGTGCCGTTGGTGGTGTTGAACCCGCCGGCGTTGGAGGCGGCGGCGGTCGTGACGGCCGACGTGAACGAGATATTGTCGAGGCCGACCCGCCAGTTCGTCGCCCCTGCGTAGGATACCGTGAAGGAGGTGATCCCATTCCAGTCGGTGGGGGTGAGGGTGGCGACCGAGCCGGCGAGCGTGCCGTCGTTGTCGGCGAGCGTGACCGCGGTCCCGGTGTTCGGGGTGAAGACGTAGTTGCTGCCGGTGGTCAGATTGGTGAACTCGGCGATCTGGATCTGGGTGACGTTGACCGCGGTGCCGAATGTCAGCGTGTAGCTGACCGTCTGGCTGTTCACCCCCGGATCGAGGAAGCCGGAACTGACGCCGGCCATCGGCGTCGAGTCGCTCTTCGTGACGTCGATCGTCACGCCGGATTCGTTCGAGGTCAGGGTGCTGACGGTGTTGATCGTGGTGACGATGCCGAACGTCGCCTTCAGCAGCGTCGACGGATAGGCGGCCCGTGCCGCCGGGTCGAAGGCGAAGGCGCCGCGCGCCGGGATGTCCCAGCCGCCGCCGAGCCGCTGCGCGCCGACCGGATGCGCGGATGCCGCGACCGGCCGGTCGAGCAGGGCCGCCAGGGCGCCGACGAAGGCCGCTCCCTGGCGTCCCTGCGCGACCGAGCAGCCGTACAGCACGACCTCGGAATCGGCGGACAGCGCGTCGCGGATCGCCGCGGTCAGCGCCGGTCGCGCCGCCAGCGCGGCGGCGTCGATCCGCTGTCCGGACAGTGACAGCTCGCCGGGCGCGCCGTGCGACAGGATGTGCAGGGCCGAGACGTCGCGGCGCCCCGCCATGTGCAGGGCGATCGCCGCGATCGGGTCGCCATGTTCGGGCAGCCGGACCGCCTCGAAGCCGGGATGCAGCCCGTCCAGCAGGACTGATGCGCTGTCTACGTTCGGATCGACGAACAGGATCTTCCGCGCGTGATCCGCGGCGAAGAACATCTGCTCATCCCGGCTTGCGTTCGACATGACACTTCCTCTCAGCGGGCCGGGCGAGAGTCCCGGTGCACCGCGCTTGGCCACAGCGTTCGACCGCTTGCGGGCGTTCCTGCACGGGCTCCGCGACTGCGGAAACCCGGACCGGAGCGTCCGGCAACGAATCAACCCGCCAGGGGGTCTTCACGAAAATACCGATAAAATGTTTAGCAATCCTTAAAGGCGCGCCCGATCGCTTGTGGGTTCGCCCATCGCTATGGATTCTTCGAGCAGCTCAAACTTTACGGTTGTGGTCTTAAGATCCGGTAAACGACAGAGGCCGGGCGTTCTCGGCCGACAAGCGGTCGCATTCTCCTTCAAGCACTTTTTTTCCTAAAATACCAATTGAATTATACGAAAACGGAATGGATCAAAGCTGCGGGGCAACGCGCCGATCGTGGTTGACCCCTTGCATCCGGCATCCGAGCATCGCGCATGAGCCAGGAATCGATACGTCTGCTGGAAGAGGGAAGGCGCCGGCAAAGCGCCGGCTTCCGGGCCCATGCGGCCCGACTGTACCGGCGGGTGCCGCCCGGCGACCCCTGTTATGCCGAGGCGCTCAATCTGCTCGGAATGGTGCGCTTCGAAGAGGGCCGCATGGCCGAGGCGGCGGACCTCATCGCGCGTGCCGTGCGGACAGGTCCGCACAATGCGGCGGCATGGAGCAACTACGGCACGGTCGCGCGGCACCTGCGGCGGTCGAACCTCGCCGCCGCCGGTTTCCGCCGGGCGATGCTTCTGGCGCCGGAACGCGCCGACTGTGCCGTGGCTCTCGCCCGCATGACCGCCGGCTCGGCTCGAACAGCGCTGCTGCGGCGCAGCCTGGCGTTGTCGCCGCTCGACGCGGCCGCCAATCTCGAAGCCGGCAACGACCTGGTGGAGAGGGGCGACAGATACGCCGCCGGGCTGCGGTTCCGGCGGTTGCTCGTGGCCAGCCCCGCGGCCTCCACCGCGCTGTTCAATCTGGGCAACGCGCTCCGCGATCTGAAATGGCCCGACGGTGCCGAGCGGCTGTACCGCCGCACGCTCTGCGTCCTGCCGGGCAGCGGCAATGTCCTCAACAACCTGGGGCTGCTGGCCTTCAACCGGGCCGACTGGACGGGCGCGGAGGAGCGGTTCGCCGCCGCCAGCCGCGGCGACCCGAGGCTCGTGGCTGCCCGGACGAACCGCGCCCGGGCGCTGCTGAAGCTCAGGCGGGAGGCGGACGCGATCCGGGCCTACAAGCGCGGGCTGCTGATGGAGCCGGTCGACCAAGCCGGGTACTGCGAACTTGCCGGCCTGCTCGAGGACGGACGGTGGGCGCGGCGCGCGATGGTGCTGGATCCGGCCTCGCCCCGGCCCTACAACCGGCTGGCGATCCTGGCGACCAAGGACCCCGAGCGGGCCCGCGTCCTGACCTGGCTCCGCCGCAGCGCGACGCTCAAGCCCGACGACCCGGACGCCTGGTACAACATCGGCATCGAACACGGCCGGGTCGGCGATTCGCACAAGGCGGCGATCTATGGCGGCTATGCCACGCGCGTGAACGACCGCCACGGGCTGGCGCGCCTCAACACGGCATTCGCGCTGCTGGCGATGGAACGGTTCCAGGAGGGGTGGCAGGAGCATACCCGCCGCCTGGAAACACCGGAGAACGCGTCGATCCGCCGGTTCTTCGCGATTCCCGAGTGGACGGACGAGGACCTCGCCGGGCGCCACCTGCTGCTGTGGGGCGAGCAGGGCATCGGCGACGAGGTCCAGTTCCTCACGCTCGTCCCCTATCTGCGCCGGCTGGGCGTCAGGCTGACGATCCTCACCGAGGAGCGGCTGCGCCCGGTGGTGCGGCGCAGTTTCCCGGATGTCGCCTTGCCCGACGTCTCGCTGCCCGCCGGCGAGCCGGAGGATCACCACGGCGCCGACCTGCATCTGGCCCTCGGCGACCTGCCGCACCGCCTGAACCTGTTCTGCGGCGGCGAGGCCCGCCCGGAACCCTGGATCGTGCCGGATGCCGGACGGGCCGCCGGTCTGCGCGCCGAGCTCCAGGCCCGGCATCCCGGAAAGCGGCTGGTCGGGATCACCTGGCGGTCGATGTCGGCGAAGACCGGCGGGCGCCGGACGATCCGGCCGGCCCTGTGGCGCCAGCTCGCGTCGGTGCCGGGAATTGCCCTGGTGTCGCTGCAGTACGGGGCGACGGCGGAAGACCTCTCCGCGTTCGAGACCGAGGCCGGCCTCGCCGTCGACAACCGCCACGGGATCGAGCCGCTGGTCGATCTCGACGGCCTGGCGGCCCTGGTCTCGGCGATGGACCTGGTGGTCTGTCCGGCCAACAACACCGTGCATTTCGCCGGCGCGCTGGCGAGACCCTGCTGGACCTTGCTGCCGACCAGGCCCGACTGGCGCTGGGGCCATACCCGGACCGCCTCGCTCTGGTACCCGGGGACGGCGATCTATCGCCAGGACGATGACGACGACTGGGAACCGGTCATGACGCGGGTCGCCCAGGATCTGCGGGTCTGGGCGGAACAGCCCCAGGCGGCCGACTCCGGCCGGTAGGTGGCCGCCGCCGGCCCGGCCGGTCCGTCGCGCATCCGCACCCGGGTCCGGTCTCGCCGCGTCAGGGGTTCCACCCCCGGTCGCGCAGCATCAGGCGGGTCTCCAGGTCGGCGGCCGGGCGGAGCGACGGGGCGGACCGCGTCGGGGTCGCCGGCGGTTCGCGGTCGGGCATCGCCGGGATCGCGTCGAGCCGCGCCGGGCGGCCGAGCCAGAACGCCAGGCGGAAAGGAAGGGTGTCGACCAGCATGTCGGCCTCCATTGAGGAAATCTCAAACCAGAGATGAAGGAAACGCCGCACAAGGCGGCCATCCGTGCCTCTGATCTTCTCCCTATTTCGTGCTATTCGAGGGGGTGCGCCATCGAGTTCTTTTGCGCATCGGATTGAGGTTTCCTTCGCAGGGAGATGGGCCATGCGGCTGCCGTCGCTGAACGCGCTCCGGGCCTTCGAGGCGGCCGCCCGCCTCGGCAGCCTGACCCGGGCCGCCGGGGAGCTGCACGTGACGCCGAGCGCGGTGCGTCACCAGATCAAGGCCCTGGAGGACGAGCTCGGCCGGCCGCTGCTGCGCCGCCACGGCAGCGGGGTGGCGGCGACCGAGACGGCGACCGGCGCGCTCGGCCATCTGCGCCGGGCGTTCGACGCGCTGGCCGACGCCAACCGCAGCCTGCGCTCGCCCGACCGGCGGCCGATCCTGCGGGTCTCGGCGGTGCCCAGTTTCATCTCGGCCTGGCTGATCCCGCGGCTCGACGCCTTCCATGCCGGGAATCCGGAGGTGACGGTGCAGATCGACACCAACCCGCAGCAGACCGACTTCGCCCGCGAGGGCGTCGACCTGGCGGTGCGCTACGGCACCGGCGGCTATCCCGGGATGTTCGAGTGCCGGCTGTTCAGCGAGTGCTACTTCCCGGTCTGCGCGCCGCACCTGCTCGACGGCGCCGAGCCGCTGGTCGAGCCGTCCGACCTGGCGCACCACACCCTGCTGCACGACGCGGTCCGGCCCCGGGTCGGCTGGCCGGTCTGGCGCGACTGGCTGGAGGCGGCCGGCGCGCTGGACCGGGTCGACCCGGAGTCCGGCACCCACTACACCATGAGCATGTTCGCCTACCAGGCGGCGGTGGCCGGCCAGGGCGTCGCGCTCGGCACCACCGTGCTGTCGATGGACATGCTGGGGGCCGGCTACCTGGCCAAGCCGTTCGCGCTCGAACTGCCGACCGCCTACGGCTACCACATCGTCTGCCCGCCCGAGCGCCGCCAGCGCCCGCATGTCGCCGCCTTCATCGACTGGCTGCTGGAGACCGCGGGGCAAGGCGGGGTCGGAGCCGAAGCCTGACGCGGGGTTGACCCGACCCGGCCGTCCCCTGGGTTCAGCCGACAGCGGCGACAGCCTCGATGAAGCCGGAGAGGCGTTCCGGATCCGATGGGCCGGCGCGCTCCAAGGCGGCCCGTGCCATCGCCAGGTCGACGCTCCGGTATGCCATTGCCGCGGCCACCGCATGGCTGGCGCGGAGCTCCCGGCGAAGTGCCTCGCGCTCGGCCTCCGATGTCCGTGCTGCCGCCAGGCGGACGAGAAACGCCGACCGCTCCGGGGCTGCCAGGGCACTGACGTGCGCGGCCAGCGGCACCGTGCGCTTGCCCTGCTTCAGGTCGCGGCCTTCGGGGCCGAGCAGCTCGGCGAGATCGCTCCACAGGCTGGCGGCTGCGGTGAGGTGGTGGGCGTAGCCGGCGAGGTGCTGGGCGGCTTCCGGGGAGGCGCCGGCCAGCATGGCCGCCATCGCGGCATACCCCCACGCCTGGTCAGGGCCGCGAGCGGTCAGCACCCGGCGGGCGGTGGCCATGTCCCAGGAGGCGTCCCAGTCGGCGGGGTCGGCGGCCGCCAGGTCCTCCCGCTGGCCGTCGGCCATGCGCAGCAGCGACTGCCGGTGGACGAAGCCGAGCGCGGCCAGGAGCGCCGGATCGTCGGTCGTCCGCGCCAGCGCCTCGGGGACCAGCACCGACAGGATAAGCACCCCGGTCAGTTCCATCTCCGCCGGACGGCGGTTGCCCCAGTGCGCCGGCCAGTCGCCGTCGGCCAGGTCGTCGAGGATGTCGAGCGCCAGGAAGCAGAGCGACGAGGCGGCCGGCAGGGCGATCGGCACCGGCCGGCCCGGCGCCACCGCCTCGAAGATCGCAGCCGGCAGGGTGCCGAACAGGGAGCATCCGAAGACCTCGCGGTTGCTGCGCTCCTTGGCCGCCAGCTCGGCCCGGGCGAGGCGCAGCAGGTCGCGCTGACCCTCGCTGCGGGCGAGGCCGTCGGCGAACTCGCCGATCCACGCCATCAGCGCTTCGGCGAAGCCCGGGTCGTCGAGGCGCGCCGTCGCCGGGGCCGGGCCGGACGGGGCCGCCGTCATATCCCGGTCGCTGTCATGGTTCGGGCGAAGCGTGTTCAGGCTGGCCCTCGCGGAGATCCGTTCCGAAACCAGCCCGTTCGCTTGCGAGAGGTCAATCCCACGGCGTTCCGATGGGGCTATTCCATGCGCTCGCCGCCAACCGCTCCGAGAGCTGCTCGTCCGTCTGCGTGAAGTCGATCGACTTCAGCAAGGCCCGCTCTTCGTCGTCGAGGTCGAAGCCGGCGCTCCGGATCGCGCCTTCCGGATCGGCCCGGACCTCGGCCCGGAACGTCTCGTCGGCGACGTACTTGTCCACGATTGCCTTCACGATCTCTTCGCTCATCCCCAGTTCCCCATCGTCAGGTGCTCTGGACTGTCAGTGTACCGCTTTGGCCGGCAGTCCGCCGCCGTCGGAATCGACAGGCCGGCTGGACTGCCATTCAGCGTCCGATCTCGAATTCAAGCACGCGCGGGGGCGGATTGGAATCGAAGCGCGCAAGGGGTGGTTGTTGATCGAGCGTAGATTGTGGTCATGCCTTCCATTTCGGCAAGCGGGCGAGAACAGGTATACGGGTCGGGTGCGGCCGGGGAACCAAGTCGTGCACGGTCCATGGGGCCGTCCGGAAACCCCGTTGACAACCCCGGCGCCCCCACTAGTCTCCGCCGCGGGCCGCCGCTCCCCAACGAGCGGTTACATTGAAGGATGCAGACATGAAGCCGCAGCTGAAGCCGCGGGTTCCGCTGTTCTCGTCCGGACCGTGTGCGAAGCGACCCGGATGGGGCCCCGCTGAACTCGCCGACGCCGCCCTCGGGCGGTCCCACCGCTCCAAGATCGGAAAAGCCAGGCTGAGCGACGTGATCGAGAGATCGCGCGCGATCCTGGGCATGCCCGACGGCTACCGCCTGGGCATCGTGCCCGCCTCCGACACCGGCGCCGTCGAGATGGCGCTGTGGACCATGCTGGGCGCGCGCGGCGTCGACATGCTGGCCTGGGAGAGCTTCGGGTCCGGCTGGGTGACCGACGTGACCAAGCAGCTGAAGCTGCAGGACGTGCGGGTGATCGAGGCCGACTACGGCCGGCTGGTCGACCTGTCCAAGGTCGACTTCTCGCGCGACGTGGTGTTCACCTGGAACGGCACCACCTCCGGCGTGAGGGTGCCGGACGGCGACTGGATCCCGGCCGACCGCGAGGGCCTGACGATCTGCGACGCCACCTCGGCGGCGTTCGCCATGGAACTGCCCTGGGACAAGCTCGACGTGGTCACCTGGTCCTGGCAGAAGGTGCTGGGCGGCGAGGCGGCCCACGGCATGCTGGCGCTGAGCCCGCGCGCGGTCGAGCGGCTGGAGACCTACACCCCGGCCTGGCCGCTGCCCAAGCTGTTCCGCATGACCGCCAAGGGCAAGCTGAACGAGGGCATCTTCAAGGGCGAGACCATCAACACGCCCTCGATGCTGTGCGTCGAGGACATCCTGGACGCGCTCGGCTGGGCCGAACGGGTCGGCGGGCTGCAGGGCCTGATCGGCCGCAGCGAGGCCAACCTGGCGGCCATCGAGGCCTGGGTCGCCGAGTCCTCCTGGGCCGGCTTCCTGACCGAGGACAAGGCGATCCGATCGCCGACCTCGATCTGCCTGTCGATCGTCGACCCGGCCTTCAAGGCGCTGTCCGGGGCCGACCAGGCCGCGGCCGCCAAGAAGCTGGCGGCGCTGGTCGAGGCCGAGGGCGCCGGCTACGACATCGCCGGCTACCGCGACGCCCCGCCGGGCCTGCGGATCTGGGGCGGTGCCACGGTCGAGACCGCCGACATCGAGGCGCTGCTGCCCTGGCTCGACTGGGCCTGGGGGCAGGTGAAGTCGGAGCTCGCGGCCGCCGCCTGAGCGGCCGCGGGCCTCCGCCCGTTCCCCGAACCGACACGGCAATCACGAAAGCGAAAGGCGCGCGCCCCCGGCCTGTCCCGCAGGCGGAGCCGGCGCGCGAACCCAGCATGGTCAAGGTCCTGATTTCCGACAACCTGAGCGACCAGGCGGCCGAGATCTTCCGCGCCCGCGGGGTCGAGGTCGACGTCAACACCGGGCTCAAGCCCGACGAGCTGAAGGCGATCATCGCCGACTACGACGGCCTCGCCATCCGCTCCGCCACCAAGGTCACCGCCGGGATCCTGGAAGCGGCCGGCAAGCTCAAGGTGGTCGGGCGCGCCGGTATCGGCGTCGACAACGTCGACATCCCGGCCGCCACCGAACGCGGTGTGGTGGTCATGAACACCCCGTTCGGCAACGCCGTCACCACCGCCGAGCACGCCATCGCCCTGATGTTCGCGCTGGCCCGGCAGATCCCGCAGGCCGACGCCTCGACCCAGGCCGGCAAGTGGGAGAAGTCGAAGTTCATGGGCGTGGAGCTGACCGGCAAGGTGCTCGGCCTGATCGGCTGCGGCAACATCGGCTCGATCGTCGCCGACCGGGCCCGCGGCCTGCGCATGCGGGTGCTGGCCTACGACCCGTTCCTGTCGGAGCAGCGCGCCACCGAGCTCGGCGTGCGCAAGGTCGAGCTCGACGAGCTGTTCCCCGAGGCCGACGTCATCACCCTGCACACCCCGCTGACCGACGCCACCCGCGGCATCATCGACGCCAGGGCGATCGCGACCATGAGGAAGGGCGTGCGCATCATCAACTGCGCGCGCGGCGGGCTGGTGGTCGAGGAGGACCTGCGGGCGGCCCTGGACAGCGGCCAGGTCGGCGGCGCCGGCTTCGACGTGTTCGTGACCGAGCCGGCCAGGGAGAACGTGCTGTTCGGTCACCCGAGCGTGGTGTGCACCCCGCATCTCGGCGCCTCCACCACCGAGGCCCAGGAGAAGGTGGCGCTGCAGATCGCCGAGCAGATGAGCGACTACCTGCTGACCGGCGCGGTCTCGAACGCGGTGAACGTGCCGTCGGTGACGGCAGAGGAGGCGCCGATCCTGAAGCCCTACATGAAGCTGGCCGAGCTGCTGGGCTCGTTCTGCGGGCAGATGATCGACGGCCCGGTCGAGGCGGTGACCATCGAGTTCGAAGGCCATGCCGCCGAGCTGAACGCCGAGCCGATCAAGGCGGCGGCGCTGGCCGGGCTGCTGCGCCCGCAGGTCGACAGCGTCAACATGGTCAACGCCCCGTCGATGGCGCATCAGCGCGGCATCGAGGTCAGCGTCACCCGGCACGACCGCGAGCCCGACTACCAGACCCTGCTGCGCATGACCGCCCGGTCCGACGGCCGCACCCGGGTGCTGGTCGGAACCCTGATCGGCGGCACCAAGCCGCGGCTGGTCGAGGTCCAGGGCATCGCCGTCGAGGCCGATTTCGGCCGCCACATGCTGTATGTCCGCAACTACGACAAGCCGGGCTTCATCGGCGCGCTCGGCTCGGCGCTGGGCAGGCACGAGGTCAACATCGCGACCTTCCACCTCGGCCGCCGCGACGTCGGCGGCGAGGCGATCGCCCTGGTCGAGGTCGACCAGCCGATCGAGGCGGCACTGCTGTCCGAGGTCCAGGCGCTGCCGCACGTGGTCCGGGTGAACGCGCTGTCGTTCTAGCCCTTCGGGGCTCCCCCGGCCCGGGCCAGGGGAGCGCCTCAGGATGACAGTCATGGACCGATGCCCGATCCTGTCGCCCTGAGGCGCTCGCGGAGCGAGCCACGAAGGGCCGGCCCAACCAGTCTGCGAGGCGGCGATGACGGACAAGGCGATCGTGCTGTTCTCCGGCGGCCAGGACTCCGCGACCTGCCTGGCTTGGGCGCTCGACCGGTTCGCGGCGGTCGAGACCATCGGCTTCGACTACGGCCAGAGCCACCGGGTCGAGCTCGACGTGCGGCTGCGGTTCCTCGACCGGCTGCGGGCGGCGTTCCCGGTCTGGGCGGCCAGGCTCGGCGACGACCATCTGCTCGACATGGGCCTGCTGGGCGCCATCAGCGACACCGCCCTGACCCGGGACAAGGCGATCGAGATGTCGGCCTCCGGCCTGCCGAACACCTTCGTGCCGGGCCGCAACCTGCTGTTCTTCACCACGGCCGCCGCCGTCGCCTACCGGCGCGACGCCAGGCATCTGGTCGGCGGCATGTGCGAGACCGACTACTCCGGCTACCCGGACTGCCGCGACGACACCGTCAAGGCCCTGCAGGTGGCGCTGACCCTGGGCATGGACCGGCGCTTCGTGCTGCACACCCCGCTGATGTGGATCGACAAGGCCGCGACCTGGGCGATGGCCCGCGATCTCGGCGGGTCGGCGCTGGAGGACCTGATCCTCGAGGACACCCATTCCTGCTACCGCGGCGACCGCACGCGGCGCCACCCATGGGGCTACGGCTGCGGCGCCTGCCCGGCCTGCGACCTGCGGCGGTCCGGGTGGGAGCGG
Organism: Thalassobaculum sp.; assembly: GCF_040219615.1. Classification (GTDB taxonomy): domain Bacteria; phylum Pseudomonadota; class Alphaproteobacteria; order Thalassobaculales; family Thalassobaculaceae; genus Thalassobaculum_A. Next base: position 53,502 of record NZ_JAVJSE010000007.1, read on the forward strand.
TATTCGGCGGGCGGCCGCTGAGCCTCGAATGCCCGTCGCATCGTGGGTCCCGGAGCCGGTCGCTGGCGCGACCCCTCCGGGATGACGCAGAGCGGGTGGCCCCGGCACCGTTCCTCTCCTTCTTCGTCATCCCGGAGGCGCGCAGCGGGCTCCGGGATCCACGAAGCGACGGGCGCTTGCCGACCGCCGCACCCGTCGCCAGACTGACCGTATGCGCGCTTACGATTACGTCATCGTCGGGGCCGGTTCCGCGGGCTGCGTCCTGGCATCCCGGCTGACCGAGGATCCCGACATCAGCGTCCTGCTGCTGGAGGCCGGCGGCTGGGACTGGAACCCGCTGATCCACATCCCGCTCGGGGTCGGCAAGCTGGTGCGCTCCAGCCTGCACAGCTGGGGCTACTGGACCGAGCCGGAGCCGCATCTGGGCGGGCGCCGGCTGTACTGGCCGCGCGGCAAGGTGATCGGCGGCTCGTCCTCGATCAACTCGATGATCTACATCCGCGGCCATCCGCGCGACTACGACACCTGGGCGCAGCTCGGCAACCGCGGCTGGTCGTGGGACGACGTGCTGCCGTATTTCCGGCGCTCCGAAGGCCATGTCGACCGGCCCGAAGACGACCTGCACGGCACCGGCGGGCCGCTCAAGGTCCAGCGCGGGCGCGGCGACAACCCGCTGTACGACGTGTTCTTCCGGGCGGCGGGCGAGGCCGGCTATCCCTGGAACGACGACTTCAACGGGCCCGGGCAGGAGGGTGTGGGCCGCTACGACTTCACGATCCACGACGGCCGCCGGGCCAGCGCCGCCGCCTGCTACCTGCGGCCGGCCCTGAAGCGCCCGAACCTGACGGTCGAGACCCGCGCCCTGACCCACCGGGTCGTGGTCGAGGGCGGCCGGGCGACCGGCGTCGAGTATCACCGCGAGGGCACGCTGCACCGGGTCGCGGCGGCGCGCGAGGTGCTGCTGGCCGGCGGCGCGCTGAACTCGCCGCAGGTGCTGATGCTGTCGGGCATCGGCGACCCCGACGAGCTGGCCGCCCACGGCATCCCGGTGGCCCATGCGCTGCCCGGGGTCGGGCGCGACCTGCAGGACCACCTGGACATCCCGCTGCAGTTCGCCTGCCCGAAGCCGGTGACCCTGCACAGCCTGGTGCGGCTCGACCGGGCGGCGATCGCCATGGCGCAGGCGGCGCTGTTCCGATCCGGCCCGGCCAGCAGCTTCCCGGCCGAAGGCGGGCTGTTCGTGCGCAGCCGTCCGGAGCTCGAGCTGCCCGACATGCAGTGGCACTTCCTGATCGGCCTCGGCGCCAAGCGGCTGCGGGTGCCGCTGCTCTGGCAACTCAACAGGGGACCGATGGACCGGGACGGATTCACCATCCGGATGTGCCAGCTACGGCCCGAGAGCCGCGGCCGGGTGACCCTGCGGTCGGACGACCCGGCCGACCGGGTGCGGATCTTCGCCAACTACTATTCGACGGAGAACGACCGCCGCAGCTTCCGCGACGGCCTGCGCATGGCCCGCGAGCTGGTGGCGCAGAGCGCGTTCGACGGATGGCACGGCGAGGAACTCAGCCCCGGTGCCGATGTCCGCTCCGACGCCGACATCGACGCCTATGTCCGGCGCATCGCCGAGACCATCTACCACCCGGTCGGGACCTGCCGGATGGGCAGCGACGACGGCGCGGTGGTCGACCGGGAGCTGCGGGTACGCGGGATCGACGGCCTGCGGGTGGTCGACGCCTCGATCATGCCGCGGCTGATCGGCGGCAACACCAACGCCCCCACCATGATGATCGCCGAGAAGGCGGCCGACATGATCCGCGGCCGGGCGGCGCTCGGTCAGGAGCGGGCGGCGGCGTAGCGGGCTACAGCCACCGCCGCACCCGCTTCTTAAAAGCCAGGTATTCGTCGCCGAACTTGGCCGTCAGGTAGCGCTCCTCGCGGTCGATGACGCCGACGTTCATGATCACCAGGGTCGGGAGCAGCAGGCCGAGCATCCACCAGCTGTTGACCCACAGTGCGATGCCGACCGACAGGGCGGTGAGCGCCACGTAGATCGGGTTGCGGCTGAACCGGTACGGGCCGTCGGTGACCACCGTGGTCGCCGGCCGGTTGGTCGGCACGTTGGTGCCGGCGCGCCGGAACAGGCCGAAGCACCAGAACGCCAGTGCGAGCGCGAGGACGATAAGGGCGATGCCGGGCACCAGGCCGGCCCCGGCGGCCAGCACCGGCAGCGGGATCAGCCAGTCGAGCGCCGCGCCGGCCGCCAGCGCCCCGGCGTACAGGAACGGCGGGTGGGTGATGACACCCGGGTTGTCGGGCCGGCCGTCGTTCGATTCGGTCATGCGTCCCGCCCTTTCGCCCGTTTCGTCAGGCTGCAGATGGGCGGCGCACCGCGGTCCCGCAAGCGTGTTCGCAGCTGCGGAACATCGGTGCATGACAGCCACCGCCCGCATGGTTAAGACTCGCGGCCGAACCTTTCTCGATTCCGCCATCCGGGGGCCTTCCATGCTTCGTATCCTGACCACCGCCGCCGTGCTGTCGCTCGTCGCGGCACCCGCCTTCGCCCACACCGGCGCCGGCGCCGCCGGGGGCCTCGCGGCCGGCTTCGCGCACCCGCTGCTCGGCCTTGACCACCTGCTGGCGATGGTGGCGGTCGGCGCCTGGGGCGCGCTGCTCGGCGGCCGCGCGCTGTGGCTGGTGCCGGCGGCCTTCGTCGCGGCGATGGTGGCGGGCGGCACGCTCGCCGTGTCCGGCGTGGCGCTGCCGATGGTCGAGGCGGCGATCGCCCTGTCGGTGGTGGCCCTGGGGGTCATGGTGGCAGCCAACGTCCGCCTGACGGTTGGCGCCGGCATGGCGGTGGTCGCGGCCTTCGCGGTGTTCCACGGCCACGCGCACGGCAGCGAGATGGCGGCCGGCCTGTCCGCCTTCGGCTACACCGCCGGCTTCGCCCTGGCGACCGCGCTGCTGCACGCCGTCGGTGCCGCCGCCACCCTGGCGGTCGTCGGTTTCGCGTCGACCCGCGCGGTGCGCTGGATGGGTGCCGCCGCGGCGTTCACCGGCGCCGGCATCGCCGCCGGGCTCTGACGAGCGGGAGAGCGCTCTCTCCCCCGTCGTCATCCCGGGGCGGACCGCCGCGAGGCGGAACGCATCCGGGACCCACGGCGCGACGGGAAGCTCGAGCTGCCGGCGTTGCGGCGGCGGGTGGGTCCCGGGTCGAGCTGTGCTCGCCCGGGATGACGACTTGGAGGCGGGGGCGGCGCTATCCCAGCGCCGCGACCACCCGCTTGGCGAAGCCGTCGAGATGCGGCTTGTCGATCCAGCGCACCACCGCCACCAGGTCGAGGGTCGGCTCGATCCAGATCACGTTCGAGCCGACGCCCATGGCGAACACGCTGGTCCTCGGCGCGCTCGGGCAGTGCCGGCCGTCGCCGTTCAGCCACCACAGATAGCCGTAGCTCGGGTTCAGCGCGCATGGCGTCGTGCAGGCGTCGACCCAGGCCTCCGACAGGATGCGCTTGTCGCCCCACTGCCCGCGGCGCTGCATCAGCAGGCCGACCCGGGCGTGGTCGCGGGCCGAGATGAACAGCCCGCCGCCCCAGTGCGCGCCACCGGACACCGAGCACATCGGCTGGCCGCCGACGTCGACCCAGGAATTGATGTAACCGTTCCAGCTCCAGGAATCGGACGCGCCGATCGGGTCCATGACCCGCTGCTTCAGAAGCTGGGGCAGGGGTTTGCCGAAGACCCGGAGGAGCGACAGCGACAGCCGGTTCACCCGGACGTCGTTGTACTCCCAGTACGCGCCCGGGGCCTGCAGGTCGCGGTGGGTGCCCTTCTTCGACGGTACGCCCGGCGGCAGCGACAGCTCGCGGTTGCGGTCGATCAGGTCGGGCTTGCCGAACAGCGTGCCTTCCCACTCGCTGGTGTTGGTCAGGAAGTGCTCCCAGGTGGCCGAGCGGTTCTGCGGCGCGTCGAAGCCGCCGTCGTCGACCAACTCGCCGACCGGCCGGCGGATGTCCGGGATCAGGCGATCGTCCACCGCCAGCCCGGCCATGATCGAAAGATAGGACTTGGTGACCGAGAAGGTCATGTCGGCGCGGCCGGTCGGCCCCCACTCGGCCAGGATCCGGCCACCGCGGACGATCAACCCGCTCGGGTCGGCGCGCGGCGCGGTCGGGCCGATGATGTCGCCGAGCGGCGGCGGCTCGGAGAAGTGCCCGCCGGCCAGGGCCGCCGCGATGTCCCGGTCCATCGGCGACTCGTGGGCGATCGCATAGTCGACTGCGGCCTGGATGCCGGCCGGGTCGGCGCCGGCGGCGGCCGGAGCCACGCGCTCCCAGGCGTCGCCGGGGCCGGGCACGTAGTCGGTCATGGGGAACTCCTCGGATGGGTCTGGCCGGAGACTAGCCGGGTCCGGCCGATCGCGCCAAGCTGCGTGCTTTGCCGCCCGCCCCTGGAGAAGAGCCGATGACCGACCCGATGACCCGCCCGCGCTATGTCGGCCTGCCGACCTTCATGCGTGCGCCCTGGGCCGAGGACGACTGGTCGGCGGTCGACATCGGCCTGGTGGGCGTGCCGTACGACGGCGGCGTCACCAACCGGCCGGGCGCCCGGCATGGCCCGCGCGAGATCCGCAACCAGTCCAGCCTGATGCGCCGGATCAACCAGGCGACCGGGGTCTGCCCCTACGAGCTGGCGCGGGTCGCCGACATCGGCGACGCGGTGGTCGAGCGGCCGTTCGAGCTGACCGGCGCGCACGACCAGATCCAGGCGTTCTTCGAGCGCGTAGTGGCCGCCGGGGTGGTGCCGCTCAGCGTCGGCGGCGACCATTCGGTCAGCCTGCCGATCCTGCGGGTGCTGGGCCGCGACCGGCCGGTCGGCATGGTCCACATCGACGCTCATTGCGACACCGGCGACGACTATCTCGGCTCGCGATTCCACCACGGCGCGCCGTTCCGCCGGGCGGTCGAGGAGGGCGTGCTTGATCCGGGGCGCACCATCCAGATCGGCATCCGCGGCGGCATCAACGAGCGCGATGTCTGGGGCTTCAGCCATTCGTCCGGGATGCGCGTGGTCTACATGCACGAGATTCCCGCCCTTGGCCTGGAGGCGGTCATCGCCGAAGCCCGGCGCGTCGTCGGCGACGGCCCGACATACCTGTCCTTCGATATCGACAGCATCGACCCGGCCTTCGCGCCCGGCACCGGCACTCCGGAGATCGGCGGCCTCACGTCGTTCGAGGCCCAGCGGCTGGTGCGCGGGCTGTCCGGGGTCGACGTGATCGGCGGGGACCTGGTCGAGGTGTCGCCGCCCTTCGACATCGGCGGCGGCACCGCGCTGGTCGGCGCCGGCATCCTGTTCGAGATGCTGTGCGTGACCGCCGAGGCGGCGGCCCGGCGCCGGGCCGCACGACCGTGAGACTCCGCCACGGCGTTCCATAGCCGGCCGGAACCGGTAGTATGGCTGCCGGCTCGGAACTCGACGGCGGGAGAGCGGCATGCGGCTGCTCGCGGCGATCTGGCTGACCACCATTCTGATCGGCGCCTGGGGCGAGGCCCGGGCCCAGTCGGCGGGGACCGGTGCGCCTGCGGCGACCGAGCGGAACCGGGACGCCATCGCCGTCGTGATCGGCAACCGGCGCTACGGCCACGGCATCCCCGAGGTCCGCTACGCCGCCAACGACGCCGCCGAGATGAAGCGCTTCCTGATCGAGGTGCTGGGCTATCGCGACGGCAATGTGATCGAGCTGGTCGATGCCAGCCAGGCCGAGATGTTCACGGCGTTCGGCAACGGCCGGGACCACCGCGGCAAGCTGTGGTCGTGGGTGCGGCCCGGCCGCTCCGACGTGGTGGTGTTCTACTCCGGCCACGGCATGCCCGGCCTGCGCGACGGGCGCGGCTACCTGATGCCGGTCGATGCCGACCCGGCGACCCCGGAGATCAACGGCTATCCGCTCGACCTCCTGCTCGAGAACCTGTCGACCCTCGACGCCCGCTCGACCACGGTGCTGCTGGACGCCTGCTTCTCCGGCAACTCGGCCGCCGGTTGGCTGATCCGCGCGGCCTCGCCGGTCTATGTGAGGACCGCGCCGCCGGAGCCGCCGAGCGGCCTGACCCTGATCACCGCGGCGCAGGGCGACCAGGTGGCCAGCTGGGACGAGCAGGCGCGGCTCGGGCTGTTCACCCGCCATTTGCTGGACGCGTTGCGCGGCGCCGCCGACCGGGGGCGCGACGGCAACGGCGACGGGGCGGTGACCCTGGGCGAGGTCCGGCGCTATCTCGACGACGAGATGAGCTATGCCGCGCGCCGGCAGTACCAGCGCGTGCAGCAGGCCAGCGTGACCGGCGACCCGAAGACCGTGCTGGTGGCGGCGCTGCCGCCGCCGGGCCCGGTGGCCGCCCGGCCGGCCGTGCAGCCTGCCGTGGTCACGCCGCCGCCCCGGAAATCTTCTACCGGGCCGTTCGAACCGCCGGGGCGCGACATCGCCGCGGCCAACGCCTTCCTGGAGCGCTACCAGGGGCCGGTCGAGCGGGCGATCCGCGCCTACTACCGCGAGCAGGGCAGCGCCTGGGACCACAAGCCGATCGCCGCCTCCCTCGACTTCGCCGAGCGCATCATGTGGTTCCGTCGGATAGCCGTCGTGGCGGTGCGCGACGACGGCATGGACCTGCGGGCTTCCTACGCCTGGGAAGGCAATGGCCGCGACGGCGACGCCGAGGCGCTGTTCCGCCTGCAGATCGCGCCGGACGCCCTGTCCGTCGTGAAGATGTGGCGCTGACCATGGCCGGTCCGCGACCGTTTCCGGCGCTGCTTCTGGTCCTGCTGCTGTGTCCGATCGCCGCCTGGGCCGACGACACATCGGCCGACGACACATGGGCCGGGCGGCTGTCCGGCATGGCGACCGCCCTGTGGGACGGCGCCGGTCCGGGGCGCCGCATGGCTGCCCGGCCGGTGGCGGCCGAGGTCACCGGGTTGCCGGCGGAGGTGGCGGCCGAGATCGACCGGGCCCTGGTCGGGGCGCTGCTGCGGACCGCCCCGGCGGCCGGCCGGCTCGTCGACCGCTCCGGCCTGCCGGCCACCTGGGAGGAGGCGATGAGCTTCCGCGGCGCCTCGTCCGAGGCGCTGCTGCGCGAGGCCGCGGTCGACGTGCTGGTGATCCCGTCGGCGCATGCCACGGTCGGCGGGATCGCGGTGTCGGCGACCCTGGTGTCGGTCGGCGGCGGCGATACCGGCCGGGTGCTGGCGGCGGTGCCGGCGGTGACCTTGCCGGGGGCGGTCGACCGGCTGGCCGCCCGGCCGCCGGCGGTCGCGGCCAAGGCCGCCGGGGTGGCGCTGGCCGACGCACTGCGCTCGGGCCTCGATCCCGGCGCACGGTTCCGGGCCTCGGTCCGGCTGAGCGGCGAGCGCAGCCCGTTCGGCGACTGGTTCCTCGGCCAGGTCGCCGAGCACCTGGCCGGCCGGATGGCCGAGCGGCCGCTCTATGTCAGCCGGCCGCTGCGTCGCGCCGATGCCGGGGGGCGGTCGCTGGACCTGCGCCTGGAGGCCGAGGTCTGGGACCACGGCCGCCATGTCGAGGTGCATGTCCGCGGGGTCGCCGGCGCCGACGAGGCCAGGACGACCGCGCGGCTGGACGCCGCCGCGCTGCCGGCGCACTTTCTGCCGCTTACGCCGGATGGCGGGCGGCTCGGCACCGGCTACCGGATCGCCGACGGCGCCGCCGCGGTCGGCCCCGAGCTGCGGCGCGACGAACTGGGGGTCGCGGCCGAGGCGGTGGCCAGGGCCCTGCTGGTCGACGAGGCGCTCGACCGGCGCGACGAGACCCCGGCGGTGGCCCGCAGCCGCGACGCGATCGCCGAGGCCTGGCGCCGGCTGGCCGACGCCGTTCCCCATGACGAGACCTGGTCGGGCGTGGCCTCCGGGCCCGACGCCTCGGCCCGCCGGCTGCAGGCCCGAGTGGCCCGGCTCGGCGGCCGCGACGCGCCCGCTCTGTCGGCCACGCTGGATCGCGCGGTCTACCGTCCCGGCGATCCCCTGCGGGTGCAGGCGGCGGTGACCGGCGGGCGCGCGTTCCTGGCCCTGTACGCCTGGCAGGCGGACGGCAGCGTGGTGCGGGTGGCGCCATCGAGCGGCGGGGCGGCGATCGCCGCCGAGGCCGGGCAGACGATCGAACTGCCGGGACCGCGGGACGCCGAGGTGACGGCAGCGCCGATGGCCGGGGTGGCCGAGAGCCTCGAGGCGCTGGTGGTGGTGGCGAGCGCCGTCCCGTTCGTCCCGGAGCGCCTGGCGCCGGCGCTCGGAGACACGCCCGATGCCAGCCGCGCCGCGGCGGTATCGGCCGGCGGCTTCCTCGACGGGCTGGCGGCGCTCGACCGCAGCCGGCTGCGGCTGGCGATCCTGCCGTACCGCGCCCGGCAGGCCGACTGAGCGACTCCCGGTCATCTGCCATCATCGGTTGCGACCGCCGCACCTCCACCGCAGAATGCCTCTGCCCGTTCCATATCCCGCGCAGGGGCACCGCCCCCGCCACCGTGGGAGATGGACGATGCCGTTGGGACGCGTGACCGCAATGGCCAGCCGCAGCCTGCTCTCGGCGCTCGCCGCCGCCCTGCTGATCTCCTGCGCCTCCGCCGCGACCGTCGGGCGGGCTGCCGACCGCAGCGGCGACCGGGGCCATGGCAGCCGGGAGGGGCCGATCCCGGTCCTGGTGCTCGGCGAGGACCGCGACCCCGACACCGTGCCGCGCCACGACCCGGCGTTCCGGCGGGTGGTCGCCGAACTGCAGTCGGCGATGGACCGGCAGGGCTTCCGGGTGGTCGACGAGGATGCGGTCGCCGCCGGCCTGGGGTGGAGCCGGCCGGGCGGGCGTGGCCGCATCGACCTGCTGGAGGTGGCCAAGCTTGCGAACGCCTCGGAGCGCGGCACCGACCGGGTGCGGGCGGTGGTGCTGTTCCGGATCGAGGGCAGCGTCACCGACCTGTCCTACACAACGCGGGTCGACCTGCACCTGTCGGGCGAGATCGTCGACGCGGTCGGCAACCGCTATCTCGGCGGATTCGACCTGCCGGCCGAGACCGTGTCCACCGCGGGCCGCTGCCCGGCCTATGCCTGCGCGTCGCAGGCGGTGGCGGCCCGCGCGCAGGACCTGGCGACCGAACTCGGGGCCGTGCTGGCCGCCAGGCTGGCCTATCTGGCGTCGCCGGCCGGCGGCCGGGACGTGGCGCAGCTCGACGGCGTCTACACCGTCACGGTGCGCCATCTGAGCCCGGAGGACGCCATGGCGATCTTCGACGTCATGACCGGCGAGTTCCCGGGCTATCGCAGCCACGCCCTGATCCGGCGCGGGCGCGCCCTGCGCCGCTACGAATACGTCACCACCGCCGATCCGGCGACGCTGGAGCGCTGGCTGACCCTGCTGCTGGTCGACATGGGGCTGGACCCGGGCGGGCCGGTGGCGCTGTCGGTCCGGCCGGGCGAGATCCGTATCGAGCGGGTGCTGCCGGCGGACCCCGAGAGGGCCGCCGGCGGCGGCTGAGGAAAACCGCGCCTCGGCCTGCCATAGCCGTCCCGGACGGATCGGCGCGGGAGGCGGCGATGGACGACGGACCGGCGGGCCATGCGATGACCGAGATCGCGCTGGCCCTGGCGATGGGCTTCTTCTGCCTAATGGTGCTGGCGCTGGTGTCGACCGGGACTCCGGAAGGGGACGGTCAGGCTCCGGGCTCCCGGACGGGGACGGCGGCCCGGGCGGTCGAGGCGTTGGCGACGGCGCCGGCCGGAACCGCCGCCGAGGCGATGCGGCCCTCGGACCGGCTGGTGGTGTTCCACGGCGGTCGATTCCTGGGGGCCGACCGGCGGCCCCTGGAGCCGGCGATCCTCGACGCTCCCGCGCCGGACGGCGGCCGGCTGGTGCTGGCGGTCGACCCGGCGCAGCCGATGGCGGAGGTCCTGGCGGCTCGCCGTCGGCTCGCCGCCGACGAACTGGTGGTGACGCCGCTCGACGCGGCCTGGCTGGCGGTCCTCGAGGGCGGGGGCTTGCCGTGATCCGGCCGTCGCGCATCCTTCTCCTCGCGCTGGCCTCGCTGGTCGCACTGGCGGCCGGGTCGGCACCGGCGCCGGCGGGGACCGACCGCGAGGCGATCCGCCGGATCGTGGTGCAGGAGGCGCTGCGCAGCGAGCGGGTGCCGCCGTCGCTCGCCCTGGCGGTCGCCGAGGCGGAGTCGGATTTCGATCCGGCGGCCGAGAGCCCGGCCGGCGCCCGCGGCGTGATGCAGATCATGCCGGCGACCGGGCGCGGCGAGTTCGGGGTCGAGCCCGATGCGCTGTGGCGGCCGCGCCTGAACGTGCGACTGGGGATCGCCTTCCTGGACCGGCTGATCGCGACCTATGGCGAGCGCTGGGATCTGGCGCTGTCGCACTACAACGGCGGCTCCAGGGTCGGGCGGGGGGCCGCTGCCCGGGTGATCCCGGCGACCCGCGGCTACGTCGACAAGGTGCTGCGGCTGCAGCGTCGCTACGCACGCGACGAGACGGTCCGCCTGATGGTGGCTGCCGCCGAGCGGACGTCGCCGGTTGCGGAGGAGTGGCCGGCATCCGTCCCGGCACCCGTCCCGGCCGCCGACCGGTCGCCCGACCGGGCGATTGCGGCCGCAGAACTGGCGGCGGTCGACCGTCGGACCGCGGACCCGCGCCCGGCCGAGCGGCGACGCCGGTTGCTGGCGCTGGCCGAGCGGGCCCTGGCCATGCGGGCTCCGGCCGAGCAGGCTCCGGCCGAGCGGCCTCCGGATGGATGGGCCCCGGCCGGGTCGGGCGGGCTGTTGGCCGGAATCGAGGCCCAGCGCCGGCGCTTCAGGGCGCTGCTGGAGGCGCTGCGCGACGGCTGACGGCCCGGGGTGGACGTGTTCGCAACCATCTGTAGTATTCGCGGGGGGGATATCGGCGTCATGCGGACAGTCGGTGCGGCTTCGGCCGAGCAGATGGCAATTCACGGCGGGCGCAGCGCCGCGCTCGAACAGGCGCTCCGGACGGTCGCCGAGATCGACCTGGGTGCCGGGCCGAAATACCCTGCACCGGTGGTCCGGGACCTGACGCGCACGATCTCGGCGCGGGCCTACGGCCGGCCGCTGCTGGAACTGATGCACCTGGTCCGCATCGCCGAGGTCGCCGGCGCCCGGCACGGCTGGCCGGCAGTTCTTTTCGCGGTTCCGGTCGCGCGCGCGGCCGCGTTCCGGGGGGTGATCCAGGAGGCCGCCCATTCCTGCCGGGCGTTCGGCTCGGACTTCGAGCTGGTCGAGGACGGGGTCGAGATCGTCTACCCCGACGGCCGGTTCCGGGTCACCTACGGGCGGATGGGGTTTCTGGCGGCGCTCGTCGAGTTCGCGATCACGGCGCTCGGCTGGCGCGCGGTCGACGGCGTGCTGCGGGGCTGGTTGGATGACCGGTTCGCACTGCGGGCGGCCGGACCGCATGCCAACGCCCTGTCGCGGCTGCTGTACGACCATCTGCGGGACCACCTGCCGACGGTCCAGACGCTGCGCAGCTATCGCCGGCTGACCCGTTTCCTGACGGCGACCCGCGGCGCGGGCTTCGGCCTCGACGACATGGACGACACCGCGGTCCTGGCGTTCTGGTGCGGCGAGGGCCTCGAAGAGGGGAGCGGCCGGGGACCGGCCGAGGAGACCGGGGACGCCCGCACCTTCCGGGGCGCGCTCGAGCAGATGGCCCGGCTGCGCAGCGCCTTTCAGGCCGGGGCCGAGCGCCGGGCGGTCGACCGCTCGGTCCCGATCGGCGGCGACCGTGGCGCCGGCGAGATCGATCCCGAATTCCTGCTCGACGTGCTGGAGGCCCACGACCGGCCCGGCGACCCGCTGCGCCTGCTGGCGTCGCCGCCGGCCGCCGCGATCAAATTCCTGAACGGCCGCGAGACCGAGGCCCTCGACCTGATAGCCGCCCTCGGCCCGCAGGCGTCGGCCCTGCCGCTCTCGATCCTGCGGGCCGAGACCTTCGGGGCCGGGCAGGCGCGGCTGACCCAGGCGATCCGGCGGCGTGCCGGCGAGGCCGAGAGGGCGGCGATGGCGGCGCTGCTGGACTGCGAGGACTACGACCAGCGGCTGCTGTACTGGCTCCGGCTGGACGGCCAGTTGCGCCGCCTGTCGCTGGCGACCATGGCGGTGCTGCTGGAGGCCGGCCGGGCCGAGACCGTCGAGGAACTGCTGGCGCACGCGCCGGATGCCGATCTGTCCGGGCTGCGCGACCTGGCGGCGGCGCGCTCCGGGAGCGTCGACGGAGCCGCACGGTTCCCGGGCCGGCGCCGGCCCGCGGAAGCCGGCGTGGACCGGTTGGTGGCGGCACTTGCCGACCCGGCGCTGGCCGGGGTGCGCGCCGCCGGGGTGGTCGCCGAGGCACGCGCCGCGCTGCGGGCGATCAGCCGGCGCGGCTTCCGGCCGGAGGAGCGCCGGGGGCCGGCCGTCGCCGACGGCTTCGTGGCGGGCGCGCCGGCGCTGCGGGCGGTCCGCGGGCTGCTGCTGCGGGTCCGGGCCGCCGCCGAGTCCGCGGTCCCGCCGGACGGCCGGGGCGTGCGGTTCGAGGCCGACCGCCTGGTGTTCGCCGGCCGTCTGCGGCAGCTCTACGGGGTACCGGCATGACCGTGCGCTGGGACGAGCTCGGGCCGGACGGGCAGGCGACGGTCGAGGCCGCCTTCGTGGCGCTGGAGACGGCGGCGCGTCTCGACCGGACAACCGGGGCGGATCCGGTCCGGTTGTCGCCGTCGGCGGCCTGGGCCCATGTCACCGGTTCCGTCCCGCTGCCCCGGGCCGTGCTGGCGGCGGCGTGGCTGGCCGAGCCGGCGGGGCGCGAACTCCTGGCCGGGATGCTGCAACGGGCGGCGCTCGCCACCGGCCCGCGGGTGGCGGCGGCGGCAAGCGGCGGAGCCCTGGCCGAGCGGACCGGCGACGGCTTCCGGCTCCGGCTCTTGCCGGCACGCGGCGCGCTGGACCAGACTTGGATCATGATCGCGCTCGACCGGCCGGATCCGGCCCCGACCCGACTGACCGTCCTGCCCGCCGCCGGCCCGCCGGAGTCGACGGCGCTGACCGCGCCGGTCGAGGGCACCGTGCAGCTGCTGGCGGAGACCGGGTCAGGCCTGGTGCGGGCGCTCGGCGATCCGGCCGCCACCGTCTTCCTGCATTGACCGGCATCCTGCATTGACCGGCCGGGTCAAGGTCGTCGTCCCCACCACCGAAGGCCCGTCCACGGTCCTGCGCGTGACCTCGGAGGATCGGTCGCTGCGCTCGGTCGTCTGCCTGGGCCGCAGCACCACGGTGCTGCCGGTCAGCCCTGCCTACGACGCCTTCGTGCGCAAGCCATCCGGGGTGGTCGAGCGCGCCGTCGGACACCCGGCGTTCCGGGTCGACGTCTCGGCACCGATCGACGACGGCCAGAGCTGGCAGCTCGGCCTGTACGTCGCCCACCGCCTGCAGGCCGTCGGTCGGCTGGTCGAGGACGACGGCCCGGCCGACCTGGTGCTGTGGGCGACCGGCGCGGTCGACGGCGACCTGGCGGTCCGGCCGGTCGAGGCGATCGCCGAGAAGCTGCGCCGGTCCGCTGCCCTGATCGACGGCGCCGGGGACCGCCTGCTGGTGGTGGTGCCGGCCGGGCAGGCCGACGCCCTGGGCGGGCTGCCGGAGCAGGTATCGACCATGGCGGTCGACACGGTGGCGGCCCTGCTTCGGCATCTCGGGGTCGAGCGGCCGGCGGCGCAGCGGCGCTGGCTGCCGTGGTCCGGCGCCGCGCTGGGGCTTGCGGCCGCAGCCCTGGCGGCCGCCCTGGTGCTGCGGCCGGAGCCGGCCGGGATCGCGCCCGGCGTCGCATCGAAGCCGCCACCCGAGGTATCGGCGTCCGCCCCTGCCGCCGGCCCCGCCGCCGGCTTCGATCCTGCCGCCCTGACGCTGTCCGTGCTCGAGCTGCGCCCGGCCGAGGGAGAGCCCTGCGGTGGCCACGAACGGCCGGTCGCCGTCGACCCGGGGCAGGAGACGCCGCCGGGGGTATGCGCCGTGGTAGCCCGCGTCTCGAACGACGGCCCGGCGGCGGGCTTCATCTGGCTGGTCGTGCTGGCCGAGGGTACGTTTCGCGAATATGCCGGCAACACCCGCATGGTCGAGGCGGCGGTCGGGGCGCTGGCGCCTGGTGATGCCGCCGAGGCACGGGTGACGGCGCCGGGCTGGATGCGGCGCCCGGTGGTGTTCCGCATCCTGCTGGTGGCGGGGCCGCGCGAGGCCGAACAGGCCTCGCGGGCGCTGGCGGCGATCGACACCCTCTCGACCGGGGATCTCGACCGGCTTGCCGGCCAGTTCCTCGAACTCGGCCTCGAGGTCCGCAGCCTGCGCCACCGGGTTCAACCGCGGCCGTGAGCCGCCGCCCGATTTTCCGCCTCGCCCGTCCATAGCCCCTGCGAGGGCAACCGGACGGGAGGCATTCCATGATTCGACGACGGATGATCCGCTCCGCCTTCGCGGTCGCCCTGCTGCCGTGCGGCCTCGGCGGATGCCTGGCGCCGCCGCCCGATCTGGAGGGCATCGGCTTTCGCGACGCCCGCTACCGCGAGGCGCAGGCGATGCGGGACTGGCGTGACTGCCGGGACGAGGGGCTGGCGCTCGAGCGCGAGGCCGGCCGGGCCGCCGCGCCGGCGCGGCATCTGGTGGCCGCCCGGGTGCTGGAGGGCTGCGAGAGCGGGCTCGGGCCGGAAGCCTCGGCGCTGGCCGCCGAGGAGCGCATGCGGGCCTATGCGGTGGCCATCCAGGCCCGGCTGAAGGGGGGCGACCCGGCCGGTGCCCGTGCCGGGCTTCAGCGTTTCCGGACGGCGTTCCCGGACCGCGACCTGTATTTCGACGACGGCACCTCGTTCCTGGACACCCTGGAGAGCGTGCTGGATGCCGGCGCCGGCGCCGGCGCCCGCGGGCCGGATGGCGGCGCCAATGTCGGCGGCGGGCTGACCGGCGAGCTCCGGCGCCTGGTGCGCTGGCGGCGCGGCTGACGGAGGCGGCGATGCGGGTGCTCCGGCTTGCGGTCCGGGTCGCGCTGCTGACGGCCCTGGCGGGCACGCCGCCGGTCGCCGCCCAGGAGGCCGGGCTCGCCGACCCGGTCTGGCGCCCGGTCGCCGGCGAGCGGTTGATGCGGTTGCCGGCCGGCTATCTGGACCGGGCGATCGATCGGGACTTTCGGGATTCGCCGCTGGCCGCGGCACTGGAGGAAGCCGGCCGGGCGCTGACCGACCGCAGCGCCGGGCTCGCCGAGCTGCAGGCGGCGGTCGAGGCCGCCTCCGGCGACGAGCGCGACGCCCTGCGCCAACGGTTCCTGGAGGAGAAGCAGGCCTACCTGCAGCTCATGGGCCGCCGCCACGACCTGGAGCGCCGCCGCCTGGAGACCCGGCGGGCGCTCTACGGGAAGCTGCTGTCCAGGCTGCAGCGCGAGGATGCCGGCGCCGAGGACCCGGCGATGGTCCGGCTGGCCGAGGACCGGCAGGCGGCGCAGCACCGCTTCCAGGCGTCGGTCGACAAGGTCGATGCGGCACTGTTCGCGCGCGGGGCGGCGGCCGAGAGCCGGTACGGCGCCGAATACCGCCGGCATGCGCAGGCGGTCGACCGCCTGGTCGCGGCGATCGCCGGGCATCCGATGAACCGGGCACCGGAGGTCGACGGACGCGCGCTCGACAGGCACGGCCTGCTGCGTCACCTGGCCGCCGAGGCGGAGGCCGAGACGGCGCTGCTCGACCAGCAGGACCTGGTGCTCGCCTACATGGCGAAGCTGGTGGCGCTGGACGCCATGGCGATGGCCGACGAGTTGGCGGCGCGCGAGCCGGAGGGCGGTGAGCGGCCCGAGGTCCGGGACGCCAGCGCCGCCGTCGGCTTCTTCGTCGACCCGAACTGACGGGCCGAACCGGACCGAGAGGAGGATCGTCATGCACATGCCGGCCGGTATCTTCCCGATGCCCGCGCTTGTCGCGGCGCTGCTTCTGGCGCTCGCGGCCGGCCCGGCGGCGGCCGGCCCGCTGGAGACCCTGGAGCGCGAGCGCGCCGCCCTGCTGTCGACCCTGCTCGACCCGGCGCTGGACCCGGGCGACCGCCAGGCCCGGGCGGACGCTTCGGTGCGCAGGCTGGTCGACCTCGAGCGCATGGTGCTGCGCGATCCGCCGGCCGCCGGCTCCGGGGCCGTCGCCAACCGCGCCTTCGCCGACTACGACCTGACCTTCCTCGCCCACGCCTCCGTCGAACGCGCGATGGCCCCGCTCGACCTCTGGCTCGACCGGCTCGGAGTCTCGGCCGACCGCCTGCTGGCGGCCCGGGTCGGGCGGCGGTGACCGTCGTGACCGGTGCCGGACCCTCCGCGACCGCCGGGCTGGTGGCCGACCTCGCCCAGGCGCTGGGGCTGCTGCTGGGAGCGACGGTCCTGGTGCTGGCCGGCTGCCGGGGGCTGTCCGATCTGTCGCCTGTCGAGGCGGCAGGGCGGGCGCTGGCGCTGTTCGGCGGCATATTTCCGGTGCCGTTCGCGGCCCTGGTCGTGCTGGCGGGTACCGCCGCGATCCGCCTGGGGCGGGACCCGGGCGACCGGCGATGGCGGCAGCTCGGCCTGCAGGCGGCGTCCGGCATCGCCACGCTGGCGCTGACCTTCACCCTGCTGGGGATCAGCCTGGGCATCGGCGGTCTCGCCGGCCGGCCGCTGACGCCGGACAACGTGCAGGCGGTGATCGGCGAGCTGACCGGCCGGTTCGCCCTGGCCTTCGCGACCACGGTGGTCGGCCTGCCGGTCGCCGCCGGGTTCCGGGCCCTGGTGCTGGTGCTGTCGGCCGAAGCGGTGCCGGCCCAAGCGGTGCCGGCCCAAGCGGTGCCGGCCCAAGCGGTGCCGGCCCAAGCGGTGCCGGACCGGGCGGTGGTGCCGTGACGGTGGCGGCGAAGCGATGGCTGCTGTTCGACCTGGTCGTCGGTGCGGCCCTGGTCTGGCTGGTGTGGGCGCCGGGACCGCCGGATCGGCCGCCGGTCGCGCGACCCGCCGCAGTCCCGCCGGTCGCGGAGACGCCGGACCCAGCGGATCGCCTGTCGCCGCCGTTCCCGAGGGTGCAGCCGGACGATGCCGCGACGCCCATGCCAGGCGAACCGGCAGACCCGAACGACGCCCGAGTCGACTCTGCGCCCACCGCGCCGGCAACGGACCGCGGTCGCCGCCTGCGGGCACTGGCGCGCGACGCCGAGGCGCTGTTCCTGCGCGGCCGGGAGTAGGCGATGCGCCGCGGCCTGCACGCGCTGCTGTCGCCGCTGGGGCTGCTCGTCGCCGTGACCGTTGCGGCGGTGCTGCCCGTCCCCGATCCGTCGCCGGCGCCGCCGGTCGCCGAACCGGCGACCGGGCCCGGCCGGCCGGCGGCGCTCCGGCCGGTCGCCCTGCCGCCGCCGACCGTCCGTGCGACGGCGGTTCCCTCGGCGGCACGGCCGCCGGTCGGAGTCCGGAACCCGCCGGATGCCGACCCGGCCGGCCCGGCGCTGCGGCCGTCGGCGGCGGATGCCGGCCGCGGGCTGCTGCTGCTCGACCGGGTCCGGCAGGGCGACGGGCCTTCGGTCGAGATCGCGTGGCCGGACGACCGGGCGGCCCGCGAAACCTTGCGTCGGCACCTGCGGCATTGCGCGGGCTGGCAGGCCCTGCTGCTGGCGGACGGCCGGCTGTGGCGGGCCGCGGATCCGCCCGGGACTCCCTGGCGGTCGCCGGTCGGTTCGGTGTCGGGCCTGCTGCGGCGCCTCGACGGCCCGGCCGCCGACCCGGCGGCGGCGGCGGCGATCCGGGCCCGGCACGGCCTGGCCGGCGGGCGCCCGGTGGCGGCCGTCGCGCGCCGCTGGGACGCGCGGCTGCTGGGCGGGCTCGCCCGGCTGCTCGGTCCGGGCGCGACGGGCGCCCGGGTGCAGGCCCGCTATGCGCTCGACGGCGGCCGGCTGACGGTGGTCGAGATCCGGGCGGCGGGCCGGCCGGTGCCGGGGACGGTCGATCTCGGTCCGGTGTCGGAATGCCGGGGCTGAACCCCGCGGCGGCGACAGGCCTGCTGGTGCTGGCCGGCTGCGTCCCGGTTGCCGGGCCGGCCGTGCGGCCGGCGACCGGGTGGGCCGACCCCGACGGCTGGGACGATCCGCCCGGCTGCGTCGTGGTCCTGCCGGCCGTCGTACCGCCTGAGATCGGGCTGACTGCGGCCCGGCTCGAGGAGGCCGTCGCGGGCCGGCTGTCCGGACGGATCGACCTGGTGCTCGGCCCCGGCCGCCGCGACGCCCTGAGCCGGCGGCTCGGCCTGGACCTCGGGCACCCGGTCGACCGCCGCCGGTTCGCCGCGCTCAGCGGCTGCCGGCATGCGGCCGCGACCCGCGCCTGGGGTGGCCGGGCCTGGGCGGTGGTGTGGTCGGAGACCCGGGTCGGACTGGATCTCGCGATCCTGCGGCTGACCGACGGCCGGCGGCTGTGGCAGGCGCGCGGAGAGGGGCGGCGCGGCGACGGCGGGGTGCCGGTGACGCCGTTGTCGGCGGCGGTCGCGGCCGGCCTGGCCGCCCGCGCCGCGCTCGACGACACGGCGATGGCGTCGGCTCTCGACGATGCGCTCCGGTCGGCGCTGCGGGGCCTGCCGGACTTCCGCGATCCTCAGGCCTTCGCCTCCAGGAACTCCAGGGTCAGGCCGTTGTCGTCGCGGAAATAGGCGACCCGTCGGCCGGCGTTCGGGCCCTGGTCGATGACGTAGACCTGGCCGAGCAGGCCGAGCCGGTGCTCGGCGGCGACCGCCAGGGCGGCGTCCATGTCGGCGACGTCCAGGGCCAGATGCGCGAAGCCGGCGTCGCACGGCCGGGGCGCGCTGGCGCCGCGGTCGGCCGGGGCCTGGTACTCGATGAGCTCGACCCGGTGCGCAGGCCCCTGCAGGAAGGCGATGGTGACGTCGCCGCCGGCCACCCCGGTGATCGCCGCGATCGCCGCCGGGTCGCGCGGCGCCTTCGACAGCAGTTCGAAGCCGAGACCGTCGCGGAACAGGGCGATGGCCCGGTCGAGGTCGCGCACCGTGAAGCTGGTGTGGTTGGTGCCGGTCACCTGCACGCTCGCCATGGCCTTCTCCTGCCGCTCTTGCACCCGGGAAACGAAGCCCGGATCATATCGACCGGTCGCTCCGGGAGCGAGCCGCCTTGGCCCGGACCGGCCGGCGGGACCGGGGGCGCAGGTGAGTCGGGGTCGCAGGTGAACTGGGACGATCTTCGGTATTTCCTGGCGGTGGCGGGCGAGGGCAGCCTGTCCGGGGCGGCGCGCGCGCTGCGGGTCAACCCGGCGACCGTCAGCCGGCATGTCGACGCGCTCGAGGAACGGTTCGCGGTCCGGCTGTTCGACCGCCGCCAGGACGGCTACGGCCTGACCCCGGCCGGCGAGAAGCTGCTGGGGCGGGCCCGCGGCATCGAGTCCGAGATGTTCGCGCTCGGCCGGTCGTTCGACGCCGAGGACCGCGGTCTCGCCGGCACCGTGACGGTCACCTCCACCGAGTCGCTGACCGTGCCGTTCCTGATCCGCAACCTGCCGCTGCTGGAGCAGCGGCATCCGGGGATCCGCCTGCACCTGGTCAACGAGTACCGAATGCTGAACCTGTCGCGCCGCGAGGCCGACGTCGCGATCCGGCTGGCGCGGCCCGACCAGGGCGACCTGTCGATCCGCAAGATCGGGGTCATGGGCTTCGGCCTGTACGCCTCGCCGGCCTATCTGGCGGCCCATGGGGCGCCGCAGTCGGTCGCCGACCTGCGGAACCATCGGGTGGTCGACTGGCTCGACGGCTTTCCCGAGAACGCCACCGTGCTGTGGCTGCGCAAGCAGCTCGGCGATGTCGCGCCGATCTTCTCGACCAACCCGGCCAGCGCGCGGCTGGCGGCGGCCCGGGTCGGCATGGGCATCGCGCTGGTACCCTGCATGATCGCCGAGGGTATCGACGACGTCGTGCGCCTGCTGCCGGACGAGCCGATCCCGGGCGTCGACCTCTGGCTGCTGGTGCACCGTGACCTTGCACGCCTGGCCAAGGTGCGGGCGGTGCTGGACTTCATCTACGACCGCGCCCAGGCCGAGGCCGACCGTATCGCCGGTCTGTGCGGCTGACCGTGCCGTCCGGGCCTCGGCACCGGGTCGAATTGATCGTCGGATGTCACGATTCCAACAGAAATTCGACCGGCGCCGGCCGCATCGGAAACAGTGGCGGCGAGTCCGGATTCCGGGTGCCGCGGTTGCGGCCGGCGGCGGCCGCTTGCTAGATTGATGGCCCGGGTGGATGCCATGCCGAGCGGGATACCTATCGAGGGTTGTGCATATTGTGTGGACAAGCCGCTACCTTTCGAGCAGGAACCATTTCGTTCCTATCCGGCGCTGGTTAAGCCAATTCCTGGATCTCACTTTCCGATCTGTAATCGTGAGTGACGGTTGGGTTGTCGGCGCCCGGCACGCCGGATTCCGGTTTTCCACAGGCCTCCTCGGGATCCTGGCCGTCTGGAGCCTCGGTGTTTCAGGCGTTCGAGCCGAGACCGTCGACCTCGAACTGGTGTTTGCGGCCGACGGCTCGGGCTCGATCGACGACGACGAACTGCGGCTGCAGCGCGACGGCTACGCTGCCGCGCTTTCGGATCCGAAAGTCCTGAACGCGATCGCGAGCGGAAGCCATGGCCGGATCGCCGTCGCCTACGTCGAATGGGGCAGCCCGGCGAGCCAGCACACCATCGTCGACTGGCGGGTGATTGCCGGCGCCGACGACGCCCGGGCGTTCGGCGAGGCCCTGCGGGCGGCACCGCGTGCGGCCTGGGGCTACAACTCGATCAGCGAGGCGATCGCCTACTCGGCCGACCTGATCCGCGGCAACGCTTTCGACAGCGACCGCAAGGTGATCGACGTCTCGGGCGACGGCCCGCAGATCGGCGGCCGCCCCCTGGACCTGATCCGCGACATGGTGGTCGCCGAGGGTGTGACCATCAACGCGCTGGTGGTCGCCAATCGCGGAGTCCGCAGCGGCCCGCGCGGCGAGCCCCTGGACGAGCACTACCGTAACGACGTGATCGGCGGGATCGGCGCCTTCGTGGTGGTGGCGGACGACGAGCGCGGCTTCACCCAGACCTTGCTCGGCAAGATGATCCGCGAGATCGTCGACGCCAATCCGACCGGCGCCCCTGCCCGCCGGCTTGCCGAACGGACCGGACGATGACCGACGCTTCCGCCCCTGCGCCCACCCCGGCGAAGACCCTGGACGTGCGTGGCCTGAAATGCCCGCTGCCGGTGCTGAAGGCCCGCAAGGCGATCGGCGGCATCCCGGTCGGCGGGCTGCTGGAGGTGCTGGCCACCGATCCGGCCGCAATGCTCGACTTCCGGCACTACGCCCGGCAGTCCGGCCACACCCTGGTCGAGGCCGAGGACGGCGAGGTGCTGCGCTTCGTTCTGCGGCGGGAAAGCTAGCCGCCGTTTCCGGACTCGGCCAGCGCCAGGAACCCCCGCACCGGCGGATGGTCCCGGCGCTCCGTGAGGCAGGCCACCACCAGCCTTACGTCGCTTCGGCAGGCGAGCGGTCGGTCGGTCAGGCGCGGGTCGTTGCCGGCCTCGCCGTCGAGCACCGCCGCGACGCCGAGCCCGGCCGCCACCGCTTCGCGCACCGCCTCGCGGCTGCCCAGCGACAGCCGCACTACCGGGCGGACCGCGGCGGCGGCGCAGGCCCGGTCGAGGGCGCGCCGGGTCGCCGAGCCTTCCTCGCGACCGACCATCAGGGCGCCGTCCAGGTCGGCCGGCGACAGCGACCGTCGCCTGGCCCAGGGATGGCCGCGCGGCATCAGGATTCGGAGCCCCTGGTCCCGCAGCCGGTGGACGTGCAGGCCCGGCCGGGGAGTGGCGGAAAGCGACAGCACCGCGACGTCGACCCGGGAATCCTCGAGCGCCGCCATGGTCTCCGGCGCGTTGCCCATGCGCGCCTCGATCCGCACCCCCGGATAGCGGTCGGCGAACCCGGCCAGGATCGGGATCGCGGCGAACGGGCCGTCGGCGCCGATCCGCAGCGTGCCGAAGGTCAGGTCGGCCGCCCCCTGCAGGGTATCGGCGGCGTCCTGGTACAGCCGCTGCAGCCGGCTGGTGATCCGATGCAGGGCGCTGCCGGCCTCGGTCGGCGTCAGCCCGTCGGGCCCGCGCTCGAACAGCCGGACCCCGCGGTCGCGTTCCAGGGCGCGGACCTGCACGGTCACCGCGGGCTGGGTGAGGCCCAGGCGGCGGGCCGCCTCGGTCACGCTGCCGGTCTCGGCGACGGCGTGAAAGGCGCGCAACTGCTTGTCGGTGGGGGGCGGGATCATGCGGCCGGGACCGGCCCGGTCCGTCCCATGGAGGACCAGTCGCCGGTTTCTCCGGTTCTCCACACGATCGCCTGTTGGGGACCGAGGTCGCTGGTCCGCCCGACCTCGCCGGTATCCAAGCACCGCGAGTTTAACAAAGTCTCTGCATACACGGTTAACTCGCCACAAGAAAATTTATGATACGAGAAAAAATATCAATTCGATTTATGAAATGGAAGCGGCTATCCCAGTGCTGTCCTCGACAACGCCCAGGCGGAGGCCCGACATGACGGCGCGCGACCCCTATCTGCTGACCCCCGGCCCGGCCACCACCGCGGCCGCCACCAAGACCGCGATGCTGCGCGACTGGGGGTCCTGGGACGGCGACTTCAAGGCGATCACCGCCCGGGTTCGGGACCGGCTGCTGGCGGTCGCCGAGGCCGACGACGACTACACCTGCGTGCCGATCCAGGGCAGCGGCACCTTCGCGGTCGAGGCGGCACTGGGGACCCTGGTGCCGGCCGGCGGCAAGGCCCTGGTGCTGGCCAACGGCGCCTACGGCAAGCGGGCCGCCGAGACCATGGCGCGGATCGGCCGAGACTTCGAGCTGTACGCCACCGCCGAGGACACGCCGCCGGATCCGGCCGAGGTCGACCGCATCCTGGCCGCCGATCCGGCGATCGGCCATGTGTTGCTGATCCACTGCGAGACCACGTCGGGCATCCTCAATCCGCTGGAGGCGATCGCCCGGGTGGTGTCGGCGCGCGGCCGGGCGCTGATCCTGGACGCCATGAGCACCTTCGGGGCGCTGCCGATCGCGACCGCCGCGCTCGGCATTGCCGCGGTGATCTCGTCGGCCAACAAATGCCTGGAGGGCGTGCCCGGCATGGGCTTCGTGATCGCCCGCAAGGCCGACCTGAAGGCGGCCGCCGGCAACGCGCACTCGCTGTCGCTCGACCTCGCCGACCAGTGGAGCTACATGGAGAAGAGCGGGCAGTGGCGGTTCACGCCGCCGACCCATGTGGTGGCGGCGCTCGACGTCGCCCTCGACCTGCACGCCGCCGAGGGCGGGACCGCGGCGCGCGGCGCCCGCTATGCCGCCAACCATCGCGCGGTGGTCGACGGGCTGCGCGCGCTCGGCATCGAGCCGCATATCCCGGACGCCCTGCAGTCGCCGATCATCGTGACGTTCCGCTGTCCGGAGGATCCGGCCTTCGCCTTCCAGCCGTTCTACGACCGCCTGAAGGCCGAGGGCTTCATCATCTATCCGGGTAAGATGACCGCCGCCGAGACCTTCCGGATCGGCTGCATCGGCACCCTGACCCCGGCGGTCATGGACGAGGTGGTGGCGGCAGTGGGCCGGGTGCTGGACGCGCTCGGCGTCGCCCGCCGCAACGCCGCCTGAGAGGGGACACGACGATGGGCACGAACGGGCAGGCCGTGGACGCGGTGATCTTCGACTGGGCCGGCACGGTGGTCGACTTCGGCAGCCGGGCCCCGGCCGGCGCCTTCGTCGAGGTGTTCCGGCGGCACGGCGTCGACATCTCGGTCGCCGAGGCGCGCGGCCCGATGGGCGCCGAGAAGCGCACCCATGTCGCCGAGCTGCTGGCGGTCCCGGCGATCGCCGCGCGCTTCGAGAAGGCCCACGGCCACGCTCCCGGCGAGGCCGACATCGACGCCATCTACAAGGACTTCATCCCGCTGCAGATCGGCGTGCTGGAGGACTTCGCGGCGCTGATCCCGGGCACCGCCGAGACCGCGGCCTGGCTGCGCGGGCGCGGCGTCAGGATCGCCGGCAACACCGGCTACAACGCCGAGATGAGCGCGGTGAACGAGAAGCTGGCGGCCGGCCAGGGCTATGCCCCCGACGTCTGCGTCGCCGCCAGCGACGTGCCGCGCGGCCGCCCGGCGCCGGACATGGCGCTGAAATGCGCCCTCGACCTCGGGGTCTCCTCGGTCCGGCGCTGCGTCAAGGTCGACGATACCGTGCCGGGCATCCTGGAAGGCCTGAACGCCGGCATGTGGACGGTCGGGGTGACTGTCAGCGGCAACGAGGTCGGCCTGTCGCAGGCCGAGTGGGAAGCCCTTCCGGCGGCCGAGCAGGACCGGATGCGCCGGGCCGCGACCAGGCGGCTGGCCGCGGCCGGCGCCCACTACGTCATCGACTCGGTGGCCGATCTGCCGGGCGTGATCGAGACCATCGAGCGGCGCCTGGCGGCCGGCGACCGGCCCTGAGGCGCCGCACCGAGGCTCACTTCACGACGATCCAGTAGCTCTCGTCGCCGGTCGCCGTCAGCGAATTGCTGCAGTACGACCAGACGTCGGTCCGGGACTTCGCCCCGGCCGGCGAGACCGCCGAGCCGCAGTAGCGCACGAACGACCGGGCACCGGCCGGCCGGGTCTTCGCCGTGGGATCCAGAACCAGCGCCACCTCGGTGAAGCCCGGGCAGCCGGTGTACACCGTCATCGGGACCGCCGGGCCGGAGCGGGCGCCCTCGGCCGGCTTCAGGAAGCTGGTCTCGGCCTTGCCGCAGGTCAGCGAGGTGGTGCCGGCGGTCGCCGGCAGCGCGGCGAGCGTGGCGGAGGCGAGCAGGCCGCCGGCTGCGGCGATCAGGATGCGTCGGATCATGGTGCGTTACCCCCGGGATGTCGATCCGCGCACCATGCCGGAGGACGATGACAGGGGCGTGACGGATCGGTTACGCACCGGCTCAGGCGGCGCTCGATCCGTCGGCGGTGGCTTCGACCGGCGCAAACACGACCAGCCGCAGGTCGGGCTCGTCGTCCACGGTGTAGGTGGTGTGCTCGAAGGTCACCGGCGGCGCGCCGTCGATCTGCACCGTCTTGACGCCCTCCGAACAGCCGTTCACATCGTGCCGCTGCCACAAGTCCTTGAATTCCGGCGACACCGGTTGCAGCGAGGTCACCAGGTCGACCATCACCGGGTCTTCGGGAGCCTTGGCGTAGTCGCGCCGGAACTTCGCAAGCATCAGCGCGCGCGCTCCTCCCATTGCACGAGTTTCCGCCGGAAGCCCGGGTCGGCGAAGGTCAGCCAAAGGACGTTGCGGCGATCCTCAGGCAGGACGCCGATCTCGCGCCCGATCGGGCGTTGCGCTCGCTCAACCACCCCTGAAGCGGCGGGCGACTTGCAGGGCATGGGCCACGTGCGGGCCTGCGCGCTCGAACTCGTGCAAGAGAGAGTCCGGTTCGGAAATGACCTCGTCGATCCACGGCCGGTGTTGCGGATCCACCAGGATACCGGCCGCGATCTCGGGGAGTTGGCCGCCGTAGTGGGCGTCGAGCGTCTCGCCGATCTGAAGCCCGAGGCGGCGGACCTTCGCCGCCAACGCCACGCCGCGGTCACCGAGGCCGGCCAGGACCAGGTCCAATTCTCCGACATAACTGCCGCGGTGGGTGACCGTGGCCAAATCACCAGCTTCCGACACCCGGGCGTAACTGCGTACCGGAGTCCAACGGTCCCTACTGTCCTTGGCAGCGTGGACGAAGATGTCGAACGCCCGGCCGTCGCCGGCGCGGGAGACGATCATCTTCTGAACGGTCCAGGGCCGCGTCCCGACAAGCCCGGCGAGTTCCTCCAGCCCCTTCTTCCGGGGCAGGCGCCAGCGATGGTCGCCGTGACGCACGACGATGTCCTCGCCGTCGCAGGCGACAAAAGCGACTGTCTGCTCTGAAGATGCGCTCGCGGGCTTGAGGACGACGCGCCGGTGCTCGTCGAGGAAGGACTCGATCACCACCGCCGCATCGGGCGCGACCACCCGGCGGTACGGGATGACGTGGGGGGCCAATGCCGTCGATTGCAGGGCTGCGGATACCGACGGCGTGTCGGGCAGAGCCCAACTCACGAAAGGAACCAGGGCTCGGAGGCGGGCGGCAGTCGGGCAATCGGATTCGCTCCGTACCCCGTCCCCGCGCAGGACCACGTCCGGCATCGGCCCGCGCGAGGCAACCCAGCCCTGCGGTGTCATCCGCATGTATCGGACGGTTGCCGACTCGAAATCAATGTCGGTGGTCCCGAACAGCCCGAGGCTCGCGCCTTGCAGAGCCGCCTCCGCCGCGAGCGCCCGGGCTCGTCTGCTCTCCATGGCCCACAGGCGACAGGCCGAGGCGTGAAACAGGCCGAGGACCGGGGGGGACGTCGTCGGGACGTCCTTGGATGTGGTGCGAGCCCGCAAGCGGCCCGGTGTGTCCCGCCGTGCCTCGGCCCTGAAGCGGCCGGCCAGGTGCAGGGCATAGGAGATGTGCCAGCGGGCGCGGTCGAACTCATGGAAACGTGTCCCCGGTCCGAAGTTCACCTCGGCGATCCACGGCCGGTGTTGCGGATCGACCAGGATGTCGACCCCGACCTCCTTGAGCCCGCCGTGGAACCGGTCGTCGAGCGTTTCGCCGATCCGGAGGGCGAGGCGCCTGATCCTCGTCGCCAGCGCCACGCCGCGATCGCCTAGGCCGGCGAGGACCATCTCCGGGCTTCCCTGAAATCCTCCCCCGCTCGAGTTCGACACCAACGTACCGGCTCCGGAGAACCTGACGTAGCTGCGGACCAGCGCCCATCGGCCATTGCCGTCCTTGTGCGCATCGACCCGGACGTCGAACACCCGGCCGTCACGAACGCGGGAGATGATCATCGCCTGAACGAGCCAGCGCCGGCTTCCGACCAGGCTGACGAGTTGGGCCAGTGCCTTCTCACGGGGCAAGCGCCAGCGCAGATCGTTCTGACGCACGACGATATCGTCGCCGTCGGAGGCGACGAAGGTGACGCCGCGGCCCCGGTGTTCGGATGCGGGTTTCAGGACGACGCGCCGGTGCTCGTCGAGAAAGGACGAAATCACCTCTCCCGCGTCGAGCGCGACGACCTCGCGGTACGGAATGACGTGCGGCGCCAATGCGGTCGACTGCAGGATCTCCGATATTTCCGACTTGTCCGGCAGTGGCAGGCTCAGGAAGGGGGCCAGGGCTCTGAGGCGCGCGACGGCCGGACAGTCGGCGTCGCTCGGGAACGGCGCGCCGCGCAGGACCATGTCCGGCATCGGCCCGCGCCATGGGGCCCACCCGTCCGGGGTCATCCGTACGTAGCGAATGGTCCCGGACTCGAAATCGATGTCGGTCGTCCCGAACACCCCGAAGCTCGCGCCTTGGAGAGCGGCCTCCCCCGCGAGCGCCCGGACCCGTCCCCTCTCCATAGACCGGACGCGACACGCCGCGGCATGAAAGAGGCCGAGGAGCAGGGGCGGTGTCATCGGGACGTCATGGAGAACACGCCGGCGTCACCTGAGGCCGCTCGATCGCCGGTGACGCTCTCCGTATTCGGATCGCCTTGCGGTGCAAGAACCGCTCGACATTTACACCCCTCGCAACGCCGGCGGTCGACTTGCACCGCGGCGGTCCAGATTTTCTTATACTGCCGCGCCGGGCTCGACGATAGCGTGCCGGGCTTCCGCGCCGGCCTCCGAAACCCAGGCCGTCTTCACGGCCTCGAAACCGACGTCGACGGGATCGAGCCCGCGGATGGTTCGACTGCGAACTCGGATCGGATTCTGTCAAGTATTGTCATACTTGTTCCGTTGACAGAACGAATAACCTACAGGAATAATCCTGTAGGTGGGTTTGCATGCGGTCGTAGTTCAAGTGCCCGCGCAAGCATCGGATGGGGGCGATCCAGATCATGGTCGTCGCTTTGGATGGTTGCTCTGCCAGATCGGGATTCGTGTGTATCGGGCGAGCGCGCGGCGCTCGGTTCCTGGCGCGAGCGTTGGGGGACGTCGATGGCTAGAGTTGCGCTCGACCACGACCGGCCTTCGCCGCCGTCCGGTTGCTTGGGCGGTGCGCGCAAAGCTATGACAACCGAAGAAGTTCCGGAGTTTGACGAAATCGCTCATCGGCCGCGACTGTCGAGTTCACGTTGCATTTATTGATGATCAAGGAAGATTTTGTTCAGCGTCAATGGTCTGTAATTGCTTGAAGACGTGATGGGAAGGGAGGTGTCAGTTGTCAGATACTGAAGAGGAAGACGACGTCCTCCCGCCCCCAATACCTGAGGAAGACGATTCCGTCACGCTCGATTCCAACAGTAACTCATTCACCGGAACCGCCGGCGCCGACACAGTCTACGGCGGAGACGGCGACGACACCCTGTTCGGGGGGCTCAGCGGCGACCACCTGTTCGGGCAGGCCGGCAACGACCAGTTGTTCGGGCAGGGGGGAGACGATTCGCTGTTCGGTGGCGCGGGCGCCGATACGCTGAGCGGCGGCGCAGGCAACGACTTGCTCAGTGGCGGTAGTGATAACGACGTCCTTTTCGGCGGCGACGGAGACGACCGCCTATACGGTGCCGACGGCAATGACACGCTCAGTGGCGGTGCCGGCAATGATTCGCACACGGGTGGTGCTGGCAACGATCTCCTGGTCGGGGGAAACGGCAACGACATACTGACCGGCGGAGACGGCAACGACCAGTTGCTTGGCGGCAACGGCAACGACGGCCTCACCGGCGGGAATGGCAGCGACACCCTGTCAGGCGGAAGCGGCGATGATGATTTTCGCGGCGGGGGCGGCGGTGACCTGATCGTCGGCGGCGCGGGGAACGACAGCCTGACGGGTGGCCAAGGCAATGACACGCTTTCCGGCGGCGCCGGCAACGACCTTGTCACCGCCGGATTCGGAGACGACACGGCCTACGGCGGTGACGGTGATGACACCGTCGTTGCCTGGGCCGGCCAGGATCTGTTGTACGGCGGCGCCGGCAACGACCTCTTCACCATCACGACCGCCACGAACGAGACGGACACCATCGCCGATTTCGCAGTCGGCGACACCCTCGTCATCACCGGCCAGGACGCCAGCTCGCTCGACGGCCAGGCGGCGTCCGCCACGATCAGCTTCGGAACCAATCACGGGATCGCGTTCACCGGCATAAGCGCGGCCAGTGGAACTTGGACCGCCACTTTTGCAGGCGGCAACACCACGATCACGCTGACGGCGCCGCCCAGCGGCGGGGGCGGCAGCGGCGGCGGCGACCCCGGCCCGTTGATCGTCGCCGACGCCGCGCCGGGCAACGACACCGGCGGCGCGCGCACCATCACCAACAACAGCGGCGGCTCCGGCAGTGCCGCGATCGTCCAGAACACCGGCAACAACAGCAACATCGTCACCGCAATCCTGCCGCCGTCTGTCAGCATCTCGTCGGCGGGGCCTGCCGCTGCGCAGTCCGGCCAGGGCGCGGTCACAACCCTCATCACCGCGATCCAGTCCCGCGGCTCGACCGGCGAGACCGACCTCGTCGGCGGCGCCCAGACCTTTCTGAACAACCTCGCCTCGACCACCAGTCTAGACATCCGTACGATCGTGCCGACGGTGGGTACGGGGATCACCACGGACGACCCGATCGTCATCACCGGCACCAGCGGCGGCGGCCAGTCCGAGGCCTTCGTGATCGACATGCGGTCGATCAGCGGCAAGGTCCTGCAACTCGACAACATCGAGTTCACCTCGATCATCGGCAACGCCACGGTCACGGGCGGGTCGGGCGACAACTACGCGACCGGAGACGACAACGCGCAGTTCATCTCGCTGGGCGAGGGCGACGACACGCTCTACGGCGGCGATGGCGCCGACACCATCGGCTCCGGCGGCGGCAACGACAGCCTGTTCGGCGACGGCGGCACCGACATCGTGTTCGGCGGCACCGGCCTGGACTCGCTGTGGGGCGGCACCGAGAGCGACGTCGTCTACGGCAACCAGCAGGACGACGTGCTGTACGGCAACCAGCAGGACGACACCCTGTACGGCGGCCAGGACGCCGACACGGTGTACGGCGGACAGGATTCCGACATGCTGTACGGCAACCTCGCCGACGACGTGCTGTATGGCAACATGGGGTCGGACACCTTGTACGGCGGCCAGGGCAACGACGTGCTCTCCGGCGGCCAGGGCGACGATCTCCTGGTCGGCGGGATGGGCGACGATCTGATCGCGTCCGGCAGCGGTTCGGACACGATCGCCATCGGCGCCGACAGCGGGATCGACACGCTGGCGGATTTTTCCGGGACCGCGGGCGATCGAATCCAGCTCGTCTCGAACATCAACGGCACCGGGATCGGCTCGTTCGCGGAAGTCGCGGCTGCCGCGACCGACACCGCCGACGGCGTCCGGATCGACCTCGGCAACGGCAACAGCATGACGCTCGCCGGCGCGAAGACGACCGACCTGCAGTCGGACTGGTTCGTGTTCACGTAGCCGGCGATCACACCGATCCCGGCCGATGTCAGCTCTGCCGCCCCCGCGACGGGAGCGCGCTGGCATTTCGCTCCCGGAAGGTCTGAAATGCCCGGAAGGACGGCCGTGCACGGCCGTCGCCCGGAACCGAGCAAGAGGGAGGACCATCATGAGCAGCGCGCCTTCGCCCCGCGCCCTGACCCCCGAGCAGATCGCCGCCTTCGAGCGCGACGGCTACCTGATCCTGCGCGGCCTGTTCGACCCCGAGGAGGTCGGGCTGCTGCGGACCGCCATGGAGCAGGACCCATCGGTGCGCGACCACATGCTGGTGCGCGCCGACGGCGAGGGCGGCGGCACCCGGATCGCGCTGTGGAACCGGGCCGGCGACAGCGTCTACGGCCTGGCTGCCCGCTCGGCCCGCATGGTCGACGCCGCCGAGGCCCTGCTGGGCGGGCCGGTCTATCACTTCCAGTCCAAGCTGACCGCCAAGGACGCCGGCGGCGGCGGCGCCTGGGAATGGCACCAGGACTACGGCTACTGGTACCACAACGGCTGCCTCTGGCCGCGGCTGCTGAGCTGCATGATCGCGCTCGACCGCACCGACCGCGAGAACGGCTGCCTGCAGTTCATCATGGGCTCGCACCATCTGGGCCGGGTCGAGCACGTGCAGATCTCCAAGGAACAGAACGGCATCGACCCCGCCCGGGTGGCGGCCGCCGAGGCACGCCTCGAGAGGGTCTACGCCGAGCTCGACCCCGGCGACACCGTGATCTTCCACTGCAACATGTTCCACCGCTCCGACCAGAACCGCTCGGACCGCCGGCGCTGGACCCTGATCGTCTGCTACAACCGGGTCGACAACGATACCATCACCCGCGACGACGACCGCTACTACGTGCCGCTGGAGCGGGTGCCGGACGACGCCATCAGGGCGGCCGGCCTGAAGTTCGCCGCCCCCGGCAACGACGAGCACTTCACCAGCACGCCCTACGTCCCGCAAGTCGGGGCGGCGGAGTAAGGGCGCGGGCCGCTACCGATAGGCTACTGCGCGATCTCGGGCTCGACCAGCCTCGCCAGGTTTCGCAGCGACTCCTGCCATCCCAGGTAGCAGGCCTCGGCCGGAATGGCGTCGGGCACACCGGCCTGCTCGATCTGCAGGTCGGTGCCGACCGATACCTTCGTCAGGGTCACGGTCACCTGCATCTCGCCCGGCAGCCCGGGATCGTCGAACACGTCGGTGTAGCGCAGGCGCTCACCCGGAACGAGCTCGACATACTCGCCGCCGAAGGCGTGGCTGTGGCCGGTCGTGAAGTTCCGGAAGGACATCCTGAAGGTGCCGCCGACCGTCGCCTCCAGATGATGCACGGTGCAGGCGAAACCGTCGGGCGGCAGCCACTTCGCGAGCGCGTCCGCCTCGATGAAGGCGCGATAGACCTTCTCCGGGCTGGTCGCGAGGACGCGGTGCAGGCGAATGGTGCTGGGCATGTCGGTTATCCTCCTGATCTGACGGAGAGGACGTCGGCGCCGGTCGGGCGCGAGGCACCCCGGGAACCGGACGCGGCGGTCCATGCCCCGAGGACGAACGGGGCCGGGCCGGTCCTACACGGGGTCGCGGAATTCTTCCGAGCACCCCGCGCCGCTATTCCAGCCCGTCGGTCCCCGCGCCGCAGACCAGCGCGCAGACCGTCGAGCCCGGCCGTACGGTCACCGAGCCGGTCATCAGGGCGGCGACCGCGGCGGCGCCGCTCAACTCGGCCGCGAGTCCGCACTCGAACCAAAGCCAGCGCGCCGCCTCGACCATCGCCTGGTCGGACACCAGCACCAGGTCGTCGACGTTGGCCGAAACCAGCTCGAAGTTCAGCGCCTCGGTGCGGCGCGGCGCCAGGGTGCCGGCGGCGGTGGTGATGGCGTCCAGGGTGACCATCCTCCCCGCGGCCCGGCTGGCGTGGTGGGTCGGCGCGCCCTCGGGCTCGATGCCGACGATGCGCACGCCCGGGCGAAGCGCCTTGATGGCGGTCGCCACGCCGGCGATCAGGCCGCCGCCGCCGATCGCCACCAGCACGGTGTCGACCTCGGGGATCTGCTCGACGATCTCCAGCCCCATGGTGCCCTGGCCGGCGACCACCGCCGGCGCCGAGAACGGGTGCAGGAACGTCATGCCCTCGGCCTCGGCGCGCGCCGTCGCGGCTACTGCCGCCTCGTCGAACACCGCGCCCTCGACCACCACCTCGGCACCCCAGGCCTTCAGCTTCTCGGCCTTGGCGGCGGGGGCGCTGGTCGGCAGGTAGACCACGGCGCGGGTGCCGGCGGTGTGGGCAGCGTAGGCGACCGCCAGGCCGTGGTTGCCGCCGGACGCGGTGATCAGGCCGCGCGCCACCTGCTCCTCGGGCAGAGACAGCAGGGCGTTCGTCGCGCCGCGCACCTTGAAGCTGCCGGTCGGCTGCAGGCAGTCGAGCTTCAGCACCAGCCGCGAGTCCGGGATCACCGGGCTGCGGGCCGGGCCGACCTCCAGCACCGGCGACAGCCGGACCTTGCCGGCGATCCGGCGGCGAGCGGCCTGGATGTCGGCGAGCGTGACGGTGTCGGTCGCCATCAGCCGGCGATCCCGCCGTCGACGATGAAGTGCTGGCCGGTGGTGTAGGCGCTCTCGTCGCCGGCCAGGTACAGCGCCATCGCCGCGATCTCCTCGGCGGTGCCGAGCCGGCCGAGCGGCTGGCGGGCGATGAAGTCCTTGCGGGCCTGGACCGGGTCGTCGAAGGCGGCGATGCGGTCGTCCAGCGACGGCGACTGCACGGTGCCCGGGCAGATGCAGTTGCAGCGGATGCCCTGGCGCAGGAAGTCGGCCGACACCGACTTGGTCAGGCCGATCACGGCGGCCTTGCTGGTGCCGTAGACGAAGCGCAGCGGGATGCCCTTCACGCTGCCCGACACCGACGACATGTTGATGATCGAGCCGCCGCCGTTCGCCAGCATCGCCGGCAGGAATGCCCGGATCATCCGGTACATCGCACGCACGTTCAGGTTCATCGAGAACTCGAAGGCGTCCTCGTCGCAGTCCAGGATGCTGCCGTGGTGCACGTAGCCGGCGCAGTTGAACAGCACGTCGACGGCGCCGATCTCATGAGCGGCCGCCTTGATGGCGTCCGGGTTCAGCACGTCGAGCACCCGGGTGGTGATGCCGGGGATGCCCTCCATCTCCGCGAGCCTGGCGGGATTGATATCGGTCGCGATCACCGACGCGCCCTCGCGGGCGTACGCCTCGACGGTGGCCCGCCCGATGCCCTGCGCCGCCGCGGTGACGAGCGCCTTCTTCCCCTGCAGCCGACCGGCCATGGGTGTCCTCCCGGATTTTTCGTCGGATCCGGCGCGTCGCCGGCCATTCAACGCGGGAGACTAGCCGATCCGCCGTCGCTGTCCACGGCTGCGAATGGGGCCGGCGCGGAGGACGCCGGTGCCGGGCCGTGATGGTCGTGACAGCTAACGCAGCGCCACGCCCAGCCCCGTCACCACCAGCACCAGCCCGGCGACCGCGCCGGCGGTCAGCGGTTCGCCCAGGACCAGCGTGCCGAGCAGGGCGGCGGTGACCGGGCTGAGACCCAGGAACATGGTCACCCGGGTCGGCGGCGCGTGGCGGAGCGCGAACAGCCACCACAGATAGCCGACGGCGCTCGACAGGCCGATGAACAGGATCGCCGCCCAGCCGGCAAGGTCGACCTGCGGCCAGCCGTCGAACAGGCCCTCGCCTGCCGCGACCAGGGCCAGGAAGCCGACCGACGCCGCCATCGCCGCGAAGCCTACCGACAGGGTCGGATAGCGCTCCAGATACGGCCGGTACAGCACCGAGCACACCGCGCCGGTCAGTGCCGCGCCGAGCGCGGCGGCGGCTCCCAGCCACTCGCCGGGCCCGCCGACCCCGGCGACCGCGCCCTCGCCGAGGGTCAGGCCGACGCCCAGGACCGAGACCGCGACCCCGAGCGCCACCCGGGCCGACGGCGGCTCGCGCCGGGTGGCGGCGCCGAGCACCAGGGTCAGCAGCGGGAAGGTCGCGAACAGCAGGCCGGCGCGGGCTGCCGGGATGTACTGCAGGGACAGGTTCAGCAGCGCCACCAGCACCCCGAACTGCAGGATGCCGAGGATCGCGACCGGTGCCACGTCGCGCGCCCGGAACCGCGGCAGGCCCGACGCCAGCACCAGCGGCGCCAGGCACAGGCAGCCGACCGCATAGCGCAGCAGCGCCAGCGAGCCCGGCCCGACCTGGCCGACCGCGAAGCGGGTGGCGACGATGGCGCCGCCGACCTGGATCCCGGTGCCGACGGCCGCGAGGATCGCCAGCCGGTAGGGCGTCACGGATGGCTACTCACAGATCCAGGGTCCAGGTCTCGCCGACCATGTCCTGGCCGAAGCTGTGGTGCGGCTCGCTCTCGACCAGGGTGAAGCCGCCGGTCTCGTAGATCCTGCGGGCGGCGATCAGGATGTCGTTGGTCCACAGCACCATGCGCTGGTAGCCGGTGGCGCGGGCATAGGCGACCGCCTCGTCGACCAGCCGGCGGCCGATGCCGAGGCCGCGGGCCGACGGCTCGACATACAGCAGCCGCAGCTTCGCCGTCGTGTCGTCCTGGCGGACGACGAACACCGAGCCGACCGGTTCGCCGTCGCGCTCGGCCACCCAGCAGCGCTCGCGCGCCGGGTCGAAGTTGCGGATGAAGCCGGCGGCGACCTCGGCCACCAGCGCCTCGAAGTCGGTGTCGAATCCGTACTCCTGGGCGTACAGCGCGGCGTGGCGGTGGATGATCCAGCCCATGTCGCCCGGCCGGTGCGGCCGCAGCACCACGGTCGGGGCGGGTTTGCGGCGATCGCCAATCAGGGTCTCGATGGTCCGCATGGCGTCGACCAGCCGCGCCTGGTCGGCCTCGGACAGCGGCGCCAGCACCGTGGCGACCTCGGCGCGCGAGCGCTCGTTCAGCGGTGCGAAGGCGGCGGCCCCGGTTTCGGTCAGCGAGAGTTGCTGGCGGCGGGCGTCGCCTTCGGCGGTGCTCGTGGTCAGCAGCCCGCGCTCCCGGAAGCCGCGCAGGGTGCGGCTCAGATAGCCGGGATCCAGGCCGAGGTCGCGGCCGAGCTCGCTGGCGGTCACGCCGGGGCGGTGCGCCAGCTCGTAGAGGATTCGGCACTCGGTCAGCGAGAACGAGCTTTCCAGCAGGCCTTCGTTCAGCGCGCCGATCTGGCGGGTGATGAAGCGGTTGAAGGCGCGGACCGCTTCGATGCGGGAGTCGTTGTCGGTCATGACGGTCGCCCGATTGTCTCTTGTCAATGTCAATGATAAAGTTGCCAAAGTCAAATAAATATCAGATGTCAGCGGTGCGATTCCGGATCCGGACTCATTGCGGCCGATGCGCCGCGCGCTATGATCCGGCCGCAATGATTCCGACATCGAATCCATCCCAGGAGTGACCGCCATGGCCGACGCCGATCCCGTGCGGCTGACCATCCGCCTGAACGCCGCCGACAACGTGATCACGGCCCGCGCCGAGCTGCTGCCCGGCACCGAGATCCCGGGCGAGGGCCTCACGGTCGCCCAGCCGATCCCGTCCGGCCACAAGGTCGCGACCCGGGCGATCGCGGCCGGCGAGCCGATCCGCAAATACGACCAGATCATCGGCTTCGCGACCGACGCGATCGCGGTCGGCGAGCACGTCCATGTGCACAACGTCGAGATGCACGACTTCGAGCGCGACTACGCCTTCGGGGTCGACGCCAGGCCGACCGCCTATTTCAACGACTCGGAACTGGCGACCTTCCAGGGCTTCCGGCGCGACAGCGGCCGCATCGGCACCCGCAACTACATCGGCGTGCTGACCAGCGTGAACTGCTCGGCGACTGCCGCGAAGTACATCGCCGAGGCGATCACCCCGGAGGTCCTGGCCAAGTACCCGAACGTCGACGGCGTGGTCGCCCTGACCCACTCGACCGGCTGCGGCATGGCCGGCGACGGCGAGGGCTACGCCAACCTGCAGCGGGTGCTGTGGGGCATGGCGCGGCACCCGAACTTCGCCGGCGTTCTGATGGTCGGCCTCGGCTGCGAGGTCAACCAGATCGACTTCCTGCTGGAGGCCTACGGCGTCAAGCGGGGCGCGGGCTTCCAGACCATGAACATCCAGGACGCCGGCGGCCTCCGGAAGACCGTCGAATGGGGGTCCGGGGTCATCAAGGAAATGCTGCCCGAGGCGAACAAGGCCGAACGCGGGACGTGCCCGGCGAGCGAGCTGACCCTGGCCCTGCAGTGCGGCGGCTCGGACGCCTATTCCGGCATCACCGCCAATCCGGCGCTCGGCGAGGCCGCCAACCTGCTGGTCCGGCACGGCGGCACCGCGGTGCTGGCCGAGACCCCGGAGATCTACGGGGCCGAGCACCTGCTGACCCGCCGCGCGGTCAGCCGCGAGGTCGGCGAGAAGCTGATCGAGCGCATCAAGTGGTGGGAGGACTACACCGCCCGCAACGGCGGCGAGATGAACAACAACCCGTCGCCGGGCAACAAGCGCGGCGGCCTGACCACCATCCTGGAGAAGTCGCTGGGCGCGGCCGCCAAGGGCGGCACCACCAACCTGACCGGCGTCTACAAATACGGCGAGCCGGTCACCGCCAAGGGCTTCACCTTCATGGACAGCCCCGGCTACGACCCGGCCTCGATCACCGGGCAGGTGGCGAGCGGCTCGAACATCGTGACCTTCACCACCGGCCGCGGCTCGGTCTACGGCTGCAAGCCGGCGCCGTCGCTGAAGCTCGCCACCAACAGCACGATGTACAGGAAGATGTCCGACGACATGGACATCAACTGCGGCGCCGTGATCGACGAGGGCATCTCGGTCGAGGAGATGGGAAAGCGCATCTTCGACCGCCTGCTCGAGGTCGCGTCCGGCTCCAAGACCAAGTCCGAGGAGCAGGGCATGGGCGACAACGAGTTCATCCCCTGGCAGATCGGCGCGGTGATGTGAGGAGTCGGATAGGAGGGACCGCATGAGCGGGTCCTTCGCCGACAGCTATCTCGGCAGGCTCCGGGCGGTGATCGGCAGCCGCCCGGTGCTGATGCCCGGCGCCCGGGTGATCGTCGAGGACTCCGCCGGGCGGATCCTGCTGATCCTGCGCGGCGACATGAAGCTGTGGGGCTGGCCCGCCGGCTCCGGCGAGATCGGCCAGAGCATCGAGGACACCGCCCGCCAGGAACTGCTGGAGGAGGCCGGGCTGACCGCCCACCGCCTCGTGCCGGTCGGGTTCTCCAGTCACCCGGCCGACGACCGCATCCAGTATCCGAACGGCGACGTGCTGCACGCCTTCGCGATGATCTTCCACTGCACCGAGTGGACCGGAACGCCGCGGGCCGACGGCCACGAGAGCCTGGACGTGCGCTGGTTCGCCCAGGACGCCCTGCCCGCCGACCGCACGCTCGCGGTCTCCCGCACCCTCGGCGCCCTGCAGCGCTACAAGGCGACCGGCAGCGCGTTCCAGCTGATCTGAGGGGGTGGCGGCGGGCGGGTCCCGGGTCGCGCTTCGCTTGCCCGGGATGACGTCAGATATAGAGGGGCCTGCTGCAACTCCCCCTCCTGTCGTCATCCCGGACCGACACGCGCAGGCGTGGCGGAGCCGGGACCCACGAGGCGACAGGTGTGTCAGTACAGCCCGCGCTCCGCCATGATCTTCGCTTGGCGCTCGGATTCCTCCAGCGTGATGCCGGCCACGTGGTCGGTCAGCATCTCGGTGTAGCTCGGCAGCGACGACCGGTCGATGCGCCTGTCCGGGTTCCACAGGTCGGAGCGCACCAGCGCCTTCGAGCAGTGCAGGAACGCTTCCCGGACCTCGACCAGCACCCCGACCTTCGGGGCCCGGCGCTGCATGGTCAGCGGTTCCAGCAGGCGCGGGTCGTCGGTGATCCGGCCGGTGCCGTTGATCCGCAGGGTCTCGCCCATGCCCGGCACCAGGAACAGCATGCCGATCGCCGGATTGGCCAGCAGGTTGACCAGGTTGTCGAGCCGGTTGTTGCCGACCCGGTCGGGCAGCAGCAAGTGGGTGTCGTCGAGCACCGCGACGAAGCCCGGCGGATCGCCGCGCGGCGAGACGTCGGCGCCGTCCGGCCCCTGGGTCGAGATCACGCAGAACGGCGACAGCGCCAGGATCGAGCGGCAATGCCTGTCGAGACGGGTCAGCACCTTGTCGGCGGCCCTGCTCATCGGCGCCAGGTGCATGGCGCGCAACGCCGTCGCGTCGGTCACGAAGCTGATGTCGTCGGGCAGCATGCATCCCTCCCGCTGGCTCGGTCAGTCGGCAGTCTAGAAGGCCGGGCCTTACTGGAACAGTCCGAGCAGGACCTGCGGGCCCTGGTTGGCGATGCCGAGGGTCTGGGTGGCGAGCTGCTGGCGCACCTGGATGGCGCTCTGCTCGGCGGAGGCGCGCGCGATGTCGGCGTCGACGATGTTGCCGAGGCCCTCCTCGGTGGCGTCCAGCACGCCCTGCAGCTGCTCGGTCTGCAACTCGAGCTGACGCAGGTCGCTGCCGAGCTCGCCGAGGGCGTCGTTCACCAGCTGCTGGTCCTGCTCGAACTGGGTGAGCGCGGCCAGGGCGTTCGCCGGGGTCGAGATATCCTCGTTCGACAGCCTGGCATAGGCCAGGTCGAGCCGCTGGCCGCGCAGCCGGATGGTGTCGCCCTCCAGGTTGGCCAGCACGTCGACGTCGCGCACCGTGCCGACCGCCAGGTTGAAGGGGATCGCGACCTCGATCAGGATGTTGATGCCGTTGTATTCGCTGTTCTCGAGGATCTGGCGCATCTGGGCGAGCAGTTCCCCGTAGTCGTCCTGCAGGATCGCCTGCTGCTGGGTGGTGTTGCCCTCGTTGGCGCCCTCGGTGATCTTCTTGCGGATGTCGGCCATCAGGTCGGAGACCGCGGTGGCGCCGGCCAGCGCCACCTTGGCGATCCCCTTGGCGTTGTTCAGCCCCTGGATGACCGCGCCGCCGGCCTTGATGTCGCCGCGCAAACCCTGGGCGATCGCGAAGTTCGAGGCGTCGTCGGCGGCGCCGCGGACCTTCTGGCCGGTCGAGACCGTGTCGCCGATGGTGGCGGCGCGCCGGTTCGCGCTTTCCAGGTTGCGGAGCGCGGTCAGGGCCTCGGGGTTGGTGTTGATCGACATCACCATGCCGATTGGTTAAGCAAGGACGGTGCCAGACACAGGGGCTGCCCGTGGCCAAGTTCCCGCTGATCCTGCCGAGCGACCCGTTGTTCTACGAGCTGCCGCCGCCGCCGGGGCCCGGTTCGGGGCGCAGCTTCGAGTCCATGCTGCAGGAGACGGTCGAAGACGGCGACGGGGAGGTCCGGACGGATGGCGACGAGGAGGGCGACCCGGGACCTGCGGATCGCCCGGTGTTGCCGGGAGCGTGCGACTCCCACATTCATGTCTTCGCGGATGAGGCGAAATTTGCCTACCGGGACGGGAGCGACTATCGGCCGGATCCCGCGCCGGCCGAGAGCTATGCGCGGCTGCGTCGCCGGCTCGGCCTCGACCGGGTGGTGGTGGTGCAGTCGAGCGCCTACGGCTTCGACCATGCCTGCCTGCTCGACGCCCTGCAACGCCTCGACGGCGGCCCGGACGGGCAGACCGGCCGGGCCCGTGGCATTGCGGCGGTCGGGCCGGCGGTGTCGGAGGGAGAACTGCGCGACCTGGCCGCCGCCGGCTGCGTGGCGACCCGGTTCCAGATGCGCGACCCCTGGCGGCTGATCGACTGGACCGAGACCGACCGGCTGGCCGGCCGGGTGCACGATACCGTCGGCTGGGACGTCGAGCTGCAGATGGACGGAAAGTTCCTGCACGAGGTCGAGCAGCGCCTGCTCAGCTGGCCGGGCCGGGTGATCCTGGACCACGTCGGCTGCTTCCTCGGACGGGTCGGCGACCGCGAACCGGGGCTGCGCGCCCTGCTCCGTCTGATCGATGCCGACAAGGTCTGGGTCAAGCTCTCCGGCCCGGAGGAAAGCTCGAACGAGCGCCAGTCCCGGGCGCCGGGCGCGGAGCCGCCGCGCTACCGCGACGTCGAGCGGATCGCCCGGCAGCTGATACGGTTCGCGCCGGAACGCCTGGTCTGGGGCTCGAACTGGCCGCATCCGGCGGCCGGCGCCAACGCCCCCGACGACCGCTGGCTGTTCGATCTGCTGGGCGAGTGGACCGAGGACGAGGGTCTGCGCCGCCGGATCCTGGTCGACAACGCCGCCGCGCTGTTCGGCTTCAAGAGCCTGGCCGTCCCGGTAACCGGCGCCGGCCCCGGGTCGGGTTGAACCGGTGACCGCCGGCATCGTCTTCGAGGCCGTCGGCGGCCTGGCGCTGTTCCTGCTGGCGATGGCGATGATGACCGACGGCCTCCGCCTGTTCGGAGGCGCCGGCCTGAAGACGCTGCTCGAGAGATCGACCGCCACGCGGCTGCGCGGTGCGGCCGTCGGCGCCCTGGTGACGGCCCTGGTGCAGTCGTCCTCGGCGGTGACCGTGGCCACCATCGGCTTCGTCAACGCCGGCGTGCTGGGCCTGCCGCATGCGATCGGTGTCGTGTTCGGCGCCAATCTCGGGACCACGATGACCGGCTGGCTGGTCAGCCTGACCGGCTTCGGGTTCGCGATCGACACGCTGGCCCTGCCGATCCTGGCGGTCGGCGTGGCCCTGAAGCTGACCGCTCCCGGCCGGCGCGCCCAGGGCCTGGGCGAGGCGCTGGCGGGCTTCGGGCTGTTCTTCCTCGGGCTGGCGTTCCTGCAGGGCGCGTTTGCCGGCCTGTCGCAGGAACTCGCGGTCCGCCTGCCGGTCGCCCAGGGCGTTGCAGGCGTTCTCGCCTATCTCGGCATCGGGATGGCGGCGACCCTGCTCACCCAGTCGTCCAGCGCCGCCATCGCGCTGATCCTGACCGCGGCGGGGCAGCAGATCGTCGGGATGGACGCGGCGGCTGCGGCGATCATCGGCGCCAACGTCGGGACCACGTCGACCGCCGCCTTCGCCGTCATCAAGGCGACCCCGAATGCGCGGCGGGTGGCGGCGGCCCACATACTGTTCAATCTCGCGACCGGGCTGGTCGCGCTGGCGCTGCTGCCGGTCCTGCTGTGGACCCTGGGCGTGGCCGGGGGCTGGCTCGGGGTCGCCGGCCGGCCGGAGCCGGTGCTGGCGCTGTTCCATACGCTGTTCAACCTGCTCGGCGTCGTTCTGATGCTGCCGCTGGCGGACCGGATCTCGGGCGGGTTGGCGCGGCTGTTCCGGACCGCCGAGGAGGACCTGGGGCGGCCGCGCCACCTCGACCGCACGGTGGCGGCGACGCCGGCGCTGGCCGTCGCCGCCCTGCGGGCCGAGCTGAGCCGCATGCGCCGGCTGGTGCTCACGAACGTCGCCGAGGCGCTCGCGCCGACCGAGGCGCGGGCGGCCCGGGTCGAGCGGCGGGCGCAGGCCGTGGCCGGACTGGGTGCGGCGATCACCGAGTTCGCCACCACGGCCCGGATGTCGGCCCTGCCGCGGGCCGATGCCGAATCGTTGCCGGTGCTGATCCGGGTCGCCCGTTATCTCGGCGAGGCGTCGCGGCTCACGCCCGAGGCGAAGGCGCTGCGCGACGCGCTCGGCGAACCTCAGAACGCGGCGGCCAGCGCCGTCCTGGGTGCGTTCCTGGGGGGCTTGCGGCACACCTTCGCGGCCCTCTCGGAGACCGAGACGGACCCGGAGGCCGGCGGGCGGGCGCTGCGGGCGCTGGAGGCGGAGTACCAGTCGGCGAAGGCGGCGCTGCTGCGCCTCGGGGCCGACCGCCGGCTCTCGGTCGACCGCCTCGACCGGCTCCTCGACCGGCTCAGCGGCTGTCACCGCCTGATCGACCAGTTCGCCAAGGCCGAGCGGCGTCTTCGGCTGCCCCCGGCGGATGATCCGGCGGCGCCCGATGGCGACCCGGCAGGCGTCCCGTCGCCGGATGGCGGGGCGGGCGCCGAGGCGACGGCCCGGGAGCCGGTCAGCCGCGCCTGAATACCACCGTCAGGTTGTTCGACGGCATCGGCTGCACGGCGTCGAGCCGCAGGCCGGCCGCCGCGGCTGCCGGGACCAGTTCGCCCTCCAGGTCGCGGATGC
Organism: Thalassobaculum sp.; assembly: GCF_040219615.1. Classification (GTDB taxonomy): domain Bacteria; phylum Pseudomonadota; class Alphaproteobacteria; order Thalassobaculales; family Thalassobaculaceae; genus Thalassobaculum_A. The sequence goes on from NZ_JAVJSE010000007.1 coordinate 96,181, forward strand.
CCCAGGCCGGATCCTCGGCGCGCAGGCTGGCGTCGAACCGGGCGTTGCCGTCGCCGGTGTGGTCGCCGTGGCGCCGGAACGGACCGTACAGCACCAGCGGGCCGCCCGGCGGCAGCAGCGCCGCGGCGCCGGCCAGCAGGCCCGCCACGACCGCCCAGGGTGCGATATGGATCACGTTGGTGGCGACCAGCGCCCGGATCCCGTCGTCCGGACCGACCGGCCAGCCGGCCGCCGGCGCCGCCGCGTCCAGAATCCGCGGCGGCAGCGGCCGGGCCGCCGTCTCCGGCAGGAGCGACGCCCAGGCGGCGAGGCTGCCCGCCAGGGTCGGCCGCGGGTCGCTCGGCAACCAGCGGCGTGGCGCCAGCGCGGCGGCCAAGGCGACCGCGTGCTGACCGGTGCCGGAACCGACCTCGAGCACCGTGCCGGCGTCCGGCAGCACCCGCCGCAGGACCGCCAGCAGCGGGCCCGCGTTTCGCCGGGCTGCCGGGGCGTCGCCGGCACCCGGCGGCGCCGGCTGGTCGAGCGGTGTCGGCACGGGTTCGGTGGCCAGCGCGTCGGGCGAGCCGGCGGGCCAGGGCGAATGGGACAGGGGCATGGGGGCTGACGGTCGATCCATGACCGCCTATGTAATCGGCAGGCACCTGTTTCCGCAACGCGTCCGGAGTTTCCGATGCTCGCTCGACTGCAACGCTTTCTCGACCGGATCGAGTCGGGTGGCGGATCCGCGACGGCGCCGCGCGACGAACTGGCGACCGCGGCGGCGGCCCTGCTGGCCAAGGCTGCGGCCCTCGACGGCGGGGTCGACCATCGCGAACGCGCGATCGTGGCGGAACGGCTGGTCGAGCGTTTCGGTGTACCGCGCGACGAGATCGACCAGGTGATGGCCGAGGCGGCGCAGACCGCCGAGCACGCGGTCGACCTGTACGGGTTCACCCGGATCCTGAAGGACCGGCTGGACCACGAGGGCCGGCTGATGCTGATGGAGACGCTGTGGGAGGTGGTGTACGCCGACGGCACGCTGCACGACTACGAGGCGCAGCTGATGCGCCGGCTTGCCGGGCTGCTGTTCGTCGGCGACAAGGACAGCGGCGTGGCGCGCAAGCGCGCGCTTGCGAAACTCGGTCTTGATGATGCGGGTTCGAGCGATTAAAGACCGGCGGGACGAGCCCCTGAGGAGACGTCGATGACCTACGTCGTCACGGAAGCCTGCATCAAGTGCAAGTACACCGATTGCGTGGAAGTGTGTCCGGTGGACTGCTTCTACGAAGGCGCGAACATGCTGGTCATTCACCCCGACGAGTGCATCGACTGCGGTGTCTGCGAGCCGGAATGCCCGCCCGAGGCGATTCTGCCGGACACCGAGTCGGAGGCCGAGAAGTGGCTGGAGATGAACCGCGAGTACTCCGAGCAGTGGCCGAACATCACCCGGAAGATCGACGCCCTGCCGGAGGCCGACGCGATGCAGGCCGAGAAGGGCAAGTTCGATCGGTTCTTCAGCCCGAAGCCGGGGGAGGGCACATGACCGCACGGGCCGTCCGACCCGGGTTCCGGGGCGGCATTGTCACCCGACGTTAAGAGTCAGGTAACAACTCTCTGATTTAATGAAGACGCGGTGATTTTCCCTGGGTCCGCAGCGCCAGCTCGCGGCCGCGCCCTACCATTCTGTCCCGATTTATGGTACCGTTCCTTCGTTCGGAGTCGGGACGGAGAGTCATTCCCGGCCCCGTCCCCGCAAACCGTGGGACCAGTGACGAAACCAAAGTGTTTCGGACTGCCGTTCGGTGTCGATCATGGCACCGCGGCGGCGCGCCGGGTGGGGTGGCGCGTGTCTGGCCTGCGCGGGATCCTCGGAAGGACGTGAGACAGAGAGCCCGATGACAAAGAAGAGCAGCGACTTCAAGACCGGCGATTTCGTGGTGTACCCGACGCACGGCGTCGGTGAGATCAAGGGGACGGAGACTCAGATCGTGGCCGGCACCGAACTCGATCTGCTGGTGATCGACTTCGAGCAGGATCGGATGACCCTGCGGATTCCGGTCGGCAAGGCCCGGACCAGCGGTCTGCGCCGGCTGAGCAGCCGCAAGCAGATGGACGCCGCCCTGCAGAAGCTGAAGGGGCGGGCGAAGGTGCGCCGGACCATGTGGTCGCGCCGGGCGCAGGAGTACGAGGCGAAGATCAACTCCGGCGATCCGGTGTCGATCGCCGAGGTGGTGCGCGATCTGCGGCGCTCCAGCAACCAGGCCGACCAGTCCTACAGCGAGCGCCAGATGTATCAGGCGGCGCTCGACCGGCTGGCCCGTGAGTTCGCGAAGATCGAGCAGATCGACGAGACCGCGGCGGTGGATCGTCTGGAAAAGCTGATGGACGCCGCCTGACCGACGCCGCGTCGGTCGATCGGGGTCACGAACAGGGGGCGGCGCTTCGGCGCCGCCCCGTTTCGTTGGTCCGTCCGGCCGCCGGAGCCCGACCGGGGCGGCGGGATTGATGCCCGCCACGGATTTGTGTCGTGCCGCGCCTGACGCCCGGAGCCGCCCCCCCCTTTCGCGCCCTTGGTCTGCCTGCTATCACCAGGGACCGAGACAACCGCGCCGGATCGCCACGAAACCGGATGCCGACCAGCAATCAGCCCGAGCCCGTCTCCGAGCGCTTCATCGATCTGTCGCGCGCCCGGCGGATATGGGCGGTCGCCGCCGTGCACGGTGACGCCGAGCGCCTGTCCGCCCTGCACGACGCCATCGGCGCCCGGTTCGAGGGCGGCGATCGGCTGATCTACCTGGGCGACCTGCTGGGTGGCGGCGATGTTCGGGCGACCCTGTCGGAGGCCCTGCGGTTCCGTCGCTCGGTGCTGGCCCTGCCGCCGCTCTATCTGCCGGAAGACATCGTCTACCTGCGGGGACGCCAGGAGGAGATGTGGCACAAGCTGCTGCAGATCCATTTCGCGCCGAAGCCGAAGGACCTGCTGCACTGGATGCTGGAGCGCGGCGTAGACGCCACCCTGCGGAGCTATGGCGGCGACCCGGACCAGGGCTTCGCCGCCGCCAACGAGGGCATGGTCGCCCTGACCCGCTGGACCGGCCGGCTGAAGGCGGCGATGCAGGCGGTCCCGGGCCACCATGCCTGGTTCTCGGCGCTGCGCCGCTATGCCCATTCCGGCCCCGGCGGCGTGTTGTTCGTGCATGCCGGGCTCGACCCGGCGCGCGCCCTGGCCGACCAGCGCGATGCGTTCTGGTGGGAAAGCGGGGCCTTTGCGCGGGCCGCCTCGGGCTTCGAGGGCTTCGCCCGGATCGTCCGCGGCTTCGACCCGGCCGGCGGCGGCTGGTCCGAGGACGGCGCCATCCTCACGATCGATGCCGGCTGCGGCAAGGGCGGGCCGCTGGTCGCGGTCTGCCTGGCGCCCGACGGAAGCCTGCTGGACCGCCTCGAAGCCTGACGACGGTGCCGGAGTGATCCGCCCGGCGTTCCGGTCCGTATGAGTAGCTAAGGCCGAAAGGCAAAAGCTTGGACAGGGGCCGGAATATGGGGCAGTACGGCGGGTACCATGGACAGGCGGCGGACGCCGCCTATGTGCGTGCCGCCATGCGCGAGCCGCTCCTGGAACGCGATCTCGAACTCGAGCTGGCCCGGCGATGGCGCGACCATGGCGACGAGCGGGCCCTGCATCAGCTCGTGCGCTCCTACACCCGGCTGGTCGTCAGCACGGCCGGCCGCTTCCGGCACTACGGACTGCCGGTCGGCGACCTGGTGCAGGAGGGCAATGTCGGCCTCATGCAGGCCGCGGCGCGGTTCGAGCCGGAGCGCGAGATCCGGTTCTCCACATACGCGACCTGGTGGATCCGGTCGGCGATTCAGGACTACATCCTGCGCAACTGGTCGATCGTGCGAATCGGCACCACGACATCCCAGAAGTCCCTGTTCTTCAACCTGCGGCGCCTGCGCGCGCGCCTCCAGGGCGCGGTTTCCGGCCCGATGTCCGACGATGCCCGCCGGTCGATCGCCACCAGCCTCGGCGTGCCGCTGCGCGACGTGGAGACGATGGAGCAGCGGCTCGGCGGCAACGACCAGTCGCTGAACGCCCCGGTATCGGAGGCCGGCGAGGACGACTGGCAGGGCCTGCTGGCGGACGATCGCCCCAGCCCGGAGCAGGTGGTCACCGGCATGCGCGACGCCCGGACCATCTCGGCCTGGCTGGCGGAAGCGCTGGCCGACCTCAACACCCGCGAGCGGATCATCATCGACCAGCGCCGGCTGCGCGAGCAGGGCGCGACGCTGGAGGAGCTGGGCCGCGAGCTGGGGATCTCGAAGGAGCGGGTCCGCCAGCTGGAGAGCCGGGCCCTGCTGAAGCTCCGCGAACGGCTGGAGGGCCGCATGGAGCGGCCGGCCGAGATGTTCGGGGACGCCTGACCGCCGCCCCCTCAGTAGGCTGGCGGCATCAATAGGAGGCGTATTTCACCAGGCTCCCCGGGGCCGGCTCCTCGTCCGGGGCGAGGCCGTTGAGCACTCGGAACCGCGCTTCGGCCTGCGGGCCCTCGGGCATCCACCGGGCCAGCCGGGCGACGGTGTCGCCCGGTCGCACGGTATGGATTCTGAGCCGCAGCGGGTGTTCCCGGGCGGCTTCGGCCTCGCTGATCCGACGGAAGCTGAAAGTCGTTCGCTGCAGCGCCTCGGTCTGCCGGGCGGTGCTGTCCGACGGCGTCGCGAAGACGAATCGGTAGATCGCGGCGCCGCCGTCGATCGCCACGAGCCTGAGATCGACCGGGCCGCTGTCGGTCCGGATCCGGGTGACGCCGGTGGCGCCCGGCATGCCGTTGACCTCGATGTCCGTCAGGTCGGCCAGCGCGAGGCGGGCGCCCCAGCGCCGCTGGACGTAGGCACGCATCGCCGCGCGCGATTCCGGCTTGGCCGAGTCGAAGATGATCACCGACCCGTCGGGTGCGCGGGCCTTCACCGCGCTGGTGCCGTTCACCAGGACATAGCCGGGCGGCACCGCGAACTCGAAGCGCAGCGTCGGATGCACGAACCGCCGGCCGCGCACATAGCCCTGTTCCGGCGAGTCGCCGTAGATCATGCCGTCGAGTCGCCGCAGATAGCCCTCGCGCTCCACGCGCCCGCCGCCCGGGCCAGTGCCGGTCGCGGCGGCCGCAGCCTCCTTCACCCGGTCGATCGTCCGCGGGTGGGTCGAGAGCAGGCTGAACTCGTCGGGATCGGCGGCGCTCCCGAGGATCTCCGCGTCGAGCTTGGACTTGTCGCGCAGCTTGCTCAGGAACGAGGCCATGGCGCCGGGGTCGTAGCCGTCCCGGGTGAGATAGCGCAGGCCCAGGGAATCCGCCTCGAACTCCTGCTCCCGGCTGTAGCTGCGCAGGTACAGGCCACCGATCGCGCTGCCGGCCTGGGCGACGCCGCTGTTCCCCGAGAGGACGCCGAGAAGCCCGGCGATCAGTTCGACACCGACCGCCCGGCCCTGCTGCTGGGCGCCGTGGCGGGCGGTGACGTGGCCGATCTCGTGACCGATGACGCCGGCCAGCTCGGCCTCGCTTTCGGCAAGCGCCATCAGCCCGCGGGTGACGTAGACATAGCCGCCGGGCAGGGCGAAGGCGTTCACCATCGGCGAGTCGAGCACCGTGAACCTGAACGGCAGTCCGGCCTGCTCCGAGTTGGCGACCAGGCCCGCGCCGAGTTGCGAGACGTAGGCCTGGATGGCCTGGTCGTCGTAGGCGCCGCCGAACTCCGCCAGGATCTTCGGATGCTCCGCGGCGCCGACCTTCCGCTCCTCCTCCGGGGACATCAGGGTAAAGACCTGCTGCCCGGTGGCCGGGTTGGTCGAGCAGCCGGTCAGGCCGGTGGCACCGAACGCGATGGCGCCGGCCAGCAGGACGACGGCGAACGGGCGGGGCAATCGGGACGGTGTCTTCATCGGTGCCTGTCGGTCCTCGGGTCACACGACATTCGAACGGACGATCTGGGAATTTCCGTCATTCCTCCAGCACTTCCAAGGCTTCCGGGTGGGTCAGCTCGATCATCGGGCCGTTCAGCGGGAAAACCCAGCCCCGGCCGCGCACCCGCAGGCCGGCCAGGTCGCCGAGGTCGATGCCGGCGCGGTCGAACAGGCGGCGGACGCCGGGCTGGGCCCGGAACGTGAAGTCGCGGCGCCAGTCGGGGCCGAAATTCAGATAGGCGGTCCCGCGGACCACCGCGGCGTCCACCACCCGGCCCTCGACGACCTGGACGCTGTCGAGGTCGCCCCAGGTCTCCGCCGGGTTGCGGATCCGGTAGAACCGGTTGCCCCATATGCCGCGGCGGGCGGCGCGCGCGGTTCGCTCGAGATCCAGCATTGCCACGGTGCCGGTGGCGGTGCGCGGCTGGGTGTAGACCCGCGCCAGTCCGTCCATCAGCAGGGCTGCCTGCAGCCACAGGCCGTCGTCGCGGACCGCATGGGCCAGGCTTCGGCCCCAGCGGTCGAAGCGGTCGGCCGGATGCCAGAGCGTCACCTCCCGGCCGAGCAGGGCACGCTCTGACGCGGTCGTCGCCTCGGCGGCCAGCGGCCATGCCGGGTGCTCGCCGCGCGCCGGTTCCGGGGCCTGGACTCCGGCGAGCCGCACCTCGGTCCCGCCCTGCAGGGCGAAGGCGTCGCCGGCGAGTACGGCGGACACCACCCCCGTCGCGCCGCGAGCCAGTCCGGCCGGAAGCGCCGGTCCGGGACGGCTGGCGGCAACGGCGGGCCCGGCCTGTGCTACCCCGGCCAGCACGAGGCCGACCAGGCCGGCCCCGACTCGACGCCGGGTCGGGCGGTATCGGACGGATCCGGGACCGGCGGTTTCGACGATCATGCTTCAGGATACCAGCATCCGGCGAGCGAGCGAGCGCCGGACACAGTCGCCTCCCGGGGACCGTCGCGGGCCGGACGGCGGGGAGGCATCGCCGTCCGGCCCGGCACCCGGTATGCCTCAGCCGCGAAGGCTGCGCAGCATCCAGGTGGCCTTGTCGTGCACGGTGACGCGGGCCGTCAGCATGTCGGCGGTCGACGGGTCACCGTTCTCCTCGGCGGTCTCGACGCCGGCCTTCAGCGACTTCGAGATCGTCTCGTTGCTGTCGATCAGGTCGTCGATCATCCCCTTGGCGTCGATCCCGTTCTTCGGATCGGCGATCTGGGCGATCTCCTTGAACGCCGCCAGTCCGCCCGGCGCCGGGGCGTCGAGGGCGCGGATCCGCTCCGCCAGCTCGTCGACTGCCGCGAACCCGTCCGTGTACTGCTCCTCGAACAGATTGTGCAGGCCGTAGAAGTTCGGCCCCACCACGTTCCAGTGGTAGGTCTGGGTCTTCAGCGCCAGGGCGAAGGTGTCGGCCAGGGCCTGTTCCAGCGCCTTGACGACGGGGTCGGTGTTGCGGGTCATCATGCCTCTCCTTTCGGGTCGTGCCGTCGGGACCGCCGGGGCGGGATCAACGGCTTCGGGACAATACGTAGGTGTTGGGATACCGTTATCCAATCGATTGGTCCGACTGGTTCGATAGGTTTGATCTATGACATTCCGGGGACTCTCCCTGCGTGACCTCGAGTATCTGGTGGCGGTCGCCGACCACGGTCACTTCGGCCGTGCCGCCGACGCCTGTCGGGTGAGTCAACCCTCGTTGTCGGCCGGGGTTCGCAAAGTCGAGGACTCGATCGGCGTCAAGGTGTTCGAGCGCACCAGCCGCAAGGTCATGCCGACCCGCGTCGGCGAGGAGGTGGTGCGCCGGGCCCGCGCCGTTCTCGCCGCCGCCGCCCGCATGATGGATGCCGGCGTCGAGTCGTCGGCACCGCTGGTCGGGACTTTCGCGCTCGGGGCGATCGCCACGGTCGGCCCCTACCTGTTCCCGCACGCCCTGGCGCCGCTGCGCGACGCCTATCCCGACCTCGCGCTCAGCATCGAGGAGGGGCTGACCGAACATCTGCTGATCCGACTGCGCGAGGGCGCGCTGGATGCCGTGGTGCTGTCGCCGCCGGTCGACGATCACGGCCTCGTCCTGATCCCGCTGTACCGTGAGCCCTTCCGGCTGGCGGTCGAGGCGCGATCGCCGCTGGCGACCGCCCCGACGGTGGCACTCGGCGAACTCGACCCGGCCGGTGCGGTTCTGCTGGAAGAGGGGCATTGCCTGCGCGATCAGGCGCTGACGCTGTGCAGGGCGAGCGGCGGCCGGCCACGCCACACCGCGATGAGCCTGGAGACCCTGAAGGCGATGGTGGCGGCCGGCGTCGGCTATAGCCTGGTTCCGGCCGGCGCGGTGACCGGGGACACCGACCATGGCGGCCTGGTCCGCTACCGGACGTTGCCGGACGACCGGATCGGCCGGACCGTCTCGCTCGCGTATCGCCGCTCGCGGGACCGGGTCGACGATGTCCGGCAGCTGGCGGCGGTTCTGCGCCAAAATCGCCCGCCGGCAACCGTCGCAATCGCCGGTTTTGACAATCCCTGACCGCCGCCCGATAACCACTGGCGGAGCGAATGACGAGGGTGCCGTGGCGCGCGACGACCTGTTTCCGGAGATCCCGTTCCGCCGCAGCGGCTTCCTCGACGTCGGCGATGGCCACCGGCTGTACTGGGAGGAGAGCGGCAACCCGGCGGGCACCCCGGTGGTGTTCCTGCACGGCGGCCCGGGTTCGGGCACCTCGCCGGCCCAGCGCCGGTTCTTCGACCCGCACGCCTGGCGGATCGTGCTGTTCGACCAGCGCGGCGCCGGCCGCTCGACGCCGCACGCTTCGCTGCGGGCCAACACCACGCCGCACCTGGTCGACGACATCGAGCGCCTGCGCGAGCATCTCGGGGTCGAGCGCTGGATGGTGTTCGGCGGCTCCTGGGGCTCGACCCTGGCGCTCGCCTACGGGCAGGCGCATCCGGGGCGCTGCCTCGGCTTCATGCTGCGCGGCATCTTCCTCGGCCGGCCCAGCGAGGTCGACTGGTTCCTGTCCGGCGTGCGCGCGCTCTACCCGGACGCCTGGCGCCGGTTCGCCGAGCTGGTGCCCGAGGCCGAGCGCGGCGACCTGCTGAGCGCCTACTGCGCCCGCCTGTTCGATCCCCGGCCCGAGGTGCACATGCCGGCGGCCCGGGCCTGGGCGCGCTACGAGGCGGCGTGCTCGGCGCTGGTACCGGATCCGCGGCAGCTCGCGGAGATGGAGAACGACCACCACTCGCTGGCGCTGTCCCGCATCGAGGCGCACTACTTCGCGAACCGGCTGTTCCTGCCGCCGGCCGGGCTGCTGGCCGGCATGCACCGGCTGGCCGGCCTGCCGGCGATCATCGTGCAGGGTCGCTACGACGTGATCTGCCCGATGACGTCGGCCGACGCCCTGGCGCGCGCCTGGAGCGGCGCGGAGTTCGTGGTGGTGCCGGACGCCGGCCACGCCGCCATGGAGCCCGGCATCCGCCGCGCCCTGGTGCGCGCGACCGAGCGCATGAAGACCCAGCTGGCGGCGTAGCGCCGGCTGTCGGCATCGAGGCGGCGGGTGGGTCCCGGAGCCGGGCGCTCACGCGCCCCCTCCGGAATGACGGATCAAATGGATCGTCATCCCGGAGAGTCCGCGTCAGCGGACGATCCGGAACCCACGAAGCGACGTCCGCCTGCCGCTAAAGGACCTGGAACACCCGGTAGATCGGCCCGCTCGGCTCGCGCCGGCCGGTGGCGATGAAGCAGGCCTTGTTCAGCCAGGCGTACTTGCCGTCGGCGGCGGTCTCGAAGAACGGCGCGGTCCGGAAGTACACCTGGCTCGGGTCGACCGGCTCGCCGGCCGCCAGCTTGGCCATGACGTCGGCCGGGCCGTGGCGCAGGCCCTTGTAGGTCATGTAGATCAGGGCGCCGTCGTCGGTCTCCATGGTCAGCCTGACGTCGAGCTGGGTGACCGCGTCGCTGCGGTTCAGGATCCAGTCGCCGCCGCCGTCCTGCACCGTGCCCTTCAGCCGCGGTCCCTCGAAGGTGCCGGCCGTCACCCGGGCGATCCGCCGGTCGCCGTACTGGGTGTTGCCGACCGCCGCCAGCGGCATGGCGACGCTGAGCCGCATCTCCATCAGGAATTCGGTCCGGATCTCGGACATAGTCTGGATCTCCCCTGTTATTCCACCGCCCGCAGGAAGTCGAAGTCGACGCCGCCGTCGGCCTGCAGCACGTGGTCCATGTAGATCTTGCGGTAGCCGCGCTTGAACTCGGGCTGGACGGCGGCCGGGTCCATGGCGGCGCGGCGCCGTTCCAGCTCGGCCTCGTCGACCAGCAGATCCAGCTTGCGGCCCTGGACCGACAGCCGGATGCGGTCGCCGGTGCGCACCAGGCCGAGCGGCCCGCCGTCGGCGGCCTCCGGGGTGACGTGCAGGATGATGGTGCCGAAGGCGGTCCCGCTCATCCGGGCGTCGGAGATCCGCACCATGTCCTTCAGGCCCTGGCGCGCCAGCTTCTTCGGGATCGGCAGGTAGCCGGCCTCGGGCATGGCGGCCGGGCTCTTCGGGCCGGCGTTCTGCAGCACCATGATGTCGTCGGCCTGGATGTCCAGGTCCGGGTCGTCGACCCGTGCCGCCATGTCGGCGAGCGACGAGAACACCACGGCCCGGCCCTCCTTCTCGAACAGGGTCGGGTCGGCGGCCGAGCGTTTCAGGATGGCGCCGCGCGGCGCCAGCGTCCCGAACAGCGCGACCAGCCCGCCCATGGCCTGGAACGGCTTGTCGAACGGCCGCACGATGTCGTGGTCGATCCAGCCGACATGGCTGTCGATCCGTTCGCCCAGGGTCTCGCCGGTGATGGTCATGGCGTCCAGGTGCAGCAGATGCTTCAGTTCCTTCAGCACGCCGATCAGCCCGCCGGCGGCGAACAGGTCCTCCATGTAGTGGGCGCCGGTCGGCTTCAGGTCGACCAGCACCGGGGTCTCGTCGGACATGGCGTTCAGCCGGTCCATCGACACCGGGATGCCGAGCCGGCCGGCGATCGCCGTCAGGTGGACGATGGCGTTGGTCGAGCCGCCGATCGCCAGCAGGATGCGCAGCGCGTTCTCCACCGACTTCGGGGTGATGATGTCGCGCGGCAGCAGCCGGTCCTTGCCGGTCGCGGTCGCCAGCTCCATCGCCCGCACCCCGGACGCCTCGGCGGCGCGTAGCCGGTCGGCATGGACGGCGGGGATCGCGGCGGTGCCGGGCAGCATGATGCCGAGCGCCTCGCCGATGCAGGCCATGGTGCTGGCCGTGCCCATCACCGCGCAGGTGCCGGCGGTGGTGGCAAGGCTGCCCTCGACCCGGCGGATGCCCGGCTCGTCGACCTCGCCGGCCCGGAACTTCGCCCAGAACCGCCGGCAGTCGGTGCAGGCGCCCAGCCGCTCGCCGTCATAGGGCGAGGTCAGCATCGGGCCGACGGCGAGGTAGACCATCGGCACGTCGGCGTTGGCCGCCCCCATGAGCTGGGCCGGCAATGTCTTGTCGCAGCCGCCGATCACCACCACCGCGTCCATCGGCTGGGCGCGGATCATCTCCTCCACGTCCATGCTCATCAGGTTGCGGTACATCAGCGAGGTCGGGTTCAGGAAGGTCTCGCCGAGCGAGATGGTCGGGAAGTCGATCGGCAGGCCGCCGGCCGCCAGCACCCCGCGCTTGGTCGCCTCGACCAGTTCCGGCATCAGCCGGTGGCAGTTGTTGTAGCCACTGCCGGAGCTGCAGATGCCGACCACCGGCTTGGCCAGCATGTCGCGGCTGTAGCCCATGGACGACGCCATCGAGCGGCGCAGGTAAAGGCTGAACTCGTTGTCGCCATAGTTGGTGAGCCCGCGGCCCAGCCCCTTCGGCGCCGGTGTGTCGTCGGTCATGAGCGTTCCTCCTGGCGCGATCCTAGGCGGTGCCGGATGCGCGGGGGAAGCCCCGAAGCCCGGTCATTGATGCCGGGTCGTCATATCAATTGTGGCCGCGCTCGGAGGACGGCACAATCAGCTGCAACTTATGCGGAAGCTGCCGGGCGCGCGGATCGGGAACATGGGGGATCAGGGATGACCGGACTACGCACCGCACTGGCCGTCGCCGTGCTGGGCCTCGCGGTCGCAGGCTGCACCAGCTGGGCGACCTCCAACGTGAGGCCGGTGGGCGCCGCTTCGGCGACGCCGGCCGCAGCCGGCCACCGACCGCCGGCCGCGTCGGAGATCGTGGTGACCGCCGGGGACTTCCCGAACCGGCCCTACGATGTGCTCGGTGATCTCGAGGTGACCGTCAACAAGACCATGGTGTTCTTCCCGGACCCGACGCCGGCGGACATCGACGCCAAGCTGCGCGAGCAGGCGGCGGCGATGGGGGCGGACGCCGTGATCCTGGTGAAGTACGGCAAGGTCGGCCTGTCCTGGGTCAGCTACGGCTCGCTCGACGGTTCCGGGCGGGCGGTCCGGTTCAGGCGGTGAGTGCCGGCCCTCAGGCGGCCCGGGCCATCTCGCGCGGGTCGTGCATGCCTTCCTTCACGCCCCAGCGGATCAGCAGCACGTTGACCGGATAGGCGGCGGCCAGCCCGGCCGTCAGCGAGACGATCAGGGACGCCCAGAACAGCGGCTCGGCCATGGTGGCGGACCCGGCGAGCACCAGGTCGACGCTCAGGGCGACGATTTCCATGACGGTGATCGAGGCCGTCTCGGAATAGAACGCGTCGCGCAGCGCCTCGCCGAGGCCGACACCCTCCTGCATCAACGGGCCGACGGTCAGCGCGAAGCCGGCCACATAGGCCAGGGCGAAGGTGGTGCTCACCACCCACCAGTTGCCGAGCGACAGCAGGCCGACGGTGATCACGATGCCGGTGATCTCGCCCAGCCCGCATCCGGAATAGCAGTGTGCGACCGAGCGGGCGCCGCGCCGCCAGACGCTGTCACGCCGGATCTGCTTGCGACCGGTCTTCCAGTAGAGCCACAGGCCGAGCGGCCCGGAATAGGCGACGGTGAAGACCCAGACATACTTCATCATCCCGGCGATTTCCGGGTTCCGGTGCGCCAGGTCGCGCAGCAGCACGGCCACGCACGCCGCCGCGAGTGTCGCCCAGGCGCCGACGAGCACCCAGCTGTCCAGGAGTCCTCGAACGGTTTCCATGCACGGTTGCCTCCTGCCCGTCCAACACGCCGACCGGCAGGAGGTTCCGCCGGGCGTCGCCGGCGGGCATCACCGGGGCGCATGCGCGCCGTACACCCGCTCCCGCTCCATCCCGTGGAACAGCGCCGCCTGAGGGCCCTGGTCGGGGCCGAAATACAGCCCGAGCTCCGCTGCCAGGCGGAAGAAGCCCGGGGCCGGCAGGCCGGCGCGCTTGGCCGACACCGCGACCGCCGCGAGCAGGGGCCGGCCGGCGGCATGGTCGTCGCGCATCAGCGCCTCCAGGGCGTGGGTGACCCGGTGGATGGCGCGCGGCGGCACGAGGCCGGCGGCGGTCGCCAACTCCAGGTAGGTCACGGTCGTGCCGCGGCCGGCGGCGTCCTCCAGGATCGGTCGCAGGCGATCGGCCAGGGAGATCGGATCGGTCACGGGATCTGGCGCTTTCTTCGGCGGCTCGCTATAGCCGAGGGATGATCGTCGTCCGCAGTACCCTGTTCAACCTCCTGTTCTACGGCTTCACCCTGCTGGTCGGGGTGCTGGGCCTGCCGTCGTTCCTGTTGGGGCGACGGGCGGTGCAGAGGGTGTCGCGGTTCTGGTCGGGCACGCTGGTGGCGATGGCCCGCGTGGTCGCCGGCATCGACGTCGAGCTGCGCGGCACCGAGAATCTTCCCAAGGGGGCGGCGATCGTCGCGGCCAAGCACCAGTCGGCCTGGGAGACGCTGTACTTCACCGAACTGCTCGACCGGCCGGCGGCGGTGATGAAGGAGGAACTGGTCAGGGTGCCGGTGGTCGGACCCTACATGCGGGCGATGGAGATGATCCCGGTCGACCGCAAGGCGGGTGCCTCGGCCCTGCGGCGGATGGTCGAGAAGGCGCGCGAGGCGACGGCGGCCGGGCGGGCGATCCTTATCTTCCCGCAGGGCACGCGGGTCTCGCCGGGCGCCAAGGCACCGTATCATCCAGGCACCGCGGCGCTGTATGTCGGCCTCGGCCTGCCGGTGATCCCGGTCGCCCTGAACTCCGGCATGTACTGGCCGCGCAATGCCTTCTGGAAGCGGCCGGGCAGGATCATCGTGGAGTTCCTGCCGCCGATTCCGCCGGGTCTGGACCGCAAGGCGTTCATGGCCCGGCTGGAGGAGGCCCTGGAGAGCGCGACCGCCCGTCTCGAGGCCGAGGCGCGCGCCGAGTAGTCCTGTCCGCTCAGCCGCCGAGGAAACTGGAGACCGCCCGGTCGGCGATGGCGCCGCACACCTTCTTGCCGACCACGTCCTTCAGCTTGCCGAGGTCGAAGGAGCCGCCGTCGCCGGCCTGCAGGACGCCGCCGAGCCCGCTCAGATAACCGCTGTCCCGGGAGGCCTTCTCCTGGCCGCCGACCTTGGCGAGCAGCCGGTCCTTCACCGTCGTCGCGGCGTCGGGCGCGTAGCCCTGCTGCTGGCAGTAGGCGAGGGCGCCGGCCGCGTTCTGCGGGCTGGCCAGCGACGTCGAGCCGGAGGCGAGGCCGCTCAGGAGCGACGCCCCGGTCGACGACTGGCCCGGGAGCGCGCTGCCGCCGAGCGTCGACAGGTCCTTGAGGGACTGGGCGGCGGCCGGCGCCGAGAGCGCGGCCAGGACCAGCAGGGCGGCGAGGGCTTCACGGGGCTGCATCGGGCTCTCCAGGCGGCGGTTCGTTGCGTCAGTAGCGGCAGGTCTCGGGCATCGCCCGGCCGCCGGCCAGGCCGGACACCCGGAACGGCGCGTGCGGGTTCGCCGGATCCACCTCGACCACCGCGATGTCGAGGGGCAGGGTGAAGTCGCCCCAGGCGTTCAGCCGCCAGAACAGCGGCCGGCCGTCGGCCGAGGTGATCGCCTCGAGACAGGCCGCTGTGGTGTCGCCGTGCACCAGCAGCACCGGCCCGGGATAGGCCAGGGCCTGCAGGGCCAGTTCGCGGCAGACCGGCGCGAAGGCCGGGCGCTCGAGGCATCGGGTCAGGCGCTGTTCCGCACCTGTCGGGGCCTTGTCCCGGTCGGGCGTGAACGGGTCGGCCTGCATGGCGATCACCACCGCGCCGGCGCGGCCGGCCCTGGCCGTCCGGAACGCTTCTGCGATCCAGGCCAGGTTCGCCGCGTCGCGTGCGTCGGCCAGGGCCAGGGCCAGATCCCGGTCGTCGAGTTCGATGCCCCGGCGGCCGTTCGCGGTGCCGACGACGTGGATCGTGGCGAACTGCACGCCACCGGTCGACCACAGGGCGTTCTCCGGCTGGCCGGGCTGCGCGCGATAGTGCCATTTCGCGTCGACGGAGGCCGGCGGCACCGCGAAGTGGATGCGGCGCAGGGCGTCCAGGCGGGCCAGCTCGGACACCGGGTGAGGCACGCGCTCGGCGTCGCAGTCGGTCCAGTCGTTGTCGCCGGGGGTCAGGAACACCGGCTTGCGGAAGCCGTCTCGCCACAGGGCACGCTGGGCGACCTGCCACTCGTCGGTGCAGGAGGTCGTCCCGCCACGCACCTCGGTCGCGGCGTTGCGGGCAAAGCCCTCCGGCCGGCCGAGATCGCCGAGGGCGACGACGAAGGCGATGCCGTCGTCGCCGGCGATCCGCCCGGCCGCCTCGCCGGCCAGGAAGTCCTGTTCCGATTCGCTGTACGGCATATCGCCGTAGACCGCGAAGCGCAGCCCGTCGGCGAGGGCGGGCGACCCCAGCAGGAGCAGGGCGAGGGCCGGGACGGCCGCGGCGATGCGGGCTGACGAGGCCATCCCGAACCCTCCCTTCCGAACGATCGGCGTGCGGCTACCCTGCCATCAGCCGGTCGACGATCGGCGCCACGCCGTCCTTCAGCGGGTCGACCACCGGCAGGCCGGTCTGCTCGGCGGTCTTCTTCTTGAACGCCGTCGCCTCCTCGGCCGAGACGTTCGAGCTGTTCAGGCTGACGCCGACGAACTTCACGTCCTCGTTCACCATCCTGGCCATGTGCAGGATGGTCTCCATGCAGGTCGGGATCTCCGGCACCGGATAGTCCGGCAGGCCGCGCATGTGCGGGCGGCCGATCTCGTGGCACATCACCAGGGCGTCGGCCTGGGCGCCGTGGATCAGGCCGAGCGTCACGCCGGAATAGGACACGTTGTACAGCGATCCCTGGCCCTCGATCAGGTCCCAGTGGTCCTCGCTGTTCTCGGGCGCCAGGGTCTCGACGCAGCCCGAGATGAAGTCGGCGATCACCGCGTCGATCGAGGCGCCGGAGCCGGCGATGAAGATGCCGGTCTGGCCGGTCGCCCGGAAGTCGGCGTTCAGGTTGCGGGCCCGCATCTCCTTCTCGATCGCCAGGGTCGTGAACATCTTGCCGACCGACACATCGGTGCCGACGGTCAGCAGCCGCTTGCCGGTGCGCGGCTTGCCGCTGGCGACCGGGTAGTCGCGGCTCGGATGGCGCACGTCGAACAGGTGCCGGCCCTGCCGGGCGGCGGCGTCCTTGAGCGCCGGGATCGCGGTGATCTTGGTGTGAAGCCCTGACGCGATGTCCATCCCCAGATCCAGAGCCTTGACCAGCTCGACGATCCAGCTCTCCGGGATGAAGCCGCCGCGGTTCGCGACCCCGAGGATGACGGTCTTCGCGCCCTGCGCGGCGGCTTCCTCGATGGTCAGGTCGGGCAGGCCTAGGTCGGCCTTGCAGCCCGGCAGCCGGAACTGCCCGATGCACCATTCCGGGCGCCAGACCTTGACGCCGTTGGCGGTCTTCGCCGCCAGCTGGTCAGGGGCGTCGCCCAGGAAAAGAAGATACGGATTCTGGATCGTCGCCACGGATAACCCCCTCGGATCGGAAGAGCGCCGGCCGCGGTGGCGGCCGGCTCACACGGGTGGCGGCTGTCCACCGGACGGAGCCGGTCGTCGCCGCGTTTCGATCGGAAAATAGAACGGACGGCAGGCGAGCACCACTGGGAAGGCGGCCCGGCCGCCGGGCAAGTCAATCGTTCGGCTTGTACAGGCCGGCGTCCTTGGCGACCCGGCGCCATTCCGCGAAGCTGTCCTGCCAGTAGCCGGCATAGGCCTTGGGCCCGAGATAGCCCTCGACCGTTCCGTGCTCCCGCAGCAGGGCGGTGACCCTGGGGTCGCCCAGGGCGGCCTCGAACAGTGTCGAGTAGTGCTCGACGACCTCCGGCTTGGCACCCTTCGGCAGCATTACGCCGCGGTCGATCGTGAACACCAGGTCGATCCCCTGCTCGCGCAACGTCGGGACATCGGGACTGTCGACCAGACGGTCTGCGCTGGTGACGGCGAGCACCCGGACCGGACCCTCCCCGGTGAGCCGCCGGGCGATCGCCTGGTTGAGCTCGGTGACGTCGATGGTGCCGTCGAGCAAGGCGTTCAGCCGCTCGCGCATACCCTCCAGGAACACCTGGTTGAACGCCGCCCCGGTGCGGTCCGCGATCAGCAGGAACAGGAAATGGCTGGCCAGGCCCTCGGTGGACCCGGCCTTGACGCCCTCCGGGCCGCGGGCTGCCTCCAGCATCTCGGGCATGGTCTTGAAGGCGGCCTCGGTCCCGGCGGCGACCACCACCGGCGTCCTGGTCAGGCGAGCGACCGATGTCAGCGTGTTCCAGTTCAGCTTGGACGTACCGGCGATGTAGCTGGTCATCAGGCTCTGGTGCACCGCCAGCACCGTGCAGCCGTCGGGACGGGCTCTGGCGGCCGTCTCGGTGCCGCGAACGCCTTCCTCGCCGCTGAGGTTGACGACCTCCAGGCGTGGCTTGGCCCCGCCGCGGTTGGCGGCGTCGGCGAGGGCGCGGAAGATCAGGTCGGTCCCGCTGCCCGAGCCCCAAGGCACGATCAGCCGTGCCGTCAGGCAGGGCAGGTCGGCGGCGGCGGCCGGCAGCGACAGGCCCAGGCAGACCGACACCATCGCCGCTACCGGCAGGCTGATCGCGAATCGCATCTTGGGCGGGGTTCCTCCTGCGCGCCTGGACTCGCCTGCGGGCTGGGTCTACGAACGCATCGTGGATCATCAACGTGTTAACGGCGAGGGCAAAGTGTCGGGACAACCAGCAGAGGGCAGCTTGACGGTCGCCGTCGGGGGACTCGGGGCGATCGGTCTGGCCGTGGCGCAGGCCCTGGACGAAGGGCGTATCGAGGGGCTGCGGCTGACCGCCGTGTCGGCGCGCGACGTCGCCAAGGCGCAGCGCGCCATGGCCGGCTTCCGCATGCCGGTCCGGGTGGTGCCGCTCGGCGAGCTCGCCGACCTCGCCGACGTGGTGGTGGAGTGCGCCCCGGCGGCGGTGTTCGGCGAGGTCGCGGGACCGGCGGTGGAACGCGGCCGGATCTTCATGCCGATCAGCGTCGGCGCGATGCTGCGCCACATGGACCTGGTCGAACGGGCGCGCAGGACCGGGGCCCGGATCGTCGTGCCGACCGGGGCGCTGATCGGCCTCGACGCGGTGCGGGCCGCGGCCGAGGGAGAGATCCGGGAGGTTCGGCTGGTGACCCGCAAGCCGCCGCTCGGCCTCGCCGGGGCGCCCTATCTGGTCGAGAACGGCATCGCGGTCGAGGGACTGACCGAGGCGAAGCGGGTGTTCGAGGGCTCGGCGCGCGACGGGGCGGCCGGCTTTCCGGCCAACGTCAACGTCGCCGCCGCCTTGTCGCTGGCGGGAATCGGACCGGACGCGACCCGCCTGGAGATCTGGGCGGATCCGGCTGTGACGCGCAACACCCACACCATCGTGGTCGACGCCGACAGCGCCCGCTTCACCATGACCATCGAGAACGTGCCGAGCGAGGAGAACCCGCGGACCGGCAAGATCACCGCGCTCAGCGTGATCGCCGCGCTCCGCCGGCTGAAGGCTCCGCTGGTCGCCGGGACCTGAGGTTCGACGGGGCCGCCGTTCGGCCGAAGGCGGCTAAGCCAGGAAGTTGATGCCGCCGCCGCCCTGCGGGAGGATCGAGCCGATCTGGCTGGCGATCGCCGCCTTGGCGTTGTAGGTGCTGCCGCCGACGCTGAGGCCCTGGGACTCGAGGTCCTTCTGGACCAGGTAGCGCTCGATGAACTTGAGCGCCTCGGCGGTGTACTGGACCGGCTTGAAGAAGTTGCCCGCGCTGCCGCCCTCGCCCTCCAGGAGGGTCTTCTGTTCGGTCAGGACCGATTTCTGCACGTTCAGCGCATAGGTCTCGGCCTTCAGCCGGCCCTGGGTGGTTCCGGCCGTGAACAGGAGGTCGTTCAGGGCGCTGGTCCGGTCGTCGATTGTGCCGCCCGACAGCACCGAGGTGTTGAACGCCTCCAGGCTGGCAAGGAAGGCGTCCTTGAAGCCGTCCTGGGCGTCGACGTTGATGGTCGAGCCGACCGAGCCGAGCGTCACCCGCAGGTCGTTGCCGGACGGCGACAGCAGGTTGGTCTTGTCGGACTTGGCATCCTCGATGAGCGTGTCGATGTCGGCCTGCAGCTTGCGGATCTGGGCGTCGAGCTTGCCGCGCGGATCGGCCGTGCTGTAGACGAAATCGAGCACCTTGCGGTCGCGGGTCAGGTCGTCGACCGCGTCGTCGAGCGCGACCTTGTAGACGTCGTCGACGTCGGTCGCCAGCTGGGCGCCGTTGCCGGCGGTGATGGTGCCCGGCAGGGCCGCCAGGATGCTGTTGGCGAGGTCGCCGCCCTCGGCCTGCACCACGGTGCCGGCCCGCACGCTGTAGGTGGTGGTGCCGCCGGTCAGCAGGTTGTCGAAGTTCACCGTGCTGGTGCCGTCGGTGATCGAGCCGGCGTTCTGGATCAGGTCGGTCAACTGCGCGACCCGGTCGGCATACTCGGTGTTGATCGCCGTCAGGTCGGCCCCGACCTCCTGGGCATCCTCGCCCAACGACTTGATGGCGTCCAGGACGCCCTCGATGGTGGCGGCGCGCTCCAGCGCGTCGGTCGCCGACTCGAAGCCGAGCGCCAGCTGGTCTGTGTCGAGCTCGACCGCGAAGGTCGTGGCGCTCAATGCGTTGTTGATGCTGGCGACGTTGATCTGGGTCTGGAACTCGGCTCCATCGAACGTGGTCTTGGCGGTGTCGAGGCTGGTCTTGGCGGTGTCGAGGTCGGCGGTCAGGGTCGCGAAGCTCGCGTTGGCGACGCCGTCCCGGAACGCCTGCAGGTCGGTCAGGAAGCCTGCCAGGTCGGTCGACTTGGTGACCACCCGGGTGCCCTCGGTATCGAGTGTGACCGACAACTCGTCGGCGGTCGCGTCGACGCCGGCCGGAAGGGCGCCGCCGGTACCGTTGCGCAGCAGGTTCTGCACCTCGCCGGTATTCGGATCGGCATAGACCGCGCCGCTGATGTAGCCGCTGTCGCCGAGGATCTTGTCGGCGATCTCGATGAAGTCGGTCTGGATGCCGGCGAGCGCATCGGCGTCCTCGGCGCTGCGGGCCTGGTTGTACAGCGCCTCGAGCTGGGTGAGGGCCTCGCGGGTGTCGACGACCGCGCCGTTCGCCGCCGCCACGAGGCCGCGCTGCTTGATCAGGTCCGGCAGCGCCGCCTGCTGGATCGGGATCTCGGCGGCATGCACGCCGGCCGGATCGATCACCGAATCGTAGTCGGCATAGAGGGTGCGCAGGCCTTCCAGCTTGCTCACGATCGTGTCGATCACGGTCTGGCTCTTCTGGATCGCCGTGCTGGCGTTTCCGATCGCCGCCAGGTCCGTGGTGAGAGTGTCCAGGCGGCTGGCGCTCTGCGTCGACGACGTCGTGGTCCTGAACGCGTCGAGGTTCAGCTTGGCGTCGATCAGCGAGGCCTGCTTGCCGACCGACTGCCGGGCGATCTCCCTCGGCAGGTTCAGCGCGTCGGTGACGATCGTGCGCAGCGGCAGGTCGCCGAGGATCTCGAAGGTATTCTCGACCTCGCCGATGCGCCGCAGGAAGAACAGCGCGTCGCGCGCCGCCGGGTTCTGGGCGGCCAGAGACTTCTCGAAGGTGGTCGTCAGGTAGTTGTCGATGACCGTGGATTGCTTGTCCGACAGCCGCAGGTTCTTCAGCCCGAACTGGGGGGTGTCGAGGAACTTGGCGAGTTCGCCGAACCGGCTGTCGGCGAGGCGGTTGGCGAACGAGTTGATGTCGTTCGGGTCGCTGTTCAGGACCGCCTTCAGCTTGCCCGGATTGTTGAGCTCGCTCTCCAGGCCGAAGGCCGAGAGCACGAACTCCAGGGTCTTGCGGTCCTTGAGCAGGTCCTCGACCTTGTCGAGCTTGCCGACGGCCTTCTTGAACTGCTTGATATCGCGCTGGATATCTTCCCGGTTCGCGAACGCCTTGCGGGCGGCGACCTGGTCTTTCTGATAGTTCTTGAAGGCTACCAACGCCGAGACGGTGGGCGCGCCCGTCGAGCCGCCCAGGAGGCTCGACCCGCCTCCCAAAATCCCAAGCGCCAGTTCTGCGTTCAACACGGCAAAGACTCCTGTTTCTGCCGCAGATCCCGATGTACATCCGCACACCGGGACCGGCCGTTTCTCGGCCACCTGACACCATAACCGAACGCGGGCGACCCGGCAATCGATTCCGGCCGACCGGCCCTGACGGTGCGGGAAGCGGCCGCCCCGGCAATCCTTGCCCAGCGATCCGGCCCGCTCCTATAGTGGCCGCCTTCCTCCATGCGAGAACCGCGCCAGCGAGAGCCCCCGATGTTCACCACGCGCCCCGAGATCCGCGGCACCTTCGGCGTCGTCACTTCCACGCATTGGGTCGCATCGGCGGTCGGCATGGCCGCCCTGGAGCGTGGCGGCAATGCCTTCGATGCGGGCGTCGCCTGCGGGTTCACGCTGCAGGTGGTCGAGCCGCACCTGAACGGTCCCGGTGGCGACCTGCCGGCGGTGTTCTACAGCAAGCGCGAGGACCGCGTGCGGGTGCTGTGCGCCCAGGGCCCGGCCCCGGCGGCGGCCAGCATCCCGGCGTTCCGGAATCTCGGGCTTGACCTGATTCCCGGCAGCGGATTCCTGGCGGCGGTCGTGCCCGGCGCCTTCGACGGCTGGCTCACCCTGCTGCGCGACTATGGCACCCAGTCGCTGCGCGACGTGCTGACCCCGGCGATCGGCTACGCCCGGAACGGCTATCCGGTGGTCGAGCGGATCACCGCGACCGTCGAGACCGTGCGCGAGCTGTTCGAGACCGAGTGGCCGACCTCGGCGGCGGTCTACCTGAAGGGCGGCCGGGCGCCGCAGCCGGGCTCGCTGTTCGCCAACCCGGTAATGGCCGAGACCTACGCCCGGATCCTGGCGGAAGCGGAGGCCGGCGGCGGTTCCCGCGAGGCGGTGATCGACCGGGCGCGGGCGATCTGGGCCAAGGGCTGGGTCGCCGCGGCGATCCATCGCTTCGTGCATGCCGAGCCGCTGATGGACGTCTCCGGGCGGCGCCATCACGGCATGCTGTCCGCCCAGGACATGGCGGAGTGGCAATGCCACTACGAGGAGCCGACGACCTACGACTACGGCCGCTATCGGGTGTGCAAGGGCGGGCCTTGGAGCCAGGGCCCGGCGCTGCTGCAGGCGCTGGCGATCCTCGACGGCCTCGGCGTCGCCGACATGGATCCGCACGGCCCGGACTTCGTCCATACCGTCACCGAGGCGATCAAGCTGGCCTTTGCCGACCGCGAGGCGTTCTACGGCGATCCCGACTTCGTCGACGTTCCGATGCAGGCTCTGCTGTCGGCCGAGTACAACGCCGGGCGCCGCGCCCTGATCGGCGACCGGGCGTCGCTCGAACTGCGGGCCGGCACGCTGCCCGGCTACGAGCGCTCGCTGGACGTCGCCCTCGGGGTCGACGCCTCGATCGACCCGCGGGCCCTGGAGAGCATGGGGGTCGGCGAGCCGACGGTGTCGAAGAGCGGCGTATCCTCGGGCGACACCGTGCACATGGATATCATCGACAGCGACGGGAACATGTTCAGCGCCACGCCCAGCGGCGGCTGGCTGCAGTCCTCCCCGATCATCCCGGAACTCGGCTTCTGCCTCGGCAACCGGGCCCAGATGTTCTGGCTCGACGAGCGTTCGCCCTCGGCGCTGGCGCCGCGCAAGCGGCCGCGGACCACGCTGTCGCCCGGCTTCGCGCTGCGCGACGGCGAGCCCTACATGGCGTTCGGGACGCCGGGCGGCGACCAGCAGGACCAGTGGTCGCTGCTGCTGTTCCTGCACCATGCCGACCACGGCATGAACCTGCAGGAGGCGATCGACTGCCCGGCCTTCCACAGCGAGCATTTTCCGAGCTCGTTCTGGCCGCGCGGCCGCACGCCGGGCCGGGTGGTGGTCGAGGGCCGCTTCCCGCAGGGCACGGTGGAGGCGCTGGCGCGCCGCGGCCACGACGTGCAGGTCGGCGAGGACTGGTCGGAGGGCCGCCTGACCGCTGCGGCCAAGGACGGGGACATGTTGAAGGCGGCGGCCAACCCGCGCGGCATGCAGGGCTACGCGGTCGGGCGGTGATCGCCGGGACGCAGGGAGCGCCGAACCGGCTGCCGGCCGGGCGGCGCAGGTGGGATGCCGGGACTCTCGGAACAAGAGGCGCTCGAGCTGTTCGCGCGCTGCATCGCCGAGGTGGTGGGTCAGCGCACCGAGGCGTATCGCGACATGCTGAAGGCGGTGCAGAGCGGCGAAGTGGTCGACCTGCTGCTGGCACAGTCGTCGTTCGACGCGCTGAAGCCGGAGGTCCGGCTGCGGATCTCGGAGATGGTCAGCGGCCTCGTGGCCCGGCATCTGGCCGGCGAGATCGACGCGACCGACCCGGATGTGCTCGACACCGGGAAGGCATGACGCCGGCGGACGGCGGACAGGTTCACGACCGCGGGCGGATGTACCCGATGCTGGCGA
Organism: Thalassobaculum sp.; assembly: GCF_040219615.1. Classification (GTDB taxonomy): domain Bacteria; phylum Pseudomonadota; class Alphaproteobacteria; order Thalassobaculales; family Thalassobaculaceae; genus Thalassobaculum_A. The sequence goes on from NZ_JAVJSE010000007.1 coordinate 120,010, forward strand.
GGCCGTTGGTCAGGTATTCGCGGAGATACAGGGCCATGTCGGGGGACAGTTCGACCAGCGCGATCTTGCCGTCCTCGCGGCGGATCTTCAGCAGCAGCCCGTCCTCGGTCAGCTCGATCGCAAACGAGGCGGCGCGCGGGGCGGCGCCCGGCGCGCGTTCGGCCTCGGCCACGGCGGGCTGCGCCTTGACCATGTTCTTCCAGCTGTCGTCGGCGGGGTCGGCCATCGCCATACACACTCCGTTCCGCGAGGCGTGGCTCCGCGGCTCTCGGTTCGCTAAACCTAGAGCGGCCGGAGCGCAATCTCAATCCAGCGCTCGGAAAACCGAGGGTGGCGCCACATGAAGAAGCTGATCCTGTTCGTGCTGCTGCCCCTGCTGCTGCTGATCGGCGCCGGTCTCGGCGCCCTGGTCGCCGGCATGATTCCCGGCGTCTCGATCCCGGGTCTCGGCGGCCACGAGACCGCGCCGGAGGAGAAGAAGGAACTGGGGGCACCGCCGACCAGCCAGCCGAGCCCGGTCGACTCGTCGGTCTACGTGCTGCCGGAGTTCGTGGTGAACATCCGGACCAACCGGACCTATCCGGTGTTCATGCTGCTGAGCCTGGCGGTCGAGATGCGCGACGAGGGCGTACGCCCGACCATGGCGGCCCAGGAGCCGCGGATTCGTGACGCCATGATCATCTATCTCAGCAGCCTGACCCCGACCGACCTGAACGGCTATGAGGGGATCCAGAGAGTCCGCGACAACACCTGGAAAATCCTGCACAAGTTCGTTCCGGAGGGCGATCTGGTGAACGTCCAGATCGCCAAGCTGACGGTGAAGTGACGCCGTCCCGCCGCCCGCCCGATGCCGCCTTTCCGATGAGGAGCCCGATGTCCCGAACCCTGTCCGTCGCCGTGGAGAGCTGGCCGATCCGCGGCGTGTTCCGGATTTCCCGCGGCGCGCGCACCGAGGCGCAGGTCGTGGTCGCGACCGTGCGCGACGGCGCCGCCACCGGCCGCGGCGAGTGCGTGCCCTATGCCCGCTACGGCGAGAGCGTCGACAGCGTGGTGGAACAGATCCGCGGCGTCGCCGACGCGATCGCCGGCGGGCTGGACCGCGAGGGCCTGCTGTCGGCACTGCCGGCCGGGGCGGCGCGAAACGCCGTCGACTGCGCGCTGTGGGACCTGGAGGCCAAGCTGTCGGGGGTTCCGGCGTGGAAGAGCGCCGGGCTCGCCGCCGCGCCCAGCACTGTGACGACGGTGTTCACCCTGTCGGTCGACACCCCGGAAGCCATGGGCGAGGCGGCCGCCCGCAACGCCGCTCGGCCGCTGCTGAAGCTCAAGATGACCGGTGACGGCCTCGACCTCGACCGGGTCGCACGGATCCATGCCAACGCCCCGGACACCCGCCTGGTGGTCGACGCCAACGAGGCCTGGGACGTCGCGACCTACCTGGAACTGGCACCGAAGCTCGGCGCGCTCGGGGTCGAGATGATCGAGCAGCCGCTGCCCGCCAAGGACGATTCCGGGCTGCTCGGCCTGGAGCGGCCGGTGCCGGTATGCGCCGACGAGAGTTGCCACGACACCGCGACGCTCGACGCGCTCGTCGGCAAGTACGACAAGGTCAACATCAAGCTCGACAAGACCGGCGGCCTGACCGAGGCGCTGCGGCTGCGCGCCGAGGCCGAGCGCCGGGGCTTCGGCATCATGGTCGGCTGCATGATCGGCACCTCGCTCGGCATGGCGCCGGGTATGCTGGTGTCGCAGGGCGTCGACCTGGTCGACCTGGATGCGCCGCTGCTGCTGGCCAAGGACCGGGAGCCGGGGATGCGCTACGACGGCAGCATCGTGTATCCGGCCGACCCGGCGCTCTGGGGCTGAGCGGGGGAGCGGGCATGGACCGGGACAACCCCGTCGCCGCGCATTACGACCGGACCTCCCTGGCCGAGGCGCTGGTCGCCCGGCTGCGGGACCACGGGGTCGAGCGCGACGCGGTGACCCTCGAGCACCTGGCGGCGCTCGACCAGATGCATGTGCGCGGTCACGAGGCGACGGTCGAGCTGCTGGACGCCCTGGAGATCCGCAAGGGCATGAAGGTGCTGGACCTCGGTGCCGGAATCGGCGGTCCGGCCCGGGTGCTGGCGTCGCGGTACGACGCCCGGGTGACCGCGCTCGACCTGACGCCGGCCCTGTGCGAGGCCAACCGCGAACTGAACAGGCTGGTCGGGCTGTCGCGCCGCATCAAGGTGATCGAGGGCGACGCCACCGACCTGCCCTTCGAGGACGCGACCTTCGACCGGGTGGTGACCATCCACGCGTCGATGAACATCGACCGCAAGCGCACGATGTACCGCGAGGCCCATCGGGTGCTGAAGCCGGGTGGCCGTTTCGGGTTCTACGACATCGTCGCCGGCGTCGCCGGCTCGCCCGACTACCCGATGCCCTGGGCCGGTGACGACTCGGTCAGCTTCCTGGTGCCGCCGAGCACCATGCGGGCGCTCGCCGAGGAGGTCGGCCTGCGCGCGCTGGACTTCCGCGACCTGACCAACGCGTCGCGCGCCCACATGGTGCGCCAGCAGGAGGCGGCCGCGGCCGGCAAGGCGGCTGGCGGACCGCCGCCGCTGCAGGCCGGCGACATCCTGATGGGCCCGACCGCCGCCGCCAAGCAGCGCAACCTGCGCCGCGCCGTCAAGGAGGCGCGGGTCGGCATCGCGATGGCGGTGTTCGAGAAGCCGCGGAAATAGGGCGGGCGGCGACTCCAACGGAATGAGAGCCATTCGCCAAAGAAATTCGGAGCCGAGGGGGGCAATCCTCGGCTCCGGAGTCTGGTCCACGATGGGACGGAGGATGTCGGGCGTGTGGGGGCACGCCACGGATTAACGGATGATAATAATTGACCAATCAAGATGCACGCAAAAAGTGTCTTGGTGTGAAATTCTATTTCGGCGCTCGACCTCCCAGTGGGCCAGGGCTATTTCAGTCGGGCCCTGACAGTCCGACCCCGACCGCGAGGAGTTTGTTCCCATGGCGCAGCCCGCCGACGTCACCGCCACCGTCACGCCGGACGACGTGATCGAGGATATCCGGGCGGCGGTCCGCGACCTGTGCGCCCGCTTCCCCGGCAGCTACTGGCGCGAGAAGGACCGCGAGCGCGCGTATCCGGGCGAGTTCGTGAAGGCGCTGACCGACGCCGGCTACCTGGCGGTGCTGGTGCCCGAGGAATACGGCGGCAGCGGTCTCGGCATCCGGGCCGCCGCGGCGATCCTCGAGGAGATCCACAAGAGCGGCTGCAACGGTGCGGCCTGCCACGCCCAGATGTACATCATGGGCACCCTGCTGCGGCACGGGAACGCCGAGCAGAAGCAGAAATGGCTGCCGGGCATCGCCACCGGCGAGCTGCGCCTGCAGGCCTTCGGGGTGACCGAGCCGACCAGCGGTACCGACACCCTGTCGCTGCGCACCACCGCCCGCAAGGACGGCAACGACCGCTACGTGGTCAACGGCCAGAAGATCTGGACCTCGCGCGCCGAGCATTCCGACCTGATGCTGCTGCTGGCCCGCACCACCCCGAAGGACCAGGTCGCCAAGCGCACCGACGGGCTGTCGGTGTTCGTGGTCGACATGCGCGAGGCGGTCGGCAAGGGCCTGACGATCAGGCCGATCCGCACCATGGTGAACCACTCCACCACCGAGGTGTTCTTCGACGATCTCGAAGTCCCGGCCGAGAACCTGATCGGCGAGGAGGGCAAGGGCTTCCGCTATATCCTCGACGGAATGAACGCCGAGCGGCTGCTGATCTCGCATGAGAGCCTGGGCGACGCCCGCTGGTTCATCCGCACCGCCACCGAATACGCCAAGTCGCGCGAGGTGTTCGGCCGGCCGATCGGCCAGAACCAGGCCGTGCAGTTCCCGATCGCCCGGGCCTATGCCGAGACCGAGGCGGCAGCCCTGATGGCCGAGAAGGGGGTGCGGCTTTTCGAAGCGGGCCAGCCCTGCGCGCCGGAGGCCAACATGGCCAAGATGCTGGCTTCGGAGGCGGCCTGGCACGCGGCCGAGATCTGCATGCAGGCGCATGGCGGCTTCGCCTTCGCCGAGGAGTACGACGTCGAGCGCAAGTTCCGCGAGGCCCGGCTGTACCAGATCGCGCCGATCTCCACGAACCTGATCCTGTCCTACGTCGCCGAGCACGTCCTGGGCCTGCCGCGGTCGTTCTGAGCGGGCGCCGTCACGGCAAAGCGATTTGAATCCGCTTGGCGGCGCCCCATCCTCCCGGGATGCAACCGGCCCGCATCCTGTCCCTGGAAACCGCCGTCCCGCCGCACCGCGCCACCAACGACGAGGTCAAGGCGTTCGCGCGCTCGGTGTTCGCCGAGAGCCTGGCCGGCAACCGCGCGCTCGACCGGGTGTTCGACAGCAGCACGGTCGAGGAACGCTGGCTGGCGATGCCGGTCGACTGGTACGCCGCCGACCACGGCTGGGCCGAGCGGGCCGGCGCCTTCGAGCCGGCCGCGATCGCGCTGCTCGCCGACGTCGCCGGACGGGCGCTGGCGGCGGCCGGGGTCGCCGCCGCCGCCGTCGACCACGTGCTGTGCATCTCGACCACCGGCTTCGCCGCCCCCAGCCTGGACGCCCGGCTGATCGGCCGGCTCGGCCTGCGCGCCGACGTCCGGCGCACCCCGGTGTTCGGCTGGGGCTGTGCCGGCGGGGTGATCGGGCTGGCCCGGGCCGCCGACCTGGCCCGGCTGGAGCCGGGCCGGGTGGTGCTGTGCCTGGTCGTCGAGCTGTGCAGCCTGGCGTTCCGCCCGGACCCCGAGCCGGTCAACGTGATCGGCAGTGCACTGTTCGGCGATGGCGCCGCCGCCGCGGTGCTGTGCGCCGGCCCGGGCCATGAGCAGCGGCCGTCCCTCGTCGCCTCGGGCGAGCACACCTGGCCGGATTCCCTGGACGTCATGGGCTGGCGGATCGACGACGTCGGCTTCGGGCTGGAGCTGCGGCGCGACCTGCCGGCCTTCCTGGCGGCCCGGCTACGGCCGGTGGTCGACGGCTTCCTGGACGGCTGCGGCCTTACGATCGCCGGGCTCGACGGGGTGGTCGGCCATCCGGGCGGGCCCAAGGTGCTGCAGGCGGTCGAGCAGGCGCTCGGGCTCGGGCCGGCGGCGCTGGCCGACAGCCGGGCGGTGCTGACCCGCTACGGCAACGCCTCGGCGGCCGGGGTGCTGATGGTGCTGCGCCGGGCGATCGACCGCGGCGCCCGCGGGCGCCACCTGATGCTGGCTCTCGGGCCGGGCTTCACGGCCGCTCTCAACCTGCTGGAGCTGTAGGCATGGATCTCGACGCCGCGCGCATCGTCGTCGCGCTGGTCGCGGCCCAGCGCCTGGGCGAGCTGGTGCTGGCACGCCGCAACACCGCCCGGCTGCTGGCCGAGGGCGCGGTCGAGCACGGCCGCGCGCACTACCCGGCGATCGTGGCGCTGCATACCGCCTGGCTGGCCGTGCTGGCGGTGCAGGCCGAAGGGACGGTGGCGCCGTGGTGGTTGGCGGCCTTCCTCGCGCTGCAGGCCGGCCGGGTCTGGGTGCTGGTGACCCTGGGACGGTACTGGACCACCAGGATCGTCACCCTGCCGGCGGCCCCGTTGGTCCGGCGCGGGCCCTACCGCTGGGTCCGGCACCCGAACTACCTGGTGGTGGCATTGGAGATCCCGGTGCTGGCCCTGGCCCTGGGGCTGCCGTGGACGGCGCTCGGATTCGGGCTCGCGAACGCCGCGCTGCTGGCCTGGCGAATCCGCACCGAGGACCGCGCGCTCGCCGGCAGGCGCGGGATATCGCCCGCCTGAGCGCCGCCTTCGCCGCGCTTGAACCGCTGCGGGCGTCCGGGTATCGAGGGGCGGGATGCACATTCGGGAACGATGTCCGTGGCGGATCTGGCCCAGGGCCTGGAAACTCAATCGTCGGCGGCGGCGTCCGCCCCGGCGCATGTCATCGTGGTCGGATGCGAGAAGGGCGGGTCCGGCAAGTCGACCACGTCGATGCACCTGATCGTGGCGCTGCTCCGCCTCGGCTACCGGGTCGGCACCATCGACCTCGACGCCCGGCAGTGGACCCTGACCCGCTATCTGTCGAACCGGGCCGCCACCGTGCAGCGCGAGGGCCATGCCCTGCCGATGCCGCGGCACTTCTTCCTGGCGCCGTCAGAGAAGGTCAACCGCACCGAGGCGCAGGAGGAGGACCGGGCCCGCTTCGAGGCGATCCTCGGCCGGCTGGTCGGCGAGGTCGACTACGTGGTGATCGACTGCGCCGGCACCGACAGCCATCTGGCGCGGCTGGCGCATTCCTACGCCGACACCCTGGTCACTCCGGTGAACGACAGCTTCGTCGACCTGGACGTGGTCGCCCATGTGGACGGCCGCACCGGCGAGGTGCAGCGCCCGAGCGTCTATGCCGAGATGGTGTGGGACCAGCGCAAGGCGCGGGCCAAGCGCGACGGCGGCTCGATCGACTGGATCGTCATGCGCAACCGGCTCTCCAACCTCGACGCCAACAACAAGCGCGAGATGGGCGAGGTGCTCGAGAAGCTGGCCAAGCGCATCGGCTTCCGCCTCGCCCCGGGCTTCAGCGAGCGGGTGATCTTCCGCGAGCTGTTCCTGCAGGGCCTGACCATGCTGGACGTGTTCGACCGCTCGCAGCGCGACGGCAGTGCCAAGCCGCGGATGTCGCATGTCGCCGCGCGCCAGGAAGTACGGGCGCTGATCAATTCATTACAGTTGCCGGAGCGGGCTCCCCGTCGGGCATGACCGTCGCCGGCAGCATCGCCTCGAGCAGCCGGTCCATGGCGTCGCGGTTGCCCCGGGCGCAGGCCAGCATGCCCCGGATCGCCTCCGCCGACTGACGGGACAGCACCCAGCCGAGCGGTGGGTCGATGGCTTCGGCGCCCGGGCATCTCGCGGTCCTGTCGATCTCGGATCCCGGCGGCATCCTGAAGTGCACCCAGAGCGGGTCGGTCATGCTCGCCTTGTCGGGGCCGAGCGACTGCGGCCAGCGCCGCAGGGCGTTGGCCGCCAGGGTGCCGCGCGACGACCGGGCATTCAGGATGCCGCCGGCCGGGCCGCCGACCACGTTCCACAGCCGCGATCCCGGGCCGCCGCGGTCGACCGCCGGGTCGATTCGGCCTCCCGTCAGGGCATTCCCGATCTCCGGGTCGCTCGAGATCTGCACGACGATCGGCCGGATCGGGCAGCGGAGCGGATCGCTGCGGCTGCGGATCTGCAGGTATCGCAGCAGATCGAGCAGGGTCTCGGCCCCGAAGTTCTCGAAGTAGCCGCCGTCGACCACCATGCTGCGGCCGCGCGGCCAAAGGCCGCCCGGGCTGATCACCGGGAACCGGGCGCTGTTGTGGGCGGCGGTGCTGAGCCGCATGTCGGGTCTGCGGCCGTCGGGGTCGTCCGAGAGGTAGGCGTGCTGGTCGAGGGCGTCGACGATCACCTGCTGCGGCCGGTCGCCCCGGGCGTCCCGCAGCGCGACCGTAGAGGCGACCATGCGCTGTCCGGTCACCGTGTTGGTGCCGTTCAGCAGCAGTCGCGGAATCCAGCCGCCGCGCGGGGTCTCGAAGCCGGTGAACGCCGCCAGCCCGGCCGCGAGGCCGTCGCCGCCCGGCCACCGGGCCGCCCAGCTGGCCTCGAAGGCACGTTCCAGGATGGCGCCGCGGTCGGTCAGCAGGGGCCATGGCAGGAAGGTCTGCCAGAGATCGTGGTACAGAAGTCCGGTCAGGGTCGGCCCCAGGAAGTCGGCGGAAAGCGCCTGCTGCAGGGTCTCGGTGTTGGAGGTGGCGGCGCCGACGTCGCGGAGCGCTGTGACGTAGAAGGCCGCGCCGACGCTGCCGCCGGAAACCCCGCTGACGGCGAACAGGTGGTCGGAGAACGAGCGGCCATCGCCGAGCTTGCCGCGCACCTCGTCCTCGATGCCGGACAGCACCGTCGCGGTCCAGTAGGCGGCCCGGACGCCGCCGCCGGCGGTCGCCACCGCCACCACCGGCACCGGCTCGGTGCACGCACCATGGCGAGCCAGCATGGCGTCCAGGCTCTCCCAGGCGCCGGGCTTGGCGGCGGCCGGGCCGTCGATCGCCCGAACCTGGTTGTTGGCGTTCACGAAGCTGAACAGCACGGCCGCCGCGACGATCGCCGACAGCACCGGCCTGCCGCGCTCGCGGGTCGCCCAGATCGCCAGCGAGCCGGCCGGCAGGATCGATGCCAGGCCGATGAACACCACTGCCGCCGACCCCACGGCGAAGCCGTAGCCGACCGGATCCGCCAGCGCCCAGGCGCTGGTCGCCGCCATGACGGCGACGCCGGCCAGGATGGTGTAGGGCGCGAGGGTCGGCATGTCGGTATCGCCGCGCCACGCCGGGCGCAGCCGGAACAGCGGCTCGGCGATCCAGGCGATCCAGCCGGCGGAGATCTGCGCCCCGGACAGGACGGCCGATCCCGAGAACCGCCGGCGGATCCGGCGCCGGAAGATCACCAGCGCTGCGTACAGCGCGATGGTCGCGAGGTTGATCCCGACGAACCGGTCCAGCACGCCGTAGCTGGCGACCAGCGCGACGGTCGCCAGCGCCATCGCAAGCAGGCCGAGCGCGCGCGGATACCAGCGCACGAAGCGCACGGCGCCCGCACTGGCCGCGCGCGGGGCCCGGCACGGGTCGCGGTTCGCGCACGCCTCCTTCTCGCGATCGAGCGCGAGCTCGAGCTCGGTCAGCCGGTCCTGCAGCATGAAACGGGCCCAGAACCAGCTCTGCCAGCCCCAGGCGAACACCGCGAGGAAGAACAGCGCCTGGTGCACCGGGTCGCCGGTGGCGAGGCCTCGGACCACGTCGGCGCCCTGCTCGGCGCCGACCAGGAAGACGGCACCGAGGGCGATGACCCCGAGATTGAAGCGGGTGTAGTCGAGCGTCGCCCAGATCAGCGAACGCTCCGCCTGTCCCTTCGCGACGACGCGCATGTGCCGGCCCTCCCCGAGTGAAGGAAGGCCATTGACGGCCAGCCGGTGTGAATCGAGCGTGAAACGCCGTCAGTCGACCGCCAGCTCGAAATCCGCCGCCCGATAGCGCCGGGCGCCGAGCGCCCGGTAGAAGGCCAGCCCCTCGAGGTTGTCGGGATGTACCTGCCACACCACCCAGGTGCCGCCGCGGCGCCGGGCCTCCGCGGCCACGGCGGCCATCAGCGCCCGGCCGACCCCGTGCCGGCGGACCGCCGGTTCGGCGTAGAGGTCCATCAGCATCAGCCCCGGCATGCCCCGGCCGACATGGAACCCGTCGTGGAACAGCGCGTATCCGACCGCCCGGCCGCCGCGGTCGGCGACCATCCCGTCGAAGCGCCGGCCGGGCCCGAAACCCCAGCGCCGCACGGCTTCGGCGTCGAACGGCGGAGGCGCCGCGCCCTCGTGCGCGGACAGCGCTCTGGCCATCCGGGCGATCGCCGGGGCGTCGTCGGGGGCCATCGGGCGTATGGTGACGGTCATGCGACTGGACCCGACCGGTTGGAACGCCGCATCATGACACTAATTCTAAACTCATCGGTCGCCACGACGGATCGCCATGTCGACACGACGAGATCGGATGCCGGCTGAACGCCCGGGGCAGCAGGTGTCGAGCCGCTCCGAGGTCGACGCGTTCCTGGAGACGGTGCGGGCCAGGCCGGCGCGGCCGGGCGGCGCGCGGCGCGGCCGGCTGATCTTCGCCCTGGACGCCACCGCCAGTCGCAAGCCGACCTGGGACCGGGCCTGCCACATCCAGGCGGAGATGTTCCACGAGACAGCGACTCTGGGCGGGCTGGACGTCCAGCTGGTGTTCTACCGGGGCTTCCGCGAGTGCAAGAGCTCGAAGTGGCACTCCGACCCGGATGCGCTGGGGCGGGTGATGACCGGCGTCGCCTGCCTCGGCGGCCAGACCCAGATCGGCAAGGTGCTGAGCCATGCCAAGGCCGAGACCGGCCGCGACAAGGTCGATGCGCTGATCTTCGTCGGCGACGCCTTCGAGGAGGACATCGACGCGGTCTGCCACGTCGCCGGCGAACTGGGCGTGCTCGGGGTCCCGGTGTTCGTGTTCCACGAGGGCGGCGACCCGATCGCCGCCGATGCCTTCCGGCAGATCGCCCGGTTGACCCAGGGTGCGTATTGTCCGTTCGACCTGTCGAGCGCCGACCGCCTGAAGGATTTGCTGGCGGCGGTCGCGGTGTATGCCGCCGGCGGGCGCAAGGCCCTGGCCGACTTCGGCGCCAAGCGCGGCGAGGCGGTCAAGCTGCTGACCAGCCAGATGAGGCGCTGACGGATGGCATATGTGGTGCTCGGCCTGTCGCTGGTGGTCGGGCTGGCCCTGATGGGGCGCTGGCTCCTCGATACCGAGCCGAAGACGATCCTGAAGGTGGCGCGGTGGGTCGGGCTCGGTCTGCTGGCGGCGATCGCTCTGTTCGTGCTGATGCGCGGGCGGCTGGAATGGATGGTGATCGCGGCCACCGTGCTGCTGCCGCTGGTGATCCGCTGGGGCGGCGTGATCCGGGCCATCCGCAATGCCGCCAAGGCGGCGCGCGGGCCGACGCCGGGGCAGAGTTCGGACGTCCGCACCCGCTACCTGGCGATGAGCCTCGACCACGACACCGGCCGGCTGGACGGCGAGGTGCTGGAAGGCCGTCTGGCCGGGCGCCGGCTGTCGGAGCTGACACCGGGCGAACGCGCCGCGCTGCGGGCCGAGGTGGCCGACGATCCGGCGTCGGCGCAGGTGCTCGACGCCTGGCTCGAGCGCGCCGGCGAGGACGGCGGGCCGGCGGGTGCCGGGACCGGCGCCGGCGCCGACGCACCGAGCGACGGAACGATGACACGGGATCGGGCGTTGCAGATCCTCGGATTGTCCGAAGGCGCAAGCGAGGAGGAGATACGGGAGGCCCATCGCCGGCTGATGATGGCCAACCATCCTGACAAGGGCGGGTCGTCCTGGCTCGCCGCCCAGATCAATCGTGCCAAGGACATCCTGCTTGGCCGCCCGTGACTTCAGCGCTGTTGCGTGCGCCGAGGGGTTCGGGCGATAACCCGCCCCGTTCCGCCGTAGCGGTGGCCGTCGCGAGAGGACTCCATGCCCGTACCCGTTCGTAAGGCGATCTTTCCGGTCGGTGGTCTCGGTACCCGGTTCCTGCCGGCCACCAAGTCGATGCCCAAGGAGATGCTCACGGTCGTCGACAAGCCGCTCATCCAGTACGCCGTCGACGAGGCTCGCGAGGCCGGCATCGAGGAACTGATCTTCATCACGGGACGCGGCAAGGCCTCCATCGAGGACCACTTCGACCACGCCTACGAACTGCAGGACATGCTGGCGGCGCGCGGCAAGGACGAGGCCCTCCGGCTGGTCAAGGAAACCATTCCGAAGCCCGGACAGCTGGCGTTCACCCGGCAGCAGGAGCCGCTCGGCCTCGGCCACGCGGTGTGGTGCGGCCGCAACTTCGTGGGCTCCGAGCCGGTCGCCGTGCTGCTGGCCGACGACCTGATCCTCTCGGAGAAGGGCTGTCTCAAGCAGATGATCGACGCCTACAACCAGGTCGGCGGCAACATGGTCGCCCTGATGGAGGTCTCGAAGGAGCAGACCGCCTCCTACGGCGTGGTCAAGCCCGGCGACATCACCGACCGCCTGGTCGAGGTCCGCGGTCTGGTCGAGAAGCCGAAGCCCGAGGAAGCGCCGTCGAACCTCGCGGTCATCGGCCGCTACATCCTGCAGCCGAAGGTGTTCGAGGACCTGGGCCGCATGGAGAAGGGGGCCGGCGGCGAGATCCAGCTGACCGATGCGCTGGCCCGCCAGCTCGGGCTGCAGCCGTTCAACGGCTACCTGTTCGAGGGCCGCCGGTTCGACTGCGGCAACAAGGTCGGCTTCCTGGAGGCCAACCTGGCGTTCGCGCTCGACCGGCCGGACATGCGTGACGACATCGCCGGGTTCCTGAAGAACTACATCTGACCCGTCGGCCGTCCCGCGGGCTCGGCACCGGTTGCATCAAGGAGAGTTCGATGCGCATCGCGATGATCGGCACCGGCTATGTCGGCCTCGTCACCGGCGCGTGCTTCTCGGAGTTCGGGGTCGACGTGTGCTGCGTCGACAAGGACGCCGACAAGATCCGGCGCCTCAAGCAGGGCGAGATCCCGATCTTCGAGCCGGGCCTGGAGCAGTTGGTCGAAGGCAACGTCAAGGCCGGGCGGCTGTCGTTCACCACCGATCTCCGGGAGGCCGTCACCGGCGCCGACGCTGTGTTCATCGCGGTCGGTACGCCCAGCCGCCGCGGCGACGGCCACGCCGACCTGTCCTACGTCTACGCCGCCGCCCGTGAGATCGCCGAGAACATGCGCGGCTATACCGTGGTCGTCACCAAGTCGACGGTGCCGGTGGGCACCGGGCGCGAGGTCGAGGCGATCATCCGCGAGTGCCGGCCGGACGCCGAGTTCGACGTCTGCTCGAACCCGGAGTTTCTGCGCGAGGGGGCCGCGATCAACGACTTCATGCGGCCCGACCGGGTGGTCATCGGCTGCGAGTCCGAGCGCGCCCGCGAGGTGATGCGGACGCTCTACCGCCCGCTGTACCTGATCGAGACGCCGATCGTGTTCACCGCGCTCGAGACCAGCGAGATGATCAAATACGCGGCCAACACCTTCCTCGCCACCAAGATCACCTTCATCAACGAGATCGCCGATCTCTGCGAGAAGGTCGGCGCGGACGTCCACGACGTCGCCCGCGGTATCGGCCTGGACGGCCGGATCGGCCGGAAGTTCCTGCATCCCGGGCCCGGCTACGGCGGGTCGTGCTTCCCCAAGGACACGCTGGCGCTGGTCAAGACCGCGCAGGACTTCGGCTCGCCGCTGCGGATCATCGAGACCGTGGTCGACGTGAACGACCGGCGCAAGAAGGCGATGGCCGAGCGGATCGTCGCCGCCTGCGGCGGATCGGTCGCCGGCAAGACGGTGGCGGTACTCGGGCTGACCTTCAAGCCGAACACCGACGACATGCGCGACAGCCCCGCGCTCGACATCGTGCCGGCGCTGCAGGCGGCCGGTGCCATCATCCGGGCCTACGACCCGGAAGGCATGGACGAGGCGGCCAGGCACATGGATGGCATCAAGTTCGGCCAGAGCGCCTACGAGGCGATGGACGGCGCCGACGCAGTGGCGATCGTCACCGAGTGGAACGAGTTCCGCGCGCTCGACCTGGCCCGCATGAAGAAACTGCTGAAGGCGCCGGTCGTGGTCGACCTGCGCAACGTCTACGACCCCAAGGACATGCGCGCCGCCGGCTTCGAGTACACCTGCATCGGCCGGGGTACCGGACGACCGGCGCGCGCCGCTTCGGAGGCTGCCCAATGATCGGCCCGCATCGCTTCGACCCGACCATCCTGCGCGAGTACGACATCCGCGGAGTCGTCGGCAAGACCCTGTCGCGGACCGATGCCGAGGCGATCGGACGGGCCTTCGGGACACGGGTCGCCGAGAACGGCGGTCGGCGCGTGGCGGTCGGTCGCGACGGCCGGCTGTCGTCGCCGGAGATGGAGGCCGGGGTGGTGGACGGCCTGCGTGCCGCCGGGATCGACGTGCTGCGGGTCGGCGGCTGCCCGACGCCGACGCTGTATTTCGCCGTGTACGAGCTCGAGGCCGACGGCGGGATCATGATCACCGGCTCGCACAACCCGCCGGACTACAACGGCTTCAAGATGATGATCGGCAAGCGGCCGTTCTTCGGCGCCGACATCCAGGGAATCGGCCCGCTGGCCGCCGAGGGCGCCTATGCCACGGGCGCCGGCTCGGTGCAGGACGTCGACCTGCTCGGCCGCTACACCGAGCGGCTGCTGCAGGACTACCGGCCGGGGCGCGAGCTGACCGTGGTCTGGGACTGCGGCAACGGCGCGACCGGGCCGGTTGTGGAGGCGCTGGCGGCGCGGCTGCCCGGGCGCCACAAGGTGCTGTTCCCGGAGGTCGACGGCACCTTTCCGAACCACCATCCCGATCCGACGGTGCCGGAGACCCTGGAGATCCTGCGCGAGGCGGTGGCCGAGGCGAAGGCCGATCTCGGCATCGCCTTCGACGGCGACGGCGACCGCATCGGGGTGATCGACGAGAAGGGCCGGGTGCTGTGGGGCGACCAGCTGGTCGCGATCTACGCCACCGAGATCCTGGCCGAGCACCCCGGTGCCACCGTCATCGCCGACGTCAAGGCCAGCCAGGTGCTGTTCGACCGCATCGCCGAGCTCGGCGGCAAGCCGCTGATGTGGAAGACCGGGCATTCGCTGATCAAGACCAAGATGGCCGAGACCGGCGCACCGCTGGCCGGCGAGATGAGCGGCCACCTGTTCTTCAAGGACCGCTACTACGGGTTCGACGACGCCCTGTACGCCGCCGTCCGGCTGATGTCGCTGCTGGCGCGGACCGACCGGCCGATGTCGGCCCTGCGCGACGAGCTGCCGGAGGTGCTGAACACGCCGGAGGTCCGGTTCCCGTGCTCCGAGGAGCGCAAGTTCGCCGCCGTCGTCGAGGTCAAGGCGGCGCTGGCCGGCCGCACCGACGTCCAGGTCAACGACGTCGACGGGGTCCGGGTGACGTCCGAGGACGGCTGGTGGCTGCTGCGGGCGTCGAATACCCAGGACGTGCTGGTGGCGCGCTGCGAGTCCCGCACCGAGGCCGGGCTGGAGCGCCTGAAGGCGCAGCTGCGGGCCGCGCTCGACGGCGTCGGGATCGCCGCCCCCGACAGCTTCTGATCGGACCGGCTGGCGAGTACCCGGCAACGTGCTAGAACACCCCTGCCGTCCGGCGGTTCGGGCGGCAGCGTTCTCGGGGCGGGGTGGAAGTCCCCACCGGCGGTGATGGCGAGGTTTGCCTGAGCCCGCGAGCGCCCGTCGCCACCCGGCGGCGGGGTCAGCAGATTCGGTGCGATTCCGAAGCCGACGGTCACAGTCCGGATGGAAGAGAACGGGTCTTTCGACGGGGCCGATCATGCGCCCGTCCGATGCTCCCGTGCGCCCTGATTCTGGATCCAACCGTGGAGCAAGCCATGAATCAGAGCCTGACCGAAAACACCAACACCGACCCCGGCGCCGGCCGCATCGCCTTCGTGCGGGCGGGCTGGCACGAGGACCTGCTGGAGCACGCCTGGCGCGCGTTCGGCGAGACCATGGCCCAGGGCGGCTGGCCGTCGCACATGATCGACCTGGTGCGCGTTCCGGGCGCCTTCGAGATTCCGCTGCGGTGCCGGCTGCTGGCCGACAGCGGCCGCTACCGGGCGGTGGTGGCCAGCGCCCTCGTGGTCGACGGCGGCATCTACCGTCACGAGTTCGTGGCCGGTGCCGTGATCAACGGGCTGATGACCGTGCAGCTGGAGACCCGGGTGCCGGTGCTGTCCGCGGTGCTGACGCCGCATCACTTCCACGAGCACGCCGAGCACCACGGCTTCTTCGCCGGGCACATGGCGGTCAAGGGGGAGGAGGTCGCCCGTGCCTGCCTGGCGGTGCTGGAGCCGGAGCCCTCGGTCCGGGCCGCCTGAGCGGGAGGGTACTGCCCGGAACGAAATCGGGGCCGGCGCTGCCGCCGGCCCCTGTCTCCGTCTTCTGTCGGCCGCGGGTTTCGCGCGGCGGCGGCTCAGCCCTTCGGGCCGGCGGCCAGTTCGATGTCGTCGCGCCCGGGAACCGGGACGCAGGGCAACTGCTGGCGCTTCAGGCTGAGGCAGGCCGAGCGGGCTTCCTGCTCGCTCAACCCGAACAGCCGGGCGCGGAAGATCGTGCCGGTGCGGCGGTCCAGCGGCTCGACGGCGGCGTCGGCGCCGGTCAGCAGGTCGTTCAGATGGCCGCGAGCCAGGGCGATCGAGCGCTGGGCCCGGATCTCGGACGCATAGGCCCCGACCTGGATGCCCCACTCGACGCCCTCGTCGCGGGAGCCGGCTTCGAACTGCGGAGCCGGCTGCGGCAGCGGCGGCAGCAGGGCGGCGGCCTGGGCACCGATCGAGCCGGTGTCGGCCGGCACGGCCTCGGCCGACGCCACCTGCACGTCGCGGTCCGGCCGCGGCGCCGGCAGCGGCGGCACGACCAGGTCGGCGATCCGGATATCGCTGGCCTTCTCGAATCCGGAGTCGAGAAGGCGTTTCATGTGGCGGTCGCGGCGCGATCCGCTCTTGCCGCCGAACACCACGCCGATCAGGCGCCGACCGTGGCGCTCGACGGATGCCACCAGGTTGAAACCCGAGGCGCCGATGTAGCCGGTCTTGATGCCGTCGGTGCCCTTGTAGTGGCCGAGCAGCTTGTTGTGGTTGTTGTAGGTCCGGCCCTTCCAGCTGAAGCTGAGGGTCGAGAAGTACTCGTACTGGCCGGGGAAGTCGCGCCGGATGGCGAGCGCCAGCGTCGCCATGTCGTAGGCGGTGGTCACCTGGCGCGCGTCGTGCAGGCCGGACGCGTTGCGGAACCGGGTGCTGCGCATCCCGAGGCGCCGGGCCCGCTCGGTCATCAGCCGGGCGAACTTGGACTCGGTGCCGCCGAGCGCCTCGGCGACCACCACCGCGACGTCGTTGGCGGACTTGGTCACCAGGGCCAGGATCGCATCCCTGACCCTGATCGTCTCGCCGGGCCGCAGGTTCAGCGCCGACGGCGGCTGGGCGGCGGCGTGCTTCGACACCTTGAGGCGGTCGTCGAGGCTGATCCGTCCCTCGTCGATCGCCTCGAACAGGAGGTACAGGGTCATGATCTTGGTGAGCGACGCCGGATGGCGCTGGGCGCCGGCATGGCGCTCGAACAGCACGGTCCCGGACGCCGTGTCGATGATCAGAGCCGCGTATTTGGTCGCCGCCTGCGCTGGCGTGGCCACCGCCAGCCAGAGCAGTCCAAAGGCGATCATTGCCAGGATCCGGACGCCGCACCGCGCCATCACCGTCTCCCCTGCGTGCCGTCGTCGTTGCCCGATCGTCGGCACCGGGATCCCGCCCCGCCACCCGACGAATATCCAGAATCCTAGGTGACGTCTTAGCATTTGTCCATAAGCAATTGATTCAGTGTTCTTAGTCGATCTTCGCCAACCACGGTATTTGAGTATCCGCGTGCACAGACGCAGGTGCGGGAGCAACGTGCCGGTGGAGATGGTGCCGGGCCTTGCTCCATAAGGCGCTCAAGAATTTGTGCGCTGCACAAAATTTGCTCTTGACCCTGAGCCCAGGTTAACTACCTTTCAGTCATGTTGCGGTGCACAATCGCAGCCAATAAATTCCACCAGGACGATGGAGCAAGCCATGACCAGCAAGAAGACCACCGCGCCCGCGACGCCGGTCGATGCCGCCGTTACCGCCGGCAAGGAGACCCTCGAGCAGATGACCAAGATCGGCCAGGACGCCGCGCAGAAGAACATGGAGCAGGCGATGTCGATGGCGAAGGACAACGTCGAGAAGGCCTCGCAGACCCTGTTCAAGGGCTACGAGCAGGCCAACACCCTGGCGCAGGGCAACTACGAGGCGGTGACCAAGTCCTTCGGCATCCTGTCGAAGGGCCTGGAGGACGTCTCCAAGGCCTGGGCCGCCTACACGCAGGGCACCGTCGACTCCACCATGTCGTTCAGCAAGCAGGTGCTCGGCGCCAAGTCGCTGAACGAGGTCGTCGACCTGCAGAACACCTTCACCAAGTCGGCCTTCGACTCCTTCGTCGCCGAGAGCACGAAGATCTCGGAGCTGTCGGTGAAGACCGCCAGCGAGGCGATCGAGCCGATCAAGGCCCGGGTCGACGAGACCGTCGAGACCCTGAGCCGTCCGATCGCCGCCTGACCGGCGATCCGCATTCAGGCGACTCCGCCGCCGCTGCGGCGGCGCGAAGAGGCCCGGCCGATTTTCGGCCGGGCCTTTTTTGTTGCGCATGCACAGGCCATATTCGAGCACAGGCCGCGAGTCGCGGCCGCCGCCGGCCGGTTCCGGGCGAAGCCCGTCGGGCGCCCCCCTTTTCCGAGCCCCGGCAAATCTCATATGCTGAACGCCAACTGGAGTGGAGGCTGGCGATTCTCGCTGAATCGAACCTTTTGCGGATTGTTGCGATGAGTGACGACGATCGCGGGACCGGCGGGCGCCCCACCACCGGCGTGGTGGTGAAGACGCGTCCGAAGACCAAGAAGCCGTCGATGTACAAGGTCATCATGCTGAATGACGACTACACGCCGATGGAGTTCGTCGTTCACGTCATCGAAAGGTTTTTCGGAAAGAGTCGGGAGGAGGCGACCCGGATCATGCTGCACGTGCACCAGCGGGGCGTCGGTATATGCGGTGTCTTCACCTATGAGGTGGCCGAGACCAAGGTGACCCAGGTGATGGATTTCGCACGACAGCATCAGCACCCGCTTCAGTGCACCCTGGAGAAAGATTGACACCATGCTCTCCAAGAACCTGGAACAGAGCCTGCACCGCGCGCTCGGCATCGCGAACGAGAAGCATCACGAGTACGCGACGCTCGAGCATCTGCTCTACGCGCTGACCGACGACCAGGACGCGCTTGCCGTCCTCAAGGCGTGCGGCGTGGACGTGGACAAGCTTCGCCACGACCTGATGACCTACATCGACACCGAACTGAACGGCCTGGTCGGCGCGGCCATGGAGGATGCCAAGCCGACGGCTGGCTTCCAGCGGGTCGTGCAGCGCGCGGTCATTCACGTGCAGTCGTCGGGCCGCGAGGAGGTGACCGGCGCCAATGTGATGGTGGCGCTGCTGTCCGAGCGCGAGAGCCATGCGGTGTACTTCCTGCAGGAGCAGGAGATGACCCGGTTCGACGCGGTCAGCTACATCAGCCACGGCATCGCCAAGGTGCACGGCCAGACGGGCGCCGAGCAGCGCAAGGTCGACGGCGCCGACGAGCAGGCGAAGGCCGACCAGGTCAACAAGCAGGGCCACGAGGCGCTGGACGCGTATTGCGTCGACCTGAACAAGAAAGCGGCCTCCGGCAAGATCGACCCGCTGATCGGCCGCGAGGCCGAGGTCGAGCGCACCATCCAGATCCTGTGCCGGCGGACCAAGAACAATCCGCTGTTCGTCGGCGATCCCGGCGTCGGCAAGACCGCGATCGCCGAGGGCCTGGCCAAGCGCATCGTCGACGGCGACGTGCCGGCGGTGCTCATCGACGCCGTGATCTTCGCCCTCGACATGGGCTCGCTGCTGGCCGGCACCCGCTACCGCGGCGACTTCGAGGAGCGGCTGAAGGCGGTGGTCAACGAACTCGAGCAGAACCCGCACGCCATCCTGTTCATCGACGAGATCCACACGGTTATCGGCGCCGGCGCCACCTCCGGCGGCGCCATGGACGCGTCCAACCTGCTGAAGCCGGCCCTGCAGTCCGGCGGGCTGCGCTGCATCGGGTCGACCACCTACAAGGAATACCGCGGCTATTTCGAGAAGGACCGGGCGCTGGTCCGGCGGTTCCAGAAGATCGACGTCAACGAGCCCTCGATCGAGGATTCGATCAAGATCCTCAAGGGGCTGAAGCCGTACTACGAGAAGCACCACAACGTCCGCTACACGGCCGAGGCGCTGAAGACCGCCGTCGAGCTGTCGGCCAAGTACATCGGCGACCGCAAGCTGCCGGACAAGGCGATCGACGTGATCGACGAGGTCGGGGCGGCACAGATGCTGCTTCCGGCCTCCAAGCGCCGCAAGACCATCGGCGTCAAGGAGGTCGAGGAGGTGGTGGCGAAGATCGCCCGCATCCCCCCGAAGAGCGTCTCGACCGACGACAAGACCGTGCTCATCAACCTGGAGCGCGACCTGAAGACCGTGGTGTTCGGCCAGGATGCCGCCATCGCCTCGCTGGCGACCGCGATCAAGCTGGCCCGTGCCGGGTTGCGCGAGCCGGAGAAGCCGATCGGCAGCTATCTGTTCTCCGGCCCCACCGGCGTCGGCAAGACCGAGGTCGCCCGCCAGCTCGCGCATATCCTCGGGGTCGAGCTGATCCGTTTCGACATGTCGGAATACATGGAGCGGCACAGCGTCAGCCGGCTGATCGGCGCCCCGCCGGGTTATGTCGGCTTCGACCAGGGCGGCCTGCTGACCGACCAGATCGACCAGCATCCGCACTGCGTGCTGCTGCTCGACGAGATCGAGAAGGCGCATCCCGACCTGTTCAACGTGCTGCTGCAGGTCATGGACCACGGCAAGCTCACCGACCACAACGGCAAGAACGTGGACTTCCGCAACGTCATCCTGATCATGACCACCAACGCCGGGGCCGCGGACCTGGCGAAGGAGGCGGTCGGCTTCGGGCGATCGGTCCGCGAGGGCGACGACACCGAGGCGATCACCCGGATGTTCACGCCGGAGTTCCGCAACCGGCTGGACGCGATCGTCGGCTTCAAGCCGCTGTCGCCGGAGACCATCGGCCGCGTGGTGGACAAGTTCATCATGCAGCTGGAGGCGCAGCTCGCCGACCGCGGCGTGTCGATCGAGCTGACCGCGGCGGCCCGTAGCTGGCTCGGGACGAAGGGCTACGACCGGCTGTACGGTGCGCGGCCGCTGGCCCGGATCCTCCAGGAGCACGTCAAGAAGCCGCTGGCCGAGGAGCTGCTGTTCGGCAAGCTGGTCAAGGGCGGGCTGGTGCGCGTCGACATGGTCGACGACGCCCTGGTGTTCGACATCGGGCAGGAGCCCAAGCCCGGCCGGCGCCCACCGACCCGCGGCGACGGTTCGGACGGCGGCGGGGCGGCCAAGGTGCCCGAACTGGTCCAGTAGGACCGGCGCCTGCTGTCGAGATACCGGGCGGGCGGTCCTTCGGGGCCGCCCGTTCGCGTTCCGCCCGGCGGCCCCGATCCCCGGTGACATGAAGAGTCCCGGACACACAAAAGCCCCGCCGGGGCGGGGCTCGTGAGGCAGTCGGTTCCTGCAGCGGCCGCAGACGCGGCCGCTTGATCCGCGGTCAGGCGGCGTTCCGGAAGCCTTCGTTGGCCAGGGCGGACGCCAGAGCCCACGGGTCGATGCGGACGGCCTCGGCCACCACGGTCGACACGCCGGAATGGTCGGCGGCCAGCTTCAGAACCGTCTCGAGCCTGAGGCCCGTCTGCTCGGCCGCTTCGCGCGGCGTCAGCACATGAGTGTCGCGCATGATGCGACCTCCCTTCGCTATCGTCGTTGTCGAAATTGCACGCACCGGCCACCCGTGGCGCCCGGTCGATAGTCTGCATATTGGGAATCCGGTCGGCGAGCGCAAGCCGGCTGCGGCCGAAAGGCCGCAGGAAGTTCGACTCTGTTGCACTGCAGCAACAGCGTGCCGGATCAGCCGTCCTTCCGGAACGGCGAGTCGGCCGCCATCAGTTCCCGCTCGCGGGTCACCTGCCGGCGCTCGCGTCGGAGGAAGTCGGCGATCGCGTCGCGCAGCCGCGGATCGGCGAACAGATGGGCGCTGTAGGTCTCGACCGGCAGGTAGCCGCGCTGCAGCTTGTGCGGGCCCTGGGCGCCGGCCTCGACCTTGGCCAGGCCGCGCTCGATCGCGAACTCGATGGCCTGGTAGTAGCAGGCCTCGAAGTGCAGGAACGGGTGGTCCTCGACGCAGCCCCAGTTGCGGCCGTACAGCGTGTCGTCGCCGATCAGGTTGAGCGCTCCGGCAACCGGCGTGCCGTCGCGCTCGGCGACCACCAGCAGTATCCGCTCCGACAGCCGCTCTCCGAGCAGGTCGAAGAACCGCCGGTTGAGATATGGCGACCCCCATTTGCGGTCGGAGGTGTCGACGTAGAACCGGAAGAACGCTTCCCAGTGCCGGTCCTCGATCGCCGACCCGGTCAGCCGGCGGATCGTCAGGCCGGTCTCCGCCACTTCCCGGCGCTCCTTGCGGATCGCCTTGCGCTTGCGCGATGACAACGCGGCGAGGAACGCGTCGAAGTCGGCGTAGCCGTCGTTCGACCAGTGGTACTGCAGCCCGGTGCGCTGCAGGAACCCGAACTCGCCGAACCGCTCCCACTGGTCGCGGGGCAGGAAGTTGACATGCGCGGACGACACGCCGAGCCGCTCGATCAGGCCGACCACGCCGCCCGCCAGCACCTCCTCGACCCGGGCCCGGTCGGCATCCGGCCGGACCAGCATGCGGGGCCCCGGGACCGGGGTGAACGGCACGGCCGACAGCAGCTTCGGGAAATAGCGTCCGCCGGCCCGCTCATAGGCGTCGGCCCAGGCCCAGTCGAACACGTACTCGCCGTAGGAATGCCCCTTCAGGTAAAGCGGCATGGCGCCGACCACCCGGCCGGCCGCGTCCTCCACCACCAGGTGGCGGGGCAGCCAGCCGGATTCCGCGGTTACGGCACCGCTGTCCTCCAGGGCCGACAGGAAGGCATGGCCGAGGAACGGGTTGGCGGACCCGGCGCAGGCATCCCACTCGGCGGCGGCGACGTCTCCGATGCCGGGCAGCACCCGGACCGCCGCCTCGATGCCGCCGGTGTCGTCACCGTCCGGCATGGCGTCTCCGTCGCGACCCTCGCGGCCGTCGATCAAGCGACCTCGAACACCGCCTCGACCTCGACGGCGACGCCGCGCGGCAGTGCGTTGGTGCCGACGGCGAAGCGCGCGTGCCGGCCCTTGTCGCCGAACACGTCGACCATCAGGTCGGAGGCGCCGTTCACGACCTCCGGCTGCTCGGTGTAGCCGTCGACGCAGTTCACGAAGCCGCCGAGCTTCACGACCCGCGTCACCTTGTCCAGATCGCCGCCGCAGGCGGCCTTGGCCTGGGCGATCAGGTTGATGGCGCAGATCCGGGCGATCGCCTTGGCCTGTTCGGTGGTCAGGTCCTGGCCGACCTTGCCGATGCCCTCGATCTTGCCGGCGACGAGCGGGATCTGGCCGGACACGAAGACCAGGTTCCCGGACTTCACGAAGGGGATGTAGTTGGCGGCGGGGGCGGCCGGAGTCGGGATCTCGATTCCCAGCTCCTTCAGGCGTCCGTCGACGGTGCCGGCCATGGCGTCACTCCTGGATCGGTGGATCGTTGCGTTGGTGTTCAGGCCGGAGCCTACCCGCCAACCGGGGGGCGACGCCAGCGGTGAACGGCACGTGGCTGTCGTGCCGCCGGATGGCGTCCGCAAGGGCGGGACGCACGAAAAAACCGGGTGCGCCACGACGATCGGCGCACCCGGAAGGTTGGACGACAGAGGATCGTCCTAGGAGCTTCACAGGGTGGACGGAGTGGCGGCGAGGGATCCCCGCCACTCCCGACTTCCGCCACCGGGGCAGCGGCGGAACCAGGACCTGGACGGGACTGAGGATCGATGCCGGTCCCGACCAGCGAATCACATTCAGTACGCGAGATATTGTATGATGACCCTATGGCGAGCACAAGATTTATCTGTGCCGTTCGACCGGCCCGCGCGCGCTCTGG
This sequence comes from Thalassobaculum sp., assembly GCF_040219615.1. Taxonomy (GTDB): domain Bacteria; phylum Pseudomonadota; class Alphaproteobacteria; order Thalassobaculales; family Thalassobaculaceae; genus Thalassobaculum_A. The sequence continues at coordinate 143,357 of NZ_JAVJSE010000007.1, forward strand.
GGATGTGGAAAGATCGGCTCGGGCCGGCCCGGCGCAAGGACAAGCCCCGCGCCGGGTCGCGCCGGGGGAGGCGCTCAGTGGTGCAGCAGGACCGGCATGCGGGCCGCGGTGACGATCTTGCGGGTCGCCCGGCCCAGGCCGAAAAGCGCGCCGATGGCGTTCTCGCCGTAGGCCCCCATCACCAGCAGGTCGGCCGACAGGTCCTCGGCCGTCTTCAGCAGGGCGCGAGCCCGGCCGCGGGCGGTCATCTGGTCGGCGGTGAACGCCTCGACCGTGATCGCTACCCCGTAGCTCTGCAGATACATCTTCAGGGCTCCGAGGCTGTCCGCCGACTGGTCGCCGGACAGAACGGTCACGCGGCCCGCCAGTTGCAGCAACGGCACCGCAGACTTGACCGCCAGCGCCGCCTCGCGGCTGCCGTTCCAGGCGATCACCGGCGTGGTCGCGATCGTCGCCTTCGGCTCTGGCGCCGTGATGAAGACCGGTCCGGCACCGTCGAACACGGCGGCGTTGAAGCCCGCCGCCGACGGTCCCTCCTCACGCGACAGCCGCTCCATGATCACCAGGTCGGAGAGCGGGCCCAGGCGGGCGATCGCGTCGGCGCTGTACTCCTCGGTGGTCGACAATGTGGCGCCCGGCCACTCGCCGCAGGCGGTTTCGAAGGCCGCCCGCGCACGTTCCTGCGCGACCTTGGCCTCCTCGGAGTTGTCGAACACCACCGGGGCGGTGGTCTCGGCGTAGCCGTAGAAGGCCTCCGCCGGCAGCGCCGTGAAGACGACGCTGAGTTCGGCCCCCAGACGCCGGGTAAGCTGCATCGCCGACATCAGCGAAGTGTAGTCGTTGGCGCTGCCGTCGATCGTGATCAAGAGCCGCTTCATCGTTGTCTGGCTTTCCTGCGGTGACTGGGCATTTTTCGATTCTATCATTCCCTGTGCTTCAGCATCCACCTCGCAGATATGCCAGTTGTCTTGGGGTCCGGGGGCGGGCGGTCCCGCCTTGCGACGCCGGGCCGGGAGCCCCGTGAATTGCCTTGGCGTGCCGATCGGCGGGCGCCACACTCGGACCCTTCGTAAACGGGGACCCCGACATGGCCGAGCTGCTGCGCAATTCGCTGGACCACCACCTCGCCGAGCCGACGCCCGCCCTCGGCACCCTGGAGCGCGGCGAACCCGTCCAGGTGTTCGCGTTGCCGCCCGGATCGCCGGCCCGGCCGCGGATCGAGCGGGCCGAGGGCATCTACATGTGGGACAGCACCGGCCGGCGCTACGTCGACGCCGGCTCCGGCCCGGTCGCGTGCAACATCGGCTACGGCAACCGCCGGGTCATCGAGGTTCTGCACCGACAGGCCGAGGCCGCCACATTCGCGCATCCCGGCACCTTCGAGAGCGCCGCCAACCGGCTGTTCGCCGAGCGGCTGTCGGCCGCCGCGGGACCCGGCTACGAGCGGGTCTTCGTGGTGTCCGGCGGATCCGAGGCGAACGAGGCGGCGATCAAGCTGGCGCGGCAGATGGCGGTCGCGCGCGGCGAAGCGTCGCGCTGGAAGGTCGTCTCGCGCCAGCCGTCCTACCACGGAAGCACCCTCGGGGCGCTGTCGGTCAGCGGCGACCCGGCCGCCCACGACATGTTCGGCCCGCTGATGCAGCGGATGCCGAAGGTGCCGGCACCCGTCACCTATCGGATCCCGCCGGGGTTCGACCAGGAGAGCTGGGCCGGGCACTGCGCCGACGTGCTGGAGCGCACGATCCTCGAGGAAGGGCCGGACACCGTCCTCGCCTTCATGCAGGAGCCGGTCGGCGGACTGGCGACCGGGGCCCTGGTCCCGCACGCGACCTACATGCGCCGGGTGCGCGAGATCTGCGACCGCCACGGCGTGCTGCTGATCCACGACGAGGTGATGAGCGGCGGCGGCCGCACCGGGGCGTTCCTGTCGCATGAGCACTGGCCGGACTGCCGGCCGGACATCGTGGTGCTGGCGAAGGGGGCGGGGGCCGGATACTTCCCGCTCGGCGTGGTGCTGGCGCCGCGCGACCGCGTTGCCGAGGTCGCCGCCGGCGGCGGCTTCATGCACGGCCACACCGCGCTCGGCAATCCGCTGGCCTGCGCGGTCGGCCTGGCGGTGCTGGACGAAACCCTCGACCGCGGCCTGGTGGCCAATGCGGCCGCCCAGGGCGCCCGCCTGCGGGCCCGGCTCGACGATCTGGTCGAGCGATCGCCGATCGTCGGCGACGTGCGCGGCAAGGGGCTGCTGATGGCGCTGGAACTGGTCGCCGACAAGGCCGCGAAGACGCCGTTCTCGGCGGCGGCCATGGCGGCCGGAACGCTGGCACGGGTGGCCATGGAGCAGGGGATGATCCTGTATCAGCGCCGCACCAATGCCGGGCGCGACGGCGACTGGGTGATGGTGGCGCCGCCGCTGATCGCCACCGCGGCGGAGATCGACATGATCGCGGACGGCATCGCCGCGGCGGTGGCCGAGACCGAACGCCGGCTCGGCGTGGCCTGAGTGGTTGTCGCCTGAGGGGTTTCAGTCATCGATCTGGCGCACAACCGAACCATTGAACGGGTACGGGATTAACGGGTCGTTAAGCGGTGGCGATCTAGTGTGATCTCATGACCAGAGTTCCGTTCACTCCGCGCGATGTCGTGCTTCGCAAACTGGCGTCCCACCGGCGCTGGCTGGACGGTGCCGATGACGGGGTGCCGGCGTCGTTCGCGCTTTCCAATCTGTTCGGCTTCGACTTCACCGGGGCCGACCTGCGCGAAGTCGATTTCGCCGGAGCGTCCCTGCAGGGCGCCCGGTTCGTCGGCGCCGACCTGACCCGCGCTGTCCTGTCCGGCGCCGACCTGTCGGGGGTGAGCTTCGCCAATGCCACGTTGTTCGAGGCCGACCTGACCGGTGCACGCCTGGTGGGGGCCGTCTTCGAGGGCGCCGACCTGCGGTCGGTCTCGCTGCGTGGTGCGTCCGGGTTGCCGGCAGAGTCCTCGGCCGGGTCGCCGGCGCGCGGCGATCCGGTGATCTTCGCCGGCGCCCGCATGCACAGCGCCAACCTGACCGGCGCCAGGCTCGAGAGTGCGGTGATGGCGCAGACCGACCTGACCGGCGCGAATCTCGAGCGTGCATCGCTGCGGCGGGCCTCGATGTCCGGGGCGGTCCTGCGAAACGCGATCCTGATCGACGCCGACCTCAGCCACGCCGACCTCACCGATTCCCTGGCGACCGGTGCCGATCTGTCGGGCGCCCAACTGGAAGGGGCGACGGTGGAGCGCGCGAATTTCGTCGGAGCGCGACTGCGGGACGTCGACCTGAGCCGGGTCGACACCTCGCTGGCGCGGCTGACGCCGCCGACCGACGCGGTGACCACCGAGGTTCAGCGCACGCTGGTCGACCACGATCGCTGGGTGCGCAGCGACGGCAAGCGCGGTTCGCGGGCGTCGCTCGATGGGGTCGACCTGGCCGACGCCGACCTGCGCGGCCTGAATCTGTCCGGTGCCGACCTGCGCGGCGCCGTGCTGCGCCGGGCCTTGCTGACCGACGCGCTGCTGGTCCTGGCGGACCTGTCGGGTGCCGATCTGACGTTGGCGTCGCTGGCGCGGTGCAACCTGTCGGGCGCCAATCTGGCCGGTGCCAACCTGTCGCGCGCCGACCTGACCGACGCGATCATGACCGCCGCGTCGATCCTGACCCATTCAGGCGAGGATACCGGGCGTCGCCAGCGCACCCGGCTGGGCGGCGCGGTGCTGACCGGGGCAGTCCTCAACGGCGTCGACCTGGACGATACCTCCCTGACCGACACGGCGACCCAGGCGACCGGTACCGACCAGGCCCACTGACGCCGCGCCGGCATCGGCGTGGCAGTCCGCCCATGCTGAGGGTTAACGCGAGCCCGGCTCGGCTCTACAGTCGAGCCGTCAACGACCTGCCGGAGCCACCCGATGTCCCTCGCGAACCAGCGACACCTGTTCGACATGCCGGACGGCGTGGTCTACATGAACTGCGCGGCCCAGGGGCCGGCGCCGATCGCCGCCCGCGACGCCGGTCGGCGCGCCGTCGACCGGAAGGCCCGGCCCTGGGAACCGGAACGCCAGCGACTGACGGCCGAGATGGCGCGGTGCCGCGAACTGTTCGCCGGCTTCATCGGGGCCGCGGCGGACGACATCGCGCTCACCGGCGCGACCAGCTACGCGATGGCCGTGGCGGCGGCCAACGTCCGGGTCGAACCCGGCAAGACCATCGTGATGCTGGAGGCGCAGTTTCCCTCGAACTACTACATCTGGCGCCGGGTAGCGGCCCGCGACGGCGCCGAGGTGGTGATCGTGCCCCGGCCCGCGGACGGCGATTGGACCAGCGCCGTGCTCGAGCGGCTCGGACCCGAGACCGGGCTGGTGGCGCTGCCGAACGTGCACTGGGTGGACGGTGGGGTGGTCGACCTGCTGCCGATCGCGACGGCGGCGCATGCCGACGGCGCCATCCTGGTGATCGATGCGACCCAGTCGGTCGGCGCCTACCCCTTCGACGTCCGCCGTATCGACCCGGATTTCGTGGCTTGCTCGGCCTACAAGTGGCTGCTCTCGCCGGACCAGTCCGGCTACCTGTATGTCGCCCCGCGGCACCAGCATGGCGAGCCGGTCGAGCACAACCACGCCACCCGGATCGGCGAAGCCCCGATGACGCTGTCGCCGGGCTACGGCGAGCGGTTCCGGCACGGGGCGTCGCGCTTCGACCAGGGAACCGCCGATTCCATGATCCATGTGCCGATGGCCGCCGCCGCGATGGAGCAGATAGCGGAATGGGGCGTGGAGCGCATCGCCGGCGCGATGGCACCGCTGGTCGACCGGATCGCCGACGAGGCCGAGGTCCGGGGCTGGCGGGTGCCGCCAAAGGCGCACCGGTCGCCGCACTTCATCGGCCTCACGCTGCCCGAGCCACCGGCTCCGGACCTCGCCGAGCGGCTGGCGGCGGAGGACGTGCATGTGAGCCTGCGCGACGGCAGGATCAGGGTCAGCCCCTATCTCTTCAACGCTGTCGAGGATGTGGCGGCGCTGTTCGCCGCGTTGGACCGGGCGCTGCGGCGCTGACGACGCTCAGCCGGCGACCGCGGTCGCGTCCGGAACGTCGAGCGCGACGGCCGGGGCCGGGCGCTGGACCGGAATCCGGCGCTGCCGGACCTCGGACATGATCACCCCCGAAACCCCGTCGCCGAGCACGTAGTGGGCGGCGATCTTCAGGGTCTGTTCCATCTTGGCTTTGGAGTACCGGATCACCGGGTCGGTGACGGCGACGGCGAAGGCGTTCTCCAGATAGCTCTTCAGCATGTCCGGGTTCTGCTTGAGCTTTACCAGCGGATGCTCGGTGTCGAGCGCCAGCGTGACCTTGCAGGAGCATTCGAACCGGGAGAGCGTATCGCCGCCGGGGGGGCTGGTGACGATCGCGTAGGGCAACGGCACCAGGATCGACGCCCGGCGGATGGCTTCCAGCCGCAGCCGCATCAGATGCGCGACCACCGCACCGGCGCCGAACAGGACGCCCAGCTCCAGGACGCGAATATAGGTCGAGTATCCGAACACCGGGGCCTGCGCGTTGAACAGAAGAACCGTATCCAGGATGTAGATGGCACCGACGACCGTGAGAGCGATGGTCGCCATCAGGGCGCAGGCGATTGTGGCGAGCCAGAGCAGGTAAGGGATGTCGATTACCTGACCGACCGTCAGCGCCGCAGCCACCGCTTTGCCGCCTTTTGTCGCCATCTGATCTGTCGCCTCCCGATCTCGTCCGATAAGCCGGACATTGCCTTCAGCGGTAATATAGTTCAGTCCAATCGGCTTTTCAATCGGAAGCTAGAAGCGGATTCACGCTTTCCGAATGGCTTGCCGATCCCGCGATCGGGCGGGCTGACAACGGTCGGTGCCGGCGCTACCGTTCGCCGACCCGCCCCGAGAGACCCCCGAGATGCCCGCCGCCACCGGCACGCGCGCGATCCTGCGCACCCTTCGCCAACCCGACTACGGCCTGTACACGCTGGGCAACAGCGTCTCGCTGATCGGCATGTGGATGCAGCGGGTGTCGGTCGGCTGGCTCACCTGGGAACTGACCCATTCGGCGACCTGGCTGGGCGCGGTGGCGTTCGCCGACCTGTTCCCGACGGTGTTCGTCGGCCTGGTCGGCGGGGTCGCCGCCGACCGCTTCGACCGGGTGCGGATCATCATGATCTGCCAGGCGATCGCCATGGTGCTGGCGGCCGCGATGGGCGTCCTGACGCTCGCCGGCCACATGACGGTCGGCTCGCTGTTGGTGCTGGTCCTGCTCGGCGGCATCGTCCTGGGCTTCAACCAGCCGTCCCGGCTGGCACTGGTGTCGAGCCTGGTGCCGCGCGAAAACCTGACGACGGCGGTCGCGATCAACTCGATCGTGTTCAACCTCGCCCGGTTCGTCGGCCCGGCGTTGGCCGGTCTGGTGATCGTGGCGGCCGACGTCGGCTGGGCGTTCGTCGCCAACGCCTTCAGCTATCTGGCCATGCTGGCGGCGCTGATCGCGATCCGGCACCGCAACCCGGCGGCGGGAAGGGACCGCAGCGCCGTGCGGCCGGCGCGCTCGGGCCTGGTCGCCGACATCGGCGCCGGCCTGGCCTATGCCGCCCGGCACCCGGGCATCGGGCCGTTGCTGGCGCTTCACCTGGTGGGCTCGATCATGGTGCGGCCGGTGCTCGAGCTGCTGCCGGGCTTCGCGGACCACGTGTTCCAGGGCGGCGCCGACACCCTGGCGACCCTGACCTCGACGGTCGGCGTCGGGGCCGTGATCGGCGGCTGGCTGCTGGCGCGGCGGACCGGGACGACCGGGCTGGTGACCCTGGTGCTGGCCAGCACCACCGGCGTGTCGATCGGCGTGCTGGCCTTCGTGGCGACCGACATCCTGTGGGTCGGCATCGCCTCGGCCGGATTCCTGGGCGGCGTGATGGTGGCGTCAGGGGTCGGGCTGCAGACCGTGGTCCAGCTGGCGGTCGAACCGGCAATGCGGGGCCGGGTGCTTAGCCTGCACGGCCTGATCTTCCGCGGCGGCCCCGCGGTCGGGGCGCTGATGATGGGCACGGCCGGCGACTTCGTCGGCCTGCGGTGGCCGCTGGCCGCCGGTGCGGTCGTCGGGCTGGCGATGGTCGCCCTGGTGGCGATGCGGCGCGCCCGCCTGCGGGAGGCGATCGAGCGGCCGGACGAGCAGCCGTGACCGGCACCGGCACCGCCGCTACTGTCGAGATCGATCGGGCGCGAACGGGGACGGCGATGACGGGCGTGGGGCTGGCGGGCGAGCGGCTGGCGGGCGACGGGCTGGCGGCACTGGAGCGGCAGGCGGCCGCCGACCTGGAGCGCATCGCCTATCCGCGCGGCGCCTGGGTGCCGGCGCGTCAAGACGGCGACGGCCGGCGGGTGCTCGACGTGCTGGTGGTCGGCGGCGGGCAGGGCGGTGTGGCGATCGCGCACGGGCTGCTGCGGGCCCGGGTCGACAACTTCCGCATCGTCGACCGGGCGGAACGCGGCCTGGAGGGGCCGTGGCTGACCTACGCCCGGATGGCGACCCTGCGGTCCCCGAAGGAGGTCAACGGCCCGGACCTGGACGTGCCGTCGCTGACCTTCCAGGCCTGGTTCGAGGCGCAGCACGGCGCCCCGGCCTGGGCCGCTCTGAACAAGATCCCCAAGCAGGACTGGGCGGCCTATCTGCTGTGGCTGCGCCGGGTGCTGGGTATCCCGGTCGAGAACCGGGTCGAGCTGCGCCGGGTCGAGCCTGACGGCGAGCATCTGCGCGCCACGCTGGTCCACCTGGACGACGGCCGGACCGAGACGGTGGCCGCCCGCAAGCTGGTGCTGGCGACCGGCATCGAGGCGTCCGGGCGGTGGTGGACGCCGCCGGCGGTCGAGGCGCTCGACCGGCGGTTCTGGGCGCATACCGGCGATTCGATCGACTTCGCGGCGCTGGCCGGGCGCCGGGTCGCCGTGCTGGGTGCCGGCGCCTCGGCCTTCGACAATGCCGCCACCGCGCTGGAGGCCGGTGCGGCCGAGGTGACCGTGTACTGCCGGCGGCCCGACCTGCAGCGCGTGCAGCCGTTCAAGTGGCTGTCGTTCCCGGGTTTCCTCGGGCATTTCGCCGAGTTGGACGACGCCTGGCGCTGGCGCTTCATGAACCACCTGCTGACCCTTCGCGAGGCGTTCCCGCGCGAGACCTGGGAGCGCGCCGCCCGCCACCCGGGCTTCCGGTTGGAGACCGGTGCCGAATGGCAGCGCTGCGAGGCGGTCGGCGGGGCGGTGCGGCTGCATACGCCGAGGGGCCTGTTCGAGGCTGATTTCCTGATCGTCGGCACCGGCTTCGACGTCGACCTGGGCGTCCGCCCGGAGATGGCCGGCGTCGCCGGGCATGTCGCCCTGTGGGGCGATCGCTTCGAGCCGCCGGCCGAGGAGCGCAACCCGCGGCTGGCGCGCTATCCCTATCTCGGCCCGGGCTACGAGCTGCTGGAGAAGGTCCCGGGCGCGGCCCCGTGGCTGCGGCACATCCGGCTGTTCACCTACGCCACCACCGTCAGCTTCGGGCCGTCGGGCGCGTCGATCAACGCCATGAAGTTCGCGGCACCCCGGCTGGTGTCGGCGATCGTCAGCGACCTGTTCCGCGAGGACGTCGCGGCCCACTGGGATTCGCTGCGCGCCTACGACCTGCCGGAATTCCTGCTGACGGGCGAGACCGGCGAGGCGGCGCCGGTAAAGCCGGTGGTCGAGCGGCAGGCCGACGGCAGGTTCCGCTAGCCGCACGGGCTGGACGCCGCGGACGGCGGCGCTATGGTGGCGCACCGACAGCAGCGGAGCGTCGCATGGCCATCGACAAGATCGTCCCGAGCGTGGCGGAGGCGGTCGCCGGAATCACCGACGGCATGACCATCATGATCTCGGGCTTCGGCTTCGCCGGGGTGCCGAACGACCTGATCCACGGCGTGCTCGACCTGGGCGTGACCGACCTGACCGTGATCTCCAACAACGCCGGCACCGGCACCGAGGGGCTGGCGGCGCTGATGGGCAGCGGCCGGGTGAGGCGGATCATCTGCAGCTATCCGCGCTCCAAGGGCTCCGACAATTTCGACGCCCGCTACGCCGCCGGCGAGATCGAGCTGGAACTGGTGCCGCAGGGCACGCTGTCCGAGCGCATGCGCGCCGCCGCGGCCGGGGTCGGCGGGTTCTACTGCCCGACCGGGGTCGGCACCGACCTGGCCGCCGGCAAGGAGGTGCGGACCATCGAGGGCCGGGACTACGTGCTGGAACTGCCGCTGCGCGCCGACGTGGCGCTGGTGCAGGCGCAGGCCGCCGACCGCTGGGGCAACCTGACCTATTCGAAGGCGGCGCGGAGCTTCGGCCCGGTGATGGCGATGGCCGCCGACCTGACGATCGTGCAGGCCAAGGAGATCGTGCCGCTCGGCGGGATGGACCCGGAGACCATCGTCACCCCGTCGGTGTTCGTCGACCGGGTGGTGCATATCGACAACCAGCGGGAGTGGGACATATGAGCGCGACCGTGTCCGCCGACGCCGTCACCCGCCTCAGCCGCCGCCAGCTGGCCTGGTGGGCCGCCCAGGCGATCCCGGACGGGGCCTATGTGAACCTGGGGATCGGCGTGCCGACCCTGTGCGCCAACGTCATGCCCGCCGACCGCGAGATCGTGCTGCACAGCGAGAACGGCGTGCTCGGCTTCGGCCCGGCCCCGGCCGCCGGCTCGGAGGACCGCGACCTCATCAACGCGTCGAAGGAGTACATCACCATGAAGCCGGGCGGTGCGTATTTCATGCACACCGACGCCTTCGTGATGATCCGCGGCGGGCATCTGGACTTGGCCCTGCTCGGCGCCTTCGAGGTGTCCGGCAGCGGCGACCTGGCGAACTGGACCACCGGCGACCGGCGGTTCCCGCCGGGGGTCGGCGGCGCCATGGACCTGGCGGTCGGCGCCAAGGCGATCTGGGTGCTGACCGAGCACACCAGCAAGAAGGGCGAGCCGAAGATCGTCCACAAGTGCAAATACCCGCTGACCGCCGCCGGCGTGGTCCGCAAGATCTTCACCGACCTGGCCGAGATCGACGTGACCCCGGCCGGGCTGGTGGTTCGGGCGATGGTCGAGGGCCTGACCCTGTCGGCGCTGCAGGCGGTCACCGAGCCGAAACTTGCGCTGGCCGAGGACTGCCGGACGATGGCGGTCCCGGCGGCCTGAGCGGGATCGCGGCCGCTACCCGGCCGCGGCGTAGGTCAGGATCGTCCCGCCGGTCTTCAGCGGGCGCGCGCCCTCCAGGCGCATCCGGATCGGCTGGTCCTGCGGCTTGAACAGCGGGGTGCCGCCGCCCAGCACCACCGGCGCCAGGCACAGGCGGTATTCGTCGACCAGACCGGCGGCGAGCAGCGAGTCCAGCAGGTCGGCGCTGCCGAACACGTAGACGTCCTTGCCGTCCTCCGCCTTGAGACCCCTGACCGACTCGACCGCGTCGCCCTTCAGCAGCCGCGTGTTGTTCCAGGTCGCCTCGTCGAGAGTTCGGGTCGCGACCGCCTTCTCGATCGAGTTCATCATGTCGGCCACCGCGCCGGTCTCGGCGGTCCAGTAGCGGGCCATGCCCTCGTAGGTGCGGCGCCCGAACAGGACCGTGCCGATCTCCTCGCCCTGCTCGAGGGAGAAGGCCTCGAGCTCGTCGCCCCAGACCGTCTCGTGGAAGCCGAGGTCCCACGGGGCCCGGCCCTCGAAATAGCCGTCGAGGGTCATCAGATTCCAGGCCAGCAGCCGTCTCATCGCCTCTCTCCTCCGCGTGTCGCGGTTGATCGAGAATAAACCAGTTGCAAAACGCAATTGGTTGCAGCCTGCCTGAACTGATACGATATTGCAATCGGTTTTCGGGGGTCGGCGATGCGCAACGAACAGAGGTCCGGCTGCCCGATCAATCTGAGCCTTGAGGTGTTCGGCGATCGCTGGAGCCTGATCGTTCTCCGCGACATGATGTTCGGTAACCGCCGGCACTTCCGCGAGATTCTCTCACGGTCTCAGGAGGGCATCGCCTCCAACATCCTGTCGGCACGCCTGAAGCATCTGCTCGATCTCGGCATGATCACCAAGGCCGACGACCCGAGCCACAAGCAGAAGGCGATCTACAGCCTGACCGAGAAGGCGATCGAACTGGTGCCGGTGTTCGCCACGCTCGGCGCCTGGGGCCGTCGCCACCTGCCGGTCAGCCGCGAGTTGGCCATCCGCGCCCGGCTCCTGGAGGAGGGTGGCCCGGAGCTCTGGGCGGCGTTCATGGAGGAATTGCGCAGCCTGCATCTCGGCGCGCCCAGGAAGCCGGGTGCGCGCCCGGTGCTGGCCGAACTTCGCGCCGCCTACGAGAGGGAACTGGCGGAGGTCGAGGCCGAGGCCGGGTGATGAGTCGGCCGGGCTCAGCCGTCCCGGCTGCCCTGCGCCGGGTCCGCGCAGAAGATCGCGAGCTTGTTGCCCACGGGGTCGCGGAGATATCCGACATAGAAGTGTGCGCTGTACTCCGCCCGGAAGCCGGGGGCGCCCTCGTCTGAACCGCCCGCCCGGAGGCCGGCGGCGTGAACGCTGCGGACCATCTCGTGCGTCCCGGCCCGGAAGGCGGTCATGGAGCCGTTGCCGACGGCGGCCGGTTTCCCGTCGTATGGCTTCTTCACGTAGACCGTGGCGGAGCCGCCGTCCCGGCCGGGCACTGCCGGCGCGGTGAACGCGATGCCCTCCGGACTCTCGGTCTTCTCGTAGCCGAGCGGGGTCAGGACGGCGGCGTAGAAGCGTCCCGAGGCCGCGACGTCGTTGGCGCCTATCGTGATGTAGCTCAGCATCCGGTCACTCCTGCTCTACCGCCGCGGCTTGCGGAACGAGGCGGCCGCGAACAGGGTGGTCGCCAGGGCCAGCGGCCCGAGATAGTAGATCAGCCGGTAGGCCAGCATGGCGGCCAGCAGCGACTCGGTCGGCAGCTCCGGCAGCATCAGCACCATCGCGCCCTCGAACACGCCCAGGCCGCCCGGTACGTGGCTGGCCAGCCCGATCGAGGTGGCGACCACGTAGAGCCCGACGAAACCCACGGGGCCGATCGGCAGGTTCGGCAGCAGCACGTAGAGCGCCAGGCCGGCCAGTGCGATGTCGATCGCCGGGACGACGATCTGCAGCGGTGTCAGCACCGGTCCGGGGGTTTCCAGCCGCCGTCCGCGCCATTCCACGTGGCGTCGCCGGATTCCCAGCAGCAGGTAGGCGAGCAGCCCGAGCAGCAGCGCCGCCCCGGCGGCGTGGGTCACGATCGGCGGGCCGGCGACCAGCCGGGCGATCCGGTCGGCCTCGCCGAACATCGAGACGCCGGCGACCAGCGCCGCTCCCAGGCAGAAGGTCCAGGCGGTGAAGGTGCTGACCAGCACGATCTGACCGACCGAGAGCCCGGCCGGCCCGTATAGCCTCAGCCGGGCCGAGCCGCCGGTGATCAGGGCGAAGCCGAGGTTGTGGCTGAACACATAGGCGCAGAACCCGGTCACCGACGACCGCAGCAGCGAGACCTTGGCCCGCACATAGGCGATGCCGAGCCGCTCGTAGACCAGCAGCGCGATGTAGCTGGCGATCGTCAGCAGCACCGACAGCAGCAGCCCGACCTGCGGCAGGCGCTCGAACTCGGCGAGGACGTCGGCCAGGCTGACCTTCGAGAACTCCCGGTGCAGCACCCAGCCGGCACCGCCGAGCAGGGCGAGGCCGACCGCCGCCTCGGCGGCGTAGCGCAGGCGCCGAAGAAGAACGGTTCGCCGGTCGCGGGGCGCCGGCGGCGGGGCGGAGGGCTCGGTCATGGCGCGGCCTGTATATGGTAGTCCGCGGCCCGATGCCATGGGCGAAAGCGCACAACCGGCGGCGTCCCGGACCGGCCGGCCGCAGCCGGTTGCCGGCGCCGGCGGAGGCACCCGTCATTCCGCAGGTCCGCGGCGAATCGGCACGTTGCAGACCACGATCCGGTCGACCCGATCGTCGGCGTCGCACATCGGCAGCGCGAGCCGGCACCAGCGGTAGATGACGGAGACCTCGCGGACCGCATCGTGCTCGGCATAGACCGCCGCGCGCCACTGCACGATCGCCCGGTACTGGGTGCCGAACACCACCGGTCCCGGCGGGTTGAACGAACTCAGCCAGCGCCCTGTCATGTCGCGGCGGTGGTGCTCGGCGACGTGGCTTCCGTACAGCCGGTACAGGAAGTCGGAGGCGTCGGCATTCGGTTCGATGAGCATGATGTAGCCAAGCGCCGACACCACCTCTGTCGGATCGAAATCCGCCGAGCGCGGCAGCCCGCCCCGGCGGTCGCGCTCCCGGCACCAGTATTCGGCCATGCTGCGGTGCGCCGGCAGGCGGAACAGGGCGGGATCGACGAGGTTTGCGGGGATCGAGAGATACTCGTGGCGTTCCAGCCCGTAGCTCTCGGGATCGGGCATCGGGCCGCGCAGGCGGTCGCCGGAGACCGGCGGGTCCGTCAGCTGGGTGAGGCGGCCGGCGTCGATCGGGACCATGCCTGCTCCTCCATCCGGACGACGTTGCCGGATCTGCCGGGATGCGCGGCTCTGCTTGACCATGATGCGCCCGGGTGCTCGACTCGCGATCGGCCGCGCCCGCGGTCCAAGGATAGTCCGCATCCCGGGAGGAAGCGATGGCGCGGAAGCGCTACGAGGATCTGCGCAGCTACCGCTGGTACGGGGCCGACGACCTGAGGTCGTTCGGCCACCGCTCGCGCACCCTGCAGATGGGCTACGACCGTGCCGACTGGTCGGGCAAGCCGGTGATTGCGGTGATCAACACCTGGTCCGAGATCAACCCCTGCCACACCCACTTCAAGGACCGGGCTGAGGAGGTCAAGCGCGGCATCTGGCAGGCCGGCGGGTTCCCGGTCGAGCTGCCGGCGATCTCGCTGAGCGAGCCGTTCCAGAAGCCGACCACCATGATGTACCGCAACCTGCTGGCACTCGAGGTCGAGGAGCTGCTGCGCTCATACCCGGCCGACGGCGCGGTGCTGATGGGCGGCTGCGACAAGACCACGCCGGCCCTCCTGATGGGCGCGGCCAGCATGAACCTGCCGGCGATCTTCGTGCCGGCCGGGCCGATGCTGCGCGGCAACTGGCGCGGCAAGAGCCTGGGCAGCGGTTCCGACACCTGGAAATACTGGGCCGAGCTGAAGGTCGGGAACATCACCCGCAAGGACTGGGAGGAGATCGAGGACGGCATCGCCCGCACCCCCGGCACCTGCATGACCATGGGCACCGCCGCCACGATGATGAGCGCGGTCGAGGCGCTCGGCATGTCGCTGCCGGCCTCCAGCGCGATCCCCGCGGCCGACTCCAACCACTCGCGCATGGCCAGCCAGTCCGGCCGTCGGATCGTCGAGATGGTGTGGGACGACCAGAAGCCGTCCGACGTGATGACCGAGAAGGCGTTCGAGAACGCCATCATGACGGTGATGGCGATCGGCGGCTCGACCAATGCCGCCATCCACCTGCTGGCGATGGCCGGCCGGCTCGGCGTGCCGATCGACCTGGACCGCTTCGACAGCCTGTCGCGCCGGACCCCGTGGCTGGCCGACATCCGGCCGTCGGGCAGGTTCCTGATGGAGGACTTCTACTACGCCGGCGGGCTGCCGGCGCTGATGGGCGAGCTGCGCGACCTGCTGCACCTGGATGCGGTGACGGTCAGCGGCCGGACCCTGGGCGAGGATATCGAGCGGGCCGACGTCTACAACGAGGAGGTCATCCGCCGCCGCGCCAACCCGCTGAACAAGGAGGGCGGCCTCGTCGTCCTGAGGGGCAATCTTGCGCCCGACGGCGCGGTCATCAAGCAGACCGCCTGCGACCCCAAGCTGCTGAAGCACAAGGGGCCGGCGGTGGTGTTCGCCGACTACAACGACATGGCGGCGCGGATCGATGACCCGGACCTGCCGGTCACGCCCGATTCGGTCATCGTGCTGAAGCACGCCGGCCCGCAGGGCGGCCCGGGCATGCCGGAGTGGGGCATGCTGCCGATCCCGAAGAAGATCCTGGAACTGGGTGTCCGCGACATGGTGCGGATCTCCGACGCCCGGATGAGCGGAACCAGCTACGGCACCTGCGTCCTGCACGTCGCGCCCGAGAGCTGGGTCGGCGGACCGCTGGCGCTGGTAAAGGACGGCGACATGATCGAGCTGGACGTCGCCGGAAGGCGCCTGCACCTCGACGTCTCCGACGCCGAGCTGGACGCCCGCCGGGCCGCCTGGGTGCCGCCGGCCCGCAAGTTCGAGCGCGGCTTCGGGGCGATCTACGCCGACCACATCACCCAGGCCGACAAGGGCTGCGACTTCGACGTGCTGATGGGCACCAGGCCGACCCCGGAACCCGAGATCCACTAGCCCTTCGCGGGCCGCTTCGCGGACGCCTCAGGATGAAAGGGAGCAACCGGTCGACACTCCCTGTCGCCTTGAGGTGCCGCGCATCGCGCGGCCGCGAAGGGCCGGCCGGCAGACGACGAGCAGCTTGAGGACCGTCCCATGACCCGCACCGCCATCGTCACCGCCGCCGGCTCCGGCATGGGGGCGGCGATCGCCCGCAAGCTGGCCGCCGACGGCTGGTCGCTCGCCATCCTGTCGTCGTCCGGCAAGGGCGAGGCCCTGGCGGCGGAACTCGGCGGCCTGGGCGTCACCGGCTCGAACCTCGACCCGGGGGTGCTCAAGTCGCTGGTCGACCGGACCCTGGAGCGCTGGGGCCGCATCGACGCGGTGGTGAACTCCGCCGGCCACGGCCCGAAGGGCCCGGTGCTGGAGCTGACCGACGAGGACTGGCACCTCGGCCTCGATGTCTACCTGATGAACGTGGTGCGCATGACCCGGCTGGTGGTCCCGGCGATGCAGCAGCAGGGCGGCGGCAGCATCGTCAACATCTCGACCTACGCCACCTTCGAGCCGGAGGCGGCGTTCCCGACCTCCGGCGTGTTCCGGGCCGGCCTCGCCGCCTTCACGAAGCTGGTGGCGGACAACTACGCGGTCGACGGCATCCGCGTGAACAACATCCTGCCCGGCTTCATCGACAGCCGGCCGGAGAAGGAAGAGTTCCGGGCCCGCATCCCGATGGGCCGCTACGGAAAGGCCGAGGAGATCGCCGAGGTGGCGGCGTTCCTGGCGTCCAACCGGTCGAGCTACATGACCGGCCAGAACCTGCGGGTCGACGGCGGCATCACCCGGTCGGTCTGACGCCGGCCCGGGGGAACCGTCATGGAGGCGACCGGGCCCGATCGGAAGACCGCCGACAGTCACGCCACAGGCTTCGTCTGCGTGACGGTCGCGCTGGACGCCATGGGCATCGGCATCATCATGCCGGTGATGCCGGACCTGATCCGCGAGCTGACCGACCTGCCGATCGGCCCGGCGGCGCTGTGGGGCGGCTACCTGACCTTCGTCTATGCCGTGATGCAGTTCGCCTTCGGGCCGACCGTCGGCAGCCTGTCCGACCGGTTCGGGCGGCGGCCGGTGCTGATCGCGTCGCTGGCCGCCCTGGCCGTCGACTACCTGATCATGGGGCTGGCGCCCTCGCTCTGGCTGCTGTTCGTGGGCCGGCTGCTGGCCGGGATCGCCGGCGCCACCCATTCGACCGCCAACGCCTTCGTGGCCGACGTCACGCCGCCGGTGCGCCGGGCGGCGGCGTTCGGGCTGGTCGGCGCCGCCTTCGGCGTCGGCTTCATCCTCGGGCCGGTGGTCGGCGGGCTGGCCGGCGAACTGGGGACGCGGGCGCCGTTCTTCGTGGCGGCGGCGCTGGCCTTCGCCAACCTGTGCTACGGCGCCGCCGTGCTGCCGGAGAGCCTGGACCCGGCGCGGAGGCGGCGGTTCTCCTGGGCGCGCGCCAACCCGCTCGGCGCGGCGGCGCAGGTCGCGCGGCTGCCGAAGGTGGCATGGCTGGTCGCGGCGTTCTTCCTGTTCGGCCTGGCGCATTATGTCTACCCGGCGATCTGGGCGTTCTACGCCAAGGCGGCGTTCGCCTGGGGCAGTGCCGAGATCGGGCTGTCGCTGGCGCTGGTCGGGGTCGGCTTCGTGGTGGTGCAGGGCGGGCTGATCCGCCTGGTCCTGCCGCGGCTGGGCGAGGCGCGGACCGCCTGGGCCGGCTTCGTCCTTAGCATCGCCGGCCTGCTGTGGGTGGCGTTCGCGACCGAGGGCTGGATGGCGCTGGCGGTGATCCCGGTGGTGGCGCTGGGGGCCGTCGTCACCCCGGCCCTGACCGGGCTGATGGCCAATGGCACCCCCGACGACGCCCAGGGCGAGCTGCAGGGCCTGCTGGCCAGCGCCACCGCGGTCACCATGATCGTCACGCCGCTGTTCGCGACCCAGCTGTTCGGCCACTTCACCGGCCCGGCCGCGGCGACGCCGTTCCCCGGCGCGCCGTTCCTGGCGGCGGCGATCGTCATGGCGCTCGCCCTGGTTCCCTTCGCGATCGGCCTGAGACGCGTGCCGTCGTGAGAGCGTGAGCATGGACGCCGCGCCCGCATCGCGCGAAACTCCGTTTCATGCCAGCCGGCCCAGACCGGCGGACCAACGAACCCGCATGGAGGAGACGGCGTGTCCTACGAAACCATCCAGGTGACCCCGGTCGGCGGGTCGATCGGCGTGGAGATCGCCGGCGTGAACCTCGCCGAGCCGCTGTCCAACCGGCAGGCGCAGGAAGTGCATGAGGCGTTCCTGGCGAACTCCGTCGTGTTCTTCCGCGACCAGACGCTCGATCCCAACCAGCAGAAGCGGGCCGCCCGGCTGTTCGGCGAGCCGGTGGCGATCCCGTTCGTGAAGAGCCTGGACGGCCATCCCGAGATCATCGACATCGTCAAGGAGGCCGAGGACGCCGGGAAGTACAACTTCGGGGGCAACTGGCACACCGACACCACCTTCCTGGAGACCCCGGCGCTCGGCTCGCTGCTGTACGCGCTGGAGGTCCCGCCGCGCGGCGGCGACACCCTGTTCGCCGACATGTACGCCGCCTACGAGACCCTGTCGGACGGCATGCGCGCCCTGCTCGACGGCCTGACCGCGGTGCATACCGCCTCGCGCTCCTACGGCAGCCAGTCGAAGTTCCAGGGCGGGCGCAACGCCTCGGTGTCGATGAAGATCGACGCCAGCGAGGAGGGCGACAGGCTGATGGAGCACCCGGTCGTGCGCACGCACCCGGAGACCGGCCGCAGATGCCTGTTCGTGAACCCGAACTACACCCTGCGCTTCAAGGGCATGACCGAGGCCGAGAGCAGGCCGCTGCTGGAGTTCCTGTACGCCCACTGCATCCGCGACGAGTTCGTCTGCCGGTTCCGCTGGCAGGCCGGGTCGGTCGCGGTCTGGGACAACCGCTGCACCATGCACCGGGCGGTCAACGACTACGACGGCCATCGCCGGCACGTCCGCCGGGTCACCCTGCAGGGCGACCGGCCGCACTGAGCCCGGGCCGGCCGATCGGCGCGGCACCGTTCCGCGTCGTCCGGGGTTGCAGCGGTGAGGCTCGCGGGTGACCCTGCGGCCGTCGCATGCAACCCCCGGGGGTGCCGATGGACATCGATGCACTGCTGTTGTCGCGGATCCAGTTCGCCGCAGTCATCACCTTCCACATCATCTTCCCGTCCTTCACGATCGGGCTGGCCAGTTGGCTGGTGGTGCTGGAGGCGCGCTGGCTGCGGACCCGCGACGAGGCGTGGAAGCGACTGTACCGGTTCTGGCTGAAGATCTTCGCGGTGTCGTTCGGGCTCGGCGTGGTGTCCGGCGTGGTCATGAGCTACCAGTTCGGCACCAACTGGGGGCCGTTCTCGGTGTTCGCCGGCGAGGTGATCGGCCCGCTGATGGGCTACGAGGTGCTGACGGCGTTCTTCCTGGAGGCGTCGTTCCTCGGGATCATGCTGTTCGGCTGGGACCGGGTCGGCGACCGGATCCACTTCCTGTCGACGGTGCTGGTGGCGGTCGGCACGCTGATCTCGGCGTTCTGGATCCTGTCGGCGAACTCCTGGATGCACACCCCGGCCGGCTACGAACTGGTCGACGGCAGGGCGGTTCCGACCGACTGGCTGGCGGTGATCTTCAACCCGTCCTTCCCGTACCGCTTCGCCCACATGGTCGTCGCGACCTTCCTGGCGACCGGGTTCGCGGTGGCCGGCATGGCGGCGATCGCGCTGCGGCGGCGGCCGGGCGACACCGGGGCGCGGCGCAGCCTGGCGATGGCGCTCGGTCTCGCCGCCGTGCTCGCCCCCGCGCAGGTGTTCATCGGCGACGCGCACGGCCTCAACACGGCCGAGCACCAGCCCGCCAAGCTGGCGGCGATGGAGGGGCACTGGCGCAACCAGGGCGACGACGGGGTGCCGCTGCTGCTGTTCGCCTGGCCCGACCAGGACGCCGAGGAGAACCGCTTCGAGATCGCGGTCCCGCACGGCGCCAGCCTGATCATCACCCACAGCTGGACCGGCAGCTTCCCGGCGCTGACCGACTTCCCGGCCGACGAGCGGCCGCCGGTCGCGGTCGTGTTCTGGGCGTTCCGGGTGATGGTCGGTCTCGGCCTGCTGATGGTGCTGACGGGGTTCTGGGGGATGTGGCGGCACTGGCGCGGCCGGCTGTTCGAGGACGGCCTGTATCTTCGCCTGGTGCCGTTCATGACGCCGGCCGGCTTCCTGGCGATCCTGGCCGGCTGGTTCACCACCGAGATCGGGCGCCAGCCCTGGGTGGTGCACGGGCTGCTGCGCACCGCCGACGGCGCGTCCGGGGTTCCGGCCAACCAGGTGATCAGCTCGCTGACCGGCTTCGCGGTGGTCTACACCGTGATCTTCGGCGCCGGGCTGTACTACGTCGCCCGGCTGCTGGCCCGCGGCATCGTCGTCGACGAGCGGGAACCGGCGGCCGGACTGCCGGCGCTGCAGCAGCCGAAGCGACCGCTGTCGGCGCTCGACCGCGGGGTCGACGCGGGCGGCCCGGCGGGAGGGTGAGCGCGATGTTCGAGAGCTTCACGGAGGCGACCGGCCTGGCCCTTTGGCTGCCGCTGGCGGCGGCCGCCGTCATCGGCCTGGCGGTCGCCATGTACGTGCTGATGGACGGCTTCGACCTGGGCGTCGGGATCCTGTTCCCGGGCGCGGCCAGACCGGAGTGGCGCGACGCCATGATGGTGTCGGTGGCGCCGGTATGGGACGGCAACGAAACCTGGCTGGTGCTGGGCGGCGGCGGGCTGCTGGCGCTGTTCCCGCTGGCCTACGCCACGCTGCTGCCGGCCTTCTACCTGCCGCTGACGCTGATGCTGCTGGCGCTGATCCTGCGCGGCGTCGCCTTCGAGTTCCGGTTCAAGACCGAGGCGCACAAGCCGTTCTGGTCGGCCTCGTTCCACATCGGCTCGGTGCTGGCGACGCTGTCCCAGGGCGTCGCGCTCGGGGCGTTCGCGGAAGGCACCGCGACCTTGGAGGGGGCCGGGCACTGGGCCTGGCTGACGCCGTTCTCGGTGTTCGTCGGGCTCGCCATGCTGGCCGGCTACGGCCTGCTGGGCGCCACCTGGATCGTCAAGAAGACCGAAGGCGGGCTGCAGGCCTGGGCCCGCGAGGTGGCGCAGCGGCTGGTGATCGTGGTGGCGGTCGCGATGGTGATCGTCAGCATCTGGATGCCGACGGTCGCGCCCGAGGTGGCGGCGCGCTGGTACGGCTGGCCGAACATCGCGCTGCTGGCGCCGGTGCCGCTGCTGGCCGGCGTGTTGTGCGTGGCGATCTTCGTCGGCCTGCGCCGGGGCGGCGAGGACCTGCCGTTCTACGGCAGCTTCGCGCTGTTCCTGACCGGCTACGCCGGGCTGGCGGTCAGCCTGTTCCCGAACCTGGTGCCGGGCCGCTACGACATCTGGCAGGCGGCGGCCGGCCCGAAGTCGCTCGGCTTCGCCCTGGTCGGCGTGGTCGTGATGATCCCGATCATCCTCGGCTACACCTTCTACAACTACCACGTCTTCCGCGGGAAGGTGCGGGCCGAGGACGTCGACGCGTACCACTGACCGCTCCGATACCCGGAGCCCGATGCACTTCCGCCGCCTACCGCATCGGCGAGTGCGTCCACGGCGTCAGGATCGCGGTGCTCATCTCGTCGAGCATCTCCGGGCCGTTCTTCAGGTACTCCCGCCATTCCGGGTCCTTGCCGGCGGCGGCCCGGACCTCGGCGCGGTGGTTCAGGCTGTCGTACACCCACATGTGGCTGACCTCGTTCGGCTGGCCGGCCTCGGTCAGCCAGACGCCGACGTTCTTCGAGTATTTCTCGCGCGCCGGCAGCACGTCGCGCAGCGCCTCGGCATAGGGTCGCGACTTGCCGACCCGGCAGCGATAGGTCCGGTACTCGTAGACGTGGCCGGTGCCCTCCGGCGCGAACACCGGCTTGATCGCGTGCATCAGGCGGATGTCCTGGCGGCGGATCAGCGGCCCGGCGACGCTGAGGTACCGGTTGCGCCAGTCGGCGTTCTGGCCGAGGGCGGCGCGCAGCGCTTGGCGGGTGTTCAGGTCGGCATAGGACCACAGGTGCATGACCTGGTTCAGCGGCCCGATCTCGGTCAGCCAGTAGCCCTCCAGCTTGCCGTAGTCGTCCTTGCGGATGTCGCGGCCGATCTCGGCCGACAGCCGGGCCAGTTCGGGCGCCATGCCGATCGGGGTGGTGTAGGTCCGGAATTCGTAGATCATGGGACTCCTCCCTGGAGCGGCCGTCCCGGCCGTTCGTTGTTCCGTCGCGAGGACGCTAGCAGATGCGGGATATCGTCGGCACCTGGCGCCTGGTCACGACTGCCGCGCATGACCGCGACGGCAGGGCGCTGCCGCAACCCTACGGTCCGAGCCCGATCGGCACGGCCACCTTCACCGCCGCGGGCCGGATGATCGCGGCGCTGTGCGACGGTCGCCCGGAGGTTCCGGGCGGGGCGCCGCGCGAGTATGTCTCGTATTGCGGCGACTACCGCTACGACGGCGCGATCCTGGCGACCCGGGTCGACGGGACGTCGGACGCCCCGCGCATGGGCACCGAGCAGGTGCGTCGCGTCGCGTTCGACGGCCATCTCATGGTCCTGCGGCCGCCGGAGGACACCGTCGACGGCGTTGCCCGGCAGCGGGTGCTCACCTGGGAGCGGATCGCTCCGGCCTGACGGCCGGTCGCCACCGCCGGGATCCGCCGGTCAGAACAGCACCGACGGCAGGAACGCACCCTGCGGCTCGTTGTACAGCCCGAGGCTCATCAGCGTCATCGTCTGGGTCACCCGTAGGCCGTGCTCCAGGCACCACCGGAACAGCGCGGCGTTTCGGATCGGCACCAGCAGGCCGGGGCCCGCGAAGCCGGTCGCCGACGCCACCAGGGCGATCACGTCGGGCGTGGTCTCCCCGACGGCGTGGCCGAAATAGCCGATGCCGGTCGTATAGCCGGTCAGGCGGCCGTCGCGTTCGACCACGGCACCGGCTCCGCTCAGCACCGCCTCGCGGAACTCGACGGTTCGGGCGTGCCCGTGGACCCGCCGGCAGAGGGCGGCGGCCGGCGCCAGGTCGGCCTCGCCGGCGGCGCGTACCCGACAGCCGTCAACGGCGGCACCGATCGGTGCGCCCTGCATGGTCGCGACGGGCTCGCGGGCGACGAAGCCGAGCTTGGAGTACAGCGACAGCGATCGCAGGTGGTAGGCGGCCTGCAGTAGCCGGACACCGGCCAGCCCCTGGTCCTCGGCGTGATCGAGGACCGCCTGCATGAGCCGGCGGCCGACCGAGGCGTTCTGGACCGACGGGTCGACCGTGATCGGGCCGACGCCGGCGACCGGACCGGCCTTCAGCAGGAAGTTGCTGCCGACGATGCGGCCATCCAGTTCGGCCACGACCGCATGGACGTCCGGCCGTCCGATCAGATGCTCGATCAGCCCGACCGCCACGTCGGCGTCCGGGAAATCCGCCGGGAAGCGGTGGGCCCCCGAGATCGCGCTGAAGGCCTCGTAGCAGATGGTGCCGGCCCGGGCCGCATCGGCCGGGGTGGCGAGGCGTGTTGTGACGGCCATTGTCCGCTCCGGCTCAGCGCGGCATCGCGACGGTCAGGTAGGCGGCGGCCGGCTTCTCGCCCGGTCCGACGATGCCCGGCACCTGGTTGCGGATCGGCGCCCGGGACAGGAGGTAGGCGGCCAGGGCCCGGGCGTCGGAATCGCTGAGGCTGCCATAGGCGTGATAGGGCATGGCCGGGGCCAGGACGCGGCCGTCCGGCCGTACCCCGGTGCGCACCGCCGTCACGACCTCCGCCTCGCTCCAGGCGCCGAGGCCGGTCTCGGGATCGGGCGTCAGGTTCGGCGGGTAGAAGATCCCGAGGCCGGGGATTTCGAAGCCGACGTCGCCGCCGCCTAGGTGACGCTCCATGTCGGGCTTTCCGAGCATGGTACCGGGCGTATGGCAGCCGCCGCAGTCCATGATCGCGGCGAGATAGGCCCCCCGCCTGAGTTTCGAGGACTGCTCGGCCGCGGCTAGCGAGCCGGGGATCCCGAGCAGAACGATGCCGAGCATGGTGCCGGCGACGGTCGATAGGCGCATGGACAGACTCCTGTGGCTCTCTCCCCGAGGGCTGCGGCTTCTACCGCATGAGGTTTTCCGATGCCGTTGCCGGAGTTTGCCGGTATTTTCCGAATGGGATTTCCGCCGCCGGGCAGCGTTGCGGCGCAGGACAGCCGGGAACCATGGACGACAGGAAGCGGATTGCGGCGGCGCTGAAGGACCATCTGGCCCGCCAGCGCATGTCGCGGGAGCAGTTCGCCTTCAAGACCAGGCTCGGCAAGTCGACGGTGGACAAGCTGCTGACCGGGCTGTTCTCGGATCGGACCCTGGCGATCGTCGAGTCCCAGACCGGGTTGACGCTCCGCCGACCGCTCGATCCCGGGTCGGCCGGCGGCGAGGGACCGGCGAGCCACGCGCAGCCAGGTCCCGCCCCGGGACCGTCGATCGCCGTCCTGCCGTTCGTCAACCTGAGCGGCGACGACGGGCAGGACTATTTCTCGGACGGTATCACCGAGGACATCATCGCCGCCCTGGCGCGGCTGCGCTGGCTGTTCGTTATCGCCCGGCAGTCGAGCTTCGCCTACAAGGGCCAGGCGTTCGACGTCCGCCAGGTTTCGCGCGATCTCGGCGTGCGCTATGTTCTGGAGGGCAGTGTCCGTTCGGCCGGCGACCGTTTCCGGATCGTCGGGCAGCTGATCGATGCCGAGACTGGGCGCTGCCTATGGGCGGAGCGCTACGACCGGGCCTCGGCGGACATGTTCGCCGTCCAGGACGATATTGCCGGCCGTGTGGTGGCGGCGGTGGAGCCGCAGATCTATGCGGTTGAAGGGTTCAGGGCGGCCGGCGGCAAGCCGGAAAGCATCGATACCTGGGGGCTCGTCGCCCGCGCCCTGATGCTGCTGAACCGGGTCGAGAACCGCCAGAACGCCGAGGCGCGCGCGCTGCTGGAACGGGCCGTCGAGCGAGAGCCGGGCTATGCCCGCGCGCATGCGCTGCTGGGTTGGGCAACGTGGTGGGCTACGCTGTGCTACTGGTGCGCCGACACCGAGGAGGGCTATCGCCGGGCGGCCGGGCACGCTCAGGATGCGCTGTCGCACGATCCAAGCGACCCGTGGGCGCGCATGGTGTACGGGATGTGCCTCAGCACCGCCGGGCAGCACGACCGGGCGATCGGCGAGTTGCAGGAGGCGCTGCGGCTGAACCCCAACTTCGCGCTCGGTTGCATGGCGCACGGTTGGGCGCTGCTGCGGGCTGGGTCGTTCGACGCGGCGATCGCCGAGACCGCGCAAGCGCTGCGGCTCAGCCCGGTGGACAGTTTCTCGGGGTTCTACACGTCGATTCACGGCCTGGCGTTGCTCGCCGATGGACGGTTCGGCGAGGCGCTGCCGTTCCTGCGGGCCTCGGTCGCCGCCTTCGCGGAGTATTCCGGGCACTACAACAGCCTGATCAGCTGCTGTGGCCACCTGGGGCTGGTCGACGAGGCGCGCGAGTTCGTCGCCGCGCGCAACCGCATCGGCCCGCCGCTCCGCCTGTCCGTTCTGCGCCGGAACCTCGGCCGCTTCGCCCATTGCGGGGTGTTCGTCGACGGGCTCCGCAAGGCCGGGGTCACGGAATAGCCGGCGGTCGTTCCGGGCGCGGTTCGGCTACGCTGTCTCGCCGGCACTCATGGCCGGAGGATTCCGCAGCGTCTGGTAGATCACGCAGTAGCGCTCGGTGAGCTCGACCAGGCGTTTGCGGGTCGGCTCGTCGGCGTCGGTGTCGAGCTCGAAGGTCAGCGCGATGTCGGTAAGTCCGACCGGCGTTTCCCGGGAGACCCCCAGCGTGCCACGGGCGTCCCAGTTTCCCTCGGCGCGCACCACCGCGTTCCGCAGGGTAACCCCCATGGCCGTCGCGACGCTCTTGAGCGTCACGCCGGCGCACGCCACCAGCGCCTCGAGCAGCATGTCGGCCGAACATGCCTGGCTGCCGTCGCCGCCGGCCGCCGGGTGCAGGCCGGCGACGACGTCACCGGCCCAGCCGCGGACGCTGCAGGCGATTCCTTCGCCCAGGCGCGCTTCCGCGCGGGCGGGGATGCGCGCGCTGCCGGGATCGTCCCGGTACCGCTGCTTGATCGGCGCCTGCAGCGCCCTCAGTGCCGCCGCGTCCATGGCTTGCTCCTTCGAGGGCCGGCGGGCGGGATCACGCCGTGTCCGCCGCCGCGCGCCTGTTGACCATCACGTTCAGCCCGACCACGGCCGCCAGGATGCCGATGCCGATCGCGTCGGTGGTGAGTCCCGGCTTGATCAGCACGATCGCCGCCGCCAGGAGCGGCAGCCGCTGCCACAGCGGCAGCGGCGCCAGCAGGTAGCCGGCCAGCCCGGCCGACAGGCACACCACGCCCAGGATCGCGGTGACCGCGGTGGTGGCGATCCACATCGGCTCGCCGATCATCAGCAGCGACGGGCCGAACACGAACATGAACGGCACGATGTAGCCGGTCGCGCCGAGCTTCAGCGCGGCGATGCCGGTCTCCCACAGCCCGGCGTTCGACAGGCCGTTGGCGGCATACACCGCCAACGCCACCGGCGGGGTGATCGCCGACAGGATCGCGAAGTAGAAGGTGAACATGTGGGCCGCCTCGACGATGATGCCGAGCTTGACCAGTGCGGGGACCAGCAGGGCGACCTGCACGATGTAGGCGGGCGTGGTCGGCATGCCCATGCCGAGGATGATTCCGGCGACCATGGTCAGCACCAGCGCCAGCACCAGGTGGTTCTGCGAGGCCGCCAGCACCAGGCTGGTGAACTCGATGCCGAGGCCGGTCAGCGAAATGACGCCGATGACGATGCCGGCGCAGCCGCAGGCCAGCGCCACCGAGACGGTGTTGCGGGCGCCGGAGACCAGGCCCTCGACGATGTTGCGCGGCGTGAGGTAGTGCCGGGTCGACTTGCGCAGGCCGGCCGCCACCAGCACCGAGGCGATGCCGCACAGTGCCGAGAACGGCGCGCTGTAGCCGGCGATCAGGGCGCCGACGATCACCGCCAGCGGCAGGAACAGGTGGCCCTGCTCCTTCAGCACCACGCCGAGCCGCGGCAGGTCGGCCTTCGGCAGGCCGCGCATGCCGGTGCGCTTGGCCTCGAAATGCACCGCCAGGAACACCGCCAGGAAGTACAGCACCGCCGGGATCAGCGCATAGGCGGCGACCGTCAGGTAGCTCACCCCCAGGAACTCGGCCATCACGAAGGCGGCCGCCCCCATGATCGGCGGCATGATCTGGCCCCCGGTCGAGGCCACCGCCTCGACCGCGCCGGCGAAGGCCGGCCGGTAGCCGAGGCGCTTCATCAGCGGGATCGTGAAGGCGCCGGTGGTCATCACGTTGGCGACGGCGCTGCCGGACACCGTGCCGAACAGGCCGCTGGTGATGCAGGCGACCTTGGCCGGCCCACCGGTGGTGTGGCCGGTCAGGGCGAGCGCGAAATCCATGAACAGCTTGCCGGTGCCGGTGCGCTCGACCATCGCGCCGAACAGGATGAACAGCATCACATAGGTTGCGGAGACGCTGACCGGGATGCCGAAGATGCCCTCGGTACCGAGATACATCTGCTCCATCAGCTGGGCCCAGTCGGAGCCGGCGCCGAACACCGCATAGAGCAGGAACGCGGCGGCGGTCAGCGGCAGGGCGAGTCCGACGGCGCGCCGCGTCGCCTCCATCAGCAGCAGGATCATCAGCGAGCCCAGCACCCAGTCCTCGGGCACCAGGTCGTCGACGTAGATCATGCGGTTGTCGATGTAGTCCTGGGCGAACAGGATGTAGCCGGCGGCGATCACCGACAGGATCGCGAGCGCGTATTGGGCGATGCCGGGATTGTCCGTCTCGCTGCCCTTGGCAGGAAAGATCAGGAACGCCAGCACCAGCGCGAACGCCACGTGGATGGCCCGGAAGCTGAGCGCGTCGGGCGCGCCGAACCACGCCGTGTACAGGTGATAGAGGGTCATTGACAGGCCGATGGCCATGATCAGACCCGGGGCGAAACGCGACCAGCGGGACATGCCAGCTCTCCGAGACGGGGTGACGGAACGGGTCGGCGGGGGCGACCGGAGCCGCCCCCTTCATGCACGACCGTTCGCGTCAGAGGACGCCCTGCTCCTTGTAGAACTTCATCGCGCCCTTATGCAGCGGTACGCCGGTCTCGACCGCCATCGACTTCGCGTCGGCCTTGCCGACCGCCTTGGCGATCGACGCCAGGTCCGGGATGTTGGCGACGATGTTCTTGAGGACGTCGTAGACCACCTGCTCGTCCAGGTCGCAGCGGGCGATGATGTGGGTCGAGTAGCCGATGGTCGGCACCGCCGCGTCCTGGCCCGGATAGCTGCCGGCCGGAACCATGATGCGCTGATAGCCCGGGTTGATCGCCTTCATCTTGGCCAGCCCGTCGTCCGGGATCGGCACGACCGTGATCGGCCGGGCCGAGGCCAGGTCCATGATGGCGCCCGCCGGCACCGTGGTCCCGAGGGTGAACCACTCGGCGTTGCCGTCCTTCAGCTGGTTCACGCTGTCGGTGTAGGAGCCGTAGCTGACCCGCGGCATGTCGTCGTAGGACATGCCGTAGGCCTCCAGCAGGTGGGCGGTGATCGCCTCGCCGGTGTTGCCCTTCTTCTGGGTGGTCAGCGCCTTGCCCTTCAGGTCGGCCGGCGACTTGATGCCGGAAGAGGCGTTGGCGACCACCTGGAAGTACTGCGGGTACAGGGTGCCGACGTTGCAGACGTTCTGGGCCTTGGTGTCGAACGGCGGCTTGCCGTTGATGGCGTCGACCGTCGAGACCGAGTTGGCGAAGCCGAAGTCGGCCTTGCCGGCCTCGACCGCCTTGACGTTGGCGATGCCGGCGCCGGGCAGGATCTGCACGCTGGAGCCGGAGACGTTGTTCTCGACGATGTTCTTGATCGCGCCGCCGAGCGGATACCAGGACCCGCCCTGCGGGCCGGTCATCAGCTTGAGATCCGCCGCCTGCGCCGACATTCCGAGACCGACGGACATGAGCCCGGCCGCGACTACGCGCGCCATTACCTTCGACATCTTGCTTCCTCCGTGGGATGGCCCGACGTTCGCCCGTCCGGCCGGTTGGTTCGATCGACGGATTATTAACAGCCCCACCGGAGCGGTCCAGACCGCTTTGGTCCGTTGTATGATGACCAGTCCGCACGGCTGCCCGTCCGGCGACCGGAAAATGCGAGCGGCGATTGCCCCGCCGCAAACGGGGGGCAAGTGACTCCGATAGGCGGCCCGACCTATAGTCCGCCATTCCCGCCGCTTCAGGACGTTCGCCCCATGCGCCTTGTCGTCTGTCTGCTGCTCGCGCTCGTCGCCGTCGGGCGTCCGGCCGTGGCGCAGGAGAAGTCGGCACAAGACGGGGCGGCACAGGACGGGGCCAAGCCGGGCTTCGCCTATACCGTCCGGTTCGAGGGCATGGCCGACACCCGCGAACTCGCCGGCCTGGTCCGCGACAGCTCGGCGCTGGCGTCCAAGGCCGGCGACCCGCCGCCGTCGCGCGCCGGCCTGCGGCGGCGGGCCGACGACGATCTGGCGCGGTTCGAGAGCGCGGCCCGTTCGCTCGGATACTACGATGCGCAGTTCGGCTATGCGATCCGCCCATCCGAGCAGCCCGGCGAGCCGTCGGCGGTCGTCGTCACGGCGGATCCCGGCCGACTCTATCGGATCGCCGAGATCGAGATCCGGGCTGTCGACGACCGTTCGCCGGCGATCGGGGTCGAGCTGTCGCGCCGGCGGCTCGGAATCGAAATCGGCGGACCGGCCCGGGCGGCCGACATCGTGGCCGCCGACGCCGCGATCCCCCGGATGCTGCATGAGCGCGGCCACCCGCTCGCGGCGTCCGGCGAGCGGACCGTCCTGATCGATCATGACAGCAAGCAGATGACGGTGATCTTCCGCGTCGATCCCGGGCCCGCGGCGCGGTTCGGCGACGTGACCGTCAGCGGTGCCGAGTCGGTGGACAGGAACTATGCCCTGCGGCGCCTGCCCTGGCGCTATGGCGACACCGCCGACGTCCGGCTGATCGAGCGCGGCCGCCGCCAGCTTGCGGCAACCGGGGTGTACGAGAGCGTCGGCGTGCGGTTCGGCGAGAAGGTAGGGGCCGACGGGTTGCTCCCGGTCCAGGTCATCCTGACCGAGCGGCCGCCGCGCAGCATCGGCGCCGGGGTCAGCGCGTCGACCTCGGAAGGACCGGGCGCGAACGCCTTCTGGACCCACCGCAACCTGTTCGGCGGGGCCGAGCGAGTGGACGTCAACGGTCGCGTCAGCCAGGTCGAAGCCAGCCTGACCAGCGAACTTCGCCTGCCGGACGTTCTCTTTACAAACCAGGACTTCATCGTCAGCGGCGGCCTGATCGGGGAGGAGACCGACAGTTTCGATTCCCAGAAGGTCAGGGTCGGCGGCCGGTTCGAGCGCCGGGTGAACGACATCTGGTCGGTCGACTACGGCGCGGTGCTGGAGCGCAGCCGGATCGACGACGACGGGACCGAGAGCCAATACACGCTGGTGGGGCTGCCGGTCGGCACCACCATCGATACGTCAGACGACCTGCTGAACCCGACGGAAGGCGGCCGGACCCAGCTGCGCTTCACGCCATATCTGGAATCTCTGGGGTCGACGATCAGCTTCTATTCCATGACCGCCCGCCATTCGCAGTATGTGGCGCTGGACAAGGACGGTGACCTGGTCCTGGCCGGCCGCGCCGCCGTCGGGTCGATCATCGGCGCCTCCACGACCAACATCCCGGCCGACCACCGGCTGTACGCCGGCGGCAGTGGCTCGGTCCGCGGCTACGGGCTGCAGAAGATCGGTCCGCTCGATGCCGCCGACGATCCGATCGGCGGCCGGTCGCTTGTCGAGGTCGGCGCCGAGCTGCGCTGGCGGGTCTACGGGGACTTCGGGATCGTCCCGTTCATCGACGGCGGGCAGGTCTACGACGCCGAGACGCCGGACCTCGGCCAGGAACTGCAGTGGGCCGCCGGTCTCGGCTTCCGGTACTTCACGCCGATCGGCCCGATCCGCGCCGATTTCGCCGTGCCGATCAACCGGCGGGACTCCGACGACCGCTTCCAGGTCTATTTCAGCCTCGGCCAGGCGTTCTGAGCGATGGTTCGGCGGATCCTCATCGCCGGTGCGCTGCTGGTCGTCGGCCTGCCGGCGGCGGTGGTCGTGCTCGCCCTCGTGCTGGCCAACACCGACTGGGGGCGCGGGCGGATCGTCGCCGCGGTCGAGACCGCGACGGCGGACGGGCCGGTGCGGGTCCGCGTCGGCGGTCTGGCGGGCCCGCTTCCCGGCCGGATCGTCCTGACCGACCTGCGGCTGTCCGATAGTGCCGGCGAGTTCGCCGTGCTGGACCGTGTCGAACTCGCCTGGTCGCCGCTGGCCCTGCTCGGCGGCCGGCTGTCGGTGCAGGCGGTCGAGGTGACCGGTGGCCGGGTGGAGCGCGCGCCCGACCTGCCGCCGGATCCGACCGCCGAACCGTCGCCGCCGACGCCGCCGACGCTGGAGTTCCCGGTCCCGCCGGTGACCGTCGCGGTCGACAGCCTGCGCGTCGCCGGTCTCGAAATCGGCGCGGCCCTGGCGGGCCGGCCGGCCACGCTGACTGCCGATCTCGGGGCCCGCGTCACCGGCGAGGCGGCCACCGCCGCCGGCTGGATCGAGGCGGCGTCGACGGAGGGTGCCGCCCGTGTCGATCTCGACCTGGCGGTGGTGCCCGAGGACGGCACGCTGCGGGCCGAGATCCGGGCGACGGAGCCGGCGGGCGGCATGGTCGCCGGGCTCGCCGGTCTGGCCGACCGGGCGCCGCTGGACCTGAGGCTGACCGGCAGCGGCACCCTGGACGACTGGCGCGGGCGGCTGGCCGGCGGGTTCGGAGCCGATGCCGCCGTCGACCTGACGCTCTCGGTCGCCGGAACCGGCGCCGGGGCCGGCATCCGGGTGACGGTCGATGGCAGCGCGACGACGCAGCAGCTGCTGCCCGCGGTGCTGCAGCCCCTGGCCGGCCGGTCGGCCGAGCTGGGCGCCACCGTCCGGATCGGCGACGATGGAGACATCGTGATCGAGCGCCTGGCCCTGCAGGCCGCGGCCGGCAGCCTCAACGGAACCGCCCGGATCGACGTGACCGGCGTGCCGGTGGCGGCCGAGGTCGTGCTGGCCCTGCCGGACCTGGCGATGCTGTCGGACCTCGCGGCGATCGAGCTCGCCGGCGCCGGCGAGGCCCGGCTCGATCTGACCCAGGCCGGCCGGCATGCCCGGGTGACCCTGACGGGGGCCTCGAGCGTTGAAGGCATCGAGCTCGATGGCCTGCGCCTGGAGCTGACGGCCTCGGCCGACGCGGCGCTCGCCGGCCTGCCGGGTACCGTCGCCTGGTCGCTCGACGGTTCGGTCGCGACGCCAGAGGGCCTGGCGGCCCCCGACCTGGTGGCGTTGCTGGGCCCGAGGATCGCCCTGCAGGCAGCCGGCACGGCCGGAACCGACGGACTCCGGGCCGAGGTCGACCGGCTGTCGGTGGTCACCGAGGGCGCTCTGCTGGACGCCTCCGCCACGCTGGCCGACGGCCGCCGGATCCGGTCGCAGGGCACGCTCGCGCTGACCGACCTGCAGCGCCTGTCGGGTCTGGCCGGTCGGCCGCTCGCCGGCAGTGCGGCACTGGCCTTCGACGGCACCGTCCTGCTCGACCCGCTCGACGTCTCGGCGGTCCTCGACCTCGGCGTCGCGGACCTGGATCCCGGCGATCCGGCGATCGCCGGCCTGGTCGGCGACTCACCGACCCTGAGCGCCGGGATCACGCTCGACGCCGGGAACCGCCTGACGGTCCACGGCCTGCAGCTGCAGGCCGCCGCGCTGAGCGCCGAGGGCGAGGCCGGCATCGACCTGGCCGGCGGCGGCCTCGACGGCCGCGTCGACCTCAGCGCGCCCGATCTCGCCGCGGTCGGCCGGGCGCTGTCGATCCAGCTCGCCGGCGCGGCACGGGCGGCCGTCGCGCTCGGCGGCGCCATCGCCTCGCCGACGGCGTCTGCCTCGTGGCGGGTCGCCCCGCTGGTCGTCCAGGGAACCCGAATCTCGGCGCTCACCGGCTCGGCCACTGCCGCCGGCCTGCCGGCCAGCCCGGCCGGCCGTCTCGAGATGCAGGCGACGGTCGGCGGCGAGGTGGTCAGTCTCGGAGCGGGCTACGGCCTCGCCGACGAGGCCCTGCGGATCGACGGCCTGGCGCTCGACGGGGCCGGGATGACCCTGCGCGGCGACCTCGCCGTGAACCTCGGTGCACCGTCGGCGGTCGGCCGGCTGACGATGGCGGCCGAGGATCTCGGGCGTGTCGGTGCGGCGGCCGGCCTGCCGCTGAGCGGCGGCTCGTTGCAGGCCGAGGTCGATCTTGCGTCCGGCAACGACCAGTCGGCCGTGCTGAGGGGGCGGCTGACCGGTCTCGCCCTCGACGGTGGCGCCACCCGGATCGCCTCGGTCGATCTGACGGGCGACGGCCGCGGGCTGCTCTCGAAACCGGCGGGAAACCTGCGGGCCATGGTCGGCGGCGTCAGCCGGGACGGTGCCGTCGTACTGGAGACGGCGACGCTGACGGTGGCGTCCGACGGGACCGACGCCCGGGCCGAGCTGACTTTGCAGGGCGAGGCGGGCAGGGCCTATTCGATGACCGCCTCGGCATCGGCCGCACTGGGCGCCTCACCGCTGCGCGCCAGCATCGACAGCCTGCAGGCCGAGGTCGGCGACGTTCGGGTCGCGCTCAGCCAGCCGACCCGGATCACCCTCGGGCGGGAGCCGCGGGTCGACGACCTGTCGCTGACCGTCGACGGCGGGCGGGTGACCGGCGGCGGGCGGGTCGACCCGGAGGATCTCGACGTCACGCTGGCGGTGCGGGACCTGCCGGCCGAGCTCGCCCGGCTGGCCGACCCGACCCTGCAGCTGTCCGGCGGCATCGATGCCGACCTGTCGGCCAGCGGTCCGCTGGGCAATCCGGCCGCCCGCCTGAGCGTCTCCGTGCCGGCGCTGCGGTCGACCGATCCGACGCTGACGGACGTGCCGCCCCTGCGGGCCTCCGCCGAGGTTCTGATCAAGGACGGCAAGCTGACCGCATCGGCCGATGCGTCGGTCGGCGACGGGGTTGAACTGGCCGTGCGGGCGAGCGCCGGCCTCTCGCCCGGCGTCGCCGGTGCGCCGCCGCGCCTTGACGAGACCGGGCCGATACAGGCCAGCCTCGACGCCGAAGCCGCCCTCGACCGGCTCTCGGCATTCGCGCCGCTCGCCGGCGGCCGGCTGGCCGGCCAGGCCTCGGTCCATCTGGTGGTCACGGGCACCGCGGCGAAGCCGCTGGTGAGCGGAACTGCCGGGCTGCGCAACGGCGAAGTCGACCAGCCGGCGGTCGGGCTGTATCTGCGGGACCTGACCATCGACGCCGGTGGCCGGGGCGAGCGGCTGGTGATCGAGACGCTGTCCGCGACCGCGGTCGGCGGCGGTACCCTCGAAGGCTCCGGCGACATCTCCTTCGACGTCACCGAAGGAGCGCCGGCGGACATGCGTCTGGTCGCCCGGCGGCTGCGGGCGGTCGATACCGACGATGCCGAGATCGACCTGGATGCCGATCTGAGCTTCCAGGGGGCGCTGCCGACATATCGGCTGTCCGGGACCGTGACGGTGCTGCCGTCGGAGATCAGGATCCCGGACCAGCTGCCGGCGTCGGTGGTCGAACTGGAGGTCACCGAGGTGCGCGACGGCGTGGTCGTCCGGACACCCGAGCAGCCGGAGGCCGGGCCAGGGCAGGGCGGCGCTCCGGTGGTCCTGGACATCGCGGTCGCGATTCCCGGCCAGGTGTTCATCCGAGGCCGCGGGCTGGACAGCGAATGGGGCGGGGAACTCGCGGTCACCGGTCACCTGGACGCGCCGGCAGTGAACGGCGCACTCCAGGTTCGCCGCGGCCAGCTCGGCGCCCTCGGCCGCACCTTCCGGTTCGACCGCGGCCGTGTGGCGTTCGACGGCGGGCCGCCGGACAACCCGGCGCTCGATATGGTCCTGGCGACCGAGGTCGCCGACATCAACGCCATGGTCCGGGTCTCCGGGCGGGCGCAGGATCCGGAGATCGACCTGTCCAGCGAGCCGACGCTGCCGGAGGAGGAGGTACTGTCGCGCATCCTGTTCGGGTCCCCGCGGGCGCAGCTGAGCCCGCTGCAGGCGCTCAAGCTGGCGCAGTCGACCGCGGTGCTGTCGGGCCGGCTGGGCTCCAGCGGGATCACCGACAGGGTGCGCGAGGCGCTGGGGGTCGACACGCTGAATATCGATGCCGGCGACGATGGCACAAGTTCGCGCGGGGCGTCGCTGTCGGTCGGGAAGTACATCGCGCCTGGCGTCTTCCTGAAGCTGCAGCAGGGGCTGTCGGGAGCCAGCAGCAAGGCGGTCGTCGAGGTCGAGCTGACCGACAACATCAGCGCCGAGACCGATGTCGGGGCAGACTCCCAGAGCCGCGTCGGGGTGAACTGGAAGCTCGACTATTGATGCCGGGCCGGCTAGGTCGTGGACTCATATTGCCTGATCCAGAGTCTGGCGGATGCGAGTGCGATGGCGGCGAGGAAGTTTCTGGCGAGCTTGTGATATCGGGTTGCGATGGCCCGGAAGTGTTTGAGTCGGTTGAAGAAGCGTTCGACGAG
>NZ_JAVJSE010000008.1:0-218101 GCF_040219615.1 Thalassobaculum sp.
GCGACGCCGCGGCGCCGCCCCAAGCACCGCACGCACCTCCTCGAGCGCCGACGGATCGACCTGGCGGCCCTTGTTGAACGGACGGCCCTTGCGGCGGCCCTGGCCGGTCCCGCGCTGGAACCGGTCGCCTGTCTCCGCCGGATCGGTCCGGTTCGCCGGGTCTGCGGCGCCGGTGCCCGTCATGATTTCCTCCGTCGTGCGGCTGCATTGTCGCGCCGCCCATTAGACCGAAAATCTATCGGCCGAATGTTTCATTATCGACGGTGGTCAAACTCGCCCGGTCGGTGTTGATCAACTGCTTCCCGCCATGCTCGAAGTTGACGGTCACCCGCGGGCCGATGACGGTCTGAACCTGGCCGACCCCCCAGTCCGGTCGGCCATCCAATCGGACGAAGGATCCTGGGCTGAGATAGTCGGGCATGTCCTCTCCGCGCAATCCGAACAGCGGTCCATCCGCGAGGCCAGGAAGGCAGCGTAGCAGCGCCTGCGCGTCGCGGCGATGCCGGCCGGGCGCCGGTGGCCCCGACCGGGGTCCGGCACGCCGGATTCTGCGACGTTCGCCGGACGCGGTATCGACCATGCCCGGGCTCGTGCTAAAATTTCATTGATGGGAATGCAGGCGACTCGGGTCGGGGCCCGGCTCGCTAGATGAGGAGCGGCAGCCTTGGATTTTTCGCCCGGTCACCTGGATCTGCTGCTCTCCCGGCTGTTCCACGACCTGATCAGTCCGGTCGGCGCGGCCCGCAACGGGCTGGAACTGCTCAAGGAGTTCGGCGCCGACGAGGTCGGGACCGATGCGATGGACCTGGCTGCCGACAGCACCGAGCAGGCGACCGCGCGGCTGACCTTCTTTCGCATGGCGTTCGGCGGCGCCGGGAGTTCCGCCGGGCACGGCTTCTCCGAGGCCGACCGGATCGCCCGCGGCTATCTTGCGAGCCGTCGGATCGAGTGGACGTTCTCCGGCACCGCCGGATCGCCGACGCCGCAGACCGGGACCGTCAAGGTCTTGCTGGGTGCGGTCGCGGTGATGGCGGACGCCATGCCGCGGCTCGGCGCGATCTCCGCGGCGGTGCGCGAGGGGGCCGTGATCCTGGCGGCGGAGGGCGAGGGGGCGGTCATCGAGCCGACGGTCCTGAGCGCGCTGAGCGGCCAACGGGAGGCCAGCGACGAGCGGACCGTGCTGGCCGCGACCGTCAACGCCAACGTCCGGCGCTTCGGCCTGAATCTGGCGGTGGACGCCGCCTCGCCGCCGACGATCTCGATCATTTATTCCGAGTCTTCCTGAACGTCTGGCGGTTCATCTGGCGGACGTGCGACTTTAACCTTATTAACCGTTCTTTAGGAGCCGCGTCGCTACCGTCGGTCCGATAAGGCTTGCCTCGGACGGGGCGGAATCTGGTGGGGTGGAGTATGGACGAGCTTCTCAGTGAATTTCTGACCGAAACCGCCGAGAGCCTTTCGGCGCTCGACGTCGAGCTGGTCCGGTTGGAGCAGAACCCCAACGACCAGGCGCTGCTGTCCAACATCTTCAGGCTGGTCCACACGATCAAGGGCACCTGCGGCTTCCTCGGATTGCCGCGGCTTGAGTCGGTCGCCCACGCCAGCGAGAACGTGCTGGGCAAGGTCCGCGACGGCGAACTCGAGGTGACGCCGACCGCGATCACCCTGGTGCTGGAGTCGCTGGACTGCATCAAGGCCCTGCTCGCCGCCCTGGAGGCGACCGAGGCCGAGCCCGAGGGCGACGACGCCGACCTGATCGCCCGTCTGAACGCGCTCGCCGAGGGCTCCGACGTTCCGGCGGCTGCGGCCGCGCCGGCCCCCGAGGCGGCCCCGGAACTCGACGACGCCCCGCCGCCGGGTGCCGAGGTCATCGGGACGCGTCCGGGCGAGGTTCCGCTGGACGAACTCGAGCGGATCTTCAACGAGACCGAGGTCGACTCCGGCGACATCGCGGAGCCTGAGCCCGCGCCGGTCCCCGTGGCCGCACCGGCCCAGGCCCCGGCCCAGGCCCCGGCACCGTCGAAGGCGGTCTCCGTGGCGGCCGACGCCGGGGTTCCGGCCGAGGACGCACCGCGCGAGAGCGCGGTGGCCGCGCAGACCATTCGGGTCAACGTCGACCTGCTCGAGAACCTGATGACCATGGTCAGCGAGCTGGTGCTGACCCGCAACCAGCTCCTGCAGATCGCCCGGCGCGAGAAGGACAGCGAGTTCACCGTCCCGCTGCAGCGGCTCAGCCAGGTGACCTCCGAGCTGCAGGAAGGGGTCATGAAGACCCGCATGCAGCCGATCGGCAACGCCTGGTCGAAGCTGCCCCGCATCGTGCGCGATCTCGCCCACGAACTCGGCAAGAAGATCGACCTCGTCATGCTTGGTGCCGATACCGAGCTGGACCGCCAGGTCCTGGAGCTGATCAAGGATCCGCTGACCCACATGGTCCGCAACTCGGCCGACCACGGCATTGAGACCCCGGACGCCCGTACAGCCATCGGCAAGTCCGAGAACGGCAGGATCACCCTGAACGCCTATCACGAGGGCGGTCACATTCTGATCGAGATCGCCGACGACGGCCGTGGCCTGGACCAAACGAAGATCAAGGCCAAGGCCATCACCAACGGCCTGGTCTCGGAGCTCGAGGCCGAGGCGCTCACCGAGCAGCAGATCCATCAGTTCATCTTCCGCGCCGGCTTCTCCACTGCGGCGGTGGTCACCAGCGTCTCCGGGCGTGGTGTCGGCATGGACGTGGTGCGCACCAACATCGAGAAGATCGGCGGCACCATCGAGCTGCAGTCCAAGCTCGGGCGCGGCTCGAAGTTCATCATCAAGATCCCGCTGACCCTGGCGATCGTCTCGGCCCTGATCGTCGAGGCCTGCGGCGAGCGCTTCGCGATCCCGCAGCTCAGCGTCATCGAGCTGGTCCGGGCGTCGGCCGACAGCGAGCATCGCATCGAGGAGGTGCAGGGCACGCCGGTGCTTCGCCTGCGCAACCGGCTGCTGCCGCTGGTGTCGCTGGAGCGGTTGCTCAACCTGGAGCGCCGCGAGGGTGACGAGCGGTCCGGCAAGGAGACCTTCATCGTGGTCGCCCAGGTCGGTACCTACACCTTCGGCATCCTGGTCGACCGGGTGTTCGACACCGAGGAAATCGTCGTGAAGCCGGTGGCGCCGATCCTGCGTCACATCGCCATGTTCTCCGGCAACACCATCCTCGGCGACGGCAGCGTCATCATGATCCTGGACCCGAACGGCATCGCGCAGGCGACCGGCGAGATCACCGTGACCGACGCGACCGGCGCCGACGAGGCCGCCGACCACCGTGCGATCGGCGTCAGCACGGTCTCGCTGCTGCTGTTCCGCGGCGGCGGCGATCCGACCCCGAAGGCGGTTCCGCTGTCCCTGGTGGCGCGCCTGGAGGAGATCGACCTGACGACGGTCGAGTATTCCGAGGGGCATCCGCTGGTGCAGTATCGCGGCCAGCTGATGCCGCTGATCCCGATGGACGAGAAGATCCAGCTGAAGCGCGAGGGGCGCCAGCCGGTGCTGGTGTTCACCGACAATGCCCGTTCGATGGGCCTGGTCGTCGACGAGATCGTCGACATCGTCGAGGACCGCATCAACGTCGAGGTCCGGCCGGAGTCGACGGCGCTGATGGGCAGCGCGGTGATTGCCGGCAAGGCCACCGAGGTGATCGATGCCGGTCATTACCTGACCAAGGCCTTCGGCGACTGGTTCGACCACAGCAACGACGACGCTCTGGCGGTGACCCGCGGTCGCCGGCTGCTGGTCGTCGACGACAGCGCGTTCTTCCGCAACCTGCTGACCCCGCTGCTGTCGGTGGCCGGTTACGAGGTGACCGCGGTCGAGGGCGGCGAGCAGGCGCTGGCGCTGTGCGAGCGCGGTGACAGCTTCGATGCCATCATCAGCGACATCGAGATGCCGGGCATGAACGGCTTCCAGCTGGCCGAGGCGGTGCGGGCCGATGCCCGCTGGGCGGATGTGCCGATCGTCGCTCTGTCCTCGCATACCACCAGCGAGGATCTGGAGCGCGGCCGGCGGGTCGGCTTCACGGACTACGTCGCCAAACTGGACCGCGACGCCCTGCTGGAAACCCTGGCCCAGACCGTCGGCGCCTGATCGAGGAGACCTCGCATGAGCAAGAACACGCTCCCGGCCACCACCAAGAACAGGCTCCCGGCCACCACCGAGGCCCGGCAGTTCGTCTCGATCACCATCGGCAAACAGTCCTTCGGGATCCCGGTGCTGCTGGTGCACGACGTCCTTGGCCCGCAGCGCATCACGCGGATCCCGCTGGCCCCGAAGGAAGTCGCCGGCTCGCTCAACCTGCGCGGCCGCATCGTGACCGCGATCCAGGTCCGGCGTCGCCTCGGGCTGGATCCGCTGCCGGCCGATGCCGAGACCATGAGTGTGGTGGTCGAGCATCAGGGCGAGCTGTACAGCCTGATCGTCGA
Source organism: Thalassobaculum sp. (assembly GCF_040219615.1). Classification (GTDB taxonomy): domain Bacteria; phylum Pseudomonadota; class Alphaproteobacteria; order Thalassobaculales; family Thalassobaculaceae; genus Thalassobaculum_A. Next base: position 4,464 of record NZ_JAVJSE010000008.1, read on the forward strand.
CGGTGTCGGCGAGGTACTGACGCTGTATGATCGTGACTTCGAGAGCCATCCGCCGACCATGAGCACGCGGGTCCGCGAGGTCTCGACCGGCATCTACCGTCTCAAGGACGCCCTGCTGGTGGTTCTCGACGTGCCTAGCCTGCTTGATTTCGTAAGGGTCGAAGCGGCCTAGTGCCGTCTGCCCATACTGCGACCCCGAGGGACTCCGATGGGAGATCTGCGATGAAGTCTTGTCTTGTCGTCGACGACTCCAAGGTCGTTCGGATGGTCGCGCGACGCATCCTCGAGAAACTCGATTTCGAGATTTCCGAGGCGGCGGACGGCGCCAAGGCCTTGGAGGAGTGCACGCACAAGCTTCCCGATGCCATCCTGTTGGACTGGAACATGCCGGTCATGAACGGTATTGAGTTTCTTCGGGAGCTTCGTCGCATGCCGGGAGGCGGGGAACCGGTCGTGGTGTTCTGCACGACCGAGAACGACCTCGCCCACATCCAGGTCGCGCTCTCCGAAGGAGCGAACGAGTACATCATGAAGCCGTTCGACAGCGATATCATCGAAACCAAGTTCCAGCAGGTCGGATTGCTCTGATGGCGATGAGCCCGTCCAAACCGGATCGTTCCGCAGACCCGTTCCGGGTCATGCTGGTCGACGATTCGGCCGTGATCCGCGGGCTGTTCGCGCGCACGCTCGAAACCGATCCGGAGATCGAGATCGTGGCGTCGGTCAGCGACGGGCAGATGGCCGTGACGACCCTGGAGAAGAACGTCGGCAAGATCGAAGTCGTGGTGCTCGACATCGAGATGCCGCGCATGGACGGACTGACCGCGCTCCCGAAGCTGATCGAGGTCGACCGCGACATCGCCGTGGTCATGGCCTCGACGCTGACCGAGCGCAACGCCGACATCTCCCTGCGGGCCCTGGCGCTGGGCGCCAAGGACTACATTCCGAAGCCGTCCAGCACCCGCGAACTCACCAGCGCGGAGGCCTTCAAGCGCGAGCTGTCGGCCAAGGTCAAGGCGTTCGGCACCCACCGGCGGAACCGCCGCGGCGAGCGGCTGCCGGGCAAGCGCGCGTTCTCGGCCGAGCGCCGGGCGACGGCGGCACCGGTCGCGGCGCCCGCGGCGCCCGCTGCGACCGAAGTCACGGTGCGGCCGGTCGGCCGGGAGATGCCGCGCGTCCTCGCGATCGGCAGTTCCACCGGCGGACCGCAGGCGCTGTTCAAGCTGCTCGGCGCGCTGCCCAAGACCCTCGGGCTGCCGATCCTGCTGACGCAGCACATGCCGCCGACCTTCACGACCATCCTGGCCGAGCACATCAAGCGGTCGACCGGATGGGACTGTGTCGAGGCGACGGACGGCATGCCGGTGGTGACCGGCCGTGTCCACCTGGCGCGCGGCGACCACCACATGCGGGTCACCGGCACCCCGGCCAGCCCGGTCCTGCGGCTCGACCAGGGCGCGCCGGAGAACTTCTGCCGGCCGGCCGTCGATCCGATGATGCGCAGCATCGTGGAGGTCTTCGGCGGTCGCGCCCTGGCGGTGATCCTCACCGGCATGGGGCATGACGGCCAGAAGGGCTGCGCGACGCTGGTCGAGGCGGGCGGCACGGTGGTCGCCCAGGACGAGGCGTCGAGCGTGGTGTGGGGTATGCCGGGGGCGGTCGCCCGGGCCGGTTTGTGCAGTGCGGTTCTTCCGCTCGGCGAGATCGCGGCCTGGGTGCAGAAGCAAACCATGAGGCGGGCGGCATGAACACGGCTGACTTTCAGATGATGGCGACGATGCTCAAGGAGCAGTCGGGCCTCGTGATCACGCCCGAGAAGGCCTATCTGGTCGAGAACCGGTTGCAACCGGTGGCCCGCAAGTGGGGCTTCGGAAACCTCGACCAGCTGGTCGGGGCGTTGCGGACCCGTCCCGACGGCAAGCTGCGCAAGGACGTGGTCGACGCGATGACCACGAACGAATCCCTGTTCTTCCGCGACATCAAGCCGTTCGACCTGATGCGCGACGTCGTGTTGCCGCAGCTGATGACCGCGCGGGCCTCGGCCAAGCGCATCCGGATCTGGTGCGCCGCCTGCTCGAGCGGGCAGGAGCCGTACTCGCTGGCGATGCTTTTTTCTGAGATGCAGGCCAAGCTGGCGGGCTGGCGGATCGAGATCCTGGCCACCGACCTGTGCAGCGAGATGGTCGCCAAGGCCAAGGCCGGCACCTATTCGCAGTTCGAGGTGCAGCGCGGCCTGCCGATCACCCTGCTGGTCAAGTATTTCAAGCAGGAGGGCGACCGCTGGCAGCTGTCGGATGCGATCCGGAGCCAGGTGTCGTTCCGCGAGTACAACCTGCTCGAACACCCGCGGTCGCTGGGACAGTTCGACGTGGTGTTCTGCCGCAACGTCCTGATCTATTTCGACCAGCCGACCAAGGGCAAGGTGCTGGCCGGCGTCGCCGACCAGCTCGCACCGGATGGTGCCCTGTTCCTGGGCGGTGCCGAGACCGTGCTGGGCATTACCGATCGTTTCGAGCCGGTGCCGGCCCAGCGCGGCCTCTATCGGGTCACCCAGAAGACCGCCGGCAGCATGCGCGCCGCTGTCTGAACCGAAGCCCGGCGCCCGGGCTAACCGGGCCGGCGACCGGGGAGAATGACCGGTCCGGACGGAGCCGGACACGCGGAAACGAAAAGGCCCCGGCTGATCGCCGGGGCCTTTCGCGTTGGGCGGGACGGTATCGTCAGGCGGCGGTGACGGCGGCCTCCGACGGATCGCGCAGCACGTAGCCGCGGCCCCAGACCGTCTCGATGTAGTTGTCGCCCTGGGTCGCCGAGGACAGCTTCTTGCGCAGCTTGCAGATGAAGACGTCGATGATCTTCAGCTCCGGCTCGTCCATGCCGTTGTAGAGATGATTCAGGAACATCTCCTTGGTCAGCGTGGTGCCCTTGCGCAGGGACAGCAGTTCCAGGATCCCGTATTCCTTGCCGGTCAGGTGGATCGGCTGGCCTTCGACCTCGACGGATCGGGTGTCGAGGTTGACCGTCAGCTTGCCGGTCCGGATGACCGAGTCGGAATGACCCTTGGAGCGCCGTACGATCGCCTGGATACGGGCGACCAGCTCGCGGCGGTCGAAAGGCTTGGTCACATAGTCGTCGGCGCCGAAACCCAGGCCCTTGATCTTGGCGTCGAGCTCGGCGAGCCCGGAGAGGATCAGGATCGGCGTGCGGACGCGCGCCTGGCGGAGCCGTCGCAGCACCTCGTATCCGTCCATGTCCGGAAGCATGATGTCGAGGAGAATGAGATCGTAATCGTAGAGCTGACCGATCTCGAGGCCGTCCTCGCCCTGGTCCGTCACGTCGACGATCCAGTTCTCAGCCTTCAACATCAGTTCGATAGACCGGGCGGTCGAGGCATCATCCTCTACCAACAGGATGCGCATGGCCGAATCCCCCTGAGGAGTTTCATTAACCCCACCCTATGCCCCATCCTTTAAAAGAAAGGTTAACGCGTTAGCTGCCGTTCGTTAAGCGCTCTTCGGCATGATAGTCTCACTTCGAAGCAGATCGGATGGAGGACGTCGTGGCAACCCTCCTGCGCCACCTCGCCAGCGACATCGAGAAAGTGGCGGATTTCCGGCTCTACGGCCGGGTGACCGCGGTCCTCGGCATGATGGTCGAGATCGGCGGCGTGGAGCGCGCGCTGTCGATCGGCGACCGCTGCTACGTGCAGGCGCGCGGGAATCGGATGGTAACCTGCGAGGTCGTCGGGTTCCGCGACGGCCGGGCCCTGGCCATGCCGTTCGCCGCGTTGGAGGGGGTCGGCATTGGCTCGCGGGCGCAGATCTCGGATGCCGAGCCCGTGGTCTATCCGGACGAGGGCTGGCTCGGACGGGTCATCGACGCGATGGCCGAGGAGATCGACGGCAAGGGTCCTCTGACCGAGGGCAACGACGCCTATTCCCTGCGCGCGTCGCCGCCGCCGGCCCACAAGCGCAACCGGGTCGGGGCCAAGCTCGACGTCGGGGTCCGCGCGATCAACCAGTTCCTCTCGATCTGCAGCGGCCAGCGCATGGGCATCTTCGCCGGCTCCGGCGTCGGCAAGTCGGTGCTGATGGCGATGCTGGCCCGGTTCGCCAGCGCCGACGTCTTCGTCATCGGCCTGATCGGCGAACGCGGCCGCGAGGTCCAGGAATTCATCCAGGACTATCTCGGCGAGGAGGGCATGCGCCGCAGCGTCGTGGTGGTCGCGACCTCGGACGAGAGCCCGCTGATGCGCCGCCAGGCCGCCTATCTGACCCTGGCGACGGCGGAGTATTTCCGCGACCGGGGCAAGCAGGTGCTCTGCATGATGGATTCGGTCACCCGCTTCGCCATGGCCCAGCGCGAGATCGGCCTGGCGACCGGCGAGCCGCCGGCCTCGAAAGGCTACACGCCGACGGTGTTCGCCGAGCTGCCGCGGCTGCTGGAGCGGGCCGGTCCCGGGGTCGCCGAGGGCTCGATCACCGGGCTGTTCAGCGTCCTGGTCGAGGGTGACGACCACAACGAGCCGATCTCCGACGCGGTGCGCGGCATCCTCGACGGCCACATCGTCCTGGAGCGGGCGATCGCCGACCGCGGTCGCTACCCGTCGATCAACATCCTGCGCTCGGTCTCGCGAATGATGCCGGGCTGCAACACCGCCGAGGAGAACGCGCTGGTGCGGCGGGCCCGGGCCCTGATGGCGACCTACGAGGACATGGCAGACATGATCCGGCTCGGCGCCTACCGGCGCGGCAGCGACCCGCAGGTCGACGAGTCGATCAAGTACCACGACGCGCTGGAGGCCTTCCTCACCCAGGACAAGGACGAGCAGTCCGAGCTCGACGACGGCTATGTCCGCCTGGGCGAGATTCTGGACGGCGACGGGACGCTCGACGGCCCTGGCGAGTGACCGCTGAACGATGCGGCCGTTCGATACCCTGATCCGGCTTTCCGAGCAGCAGCTCGACGAGAAGCGCAAGGCCCTGTCCCAGTTGGAGTCGGGGCTGGAAGTGGCGCGGGCCGGCCGGGCGGCACTGGACGTGGAACTGGCGAAGGAGCAGCAGGCTGCCGGCCAGTCGATCGACGGGGCCCGGACCTACGGCGCCTACGCCATGGCGATGATCGCCCGGCGCAAGGCCGCCGACCAGCTGGTCCGCGACACCGAGACGGCGGTCGAGGCGGCCCGCGAAGAGGTGCGCACCGCCTTCGCCGAGCTGAAGCGCTACCAGATCACCCACGACGCCCGGCTCGCCAAGCTCGCAGCCGAGCAGGCCCGCAAGGACCAGGCGGTGGCCGACGAGACCGCCCAGCAGCTGCACCGCCGCAAGGACGACCGGTTGTAGGAGAGGTCGCGCTACCGGCCGGGGCTGCCGGCGCCTCTCGCATGCGCCCGGGCGTAGCGTCCGGGCGAGCATCCGACGGTCCGCCGGAACGCGGTGCCGAAGGCATGCTCGGACGAATAGCCGAGCTCGAGGGCGATCTGGGCGATCGTGTCGCGGCCTTCGACGAGCCTGTCCTCGGCCAGCATCATCCGCCAGCGCGTCAGGTAGCCGATCGGGGCTGACCCGACCCGCTCCCGGAAGCGCTCGGCGAAGGTCGAGCGCGACATGCCAGCCCGGCGCGCCAGTTCCCGCAGGCTCCACGGGTGGGATGGATCGGCGTGCATCGCCGTGATCGCCGCACTCAGCTGCGGGTCGGCCAGGGCGGAGAGCCAGCCGGTGTCGTCTGGCGAACGTTGCGCCAAGTAGAGGCGGAGCGTCTGAACCAGGATCATGTGCGAGAGGTGCTGGGCGACCAGCGACGCCCCCGGCTGTGCCTCTCGAAGCTCCTCCATCATCAGTTCCAGGGACCACCGCAGTCTCGCCTGATCGCCGGTCGCCTCGACCCGGATGATCGGAGGCAGGCTCCTGAAGATCCCTTCGGCATGGCGGCCGGTCACCTCGAACCGGCTGCCGACCAGGAAGACGTCGCCGCCGCCGTTGTAGGTGACGACCTCGCCGCTCCGGTTCGGGTCGAGGACGTCGCTCGCGCGCCGCGACGGCACCGTCGGATCGCTCGCGATCGTGACCGGGGAGCCGCTGGGCAGCACGAAGCAGTCGCCTTCGTTCAACCGGATCGCGGCACCACCGGCGAGCGACAGCCAGCACCCGCCCTTGAGGACCGCGTAGCACTTGATACGGCCGGCGAGGTCGTCGAGCGTCAGCGACCATGTACCGCCGGCGTCGAAGCCGGCGGTGATGTAGCTGCGCGGCTTCAGCAGGGCGAGCACCTGTGACAGCGGATCCATGGCACCCTCGGACGATCGCGAAAGTATTACGGACTGTAGAGCATAGATCATCCGATCCATTGCCCGCATATCGTGGCGGGCCGGGCCTCGAGGAGCAGGCCCGAGATCTCAGCGGAGCGGAAATCATGAAGGCAGCAATCGTCGAGACGCTCGGCGTCACCCCGCGGGTCGGCAACTTCGGCGAGCCTAGTGCCGGCCCCGGCGAAGTCGTCGTCACGGTCGGCGCGGCACCGTTGAGCCCGATCGTTAAGGCCCTGGCATCCGGGCGGCACTATGCCGGTGGCTCGTCGGCCGGCTTCGTCCCCGGCGTGGACGGGGTGGGTGTCGATCCGTCGGGTCGGCGCGTCTACTTCCTCTTTCCGAAGGCGCCATACGGTTCCATGGCCCAGAAGGCGCTGGTTCCGGACGACATGCTGGTGGCGGTGCCCGATGCGCTGCCGGACGATCGCGCCGCCGCCGTCGCGACGGGAGGATTGGCCTCCTGGGTCGCCCTGACGCGGCGCGCGAAGCTCCGCGCCGACGAGGTCGTACTCGTGAACGGCGCGACCGGGGCCGCGGGACGGATGGCCCTGCAGGTCGCCCGGTACTTGGGCGTGGGCAGGGTCGTCGCGGTCGGGCGCAGCGCCGCCCGGCTCCGTGAGGCCGAGGCCGATGTGCGCATCGTCCTGGACGCCGATGCGGATCCCTCCCTGCGTGCCGAGTTCGACCGCGGAGTCGACATCGTGCTGGACTTCGTCTGGGGCGAGCCGGCGAGCCGCCTGCTCCGGGCCGCGGCCGGCAATCGAGGCTCCCGGGCGGGCGAGCCGCGCCTGCGCTATGTGCAGCTCGGTACTGCGGCCGGAGCAGAGATCCCGTTGCGCGGAGACATGCTGCGCGGGTCCGGGCTGGAACTGATCGGCAGCGGGATCGGCAGCGTACCGCTCAAGGAGCTCTTGGCCGGGGCCGGGGAGTTGCTTGCCGCGGCACCCGCCGCCGGGTTCGAGCCGCCCTTCGTCAGCGTTCCGCTAGACCATCTGGCCGAAGCCTGGGAAGGGCGCTCGGAGATCAGATACGTCATCCGCCCGAATCCGGCCTGATCGACGGTCGACCCGGCCTCACTCCTCCAGCAGCTCGGCCAGCCGGGTGATGATCCGGTCGGGTTTCGCCGGGTGGCCGGCGGGCATGCCCTTGCCGACCGGATCGCGCCAGATCGCGTGGAAGCCGAGGCGCTGGGGGACCACAACCTCCCAGTCCAGGTTGTCGCCGACGATCCAGGTGTCGGCGGCCGTGGTGCCGAGCGCCGACAGGGCGTGGGCGTAGGCCTGCTCCTCCGGCTTCCCGAATCCCATCTCGCCCTCGACCTGCACATGGACGAAGTGCCGGGCCAGGTCGAAGCGCTCGATCTTGGCGCGCTGCTCGGCGGCGCTGCCGTTGGTGATCAGGCCGAGCCGCACGCCGCGCCCGGCCAGGGCGACCAGGGTGTCGACCGCGTCGGGATACAGGGCGGTCTCGGCGGTCCGCATGGCCGAGAAATGCGCCGACAGCCGGGTGACATAGCCGTCGTCCTCGACGCCGAGCGCGGACAGGCCGCGCGACACGATGCGCCGGCGCGTGGTGTGGATGTCGAGCCGGCCCTCGCGGTGCCGGTCCGGGTCCGACCAGAACCAGCGGGCCGCCTCGTGGATCGCCGAGGCGGCGCCCGGCACGTCGAGCCTCTCCGGGCGCTCCGGCAGCCCGTCGATCGCCCGATGCCACGCCTCGCGCGGGTGCAGGTGGGCGGTGATCAGGGTGTCGTCGAGGTCGAACAGGATTGCCGGCGGCAGGGCGGGGGTGCGTGACATCGGGCCTTCGGGCATGGCGGTCGGGAACGGGTCAGACGGACAGGGTGGTTGTACCGCCCGTCGACGAGGCTTCCAAGTCCACCGGCAGCGGCGGCATGACCGGCGCAGCCTTGAAGCTCAGATGCCCGATGATGCCGGTCCGCTCCAGGGTGCCGTCGAACAGCGCCTTGATGTCCCTGCGCATTACCACCGGCAGCGGCCTGGTGGTGCGGATCAGCAGGTCGACCAGTTCGCTGCGGACCAGTCCGTCGAGCCGGAACGGGCCGATGTTGCTGAGGTCCAGGTCGACCAGGAACGCGGTGCCGGGCTTGCCGCTGCGGCCGTCGCGGCCGTCCCGGCGCTCCTTGCGGGTGAGCAGGCGGATCGGCCGGCGCTCGTCCCAGGCGACCGGGATCAGGTAGCTGCGCCAGCCGGTCTCGGACGGCTCGGAGGCGCGCTGCAGGGTCTTGAAGTCGTCGGACAGCGAGTCGAGCAGGCCCCGGCGGCTCGAGGCTTCCAGGAGCTGCGTGGCGTTGCGGCCCAGCCAGCCGCGGACGTCGCCGCCGCGCAGGGCGGCCATGAAGAACAGCATGGTGGCGGTCAGCTGCGGGCCGGGGCGCGGCATGGCCTCGAGCGCCTGGCGGGCCCCGGCCGGACCGAGCTGCTCCTCGAGCACCCGCAGCGCCGCCTCGAGAGCGGGCCACTCGCGGGCCAGCACCGGCAGCGGCGCGGCGCGCTCGGCCGATCCGGCGCCGCGCGACGCCAGCACGTCGAGCGCGATTCGAGTGCCGAGCCGGAGATCGGCCCGGGCGTCGAGCGCCAGGTAGCCGACGGCCGACTGCACGACCGGGCGGCCGGCGGCGGTCAGCCCGGCGATCTGGCCGTCGATGCGGGACGGGGCGCTGGCTCCAGGCTGGTTGACCAGGCCGGTCACCGCGCGGGCGGCACCCTCCGGGCGCGCGGCGGCCTCCGCCACCGCGGCGATGCGGACGGTCAGGACGGCACCGTTCGGCAGCGCCGCGCGCCCTGGCGAGGCGGTCTCCGCGGCCGGGGCGGCAGGACTGGCCTGGCCGGCCGCGGCCTGGTTGCCGGTGGCGGCCTGGCTGACTGTGGCGGCCGGGGAGGTGGATGCGAGGGACGCCGGGACGGCAGACGCCGGGACGGCAGACGCCGGGACCGGGGTCGGCGAAACTGCGGCTGCCGGCCCGCTGGCCGAACCGGATACGGAACCGGTCGGGATGGGGGGCGTGGGACCGGACGCGGCGGTTGCGGGGCCGGTCGGTCCGGAAGCCGTGGGGCCTGACGGGCCCTGGGTCGGCGGGCGCTGGATCGGCGGGCCCTGGGTCGGTGGCGGGGCGGGGGCGGCGCGGCCGACCGACACGGCCTGCCCCGGTACCGAAGGTGCCGACTGGCCGGAAGCGGCCGCCGGTCCCCCGCCGGTCGCGACCGGGGCGGGCGTCGGCGCGGAACCGCCGGTCGCGGCCGCCGCTGAGGTCGCAGGGAATACCGGAGCGGCGCCGGTCGCCGCAGCCGGGTTCGGCGTGGCTGCAGTCGCTGGGGCTTGAGTGGGCGTGGCTTGAGTCGGCGTGGCTGCAGTCGGTGTGGCTTGAGTCGGCGTGGCGGGAATTTGCGCACCGGCCGGCGGGGCAGCGGCGGGCGCGGCCGGCTGCCCGGCCGGTGCCGGGCCCGGGACCACCGTGGCCTGCACGATGCGCCCGACCGTCAGCGGCACGGTCGGTGCCGGCGCCGCCGAGCCGGTGGTGACGACCGGCTGCGCGGGCGGCGCGGCGCCCGGCGTCGGGGCGGGGCGCACCGTCAGCTGTACCAGGGGCGGCTGCGCCGTCGGGTTGCGGATCTCGAGCGTCACCGGCGTGCCGGGCCGGAGCAGCTGGGCGACCTGGGCGCGGGTCAGCTCCAGCCGCACGTCGCCCTGTGCGGTGCGGACCGTGACGCCGCCATCGGCCGAGGCGGTGCGCACCTGCCCCTCGACGGTGGTCCCGGCGACGGCGCGGGCGAGATCCGGCGGCAGGGCCTGCGCCTGGGCCGGGCTGGTGGTGCCGGCCGGCGCGGCGGTCTGCCCTGCCGCAGGCTGTCCGCTCGCAGCTTGGCCGGTGGGGGGCTGGCCGGTGGGGTTCTGGCCGGTGGGGTTCTGGCCAGTGGGGTTCTGGCCAGTGGGGTTCTGGCCGGAAGGGGCGGGGGCCTGGGGCGCGGGAGGCTGGGACGTGGAGGAGGGAGCCGGGGGGCTTCCCGACGGCGGCAGCGCCGATGGGATATCGCTCACCGGGTCTCCCGCAGGTGCTCGGCGATCGCTTCGACGTCGCGCGCGGCGTCGGCCCCAGGATAGCGGATCATGATCGGGGTCTGGGTGCGGATCGACTCGATGACCTTGCGGTCGCGGCGGATGATCCCGGCCAGCGGCGGCTCGACCTTCAGGAAGTTGCCGCAGGCCTTGCGCAGGGTGTCGTAGGTGCGCTGGCCTTCGCCCCGGCTGTCGGCGGCATTGATCACCACCCGCAGGTCGACGGTCGGGTCATTGGTGACCGTGACCTTGATGAACGCATAGGCGTCGGTCAGCGAGGTCGGTTCGGCGGTCGCCACCACCAGGACGGTGCCGGCGCGGCCCGACAGCAGGCGGACGGTCCGGTCGAGGCCGGCGCCCATGTCCATGACGACGCTGTCGTAGGAGCGACCGAGGTCGATCAGTTCGGTGCCGAGCGCGCCGAGCCGGTTGGACGGCAGCTGCGCGAGGTTTCCGGAGCCGGAGCGGCCGGCGATGATGTCGAACCGGCCCTCCTCGTAGCGCACCCGGGCCTGGGCCAGGGACAGCCGTCCGGCCAGCACGCCGCCGAGGTCACGCTGCGGCATCAGGCCGATCTGGATGTCGACGTTGGCGAGCCCGAGATCGGCGTCGAACAGCAGGACCTTCTCGCCGGCCCGGGACAGGGCGTGGCACAGCGTGACCGCGAACCAGGTCTTGCCGACACCACCCTTGCCCGACGCCACGGCGATCAGGTTCCGCCCCTTCAGCAGTTTGGGCGGGGCCCCGGCGGGGGTCGGATCGTCGGACGGAACCATGCTGGATCCTTTCACACGCATCATTCCGCAGCCTGGTCGCGGGCGGCCGCATATTTGGGAAGCAACAGACGTGCCAGAGACACCGGGTTCAGCGGGGCCAGCCCGTCGGCGACGCTGGCGCCGATCCCGACCTCGGAGAACGCCAGACGGCCGGCGCTGGCGGCGCTCAGCAGCCCACCGAGCCGGCGGGCGATGTCGAGGCGGGTCGCGAGCAGCCGCCGGGCGCCCATTGCGGCGTAGGCCTGGGCGAGTTCGGCGGCCTCCAGGGCGTCGCCGCCGGCAGCCATCACCAGCACGACCTCGGCCTCGATCCCGGCGATCAGCCGGCGCTGCCGGGCCGCGTCGTCGGCGTCGAACGGGTTGCCGCCGGCACAGTCGATCAGGATCAGGGAACCCGGTCGGGCGGCGGTGACCGCGTCCTGCAAAGCGGCGGGGCCGTCGGCCTGCTGCAGGTCGACCTCCAGCAGCCGCGTGAACGCATGCAACTGCTCGTAGCCGCCGGCCCGCTGGGTATCGGTGGTGATCACGCTGACCGGCCGGCGGTTCATGACCGCGCGGGTGGCGAGCTTGGCGGTGGTCACGGTCTTGCCGGCGCCGGGCATGCCGAGCAGCACCATCGGCCGCTTGCCGCCGGTGGGCAGCGGCTGGAACTTGAAATGCTGGTCGAGGGCGCCGGCCAGGGCCAGCAGCGGATCGTCGGCGTCGAGCGAGCCGGCCGAGCGGGTGAGCTTGTCGGCCAGTTCGCCGGGTACGTTGTGGTGCGCCAGCGCCTCGGCGATCTCGTCGAGCGGATCGGCACCGTCGTCGTACTGGTCGTAGTGGTCCTCGTCCTCGACAGCCTCGATCGCGGCGGTGATCCGGATGCCGAGCCCGCCGTCGCCCTTCTGGGTCGAGACGATGATCGCGTCGGCCCCGAGATGGGCTTTCACGAGCTGCATGGCCTCGGCCATCGACGGCGCGGTGAAGGTCTTCAGGCGCATCCAGGACCCTTACGGAGAGGGATTGCCGCGGTCGCCGCACGGACGCGGCCGACGGACGGGCGCGCTGCCGTCAGGCGCCGTCCCCCGGCCCATTCGTGGCCGGCCCACTCGTCGCCGACCCTGGACCCCAGCTTCCCGTTTCCCCTCATATCTGCCCGAGCGTACGGATCTTTGCCTTCGGATGGATCTCGTTCTGCGACATTACCACGGTCTGCGGCCGGAATCGCTCGATGATCGACCGCACATACGGCCGGATCAGCGGCGACGTCAGCAGGCAGGGCTGCTCGCCCATCGCGGTGTATTTGTCGAACTGGTGGCGGACCGTGGTGATGAACTGCTGCAGCCGGCTGGGCGCCATCGAGAGCTGGCGGTCGTCGCCGGTGCCGATCAGCGACTCCGCGAACGCTTGCTCCCATTCCGGCGACAGCGACACCAGCGGGATCACGCCCTCCTCGTCGGCGTAGGCTTCGCTGATCTGGCGGGCCAGGCGGGCGCGGACGTGTTCGGTGATGGTCGCGACGTTGCGGCTGTAACCGGCGGCCTCGGCGACTCCCTCCAGGATCGTCGGCAGGTCTCGGATCGAGATGCGTTCGGTCAGCAGGTTCTGCAGCACGCGCTGCAGGCCGCCGACCGAGATCTGCGCCGGCACCACGTCGGCCACCAGCTTCTGGTTCTTGTCGCCGAGTTCGTCGAGCAGCTTCTGGGTCTCGCCGTAGGACAGCATCTCCGACATGTTGTCGCGCACCATCTCGGTCAGGTGCGTGGTGATCACGGTCGACGGGTCGACCACGGTATAGCCCTTGAACAGGGCCTCCTCGCGCAGGTCGGGCGAGATCCACATGGCCGGCAGGCCGAAGGTGGGCTCCTTGGTGTCGGTGCCCGGCAGCTCGATCTTGCCGCCGGTCGGGTCCATGACCAGCAGCCGGTTCGGGCGCAGCTCGCCCCGTCCGACCTCGATCTCCTTGACCCGGATGACATAGGTGTTGGCGCCGAGCTGCAGGTTATCCTGGATGCGGACCTGCGGCATGATGAACCCGCTCTCGGCCGCGAGCTGGCGGCGCAGCGCCTTGATCTGGTCGGTCAGGCGCTGGCCCTCGACCGCCTCGTTGATCAGCGGCAGCAGGCCGTAGCCGAGTTCCAGCCGGATCAGGTCGATCTGCAGCGCCGAGGAGATCGGCTCCTCCGGCGGCGGGGCGGCGGCGGCGGTCTCCTCGGCCTCGACCTCGGCTGCCTTGGCATTCTCGCGGTTGCGCCACAGGAAGTAGGCACCGCTGCCCGTCACGCCTGCGATCAGCAGGAACGGCACCATCGGGATGCCGGGCAGCATGGACATGATGACCATGAGCCCGGAGCTCATCATCAGCGCCTTCGGGTAGCCGCCGAGCTGGCCGAACACCGACTCGTCGGCCGAGCCCTCGGTGCCGCCCTTGGTGACCAGCATACCGGCGGCGGTCGAGACGATCAGGGCGGGGATCTGGCTGACCAGGCCGTCGCCGACCGTCAGGATCGTGTAGGTCGTGGACGCGTCGGCGAACGTCATGCCGTTCTGCGCCATGCCGATGATCATGCCGCCGACCACGTTGATCACGGTGATCAGCAGGCCGGCGACCGCGTCGCCGCGCACGAACTTCGAGGCGCCGTCCATGGAGCCGAAGAAGCCGCTTTCCTGGCTCAGTTCCTCGCGCCGCTTGCGGGCCTCGTCCTCGTTGATCAGGCCCGAGGACAGGTCGGCGTCGATCGCCATCTGCTTGCCCGGCATGGCGTCGAGGCTGAACCGTGCCGAGACCTCCGCAATACGCCCGGAGCCCTTGGTGATGACGATGAAGTTCACGATCACCAGGATCGAGAACACGATCACGCCGATCACCGGGTTTCCGGCCATCATGAAGTTGCCGAACGCCTGAATGACCTGGCCGGCGGCATCCGTGCCGGTGTGGCCCTCGCCGAGGATCAGGCGCGTGGACGCCAGGTTCAGCGACAGCCGCAGCATGGTCGCGATCAGCAGGATCATCGGGAAGGCGCTGAAGTCGAGCGGCTTCCGGATGAACATCACGGTCATCAGGATCAGGACGGAGAACAGCAGCGAGATCGCCAGACAGAAGTCCAGCAACCAGGTCGGCATCGGCAGGATCAGCACCGACAGGATGGCGATCACGCCGGTGGCGAGCAGGATGTCGCCCCGACGCATGGCTTCGCCGATGCTGCCGAAGCTCGGCAGCGTCAGGCCGCCGGTGGGTCCGCGCCCACCATTCGGTCCGGAGGCGTCAGCCATCTCTCAGGCCTCTCCTCGAGGGCTGGTCAACGCTTCAGATCGACGCCCGGTCGGCGTCGCCCGGCGCCGGGACGTTGTAGCCCTCGTCCATGAACTGCTTGACCTTGTTGCGCAAGGTCCGGATCGAAATGCCGAGGATGTTGGCGGCATGCGTCCGGTTGCCCAGACAGTGCGACAGGGTGTCGATGATCAGGTCGCGCTCGACGTCCGCGACCGTCCGCCCAACCAGCCGCGCCGTCGATGTCCCGCCGTCCGGCCCCGGCGCGGCCGCCGGACTGGCCGCCGGGGCTGCCGGAGCGGGCGCGCCCGGAGCCGCCGGCGCCGGGGCTTCCGTCGCCGCTGCTGCAGCCGGACGGGCGGCCTGGCCCATGTTCTCGCCGGTCAGGACGATGGCCTCGGGGCCGATCTCGGGACCCGCAGCGGCCAGCAGCACCGCCCGGTGCATGGTGTTCTCCAACTCGCGCACGTTGCCGCGCCAGTGGTGGCCCTCGAGGCGCTGCATCGCCGCCGCCGACAGCGGTCGATCGGGCACGCCGTTGGCCTCGGCGTATTTCTTGGCGAAATAATCGGCCAGGGCCCGGATGTCGCCCGGCCGCTCGCGCAGCGCCGGCAGCTGCAGGTTGAAGACGTTCAGCCGGAAATACAGGTCCTCGCGGAACTTGCCGTCGCGCACATGCTGCTCGAGATCGCGGTTCGAGGTGGCGATCAGACGGATGTCGATCTTGACCGGGTTGCTGCCGCCGACCCGGTCGATCTCGCGCTCCTGGACCGCCCGCAGCAGCTTGGCTTGCAGGCGGATGTCCATTTCGCTGATTTCGTCGAGCAGCAGGGTGCCCTTGTCGGCCTCCTCGAACTTGCCGATGCGGCGGGCGACCGCACCGGTGAAGGCGCCCTTCTCGTGCCCGAACAGCTCGGACTCCAGCAGATTGTCGGGGATCGCCGCGCAGTTCACCGAGACGAACTTCTCGTTGGCGCGCCGCGACTTCGAGTGCAGGTAGCGCGCCAGCACCTCCTTGCCGGTCCCTGACTCGCCGGTGACCAGCACGCTGGCGTCCGACGGCGCGATCTGGTCGGCGAGCTTCAGTACTCCGGCCATTACCGGGTCGCGGAACACCACCGCGGTCTGCTCCTCGGCGACCGCGGCCAGCACGGCGGCGATCAGCTCGGGGTTCGGGGGCAGCGGGATATATTCCTTGGCACCGGCGCGGATCGCCGCGACCGCGGTGTCGGGATCGCTCTGGATGCCGCACGCCACCACCGGGGTGTTCATGCGCTCCTGCTTCATCTGCTTCATGAACCGGGCGACCGGCTGGCGAACCTCGATCATGACCAGGTCGGCACCGGGGCCGTCGCGCAGGATCTTCAGGCCGCCTTCGATGTCTGGAACGTGGCTGACCTTGGCGCCGCGCTGCATGGCGATCTGCCCGGCCGTGGTGATGTGGCCCTCCAGTGTGCCGATGATCAGCAGGCGCATGGTCTGGCTCCCGGTGTCACGAGTAGTAGTCCAGCCGCTGCGAGGGCGGCAGGATGGTGTTCAGCAGCATCTCGAGCTGGCGCGGGTTTTCCTGCCGGGCGATCGAACACGCCGCGACCATGTAGATCTGCTGGATCTGCCGCTCGTCGGCGGCATTGCGATCGACCTTCGCGGCCACCGGCGCGAACACCATGTAGGCCAGCACCGCCCCGTAGAAGGTCGTCAGCAGCGCCACCGCCATCGCCGGTCCGATGGCGTTCGGGTCCTTGAGGTTGGCCAGCATCTGCACCAGGCCGATCAGCGTGCCGATCAGGCCCATTGCCGGCGCCACCTCGGCCGCCCGGCGCAGCACGTTGGCGGCCCGGGTCATGCGTTCCGTGGTCGCCTCGATCTCGGTCCCGAGCACCGCCTCGACCCGTTCCGGCGCGCCGCCGTCGACGGCCATCGCCACGGCGCGCTGCAGGAACGGCTCGGCGGCCAGCTGTGGCAGCACGTGGTCGAGCGCCAGGACACCATTCCGTCGCGCGATCTCGGCGAGGTTCATCGCCCGCTCACAGGCCCGCTGGGCATTGCGGGACGGCGGAAACACCGTCCGCAGCAGCAGCGGGATCACCGAGAACACCTCGCCGACCGAGAACGACACCATGGTGACGGCGAAGGTCCCGAGCAGCACGATCAGCACCGACGGGAAGTCGATGAACGAGGGCAGGGAGTTGCCCAGGACGATCGCCGTGCCGATCAGCACGAACGCCGCGATCAGGCCGACCACCAGGGCGCCGTCCACCGTCGTCCCGCTCGGCGGTATGTCGTAGCTGACCGGTCCGCTGGATCGCGACGCGGCGTACTCGGCTCCCTCGGCCATGGTCTCCGCTCCGCGCTCAGGCCGGCCGATCGGCCTTGATGATCTCGGTCATGGTCACGCCCAGGCGCTCGTCGACGATCACCACTTCGCCACGCGCGACCAGGCGGTTGTTGACGTAGATGTCGATCGCCTCACCGACCTTGCGGTCGAGCTCGACGACGGCGCCGCGACCGAGCTTGAGGAGCTGGCTGACCTGCATGCTGGTCTTGCCGAGCACCGCCGAGACCTGGACCGGAATGTCATAGACCGCCTCGAGCTCGCGGGCGGTGATCTGGCCCTTGCCGTCGTCGGCGTAGACCTCCTCCGGTTCGTCCTGCGCCGCCATGGCTGCCGCCATGTCGTCGTCTTCGAGGTCCGTCAGGTTGAGATCGTCGTCGGACATGGCGTCCTCCTGGTTCAGCTGGGCTGCTCGGCATCGTCGCCCGCAGCGGAGTCATCGGGGTCGGGAATCTCGGCATCGTCGGCATTCGGCACCGCTTCATCGGTGTCCGGCACGGTGGCGGCGTCCAGGCGCTCGCCGCGCTCGCGCACGGGCTGGCCGGACAGCGCGCGCTCGACGATCTGGTCGATCTGGTCCCAGGTCTCGTCGAGCGACCGCTCGACGGCGCCGGCCTGCCAGGAGATCCGGCAGTCGTCGGTCGGCAGCTCCGGGTCGCCGACCAGCACCACCTGGCCCTCGTAGCCGACCCGCGACGCCATCAGCGTGACCTTGTCGCGCAGCGCTTCCTCGAGGGCCGGCGCGACACGGACCATGACCTTCGGCTGTTCGGTCAGGAACCCGAAGGCCTCGCGGATCACCCGCTCGACCTCCTGCAGCTCGCGGTCGCGCGAGAGCTGCGGCGCCAGCTTGCGCATCAGCGCCATGGACAGGCGGGCGGCATCCGCCTCCATCGTCCTGGTCCAGGCGGCGTGCTGCTCGAAGACCTTGGGAAGCCGCGAGAACAGGATGTCCAGGGTGCGCCCGACCTGCTGCTCGATGCCGGCCATGGCATCCGCCATGCCCTCCTGGCGGCCGAGGGCGTGGGCCTCGGCGCGGGCCTGCTCCATCTCCTCGACCGAGAAGGTCGGCGGCCGGTTGGCCTCGGCCTCCGCGGCGGCCCGCCGCTTGGCGATCTCCTCCGCCTTGCGGCGGTCGTCCGCACCGTTGTCGAAGCTGTAGTCGAAGGTGAACGGCCTGGGGCGCGGCATGGTCAGACGGTCCCCTGGAGGCTATGGATCGACGGTCCCGACGGCATCACTGGGCCTCCTGGTACATCCAGTTGCGGATGATGGCGACCGCCTCTTCCGGGTGCTTGTCGACGATCTCGCCGATCTTGCGGAGCGACGAGGCGCGGACCCGGCCCTCGACCTGGTTGATGTCGATCATCTGGTCGAGCAGGCTTTCCTCGGCCTCGTCCTCGCCGTCCAGCAGCTCCGCCATGTCGGCGGTCGCGCCGGGCCCGGCGAGTTGCGCCAGTTGACCGTCCTGGCCGATCATGCCGCCGCCGCGCGAGGCGAGGGTGGTGGGCATGCTCTCGAACAGCCTGGTGAGCACCGGGCGCACCACCAGCAGGATGACCAGCAGTCCGACCACCGCCAGCACCAGCACCTCGGCGAGCTGCAGGAACTCTTCCTTCGAGATGCCGAACAGGAAGGCGCCGTCGTCGATGTCGGTCGGCTCGAGCTTCACGAACTCCATGTTCACGACCTCGACCGTGTCGCCACGATCGGCCCGGAAGCCGACCGCCGACTTGACCAGGGTCTCGATCTGCTCGAGCTGCTCCGGCGTGCGCGGCACGTAGACGCGCTGGCCGTCGTCGTTCCGGGTGTAGGCGCCGTCGACCAGGACGGCCACCGACAGGCGCTGGACCTCGCCTGACTCCTTGGTCCGCTGCCGGATCGTCTTGGAGATCTCGTAGTTGACGGTCTCCTCGGTGCGGTTGTTGGAGGTCTGCGCCTGGGTGCCGTTGCCGCCCGAGGAGTCGACCGCCGACTCCGGCAGGTTGTTCTGGACGGTGACCGAGTCCTCGCGCGCCGTCTCGTTGGACTCGGCGCGGTCCTCGATGGTCTGGGTCGAGCGCGCGACCTGGCTGTCCGGATCGTAGCGCTCGGTGTTCTCGACCACCCGGCCGTAGTCGACCTCGGCGGTCACCTCGGCGCGGACCCGGCCGAGCCCGACCGTGCGCTCGACCATCTCCTCGATCGCGCGGCGCATCCGGGTCTCGTAGGCGGCCTTCATTTCCTCGGCGTTCAGCATCGCCAGCGAGGTCTGGGAATCCTCGCCGAAGCCGCGGGCCAGGAGCTCGCCGCGGTCGTCGAGGATCGACACGCCTTCGGGGTTCAGCTCCGGCACGGCGGCCGCGATCAGGTGCTGGATCGCCAGCACCTGCTCCTTGCCGGGCCGTTGCCCGCCCTGCAGCTGCAGCACGACCGACGCACTCGGCTTCTGACGCTCGCGCGAGAACAGCTCGCGGCGAGGCAGCACCAGGTGGACACGGGCGCCGCGGACGTTGCGCATCGACGAGATGGTGCGCCCGAGTTCTCCCTCCAGCGCCCTGACCAGGTTGACGTTCTGGACGAAGCTGGTGGTGCCGAGGCCCTGGCTCTTGTCGAACAGCTCGTAGCCGACCGATCCGCCGCCGGGCAGGCCCTGCTCGGCGAGCGAGACGCGCAGCCGAAGGACATCGTCGGAGGGAACGAAGACCTGGGTGCCGTTGGCCTTGAGCTGGTACGGAATCTCGCGGGTGTCGAGCTCGCGCACGATCGACCCGGCGTCGGCCGGGTCGAGATCGGCGTAGAGCAGGGACATGCTGCCGGTCGACAGGCGCGAGACCAGGAAGATGAAAAAGCCGACAACCGCAATGCCGGTGCCGGCCAACGCAGCGAGCCGCACCGGGCCCAGGTTCCGGATCAGGTCGGCGAAGGGGTTCATGCCCGTCACTCCCCGCGGGGCCGCCGCCTGTGGCGAAGGCCGTTACGTAAATACGTCTAAAATTTTATACAAAATCTTGCTAGCTTTGGATAGCCCCACTGGGCAAAATTTTCCTAGCAACGCTATCATGCTTATCTGTAAAAAAGAACAATGAATTACGGCGGTACATTACGGGTACGGGTGAAGTGGGAGCGGCCACGCGGCCCGACAGGGAGGGAGAATGGCCCGGCGTAGCGGGGGCAGACAGACCGGGCGACCGCCCGCCGCGCCGCGGGCGCCGCGGGTCGATCCGGCCGACCCGGTGGTGCGGCGTCACGCCGAGGAGGTCCGGGCCGCGATGCAGGCCCTGGAACGGGGCGACCTCGAAAGCGCCCGCAGCGGCTTCCGGGCGGTCCTGGACGAGAATATCAGGCATCCGGATGCGCTGCTCGGCATGGGCCTGTTCGCCAGCCGGGTCGAGTTGTTCGATACCGCGGCCTCGCTGATCCGCCAGGCCATCGACATAGATCCCGGGAACGGCAGCTACTGGTCGAATTTGGGCAACGTGCTGCAGAAGATGGACCGTTGGGACGAGGCGATCGAGGCCCACCGGAAGGCCGTGCGGTTCAACCCGAACCATTTCGCCATCCGCCAGAACCTGGGCAGCGCGCTCAATCTCGCCGACCGTCCGTTCGAGGGGCTGCCGCACCTGCGGGAAGCGCTGCGGCTCAACCCGAACTCGCCGGACGTCGCCGCCAGTTACGCTACCACCTTGTATCGGGTCGGCGAGTACGGTGCCGCGGCGCGGTTCTTCCGCCAGGCCCTGGCCGGCAACCCGCAGCTCGCCGGCGCGCGGTTCAACGGCGCCGTCAACCTCAACTGGATCGGGCAGTGGCAGGAGGGCTGGCAGTCCTACGACTGGCGGTATGCGACACAGGGCTTTCACCATCCGCCGGCCCTGTTCAGGGCGCCGGATCCGTTGCCCGAGGACCTGCATGGCCGCAAGGCCCTGGTGTTCGGCGAGCAGGGGATCGGCGACGAGGTCCGGTTCGCCACCATGGTCCCGGATCTGCTCGGCCGCGGGGCCACCGTGACCCTGGAATGCGCGGCCAAGCTGCAGCCGCTGTTTCAGCGGTCGTTCCCGACGGCGACGGTGCGGGCCTTTCCGGTACCGGGCGAGGCGTCCGAGGCCGGGCTGGACGACTTCGACATCGTCCTGCCGACCGGCAGCCTCGGCCGGCACTTCCGCATGGGAGCCGACCGGTTCCCGGAGCGCCGGCAGGTGCTGCAGGCGGACCCGGTCCGGGTGGCGGAGCTGGGGCGGCGGGTCGCCGCGATCGCTCCCGGGCCCACGGTCGGCCTGTGCTGGCGCAGCCGGGCCCGCGGGCGTACCCGCGCCGAGTTCTACCCGGAGGTGGCCGAACTCGGGCCGATCCTGGCGGTTCCGGGCGTGACCTTCGTGAACCTGCAGTATGACGATTGCGCCGCCGAGCTCGCGGAGATCCGGGAACGCTTCGGCGTCCAGGTTCACGTGATCGACGGCCTTGACCTGTTCGACGACCTGGCCGGCTCGGCCGCGCTGAGCGCCGCGCTGGACATGGTCGTGAGCGCCAACACGTCGGTCGCCGCCATCGCCGGCGGCGTCGGCGTGCCGACCGTCGAGTTCCACGGCCGGCCGGTGCCGCCGGGTTACCCGGTCAACGGCCATGATCCCTGGTTCCCGTCGGTCACGCCGGTCGGCAAGCGGATGGCGGATCCCTGGGGACGACTGT
Organism: Thalassobaculum sp.; assembly: GCF_040219615.1. GTDB lineage: Bacteria > Pseudomonadota > Alphaproteobacteria > Thalassobaculales > Thalassobaculaceae > Thalassobaculum_A. The sequence continues at coordinate 25,874 of NZ_JAVJSE010000008.1, forward strand.
TTCGCACGGTCGCGAGACTGGTGGCGGAGCGGGGAGGCGGCTCGGCCTAGTGGCCGATTTCGACCACTAGCGGCGGTCGTTGCTCACGCTTCGGCGGTCGGCCCCGCGGTACTGCTGCAGGCGGGTCGCCCGCAGTCCGCGGACGCCGTAGCGGTCGATCAGCCGCTGCCAGGATTCGTACTCCTCGAGCGACAGGTTCCAGCGCGCGCAGGCCTCCTCGACGGTGAGCAGGCCACCGCGAACCGCGGAGACGACCTCGGCCTTGCGACGCATCACCCAGCGGGTGGTTTCCGGCGGCGGCAGATCGTCGAGCCCGATCGGCGTGCCGTTCGGACCGGTCACCTGCCGCTTCACGATGGTCGGGGTCTTGGTTGCCGTTTGTCCGCTCATGTCCGTCAGAACCCGTTGGAACCTGACGTCAGTGTGGGTAAGGCCCGTTAAAAAATGACTAATGTGTCGGTGGTTGCCGGCAATTCATTCCGCCCGCGCAAAAAAATGACCCCGGCCGTGGCCGGGGTCAGGTCGAGCGGTAACGGGTGCGGGGTTAGGTGTTACCGCTTCACGTTGATGATTTCGCTCAGCAGCTCGTCGCCGGTGGTGATCAGCCGGGTGGCGGCGGAGTACGCCCGCTGGGTGATGATCAGGTCGGCGAACTCGTCCGACAGGTCTACCGTCGACGACTCCAGGGCGGAGGATTCGATCAGGCCGGCGCCCTGCAAGCCCGCCTCGGTCAGCAGCAGGTCTCCCGAGCCGCTCGACAGGCTGTAGGCGTTGCCGTTCTCGCTCCTCAGCTCGGTCGAGGCCGGGACGGTGCCGATCGCCAGCTTGTAGATCGGGCGGGTGTCGCCGTTCTCGAACCGGGCCGTCACGATGCCCTCGTTGTCGACCTCGACAGCGATCAGCGTGGAGGGCGACGAGCCGTTCTGGTTGAGCAGTGTGGCTTCGTACTGGCCGGACAGCTGGCTCATGCCGTTGCTCTGGCCGACCGTGCCCCAGTTGATCACGATGCTTGAGTCGTCGGCGCCGCTGACGAACTCGTCCGGTGCAGTTGTCGTGCCGTTGATGGCAACGGTTGTCTGCGCCAGTGTGCCGTTCGCAGGGCTTGCGCCGTCGATGCTCTGGATCGTGCCGTCGGCCGGGTCGAAGCCGAGGGTGCCGGTCACGATGCCGGCGGTGTTGGTGCCGGCGTTGTTGGTCACGTCGATCGAGTAGTCCCAGACGTTGGCCGCCGCGCTCTTGGTCCAGTTGATGGTCAGCAGGTGGTCGATGCCGAGCGAGTCGTAGATCGTCAGGTTGGTGGTCTGGGTCGAGCTGGTGGTGGCGTTGGCCGGCAGGTTGGCGGCCAGGTTGGCGGTGGTGGTCGGGTTCGAGACCGAGGTGAAGCCCGCCAGGTTGACCGTCTCCAGGCTGGAGAGCTGGTCCTTGGTGGTGGCATTGACGATGTTGCCGGAGGAGTCGGTGCGCCAGCCCTGGAGGAAGAACCCGGCGTTGTTGACCAGGTTGCCTTCCTCGTCCTCGGTGAAGGAGCCGGCGCGGGTCAGCAGGTAGTCGCCGCCGTTGTTGACCGGATCGTCGTTGACGTTCACCACGAAGAAGCCGTCGCCGACGAGCGCAAGGTCGGTCTGCGAGGTGGTACCCTGCAGCAGGCCCTGCTTCTCCGGGTTGACGAAGGGACGCGCCAGCACGCCGCCGGGCGAGTAGCGGGTGTTGGCGATCGACTCGGTCACCAGGGTCTGGAAGCGCGCCGTGGTGTCCTTGTAGCCGACCGTATTCACGTTCGCGATGTTGTCCGAGATGATCCCGAACGCCTGGGACTGCGCGGCCAACGCCGACACACCCGAGAACATACCGCCGTAAATGCTCATTGTTGTTGCCTCCGTTGACGCACCCGGTTCCTGTGGGTGACTGAGAGGGTTGCTCCGTGGCGTTCTGCCGGGTTGCTGACGTGCGTCTTATGACGCCGCCGATGGTTCCTTGACCGCGACGATCTTGGTGACGTCGACCGCGAGGTCGCCGACCAGGACGTAGCTGCCCGTGGAGTCGAGGGCCGAGCCGGTGACCCGGCCGGTGATGTCGGTATCGACCTCGATGACCTCGTCGTCCGCGTTCTTGGCGGTGGCGACGAAGGTGTAGGCACCGTCCGGGACCGTGGCACCGTCGTCGTCGGTGCCGTCCCAGGTGATGGTGTGACGCGACGCGGACTTCTCGCCCTCGATGGTCCGAACGGTCTTGCCGTCGGAGTCGACGATCTTGACGGTGAGGATGTCGGCGCTCTTGGCCGGCGCGTAGCCGAAGGTGACCGGCGCGCCCGAGAACGTCGTCGTGCTGTCGGTGTACTGCACGTCCTTGCCGATGTAGCCCACCGCGCTGGCCGCCGATTGCGCGTTCAGCAAGGTGATCATCTGCTCCAGATTCTGGTTCTGGGTGATCTGCTGTTCCACGTTGGCGAACTGCACGAGCTGGTTGGTCATCTCGGCGTTGTCCATCGGATCGAGCGGATCCTGGTTCCTCAGCTGGGTGGTCAGCAGCGTCAGGAACATGTCCATGTCACCGGACAGCTTCTCGAAGGACGCGCTGGACTTGGTGCCGCCGGTGGCGATCGCGCTGACGTCGGTCATGGTTGGTCTCCTCAGGCGACCAGGTCGTAGCTGCCGTCCGCCCTGACGCCGCCGGCGTCGGGCAGGGAGGCAGTATCGACCTCGTCATCATGTGCGTTGTCCGGGCCGCCGGTCGGCTCGCGGTCGAGCTTCGCCGTCTGCTGGTCGTCGCGACCGGCCGGCTGGCCATTGCCGCCCTGCAGGTTGAACTGCAGCGAGTTCTGGTCGGTCTTCAGCCCGGCCTCCTGCAGCGCCTTGTCGAGCACCCGGGCGTCGCGCTGGAGCATGTCGAGGGTTTCCGGCCGCTCGGCGCTGATCAGTGCTCGGACCGAGCCGTCGCGGCTGAACTCCAGCTTGACGTCGACCTTGCCCAATTCCTCGGGGTTCAGGCGGATGGTGACCCGGCCGCCGCCATCGGCAGCCGTGCCGGCGAGCTTCATGGCGACCTGGCCGACCGCGGTGCTCGCCAAAGCACCGGGTCGACCCTGGGCGGTCGCCTCCGCCCGGGAGGCCATGGCGGTGGTAAGCGTGCTCTGGGGTCCGCCTGGCCCGGCCGTGAATGCAAGAGGTGTCGTCCCGCCGGGCGTGGTGGCGCCCGACCCCTGCAACGGCGCGCGGGCCGTGCGGGTCGACAGAATTTCCTGGAACTGTGCCCGGGCGGCGTCGCCGCCGAAGCCGCGCTGGCCGATCGTCGCGGTGCCGAAGGCGAAGCCGCCGCCGGCCTGTGCCTGGCCGCCGTTCTGGGGCTGGCCGCCGTTCTGGCCCGCCTGACCGCCGTCACCGTTCTGACCGCCGCCGGCCTGGGCGCCGGCCTGGCCGTCGCCGGCATCGGCGCCGACGAACAGGGCCTGGCCGCCGCCGACATGCAGCGGCTGCGCGGATTGCGGGGCGGCGACCTGACCGGCGAGCCCCTGGCCGGCCAGGGACTGCTCTACAAGCCCTTGTCCAACCAGACCCTGCCCGACCAGACCCTGTCCGCCCAGACCCTGACCGGCGAGACCGCCGGACCGGCCGTTCGCGTCGCCGACCGCGGCCATATGGGCCTGGACCAGGACGGCTGCCGAGACACCCTGGGTGCGGGCAACGACCGTCCCTGGCTCGACCGAGACTTTCGCGTCGCCCGGAAGTGCCGTCGGCTTGCCCTGGGCGGTCGGTCGTGGTGCCGCCTCGACAGCCGCGGCAGCGGTCGGATGGGCCGCGACGGCCGGCTGCTGGGCAGGCCCTTGACCCTGGGCCGCCTGGCCCTGCGCGGTCTGACCCGGTTTCGCCTGGGCGACCTGTACTTGCTGGGTGGCCGGTGCCTGCAGATCCATACCGTCGATTGCCGCAGGCTGGGCCCCGCTGACCTGGGTCCCCCCACTGACCTGGGCACCGCTGGCCTGGGCACCGCTCGCCTGCGCACCGGGGATCTGGCTACCAGTAGCTTGTGTAGCGGGCGATCCGGCGGCGGGAGCCTGGGAAGCCGCAGCCTGGGAAGCCGGGGCCTGGGAGGCCGGGGCCTGTTCGGCCTGCGCCTGGGCGGTCGCAGCCTGGACGTTGCCGTGCTGCGGCACCGGCTGTCCGCCCGAGGCTGCAGCCCGGGCGGGATCGGCCGGGGTGGCGGCCGTCGCTGAAGCGGGCATTTCGGTTGCAGGAACGCCGACCCGGCTGGGAGGCGGGGTCGATGCCGGGACCGAGGGGGCAGCATCCACATCGGATGCGGCTGCCAGCTCGATCGCCGCCGCCGAGCTGTCCCCGCCGGGTGTCGGTCCGGTCGATGCCGTGGCCGGGCGGGTCTCGTGGGCAGGGGCCGGCGGCGTGCCGGTACCTTCTTCGGCCTCGGTCTCCCGGCGGTCGCGGGCCGGCCTGGCGGCGGGTCGCGGGTCGTCGTTCGAGTTCTTCGCGGCCGGTTGGGCGTGCTCGGCCCGGTGTTCCCGGTCTTCGGCCGGACGCCGATATTCTTCGGACCGCGGCGCGGCGTCGGCGGACAGGTGGGCCATGAGGTCCATCAGGCCCCGGAACCCGCTGTCGCCGGCATTGCCGCGGCGAGCGCCTCCGGTGGAGGTATGAGCGGCCCTGGGATCCAGCGGGTTGAGGTCCATGACGTCACCTGGTCATTCGTGTCCGCCCAGTTGGGAGCAAATCGCGGGCCAGATCCGCGTCGGCGAACAAACGGCGGGAAATCAACGGTTTGTCGCGTCCGGGCGGATGCCGCCCCGGCAAGTTCTGCCGATCGGGGCAAATCCTGCCGGGCGGAGCGCGCAGTCCTTGCCGGGGCGTTTGGCCGGGCGGTCGGCTCCAGGCCGCCGCTGGCGGCGGCCGAACCTCGGGATGTCCCGGGACCCGCGGTTTGCGACTGCCGGTACGGCTCGTGCATGAGCGCCGCGCAGGGCCCGTCTTATAAAGAAGAGCATTTGCGTAAAATTCAAATTAAATGCTTGACACTTTCCCGAACCTCGTGTTTCATGGCGATTAGACGGGCTAGTTCCGTTCAGGTCGGCAAAACGCCGACGTCACCCTTAGAACGAGGATCAAGACAATGGCTGTTCAGAACTCAATCAACACCAACGTGGGTTCCTTCGTGGCTCTCCGTAACCTCAACACCGTGAACCGTGGGCTGGATCAGATCCAGAACCGCGTGTCGACCGGCCTGAAGGTTGCGGGTGCGCTCGACGACGCCTCGAACTTCTCCATCGCCCAGGGTATCCGGGGCGAGTTGAGGGCGATCGGCGCCGTCACGCAGGGCCTGAATAACGCCAAGGGCATCGGCAAGGTCGCCATCGCGGGCACCACCGCGATTTCCGACCTGATGCAGACCGTCCGCCAGAAGCTGACCGAGCTCTCGAACGAGGGCATCACCACGGCGCAGCGCTCCATCCTGTCGGACGACTTCGACCAGCTGCTCTCGCAGGCGGCCAACTTCATCGACAACGCCGTGTTCAACGGCGTGAACCTGCTCGATACCGCCGGTACGAGCGTCAACGTGAATACCCTGTCGAACCTGGCGGGCGGCACCCTGACGCTGACCGCGCAGGACCTGCGGACCCAGGTCGGCTCGCTGGCCGCGGTTTCCACGGGCAGTGCGTCGTCTGCGCAGGCAGTTCTGGCCACCCAGTACTCGAACCTGGAGTCGGTGGTGAACACCGCCCTGGGCTCGCTGGGTGCGGAAGTCCGCGCTCTGGAACTGCAGACCTCGTTCCTGGAGCAGATCTCGGATGCGACCGAGGAAGGCTTGGGCAACATCGTGGATGCCGATCTGGCCCGCGAGTCGGCCAAGCTGACGGCCGCCCAGGTGCAGCAGCAGCTGTCGATCCAGACGCTGGGTATCGCCAACCAGCGGCCGCAGACCCTGCTGGGTCTGTTCGGCTAACCGGCGAGGCACACGGGACGCGGGGTGGGGCGGCGCCTCACCCCGTCATCCCGCGAAACGCAAGAGAAGGAGAACTGATCGAACAGCCTGTTCAATAGCTTAACCTTTCATTTACGACTTAAACCACTGTCTGGACACGCCTCCTGGCCTGACCGCAGCGCATGGTGTCGATCGAGCTTTATTCGATTGACTCGGCGGTGCGTGATGTGCATTTTCTATGGTGCTCTGGGGTTCGCCCCGCTCTGGGCAAAATGCCCAACCTTAGAAAGAGGAGGCCAAAATGGCTGTTCAGAACTCAATCAACACCAACCCTGGTGTGTTCGTCGCGCTTCGGACCCTGAACTCCGTGAACCGCGACCTCGACGTCACGCAGAACCGTGTCTCGACCGGCCTGCGGGTCTCCGGTGCGCTCGACGATGCCTCGAACTTCTCCATCGCCCAGGGTATCCGGGGCGAGCTGAAGGCGATCGGCGCCGTCACGCAGGGCCTGAACAACGCCAAGGGTATCGGCAAGGTCGCCACCGCGGGCGCCACCGCGGTCTCTGACCTGTTGCAGAACGTCCGCACCAAGCTGACCGAGCTCTCGAACGAGGGCATCACCACGGCGCAGCGCGCGATTCTGACGGACGACTTCAACCAGCTGCTCTCGCAGGCGGCCAACTTCATCGACAACGCCGTGTTCAACGGCGTGAACCTGCTCGATACCGCCGGTACGAGCGTCAGCATCAACACCCTGTCGAACCTGTCCGGCGGCACCCTGACGCTGACCGCGCAGGACCTTCGGACCCAGGTTGGCTCGCTGGCCGCGGTTTCCACGGGCAGCGCGTCGTCTGCGCAGGCGGTTCTGACCACGCAGTACGCGGCGCTCGAGTCGGTGGTGAACACCGCCCTGGGTGCACTCGGCGCGGAAGTCCGCGCCCTGGATCTCCAGACCTCGTTCCTGGAGCAGATCTCGGATGCGACCGAGGAAGGCCTGGGCAACATCGTGGACGCCGATCTGGCCCGCGAGTCCGCCCGACTGACCGCTCTGCAGGTGCAGCAGCAGCTGTCGATCCAGACGCTGGGTATCGCCAACCAGCGGCCGCAGGGCCTGCTCGGCCTGTTCCGTTAATCCCGGAACGACGAGAAACACATCGAACCGGGCGGTCCCACCGCCCGGTTCTTTTTATTTGGCGCCGATTCTCCCCTACACCGGCCGGCCGTTCGCAGCGCCCCTTGGCCGCACCGGAAGATTGCCGGCGATCCGCCGCATCAGGCCCATCCAGGTCTCGTCCGGCGCCCGGTGGGCGCTGACGACCGACGGGTGCCAGGGCGGACTCGTCTGACCGAGTGCCACCCAGGTCGCCCGGCGGCCGAACGACAGGGTCGAAGCGCCGACCGCTCCGGCCAGGGCGAGGACCGCCGTATCCGCCGTCACCGTCGCGTCCAGCGCCGCGATCAGTGCCGCAACGCCGTCGAGATCGTCGCGGCGGTCGAGTCCGGGCGGGATCAGCAGCGAAGGGCGGTCCGCCGGCCAGGCCGCGGCGATCTCCGCCGTGAAATCGTCGTACTGCAGGGCGACCAGCCGGATCCTCGGCACATCGAGCAACGGCCGACAGTCTTCGAGCGGCGGGTAGTACCGGCCCCGGTCGGCGGTCTGCAGACCGGACCGCCAGCACAATCCCACGCAGTACCGGTCCGGTGCCTCGACAGCCAGCCACTCCCGGAACCCGGCGACGCGCGCCGGGTCGGGAACCAGGTATCCGGCCGTCGGCGGGAAGTCGGCGATCCGGCGTCGCAGCAGCGTCGGCAGATCCCCGGCCGCCACCCAATGGGTCGCCTCGACCTGGTGATAGCGGCGCTCGCGAGAGCCCGGGCGGTCGAGCCAATCGATGCGGGGAAACGAGCGCGTCGCCAACGGCCGCAGCCGCGGATCGATCTCTACCGCGGCGCTGCCGAGCGCGCCGTCCCGGACCATCGCGGCCAGATCGCGCCAGCAGGACGCGAACAGCAGTTCGTCGCCGAGTCCCTGCTCGGCAAGCACGAGCAACCGGGGGGCCGGCCCGCCGTTCCATGCGGCGGCCGGCAATCCCGGTGAGCGGGCCAGCAGGCGCCGCGCCGGCCGGTGCCGGAACAGCGGCCAGCCCCGCTCCAGGTCGCCCCGCGCCAGATGATAGGTGGCGAGGTTGGCCAACAGCTGGGGATCGCGGGGGGCGAGGGTGCAGGCCCGGCGCCCCATGGCGACGGCGCCGTCGAACCGACCCTCGCCGTAGAGGCATTGCGCGAGGTTTCCATATCCGCCGGTGGCCGCGGGCGACAGCGTGGCCGCGGCCATGGCCGTCTTCTCCGCCGCCTCTGCCCGGTCCAGATCGACCAGCGCGGCGGCGAGAACGACACGCGCGGCCGACGAGCCGGGGCTCGCCCGGAGAGCCCGGATGCCGACCCGCCAGGCGGTCTGAGGCAGGCGCAGCATTCGCAGGGTGTCGGCGAGATCGGTCAGTGCCGGAACGTCGTCCGGCACCAGGAGGACGGCGCGCCGCAGGATCCGCTCGGCTTCGGCGACCGCCGGGAGGTCCGGCGCCCGGCGGATTCGGGACAGCCCGCGCCGGTGCCATCCCGCCGGCCGGCGGGGAGCGAGGACGACGAGCCTGTCGGCGAGCTTCTCGGTCGATCCGTCATTGCTTTCGAACGCGACGTCGAGCAGGCCCTCGGCCCCGTCCAGCAGGGCGGGGGCCAGCAGGAGGGAGCGTCGCAGGGCGGTCCTGGCGTCCGCCGCCCGGCCGAGCCGACTCAGCGCCAGACCGAGATGGGCCCATGCGTCGGGGGCCTTCGGCCAACGGCGCAGCGCCTCGGTCAGCATCGGCTCCGCCTCGTCCGGCGAACCCAGCTGCAGGAGCGCGAACCCGAGCAGGTGCCGGGCCCTTGCGTGACCGGGATCGATCGCCAGGATGTTGCGGTACTCGGTCGCCGCCTCCCCGATTCGGCCGTTCCGATGCGCGGCGACCGCGCGTGCCAGGAGCGCGTTAGGCGTGGTCACGGCTGTCACTCACGACAGGCGCGCCCGGATGGGCGTGGCTTGACAGGGCGGGGCTCCATGCGACACTTAGCTTATGCCGCTCAAGGTCAACATCAAGCCGGGTGAGAAGTTCGTCGTAAACGGGGCCGTCATGGTCGCCGGGAACAAGGGCGCCTCACTCGTGCTGCAGAATGAAGCTACCATCCTCCTCGGCAAAGATATCATGCAGGAGGATGACGCTAATACTCCGGCCAAACGCATATACTTTACGATTCTCCTGATGTATCTCGATGACCAGGACCGCAAGCAATACTATCCGATCTTCATCAAGCTGATCGAGGACTTCATGGAGGCGACGACCTTCAAGGAGGTCCGCAAGACCCTGCTGCATATCGTTCAGGATGTGAACGCCGGAAAGTACTATCGTGCGTTAAAGACTTGTAAAGCATTGATCAACTATGAATCTGAGGTGCTGTCCTACGCCCAGCAGCGCGGCGACGGCCCCGATCTGAGCGCCCTGGTAGCTGCGCACGACGACCGCTGAGTGAGCGATGTCCCAGTATGACGCCTATAAGCGCACGATCAGGCAGACCGCGTCGCCTCGCGACGTGGAGTACCGCCTGCTTGCGCAGGTGACCGCGGCGCTTCTGACGGCCAAGGACCTCCGGGAGCGGAGCGACCGTGATCCGCGACGCATGGCGCAGATCATGGACGCGTTGAACTGGAACAACCAGGTCTGGGACGCCTTCGTCGAGGACGTCGGCACCGAGGGCAACATGCTGCCGCGGGAGTTGCGGGCGGCCATCGTCAGCCTCGGTATCTGGGTCACCCGCGAGACCGGGATGGTGTCGTCGGGTGAGGGCGACATCGACGCGCTGATTGCGGTCAACCGGGCAATCATGCGGGGCCTGAACCCGAACCTCGCCGGTCGGGAAGAGGGCGCCTCGGATCCGCAGACGGCGGTTCCGGAACAGCCTGCCTAGGGCGGGCGGGCCGGATGGGCGCCGGTGGAGATCGTGCGGCCGACCTGCTCAGGACGTTCAACGCGGCGATCGGGCTGCATCAGGCCGGCCGGCTGACCGAAGCCATCCAGCTGTATGAGCGGCTGCACCGACAACTCCCCAGGCACCCCGACGTCCTCGACTACTATGGAACCGCCCGCCACCAGCTCGGCGACAACCGGGCTGCGCTGACGATGCTGTCGGCATCGACCCGCCTGCGGCCGCTGTCGGCGGCGACCCGCAACCGGTTGGGCGCGGTGCAGCGGGCGCTGGGCGACCGTCGCTCGGCCGTCGGAAGCTTTCGCCGCGCAGCCCTGGCGGAGCCGGGGATCGCCGAGCCGGGCGTCAATCTGGCGGCAATGCTGCAGGACGAAGGCTCGCCGGATCGGGCCCTGGAATGGGCACGCCGTGTGCTGGCGGCGCAACCGAACTCGTTCGATGCCGTGGTGCGCCGCGGTGCCGCCTACAATGCCCTGGGTCGCTTCGAGGACGCGGCGCGCGATCTCGAGCGGGCGCGGCGGGCGCAGCCGGCCAATCCCGAAGTCTGCCTGCAACTCGCCCTGGCCCTGGTCGGCACCGGCGACAATGCGCGGGCCTACGACGCCGTGCGCGCCGGCATCGTCGCGACGCCGGCAGCCTACGAGCTCTACGGCAATCTGATCGGCGCCGGCGCGCCGCTGTTCGAGGACGGGGCGCTGGCGTCGTGGGCGCTGCGCGCGCTGGCGTTGAACCCGCTGTCCGCGCGCCTGCGGGCCAATGCCGGCGTCGAGCTCTATCGCGATTCGCAGCCGGCCGGCGCCGTGAGGGCGGCGAGGCGGGCGCTGCTGCTCGACCCGTCACTCGAAGCCGGCCTGCAGACCCTCGCAGCGGCGGCCTTTCAGTGCAACCGGCCGGCTCTGGCGCGCGCCGCCGCCCGGCACGGGCTCGCCGCCCATCCGGGAAACGCCGACATCGCCTATGCCCTGGCCGAGGTCGAGTTCGTCTCCGGCGACCTTGCGCATGCCTGGGAGCTGTATGAGAGCCGGGTCGGCCGATCGATGTTCCGGCCGCGGCTGTCGCTGCCGCCGCTCTGGCAGGGACCGGGAACCGAGACCGGTCCGCTGCTGATCGCTTCCGAACAGGGCGTCGGCGACGAACTGATCTTCCTGAGCTGCCTTCCCGACCTCCGGCGGCAGGTGCGGGTACCGCTGGTGGTGGAGGTCGATCAGCGGATCGTCACGGCGGTGTCGCGCAGCTTTCCCGATATCGCCGTCATCCCGCGCCAGCTGGTGCCGGGGGACGCGCGCGGGCAATTCTTCGACTACGCCGAGGCGACTGCGCGCCATGGACTGCGGCAGGCCGTCTTCGCCGGCAGCCTGCCGAGGTTCTTCCGCCGCGACCGGGACCGTCCGACCCCCCAGGGCGGCTACCTCCAGGCGGACCCGGAGCGGGTGGCGCACTGGCGGGCGGAGCTGGCGCGGCTCCGGCCGGACCGCGCGGTCGGCGTGGTCTGGCGCAGCGCCCTGATGACGAAGTACCGGGCCCGGCATCACGCCGGCATCCTCGACTGGGCGCCGGTGTTCCGGACTCCGGGCTGTGCGTTCGTCAACCTGATGCATGGCGACGTTCAGCCCGAACTCGACCTGCTGCGCGAGCGCGAGGGCGTCGAGGTGCAGCGGCTGCCGGGCATCGATCTCTGGAACGACATCGACGACCTGCTGGCGTTGCTCGCGGCGTTCGACGTGGTGGTGGCGGCACGCACCGCCAACTGCGCCTTCGCCGCGGCGGTCGGGACACCCACGATCCGCGTTGCGCAGAGCTTCAATCGCATCTCCGACGGCCGCGACTTCTTCTTCTCGAACGTCTGGCCGACCCTGAAGCGGGACGCGCCGTTCGAGGCCGGACCGGCGGCCGAGGCGGCCGCGCGCCTTCTGCGCGAAAGGATCGCGGCGGCATGAGCGCGGTGCGCGGCGGGGCATGCTTCCGGAGTGCGGCTTGAAAGACCGGCGCCTCGTCGGGCGAACGCTGGCGATCCGGGCCGACGGCGACAGCGAGATCGGCACCGGACACCTCATGCGATGCCTGGCCCTGGCGGACGCCTGGCAGCGCGCCGGCGGTCGGGCACGCCTGATTTCCGCGGCGATCCCCGGCGCGATCCGGCAACGATACGAGGAACTCGGCGTCTCCGTGGAGGCGGCGGCCGGCCGGTCCGCGCCGGACATGGCGGCCGGAGCCGACGTCGTGGTGCTCGACGGTCAGCATCTGCCGGATTCCGACCTCGACCAGTTGGCGGCGACGGGCGTCCCGCTGGTCGTGATCGACGATCACGGCTGGCGGCCGCGCTATCCCTGTGCGCTGATCCTGAACCAGAACGCCTATGCCAGCCCGGCGCTGTACGAGGGCAAGACCTCGGCCGATCTCTGCCTCGGCCCGCGCTGGTCCCTGCTGCGCCCGGAGTTCGCGGATCCGGCGCCCCGGGTCACGGCGACCCGCATCGCCCGGATCCTGATTCTCATGGGCGGAGCGGACCCGACCGGACGGAGCGCGATGGCCCTGGAATCGGCGGCCCGGGCCGTCCGGCAACTCGGCGGCGACATTGAGATCGTGCTGGTGGTGGGGGCCGCCAACCCGGCCGTGCAGGATCTGGTCGACTTGGCGGCCGGTCTGCCGGTACCGGCCACCGTCTTGCACGACGTCCGGAGCATGGCGCCTGTCCTGTCATCCGCCGACCTGGCGATCTCGGCCGCCGGCTCCACGATCTGGGAACTGGCGGCGCTCGGGACGCCCATGATCCTGGGATCGCAGAACCGCGGCGAGCGCGGCACGGCAAGCGCCCTGGCCGTCGAGGGGGCCGCGGTCGACCTGGGGCCGTTGGACGGGCTCGACCCGGACAGGCTGACCCGGACGATCGTCGAGCTCGCGGCCGATGCCGAGACCCGCCGGCATATGAGCGAGGCCGGGCAGCGTCTGGTCGACGGTGCCGGGGCCGGCCGCATGGCGTCGCGAATGGCCGACCTGCTCGACCCGGACGGACGCTGAGCATGGCGTGGCGGCGTAGGCGTCATGTCGGGGGGCGGCAGGTGCGGCCATGACGGTCGCTGCGCTGATCCAGGCCCGGACGACCTCGACGAGACTGCCGGGCAAGGTCCTGTTGCAGGCCGCCGGCCGGGAGATGCTGGCGCATCAGATCGACCGGGTCCGCCGGGCGCGCCGGGTCGACCGGATCTGCGTGGCCACGACCGTGAATGCGACCGACGACCGCATCGTCGCGCTTGCCGAACGCGAGGGCGTGGCGGTGTTCCGGGGCGCAGAGGACGATGTCCTCGACCGGTTCGCGCGGGCGGCGGAGACCGTAGCCCCGAGCCTGGTGGTCCGGCTCACCGGGGATTGCCCGCTGATCGACCCGGTCCTGATCGACGACGCCGTCGCGCTCCTGCAGGCCTCGGCTGACCTGGACTACGTCTCGAACGGGCTCGAGCCGACCTGGCCGGCCGGGCTCGACGTCGAGGTCATGACGATCGGCGCCCTGCGCCTGGCGGCGGCGGAAGCGGTCGACGGGTTCGACCGCGAGCACGTCACGCCGTTCATCTACCGCCACCCGGAGCGCTTCCGGATCCGGAACATCCGCTGTCCGGAAGCGCTGTCCGACCACCGCTGGACACTCGACGAGCCGGCCGACTACGAGCTGCTCCGCCGGATCCTGGAAGCCCTGGTCCCGGCCGATCCGACGTTCGGCTGGCGCGACGTCCTGGCCTTGCTGGCGGCGCATCCGGACTGGGTGTCGATCAATCGCGACGTCCGCCAGACGCCCAACCCCCACGCCCCCTGACGCGGCCGTCAGGGCTTGCGGAACAGCCACCAGGTCGCATCGTCGAAGCCGGTGATCCGACGCCAGAAGAAACCGCTGCCGAGCGGCACCAGGCCCGGATGGCGGTCCAGCAGGTCGCTCCCGAAGTCGCGCTTCCACAGCAGGTCGTCGCGCCCGCGATACGGGATCGACTGCGGGGACTGGCTGAAATACTCGATCATCATCAGGTATTTCGAACTCACCCGGACCATCTCGTCGAGGGCCGCGGGCAGGTCGTCGGGATGAACATGGATCAGCACGCCCGAGGTGAACACCAGATCCATCGACCGGTCGGGGAACGGCAGGGACTGCACGACCGCGTCCTTGAGGTGGTCGCCGTCGAGCACGCCCTGGTCGCCCAGGACCGCGCGGGCGGTGGCGTTGGGCTCGATGGCGAACAGCTCGGCATCGGTGAAGCGTCGCATCGCCCGGGTGTTGAGACCGATATTGCAGCCGCATTCGAGGATACGAAGCGGCGGGTCGCCGTCGATCAGGCGGAAGATCTCGACCAGTGCCTTCAGGCGGATCCGGACCTGCTCCTCGCTCGCGGCGTTGCGGGCGGTGTAGGCGTCGCCGAACTCTCCGGTCCAGCTCTCAATCTGAGGGTTCTTCGGCGGCATCGTCCGTCCTCGCGGTCCCGAAAAATTCGTCGGCAGGGATCGGCGCGCATCGTCCGGAGCGGAAGATCTCCGCAGCGCGGTCGCCCTCGTTGAGCAGCAGGTCGAGAACCGACGCATGCGAACGGAACTCGCCGTGGCGCTGCCGGTACAGGGGATGCGCATAGCGCTGGAAGACGAGCTCGATCCCGGCCTCCCTGAAGGCGGTCACATGGGCCTGCAGGTACCCGCCGGCGCCGGGCGGCGAGAGGTAGACGTTGGCCGAGAACGCCCGGCAGAGATCGATCAGCCGCGTCGCGCGAGGGCCATCGCTGACGGCGAGGTCGCTGGCCCGGAACCGCGGGGTCGTGATCTGCAGGCGGTCGCAGACCCGGTCGATGAACTCGATGTTCCGGTCGGCCAGGGAGTCGCCCTCGCGCAGGGAGTCGAGCCAGGCGTCGATCCAGGGCAGGTCGGTCTCGATGCCGGCACCGCCGGCATAGGCCTGTGCCAGGGTGGCCCGCCACTTCTTGATCCTGCCGACCGGCCCGACCCTGGCATCGACGATCCTGGTTCGCCGGGTCCAGGACGCGTCGACCGGCAGGCTCAACCACGTCAGCCCGGCCGCGGTCTTGATCCGGTTGCGCTGCTGCCAGCTCTGCCGCGAGAACTGGACGGTATCCAGGTGAACGAAGTTCGCCGCCTGATCGATCAGGTCGAAGAAGCCGGCCCAGGGAAGAAAGGTCGGCTGCATGACGACGAGAACCGTCATGCCGGCGTGACCGGCGGCTTGCGGCCCGTGACCAGCAGGCATCGCCCCATCCCGGCCTGCGCCAGCGCCCGGTACAGACTCCGGCGGACCTCGGTCGGCAGGAGCCGCTCGAACGCGACCCTCCGGCGATGGCACTCGGCCCCGAGCGCACCGTCGCCGATGTAGGGAAACCCGAGCAGGAGGAACAGTTCCATCGGGAAATCGCCCAGGCGGTCGACCGGCTCGAGGCCGGTTTCGCCCATCATCGCCTCCACGGCGTCGAACGACAGGTAGTTGATGTGCTCCGGGCCAGAGATCCACCACCGCTTCATGTCCAGGCCGGCGACCGCGGCCTCCTGGAGCGGGTTGAAGTCGTTCCCCGACCGGACGATCGCGACGCCGCCGGGGACCAGGATGCGTTCGGCGGCCAACAGGTTCGCGACCGGGTCGAAGGTCTGTTCCAGCATGTTGACGAACAGAACGGCGTCGACACTGTCGGGTGGGAGGATGCCGTCGTCGACCAGGTCGGTGAAGGCGCCGCGATGGACCGTCAGGCCCTTGGCACGGACCGCCTCGACGGCCGATTCCGCCAGATCGACCCCGGTCGGCTCGAAACCGGCACCGCGCAGGCTGACCATCAGGTCGCCGAGTCCGCAACCGACCTCGACCACCCGGCGCCCGGGGGTGTGCGCGGCGATCGTGTCGGCGATGTCGCGATGCACCGTCTCGGCCAGCCAGCGGGCCTGGTCGTCGGCCTCCGGACCGCCCCGTCGCGACCGGCCGATGTCGGCGGCCCTGCGGCCCTCGTCGATCAGGCGGTAGTAGGTCTCGCGGTAGAACGTCTCGAGTTCCTCGCGGGTCGGCATGGGATCCAGGACGCGATATCCAAAACGTCCGTCCGGCCGGGTCGTGTACTCGGTCATTGGACAGTTCCTAGGTTCCGGCCCGTGCGAGCAACCGCTCGATGCTTCGGACACTAGCCGATTTGCCGAACTCGAACTCGTCCGATGACAGGACCGCCTGCATATTCGCCAGCCGGTCCGACACGCCGGCGAATGCCGCGGGAAACGCCGTGGTCGGAAACCGGTACGAGGCGCCGACGGCGATCGACTTTCGACGATCCGGCAGGGGGCCGGTGGCCACGCCCAGGCGGACGACCTCGGTCCAGGCGTCGCCGGCACAGGCCTCGGGGTTCCGGTACGCCGCCGATCCGAGGGCGGTCGGGATCTCTGCGCAGACGTAGTGCCGCCCGGGCGGCGCCGTGTCCGGGCCGAACAGGGAAGGCACGGAGGCCCGGAAGACCATGTCGCCGTCGTCGAAGTCGTGAACCCAGTGATACGGGCCGGCCGCCGTCTCCGGGACGTCGAAATAGTGCAGCACCATCGGGACCGGATGGATCGCCGCCGCCAGCCGATCGGCGTCATCCCCCAGGGCTGCGGCCAGCCGGCTGGCCCCGGCGGTCCAGACCACCAATTCCGCATCGATCTGCGTTCCGTCTTCGATCCGGATCCGCACGGTCGCGCCGGGCTGCGCCAGACCGGCCACGTCGACACCGAGCCTGAGTTCGACGCCGAGATCCCGAAGCCGGCGGGCCGCGGTCTCGGCGAAGCCGCCCATGCCTCCGGCCGTCGGATAGAGCGCACGGGCGGGAAAACCACTCGCCCGGCTCTTCAGATAGCGCATCGGATCGTCGGCGTTCGACCGAAGCAGCACGGCGTCGAGCGCCGGCAGCCGCTTCAGCAGCTCTGCCGTGCCGTCGCCGGTCAGCTTCAGCCGGCGCGCCGGCAGGGCGGAGAACGAAGCTGCCGACAGATCGGCGGCCGGCGCCAGCAGCATCTTGCCGCAAGCCTTCTCGACCAGGGCCGCCGCGGCGGCTCCGAAGCGGGACACCAGGTAGTCGTGCAGGGAGACCGCGGGATCCGGCGTCGCCGGCACCTCCCCGGCGCGGGCTGCGGCGCAGTCCAGCAACCCCAGGAGTGCCGCTGCGGCTTCGCCGCGATCGCCGTGGGCGAAGTCCGGATACTCGATCCCGTCGGTCCGCACGCCCCGGAACACCGATGCGATGCGGGGCGTGATCGGTTGCGCCGCTCCGTCCATCAGGTCGAGGAGCAACTCGGTGCTGGCATCGTCCTCGTTGCCGAACAGATGGCAGCCCAGATCGAGTCGGAAGCCATCCCAGGGAATCGAGGTATGCACACCGCCGAGCCGCTTCGCGGAGTCGACCAGGATCACGCGGCGACCGCGAGCCACCAGCATTCTCGCGGCGACGATCGCCTTCAGTCCCGCTCCGACGACAACCGCGGTTTCCATCTAGTATCGGGGACGGCTTCTGAGCATCGGCACTCCGTCGTGTCACGACCGCGGAACAGCCCGGAACCGTGTCCGCCCGGCACGGCGACGGTCGACGACCGCCGCCATGGTAGCATCGCCGGCGGGCCGATCACATTGGCGTCGTCGCCAGAAGGTCGGCGAGAGCGGCATCGTCGAGAAACTCCGGATTGTTGTCGCTGCGGTAGGAGAACCCGCTCTCGACGTAGCGGGTGTCCGGCTTGATCCAGCTCTTCGCGGGCCCGTCGAGGAGGGTCGGCAGCAGGACGTAGCGGTCGCCGATGTCGATGGTGTCGCGGGCGTCGTCCTCGGTGATCATGACCTCGTGCAGCTTCTCGCCGGGGCGGATGCCGACGACCTTCAGCGGCACGCCCGGCGCCAGGTGCCGGGCGATGTCGACCACGCGCATCGACGGGATCTTCGGCACGAAGATCTCGGCCCCGTGCATCATGCCGAGCGAGGAGAGGACAAAGTCGACGCCCTGCTGCAACGTGATCCAGAACCGGGTCATGCGTTCGTCGGTGATCGGCAGGTGGTCGGCATTGCCGGCGACCAGCTGCCGGAAGAACGGGATCACGCTGCCGCGCGAGCCGATGACGTTGCCGTAGCGGACCACCGAGAACCGGCAGCCGTCGCGGCCCGCCATGTTGTTGGCGGCGACGAAGATCTTGTCGGAGGCGAGCTTGCTCGCGCCGTACAGGTTGATCGGGTTGGCGGCCTTGTCGGTCGACAGCGCGACGACCTTGCGCACGCCGGCGCGCATCGCCGCCCGTACCACGTTCTGGGCGCCATAGATGTTCGTCCGCACGCACTCGAACGGGTTGTACTCGGCCGTGGGGACATGCTTGATCGCCGCGGCGTGGATCACGAAGTCGACGCCGCGCATGGCCATCTCGAGCCGGTCGACGTCGCGGACATCGCCGATGAAGTACCGGATTTCGTGGGACGGCGCCTGGACGAACTCCTGGCCCATCTCGAACTGCTTCTGCTCGTCGCGCGAGAAGACGATGCACCGCCGGAGCTTGTAGCGTTCCAGCACGGTGCGGACGAACTGCCTGCCGAACGACCCGGTCCCGCCGGTGACCAGAATGCTCTTCCCGTCCAGGTCGATCGATCCGGCCTCGAACTGCCTCATGCCCGGTCTCCTGCGGTATCGGTCCGGGCCGTCGACCCGCGAGGCCAGCGAAATGCCGATCCGAATCAGTGAATATGGTACACGAGCCAAGCCCGGGGGGGCGTGGGGTTTCCGACGTCGCACCGTGCGCGGGCGGCGGACACTCGGGGCGGCGCAGGGGGCGATCGCTCTGTGCTTGTCCCGACCCGGGTCATCCGGGTCCGGCAACCGTCTCGCGCAGCATGGCGGCCGCCCGCTGGATGGCCAGCGGCAGGTTCGTCGCCTCCTGCCGCCCGATCATCGGCCTCAGGTTGGCGAAGAACATGTCCCGGTCGTCCAGGATCCGGTAGATGCTCGATCCCAGGCGGATGGTCGGCGCGCCGACCGCGGCTGCCAGCATGCACGCGCTGGTATCCGTGCTGATCACCAGGTCGAGCGCCGACATCAGGGCGGCCGTCCCGTCGAGATCCTCGCGCTGGTCGAGCTCCGCCGGCCGCCAGATGTCGATGCCGTAAGCCTGCCTGAACGCCGCGAGCTCCTCGCGGCAGTCGGTGTACTGCAGGCAAACGAACTTCGTTCCCGGCACTTCGAACAGCGCCAGCATCGCCTCGAGGGAGGAGTTGTACAGCGCGCGCGCCCTGGTCCGGTGGATGCTGCTCCAGGAGATCCCGACGGTGAGCCGGGCGCCGTCGCGGACCCGGTCGAGGCGCCGGGTCCATTCGGCGCGCTTCAGCGGATCCGGCGTCAGATAGCCGCCCCGCGGCGCCGGGCGGTCGCGGTCGCGGCGATAGCGCGCCGCCAGGTCGCCGGAAAAGACATAGGCCTTCGGCGCGAGCGCGCGGACCACCTCCGTGTAGTCGAACAGCACCCGGTCGCCTTGCCGGCGGGCCTGGCGCTCGATCAGGCGCAGGCCTGGAAACGACCGCTGCAGGAGGGGATGCAGCCGGGCGTCGGCCTCGACGATCGGCGAGCGGCATTCCGCCAGCAGATCCGGCAGGCAGGAAAGGAATAGCAGCTCGTCGCCGAGACCCTGCTCGGACGCGACCAGCAGCCCGTCGTCCGTCAGGGCGGCGTCCGG
The DNA here is from genome assembly GCF_040219615.1 of Thalassobaculum sp. Lineage (GTDB taxonomy): Bacteria > Pseudomonadota > Alphaproteobacteria > Thalassobaculales > Thalassobaculaceae > Thalassobaculum_A. Next base: position 45,509 of record NZ_JAVJSE010000008.1, read on the forward strand.
GCGGGCGACGTCGGGCAGTCGCGGCGGCAGGCCCGCGACCCGGTGAAAGCGCGGCCAGCTGTCGCGCCGGGCCTCGATGTCCCAGCCAAGACCCAGGTCCCCCACGGCCTTCTCGGCCTGGGCCAGATGGTAGGACAGCTCCGGATCGCGACGGTGCGACAGCAATGCGTGCCGGGCGACCCTCCGGACGGTCCCGAACCGGGCCAGGGGCAGGCCGGCCTGCACCAGGAACCGCGCGGCGTACTGGGTCGACGGTTCGAGCAACAGGCCGCGCATGGCGTCCCGGAACGCGGCTCCTCGGTCGCTCGCCCTTAGACGCGCCTCCGCGCGGGATACCCAGGACGCGGCGGCGGCCGGGGCGGCAGCCACCAGGCGGGACGACCAGGCGGTCGCGTCCGGGCCGGGCCCGGCATCGCCGCTGGCCCCGACCAGAAGGGCCATGGCCTCGGCGTGGCTCGCCGTCAGCAGCAGGGCGCGCCTCGCGAACCGCACGGTTGCGCCGGTACGACCGTCCCGCCATGCGGCCGCGGCGGCGGAGACCGTCGCCGCGACGTTCGCCGGGTCCGTCCGGGCCGCCTGGGCAAACGCCGTGGCGGCGGTTCCGTGTCGGCCCGAGGCCGAGGCGATCGTGGCGAACAGCACGACGACCCCGAGATTGCCCGGTGCATGTTGCGCCGCCAGCCAGGCAAACGGGTAGGCGATCCGCGGGTGGCCCTGCTGCATCAGCAGGTTTGCGACGGCGAAGGCCGCCTGAACCGTGTTCCCGGGCTCGACCAGCAGCGCCTTCCGGAAATACCGGTCGCCGGCGGCGGGCGCGCCTCCCTGGGTCAGGATCGACCCGCTCCTCTCGAGCACCGCCGGGGCGGCCGGATCGGTGCAGAGGATCCGGCGGCAGGCCGCGAGCTGGTCCTTCGGTCCCCCGGCGATCGCGAACGGCGTCACCCGGGCGTCGTCGGGTGCCGCACAGGCCGCCAGGCGGAACCACGCCTGGACCTCGCCTGACGTTCCGCCCGATCGCTGCAGCCCCAGGCCACGCTTCAAAGCGATCTCAGCGATGCCGTTGAGGTTCATCGACGATGTCTGGACGAAGGTGGGTTCATCCAATCTAACCCTCCGGGTCGAAGATTGTCGATCCGGTCCCGGGCCCGCCTCCGGTGCCCGGCGCCGTCCTGCGGGATAGGCGGATTTTGCCAGCGAAGACCGGCAATTCCTGCCGTCGACCGCTCCGGTCGTCCGGCCGACCTCCGGGGGTGCGAAAAATACATAATTAAAATCAATCTATTACGACTTCAGAAAGCTGGCCCGGCGCTTGCGTCATCTGCTCCGAGCGACCTCTACCGGCGTCGACCGAACGAACAGCAGGCGACGTAGAAGAAACCGGGTCAGGTCAATAGAACGTTGGCGAAGGACTGGCATCATGGCGAACAACTCAATCCTCACGAACCCCGAGGCCCTGATCGCGCTCCGCAACCTCGAGCGCACCAACCGCACCCTCGCGACCACCCAGAACCGGGTGTCGACCGGTCTGAAGGTAACCGGCGCCATCGACGATGCCTCGAACTTCGCGATTGCCCAGGGCATCCGCGGCGACATCAAGGCGCTCGGCGCGGTGGTCCAGGGCCTGAACAACGCCAAGGGTATCGCCAAGGTCGCGATCGCCGGTACCACCAGCATCTCCGACCTTCTTCAGACCGTCCGCCAGAAGCTGACGGAGCTGTCGAACGAGGGCATCACCACGACCCAGCGCGCGATCCTGTCGAGTGACTTCCAGCAGCTGCTGTCGCAGGCCGCCAACTTCATCGACAACGCGGTGTTCAACGGCGTCAACCTGCTGGACACCACGGGCGCCAGCCCCAACGTCAACACCCTGTCCAACATCAACGGCGGCACGCTGACCCTGACGGCGCAGGACCTGCGCACCCAGGTGGGCTCGCTCGCGGCGGTGTCGCTCGGCAGCGCCTCCAGCGCCCAGGCGGTGCTCGCCACCCAGTTCTCGGACCTGCAGTCGGTCGTCAACACGGCCCTCGGCTCGCTCGGCGCGGAAGCGCGGGCGCTCGAGCTGCAGACCGCGTTCCTCGAGGAAATCACCGACGCCACCGAGGAAGGCCTCGGGAACATCGTCGACGCCGACATGGCGCGGGAGTCGGCACGCCTTACCGCCTTGCAGGTCCGGCAGCAGCTCGGCGTGCAGGTGCTGGGCATTGCCAACCAGTCCCCGCAGATCCTGCTCGGCCTGTTCCAGTAAGGACCGGCGACGCGTCTTCGGCGACCCCCGGGGGATCCGGAACGGCTGCCGGCGACGGAAGCGGAGGATGACTGAATGCAGGGCTACAACGCATATCGCAAGGCGCAGGGGGCGACGGCCGTCCAGAACGGCCGCGACCTCGAATACCGGCTGCTTGCCCAGGTCACCGGCGCGTTGATCAGGGCGCGCGACGGGGTTGTCAGCCTGCAGGAGAAGCTCAACGCGATCCTGAAGAACGAGAAGGTCTGGACCGTCTTCCTGGCCGATCTCAATCATCCGGACAACGGTCTGCCGCGCGAGCTGAAGGCCGGCATCGCCAGCCTGGCGCTGTGGGTGATGCGCGAGACGCGCCTGGTGATCGACACCGACGCGCCGCTGGACGACCTGATCCTGATCAACCGCCAGATCATGGCGGGGCTCAAGCCGGAGCCCGCGGCGATGGCCGGCTGACATGCGGAGGGCCGGTCGGCGCCGGGCGTTGGCCGAATTCTTGCATGTAAATCTTCGGAGGCCCGTAGTCCCCTGTCGGAACCCGCGGCGCCGGAACTGAGGAACGTCGATGTCACTGTTCAACGCCATCTCTTCCGCCCGAAGCGGTCTGATCGCGACGCAGTCCGCCATCGACGTCGCATCGCGCAACATCGCGAACGCCAGCGTCGAGGGCTACACCCGCAAGGTTCAGACGAACTCCACCCGGGTCATCGACGGCCGTGCCGGCGCGGTGAAGGTCGAGGAGGTCACCCGCAACGTCAACGCCCAGCTGCAGCGCGACGTGCGCGAGCAGACCTCGGTGGTCGAGAAGCTGACCATCATCGAGGATTTCCTGTCGCGCCTGGAGCTGGACTTCGGGCGCCCGGAAGACAACAGCTCGGTCTCCTCGAAGATCACCGAGCTGAAGAAGGCCTTTCAGGCACTGGCCACCAACCCGGACCAGTCGACCGCCCAGAACGACGTAATCCGCGCCGCCGAGGAGGTGGCGCTCGCCCTCAACGGCCTGTCGAGCAGCATCCAGGCGCTGCGGGCCGAGGCCGACCAGCGGATCGCCGACTCGGTCGAGATCGTCAACGAGGCGCTGCAGAACATCGAGTCCCTCAACAACGAGATCGGTGCGCGCAAGACGCTCGGCGAGTCGACGGCCGATCTCGAGGATCAGCGCGACGTTTGGATCCAGAAGCTCTCGGAGCAGATGGACATCAAGAGCTTCGAGCGCCCGGACGGCCGGATCGCGATCCTGACCGGCGACAGCCAGTTCCTGCTCGACCAGGAGGCGGTGACGCTGACCTTCACGGCGTCGAACGTCGTGGCGGCCGGCTCGGCGGTCAACGATGTGCTGCTGGACAACGGGTTCCTGACGCCGTTCGCCGTCACCAGCTCGTTCTCCGGCGGTACCCTGTCCGGCCTGGTGGAGATCCGCGACACCCTGATGCCGCGCGCCCAGGACCAGCTCGACTCGCTGGCCTTCGAGCTGGCGCAGCAGTTCGACGCCCTGACCGTCGGCGCGAACACGGCCGACCTCGACCTGTTCACCGATGCCGCCGACGCCATTCCGGGCGCGTCGGCCGGATTCTCGGCGGTGATCCAGGTGCGCAGCACGCTGGTCGGCGCGGATCTGCGCGACGGCATCGGCGGCACCTTCACGTCGTCGGGGGCGAGCGACTCTTCGCTGCCGCTGGCCATCATCAACATGTTCGACACCAAGCAGGCCTATGTCGCGGTGACCGGGCTCAACACGACCTCGTCGACGCTCGAGGAGTTCTCCGCCGAGTTCATCAGCTACCAGGCCAATCAGGCCGCCGACTACGACAGCCAGCTCAACTTCCAGGACCAGGTTCGTGGCCTGCTGGAGGAGCGCCTGAACGACGAGAGCGGCGTGAACCTCGACGAGGAACTCGCCAGCCTGATCCAGCTCGAGGCCGCGTTCGCCGCTTCGGCCCGGGTTCTCAGCTCGGTACAGCAGGCACTCGACGAACTCCTGAGCGTGGTTCGGTAAGGCTTAACGGGACAGGACGCCATGCGTATCTCGACCATCACCCAGAACCTGCGGATCGACAATTCGATCACCTCGATCCAGAGGAAGATCGCCGACGCCCAGCTGCAGATCTCGACCGGCAAGCTGTCGCAGGTCTACAGCGGCTTCAAGGGACAGGACGTTCGGCTGCTGATCACCCTCAAGGAGCAGCGGACCAGCGTCGACTCCTATGTCGACACCATCACCAACACCCAGGTGAAGACCAAGACCATCGACGCGTCGCTGGTCACCTTCACCGACATCACGCAGGATCTGCGCAAGAAGCTCTACGAGCAGGTCGAGGGTCTGTACGACAACTCCGCCCTGGCGCTGCAGACCTTCGCGAATGCGGCGATCGACCAGCTCACCAACCTGCTGAACCAGACCGCCGACGGGAAATACCTGTTCAACGGCACCGACACCGATACCCAGCCGATGATCAACTCGGCGACGACCAAGGCGGCCTACGTCCAGCCGGCACTGTCCGGCGGCTTCGCCGGTGTCACCGCGGCGGTCACGACCTTCTTCGGCACCGACACGAACTGGAACAACGTGACGACCCCGGCGCCGGGGTCGCTGCAGGCGCGGATCGACGAGGGGGTCGACGTCACCTTCGGCGAACTGGCGAACGACGACGCGTTCGAGGAGGTCTTCGAGGTTCTCTATGCATTCGCCAATGCGAACTTCCAGACCGGCGACGACGCCAACTACGAGCAATTGGTGAACTGGGGCATCGGCAAGGTCGAGGCCGCCTTCGAGCTGATCAACGACATGGTCGGCCAGAACGGTGTCATCGGTGCGCAGATGGTCTCCCGCAAGGACGCGCATCAGGACAGCCTGACGCTGCTGGAGACGCAGATCCTGGATATCGAAGAGATCGACCCCTATGAGGCGGTGAGCACGTTCCAGACCCTGCAGGCACAGCTCGAGGCGTCGTTCCAGACGACCTCGGTGCTTCGCGGCCTGAGCCTGACCCGCTACCTATAGGCATCGGGCCCTCGGGATCCGCCTCGCGACCATTCCGGCCGCGATTCTTCCAGGCCATCGCTGCCCCCCGGGGGCAGGCGTGGCCGTTTGTGCTGGACGTGACGCGGCAAACGGCATAGGCTGGTGTTGGAGTAGTCTACGAAGTAGAGCTCTATCTCCAGAATGGGGGTCGTTGTGCAGATCGACACACGATTTCCGGCGGTCCAGGCCACTCAGGGGCTTGGTGCACGCGACGGCGAGGCCCCGGATCCGGCGCCCGCGTCGCCGGCAGGAGCCGGGTCCGAGACTGAATTCTACATCAGCCCTGTCCTGCGGTTCGATTCGCGGTCGCTGACCGTGATCTTCCAGGTTCGTGACAGCGGCTCCGGCGACGTGGTCCGGCAGTTCCCCCCGGAGACGGTGGTGGAGCGCTATCGCCAGGATCCCACCGCAAAGCCGTTCGTCCTGTCACCGCGATCCGCGGCGGGGGACGGCGAACCCGGCGCCGCCGCGACCGACGGCCTGGCGCCGTTTCCACGATCGGGCGAGGGCGCCGTAGACCAGCCGGACGCCAACTCGGCGGCGGCGTCGGGCGCGGGCGCGCCGTCGGACGGTGAGCAAGTCGACCTGGTCGCTTGACCCTCGTTTCCCAGCGATTCCATCTTTCCTGCCACGCCGGGAACCGGATTCACATGGCCCGCCCATATGTGGTAGGGTCGGTCGAGTGATTAACAAGAGTTGGCGGAGGCCTGTTCGATGAATCCCGGCGATCCGCTTCACGACCTGCTGGTCGCGGCGATCCAGCATCAGGAGGCCGACGAGGTCGAACAGGCCCGCGACCTCTACCTGAAGATCCTGGAGCAAGATCCGCAGCATGAGCAGGCGTTGCATCTCGCCGGCCTCCTGTGCCTTCAGCACGGCGAGCTCGATGGTGCGCGGACACTCCTGAACGCGGCCCTGGAGGTCGACCCCGACAAGCCGGCCTATTCGAACCATCTGGGCGTCGTCCTGCTGCGCGAGGACAACCTGGCCGGGGCCGTCGAGCTGTTTCGCAAGGCGCTGGCGATCGACCCGACCTATTCCGAGGCGTATTTCAATCTCGGGATCGCGTTGCGTGGCCTCGACGATCTCGACGGTGCGGCGGAGGCCCTCGCGGCGTCCCTGAAATACGATCCGGACAACGACCGGATCCTGACATGGGCAGGGGTGCTGGCGAACGAGCGGGGAGCCGCCCACGAAGCCGCCGATCTGCTGATCCGGGCGGTCGAACTCAATCCGACGAATACCGAGGCGATGTATCAGCTCGGTGACATCTTCGTCGTCCTCGGGGCCCTGGAGGATGCCGAGCGATGCTACCGCACCGGGCTCGAGGTCACGCCCGAGGTCGCCGGCATCCACGGCAAGCTCGGCTCGGTCCTGACCCAGCTCGGGCGGCTCGACGAGGCGCGCGCCGCGTTCGACACCGCGCTCGCTCTCAATCCGGGAGATTCGGCGCTGCTCGGCGGGCTGGCTCTCGTGCAGCTCGAGGCGGGCGACATCGAGCAGGCGAAGGCGACCGCCGATCGGGCGATCGAGAGCAACGACCAGAGTGTGGACGGGCACTATGCGCTGGCCCGGGTTCATCGGGTCCTGGGGAACCTCGACGCCGCCCGGACCGAGGCCGCGAAGGTTCGCGAACTGGCGCCGGACAACGCACGCTATCTCGACGGGCTGTTCATCTGACGGCCAACCCGCCCCGCCGAGGCGGTCATAGAGTCCGGTTGAACCCCGCCGCGCCGACGCCGGCGCTGCCGTAGGCGGCGTATCCGCGCACCGGCTTGCTCGGATTCACGTCCGGGCCGGTGACGCCGCGCGACTTCTTGACTCCGGAGATCACCATCTTGATGACGCGGTCGGCGGCGTCGTGGGCCGACTTCAGCGCCAGCATGTTGTCGGACAGGGTCTCCCGGAAGGCGGCATAGAGCTTCCGCAGGTCGCCGCGTTCCTCGGCGCTGAGCGCGTCCAGCACCGAGAGGTTCTTGCGGAGCTTGGTCTGATGCTCGTCGTAGGTCTTGGCGAGCTGGAGCTTGCGGCGCTGGACGCCCTCGAGCTGGCCGAACTCGCGGGCCTTCACCAGTTCGATCTCGTGCCGCATGACCGCCATGAGTTGGGTCATGGACTCGACGAACAACTTGACCACGTCACGCGGATTCATGCGGAAACCTCCTGGAGCTGAAGCAGTTCGCGTTCGATCGCATCGGCGACGCCGATGCCGCCGCGCCGGGCGATGACGTTGCCGACTTCCTCGATATAGAAGTCGCGCCACATGCCCTCGGCCTGGCCCCCGCCGAACATGCCTTCGGTGTCGACGCCCTTGAACATGTGCGTGAGCATCTGCGAGAGGAACTGGCCCTCGAACTTCTCGGCGCTGCGGCGGACCGCAGTCTTGTCGCCGGCTGCCGCGGCCGCCTTCAGGGCGTCGCTCTGGCGCTGCGCGAGGCCTTCGGTGCGGGCCAGGCCCAGATTGCCGACGTCGGGGAGGGAGGCGAAGGTGTTCTCGGTCATCGGTCTTCTCCCGCCTAGAGGACTTCGAGTTCGGCCTGCAGGGCCCCGGCCGCCTTGATCGCCTGCAGGATCGAGATCATGTCGCGCGGTCCGACGCCGAGGGCGTTCAGGCCGTTGACCAGTTCCTGCAGCGTGACCTGCCGGGGAAGCACGGTCAGCTTCTTGTCCTTGTCGTCGTCGATCTCGATCTGCGTGCGCGGAACCGTGACGGTCTCGCCGGTCTGTGCGAACGGCTGCGGCTGGCTGACCTGTGGGGTCTCGGTGATGCGGATCGTCAGGTTGCCCTGGGCGATCGCCACGGTGTTGATGCGGACGTTCTCGCCCATCACGATCACCCCGGTCTGCTCGTCGATGACGACCTTGGCGATGGCATCGGGGGTGACGCGCAGCTGCTCGATGTCGGTGATCAGGGCCACCGCGTTGTTGCGGTAGGAGTCGGGAACCAGCATGCGCACGGTGCCCGGATCGGTCGGCTGGGCGATCGGGCCGCCGACGAAGGCGTTGATCGCCTGGGCGATCCGGCGCGAGGTCGTGAAGTCCGGGTTGCGCAGGGCGATCCGCACGGTCTCCATCTGATTCAGCGAGAAGTTGATCTCGCGCTCGACGATGGCGCCGTTGGCGATCCGTCCGGCGGTCGGGACCCCGCGGGTGACGCTGGCGGCGGCGCCCTGGGCCGAGAAGCCGCTGACCGCCACCGGGCCCTGGGCGACCGCGTACACCTCGCCGTCGGCACCGACCAGGGGGGTGACCAGCAACTGGCCGCCGAGCAGGCTGTCGGCGTCGCCGATGGCCGAGACGGTAACGTCGATGCGGGTGCCCTGGGTCGGGAAGGCGGGCAGGATCGCGGTTACCATCACCGCCGCCACGTTGTCGGTTTCCAGATCGTCGTCGCGGGCGTTGACGCCGAGCCGCTCCAGCATGCCGACCAGGCTCTCTCGGGTGAAGATCGCGCTGCCGATGTCGTCGCCGGTGCCGTTCAGGCCGACGACCAGGCCGTATCCGATCAGCAGGTTCTCGCGCACGCCTTCGAAGTCGACGATGTCCTTGATCCGGGTCTGCGCGCCGGCGGTGCCGGCCCCGAAGGCCAGCGCGATCAGAAAGGCCGTTGCCGTAGCCAGTCTTCGCATCCAGCGTCCCGTCGTCATGATCGTGGTCCCCGCGGTCGATGTTGCCGGGTGGCCCCGGTCTCGTCGGATCTTATGCGAGAAGCGTGCCAGCCGCGGCGCGGGACGGATTCCCAAGGTGGCGTCGAATCCGGAAGCGACGCATGCTATAAGAGACCGATGCGCGTTCGCATCGCTCAAGCCCCAAGTCCGTCCGACCGAGGTCGCTCATCGCCATGAAGGTCGAGTCTACCAAAGGTACCGGGATCGGCGGTATCCGCCGGAGCGGAAAATCCGGCAAGACCGGCGGGTCCGAGTTCTCGAAGCTGCTGGACGAGACCGCCGAGGCCGGCCAGGCGGCCGGTCCGAGCGGCGTGCAGCCGGTCGATTCGGTGCTGTCCGTCCAGGAGGTCGGGGACCGCGAGGGAGGGCGACGGCGGGCTCGGGAGCGGGCCGACCTGTTGCTCGACCGGCTCGAGGACATCCGCCACGGCCTGCTGATCGGCGCCATCCCGCACGACCGCCTGCAAGAGCTTGCGACCGCGATGCGTCAGCAACGCGAGACAATCGACGATCCGCAGCTGAAGGAGATTCTCGACGAGATCGAGCTCCGGGCACGGGTCGAGCTTGCGAAATTTGAGCGAAGCGTGTAACCCGTCGCGCGGCGCGGAACTCCTTGGGTTTCATCCCGTAGAAGCGGTCTTGGATGCTCTCTACACTCCGCGCCCGTTCGGTGCAGGTCCCTCCCGTGCCGAATGCCGTCGAGCCCGCGTGGAGGAAGGGGATGAGCGTGACCCTGCCGCCGGACTATAAGCCGTCGGACGACGAAGAGTTCATGAACCCGCAGCAGTTGGAGTATTTCCGGCAGAAGCTGCTCCGCTGGAAGGCCGAGCTGGTGCGGGAAGCCAACGAAACCCTGAGCAATCTCACCGAACAGAACTTGCAGCAACCCGATATGGCCGACCGGGCCTCACTGGAGACCGAACATTCGATCGAACTCCGGACCAGGGACCGGGAGCGTAAGCTGATCAGCAAGATCAACGCCGCTCTCAAGCGAATCGAGGACGGCACCTATGGCTATTGCGAGGAGACCGACGAGCCGATCGGGCTGAAACGCCTGGAGGCCCGTCCGATCGCCACTCTGAGCCTTGAGGCGCAGGAGCGGCACGAGCGGATGGAACGTACCCACCGCGACGATTGAGCGGGGGGCCGGGGCGGCGGATTTTGCCGACCCGGCAGCTTCGACTGAATACGAAGAAGGCCGCCCCTAGGGGCGGCCTTCCCGTTTCCGGCCCCTCTCGGGGGGAGACGCGGGAGATTTGGGGGCCGGCGAACCCGTTTCCGATCAGAACGGCATGATCACGTCGAGCACCTGGCTGCCGTAGCGCGGCTGCTGCACGTCGGTGATCTGACCGCGGCCGCCGTAGGAGATCCGCGCCTCGGCCATCTGGTCGTAGCTGATGGTGTTGGACGAGGTGATGTCGGCCGCGCGGATCACGCCGCCGACCACGACCTCGCGAACCTCGAAGTTCACGCGCACTTCCTGCCGGCCGTAGACGACCATGTTGCCGTTCGGCAATTTCTGCGTGATCACGCCGGCGACCCGGAGGTTGACGGCCTCGGTCCGGTCGACCGTGCCGGACCCGACATTGCTGGTGTTGGAGCCGAGGTTCAGCAGGTTGCCGCCGGTCACCGCCTCCGGGAACACGCTGGTCAGGCTGCCTTCGTAGCCGAACAGCCCGTTGAGCTGGGCGGCGTCGGTGTTGGCCCGGCTGCGCGAAGTGCTGTTGTCGACCGCGGCGCTGTCGTCGATCGTGACCACCACCGTGATGATGTCGCCGATGTCGCTGGCGCGCTGGTCCTTGAAGAACGCCCGGCTGCCTTCCTGCCACAGCGAGTTGGCCTGGCGCGTGGCCACGACCGGGGCCGGCATCGGCAGGGTGACCGGCTGGTAGCCGGCGCTGCGGGTCGGATCCTCGATCCGGGACATCTCCGGGGCCTGGCCGATGCCGGCGAGCCGGTCGACGGCGCCGCAGCCCGACAGGGCGGTCGCGGCGGCGAGGGCTGCGAGGAGCGGGAGAGCGGTCGAGCGACGGGCGGTCATGTTCTGGATCCTCCTGATGCGCGTTTTGCGCGGGGGGCGTCGAGTGCAGTCAGTTGATGGACGCGATCTGGGCGGTGGCCACGGTCACGGTGTCGGCGCCGATCACACGGGTCTCCAGCACCTTGCGGCTCTGGTTGTTGCGGACCCGGATGATCTCGCCGACGGCACCCTTCTGGAGCGCCTCTGCACTGGCCGTCAGGGTCATCGTGCCTGCCTTGAGCACGATCGTGACGAGGTCGCCCTTGGCGATGACGTAGTTCGGGAGAACGTCGGTCGTGCGGATCGCCTGGCCCGCGGTGATCGGGCGACGCGGGGTGTTGCCGATCAGGTCTTCGAGCCGGCTGATCGTGTTCGGCCCGGCCCGACGGGCCTCGACCCGCTGCCACTGGATGTCGTCCTGGCGGATCAGGTCGCCGGGCATGGCGTGGGTCCGGAGCACCGGAACGCTGACCATCGGTTCGACGCGACCGTTCACGATCACCGGCGAGGACTCGCCGCCGATCAGCGAGATGGCGGCGTCGAACCGGCGCGAGCGCGGGTCGAACACCAGGTTGCGAACCTGCAGTGTCGGGCGTTCGCCGGTGGCGACGAGCAGCGGGACGTCGCGGTTGAACAGCTGGATGTCGAAGTCGTCGCCGAGCTGCTCGCGCGCCAGCGCATCCGCCAGCGCCTCCCGGATCAGTTCGGGCGGCACCGGCGCCGCGTCGCGGACGATCTCGGAATAGACCTTCGCGTCGCGGGGACGCCAGATCAGCCCGAACGACTTCGCGTAGTGAAAAAGTTGCCGGGCACCCAAGACCATCCGGTCGCCGGGAGCGGGGGAGTCGGCGATCCGGCCGTCGCTCTCGGGCGGCACGTTGGCGAACAGGTCCGAGAGCCGGACCCCGTCGCCGCCGACCACCACCCGCTGCTTCAGGATCAACGGGATCCCTTCGGCGGCGGCCGCCGCCTGGCCGATACCGGCCAGGCAGCTTGTGCCGAGCATGGCGGCTCCGATCAGGGCGGAGGCGATCGTGCGGGCGGTGCGGTTCATCGGGTGTCTCCCTGGCCTCAGGCGGCTCCGTCAGTCGGCGTCAGCGGATGTTGTTGACCGTCGACATCAGCTGGTCGGAGGTCTCGATGACCTTCGAGTTCAGCTCGTAGGCGCGCTGTGCGGTGATCAGGTTGGTGATCTCCTGCACCGGATCGACGTTCGAGGCTTCCACGAAGCCCTGCTGGATCTTTCCGAAGCCGTTGGCGCCCGGCACGCCGGTGGTGGCGGCGCCCGACGCCTCGGACTCCAACAGCAGGTTGTTGCCGACGTTCTCCAGGCCGGCGGCGTTCTGGAACGTCGCGAGCTGGATCTGGCCGACGTTCTGCTCCTGCACCTGTCCGTCGATCAGGGCGAAGACCTGGCCGGACTCGTTGATCGTCACGTTCAGCGTGGCCGCCGGCAGGGTGATGCCGGGCAGCACGGTGTAGCCGTCCGGCGTCACGATCGTGCCGTCCTGGCTGGTCTGGAACGAGCCGGCGCGGGTGTAGGCGGTCTCGCCGTTCGGCAGCTCGACCTGGAAGTAGCCGGCGCCGCGGATCGCGACGTCCAGGTTGTTCTCGGTCAGGGTGAGGGCGCCCTGCTCGTTGATCCGGTAGGTCGCGGCGGTCTTCACGCCGACGCCGAGCTGGATGCCCGACGGCACGATGGTGCCGGCGTCCGAGGAGTTGGTGCCGACCCGGCGCTGGTCCTGGTAGAGCAGGTCCTGGAACTCCGCCCGCTGGCGCTTGTAGCCGGTGGTGTTCATGTTCGCGATGTTGTTGGAGATGACCTCGACATTGAGCTGCTGGGCTGCCATGCCGGTCGTCGCGATGCTCAAGGACTGCATTGTATTCTCCCTTCGCCGGCGCGCCGCGCCCGCATTCCCAATCCGTGTCCGGGTTCGCGCCCCGGCCGATGCTCCGCGGTGGAGCAGCCTCAATCAGAAGCCTTGCATGGGGCGTGCCAACTTCTGGATCATCGCTTCCTGGCGCTTGTCCTCGCGGTCGATGATGTTCTTGACCGACTCGTAGGCGCGCGAGACTTCGATCAGCTGGGTCATCTCCGCCACACCGCTTACGTTGGAGCTCTCGACCATGCCCTGCATGACCCGGCTCCGCTCCGGCGGGTTCGGGGTCTGGTCCGTCTGGAACATGCTGTGGCGGGTCTTCTTGAGCGCGCGCTGGTCGTCGAACTCGTAGACCGCGACCCGGCCGACCTGCTGGTCGTCCATCTGGATCGAACCGTCCTCGCTGATCGTGAGGCCGCTGCCGGTGCCCGGCACCACGATCGGGTTGCCCTGGGGGTCCATGACCACATAGCCCTGCTGGGTCACCAGCCGGTTGTTGCCGTCGAGCGTGAAGGTGCCGTTGCGCGTGTACTGGATGGCCTCGCCGTCGTCGACCTGGAAGTATCCCGGCCCGTTGATCGCGAGGTCGAAGGTGTTGTTGGTGACCATCAGGCCGCCTGCCTTGTGGTCGGTGGCGGTTCCCTGGTCGATCACGAAGTCCATCTTGGTGGTGAACGGCACCTTCTCGGAATACGCTTGGTAGACCATCATCTCGCGCTTGAAGCCGGTGGTGTTCATGTTCGCCACGTTGTTGGCGACCACCGACATCTGGCGGCGCAGTGCGGTCTGTCGCGACAGGGCGATGTAGATCGGGTTGTCCATGACTCGCTCCGTACCCTCGATGACGCTTCGTGCCGGTTCGCCCGGTGTTTCCGGAAAGCCTCCATGCAGGGGGCGTGCCAGTTCCGGAGCCGCGGCTTCCGCGGGGACCGGCCGCCGCGGCCGGCGACCGGGCACGGACTGCCCGGCAGAAGTTTCCGGCGACCGGCAATGGGGGTATCGCACCGCGGGCCGCGGGCCCATATCCAGGGGGCTCGGGCCTGCCGCCGGGACGGCTTCGGCGGGCGCGCTTTCGAAGTGGCGGGCGATCCGGTAAGATTCACCGAGTCGGCATCGCCCTTGCAGGGGCAGGTCCGGCACGGCGGCACGGTTCCGACGGGCCGGGACGGACGGAGACTGGAATGGCCGAAGATGCGCTCGACGACATCGAAGGTGTCGGCGACGGACCCGAAAAGAAGCGGATCAGCGGCAAGCGGCTGATCATATTCGGCGCGATCCTGCTGCTGGTGCTGATCGGCGGCGGGGTCGGCGCGGCGTTCATGCTCGGCCTGTTCGGCGGCCAGGAGCCGCCGCCGGCCGAAGAGGGAGCCGCGGCACAACCGGCACCGCCGCCGCCGCCCTCGTCGCAGCGGGCGTTCTTCTTCGAGGTGCCGGATCTGATCGTCAACCTGAACACCAGCGGCCGGAAGTCGACCTTCCTGAAGATTAAGATCGCCCTGGAACTCGAGAGTCCCCAGGACGTCGATCGGATCAACGACGTGCTTCCCCGCATTGTGGACAACTTTCAGGTCTATCTGCGCGAGCTTCGGGTCGACGACCTGAACGGCTCGGCTGGAATGTATCGGCTGCGCGAGGAGTTGCTGCGCCGGGTGAACATCGCGGCGCGTCCGGTCAAGGTCCGCGACGTGCTGTTCAAGGAAATGCTGGTCCAATAAGGCGACTGTGATGGCGACAAACGACGATCTCGCGGCTGAATGGGAGTCCATGGGGGACGACGACGGTGAGGACGTCGGTTCCGCACGGGTCCTCAATCAGGACGAGATCGACAGCCTGCTGGGCTTCGACGAGGCCGGCGCCGGCGATTCCGACACCTCCGGCATCCATGCGATCGTCAACTCGGCGCTGGTCTCCTACGAACGCCTTCCGATGCTGGAGGTGGTGTTCGACCGCCTCGTGCGCATGATGTCGACCAGCCTGCGCAACTTCACGTCCGACAACGTCGAGGTCTCGCTCGACAACATCACCTCGATCCGGTTCGGCGACTACCTGAACTCGATCCCGCTGCCCGCCATGCTGTCGGTCTTCAAGGCCGAGGAATGGGACAACTTCGGCCTGCTGGTCGTCGACTCCGCGCTGATCTACTCGATCGTGGACGTGCTGCTCGGCGGCCGCCGCGGCACCGCGGCGATGCGGATCGAGGGCCGGCCCTACACCACGATCGAGCGCAACCTGGTGGAGCGCATGGTCAACGTGGTGCTGAGCGACCTGTCGGCCGCCTTCGACCCGTTGAGCCCGGTCACCTTCCGGTTCGACCGGCTGGAGACCAACCCGCGTTTCGCGACCATCGCCCGGCCGGCCAACGCGGCGGTGCTGGCGCGGCTGCGGATCGACATGGAGGACCGTGGCGGCCGGCTCGAGCTGATGCTGCCCTACGCCACGCTGGAGCCGGTGCGCGAACTGCTGCTGCAGATGTTCATGGGCGAGAAGTTCGGCCGCGACTCGATCTGGGAGACCCACCTGGCCAACGAGTTGTGGAACACCGAGGTCGAGCTCGACGCGGTGCTGGACGAGATCGTGATGTCGCTGAACGACGTGCTGAACCTGAAGCCGGGCAGCCGGATTCTGCTTAACGCCATCCCGACCTCGACCATCGACATGCGTTGCGGCAACGTCTCGCTGTTCAGCGGCAAGATGGGGCGCAAGAGCGGCAACATCGCGGTGCGGATCAGCAACCGACTGCGCAAGATGTGACGAGGCGCGATGTGACGAGGCCAGCCAGGGTGAAGCGCGTCGAGGTCGGGCAGGCCGGGACAGGAAAGGTCGCCGGATGAATCTCGACCTGGGGCTCAATCTCCTGCTGATCGTGTTGCTGCTGCCGACCGTGGTCTACGTCGTGCTGCTGCAGCGGCGCCTGGCATCGCTCCGCGCCGACCGCGACGCGGTCGACGCGGTCGTCGAGCGCATGAACGAGGCGACCCGGCGGGCCGAGGCGAGCCTCAAGGGCATCCGGCAGGCGGCCGAGCAGGCCAAGGTCACGCTGGACGAGCCGGTTGCCCGCGCCCAGGCGCTGCGCGATGAGCTGACCTATCTGGTGCAACGCGCCGACGCCGCCGGCGACCGGCTGGCCGGTGGGATGTCGAGTGCCGGCGAGGCGACGGCCGCCCCGTCGCCGGCCGCCCCGTCGCCGGCCGCCCCGGGGACGGCCGGACGCCCGCGGCCGGCGAGCCGGCAGCCGAGGCCGTCGGCCGGACACCCGTCGGCCGCAGCGCCGGAGAACGAGTCCGACGACGTTCGGTCGCAGGCCGAGCGTGATCTGATGAACGCCCTGAGGAACGTGCGCTGACCATGACCTACGACCGTCGAGGGCGCCGCGCGCCCAAGCCCGACGATTCGACGCCGGCCCCGGCCCGGGCTGTTCCGGCCGGTGCCGGCCGTCCCGCAAAGCCGGGCCTGACGAACCCGGCGGTGGCGGCCGCGGCCGCCGCCACGCCGAACGCCGCCCGCCTGGCGAAGGGCGGCAAGGCAGCCGCCGGACGGTCCGCGGGCAAGGTTCCGTCGCCGCGTCGCCGCGGCTTCGGTCCCCGGCTGCTGCCGTTGACCGCGCTGGCGGCGGCCCTCGTCCTGTCGGTCAAGGTCGGCGCTGTCTGGGAACGCCGCGCCGAAGTGCCGTCGATGTTCACCCTCGACATGGCGGTCTCGGTCGGCAGCCCGGCGGTGGCCGCCGGCGATGGAAAGATCGGGACGCTTCAGGTAGCGGCGGCCGACGACAAACCGGCCGCGTCGGGCGACGCAAAGGTCGACCCGTTCGCGCTCGGCAAGTCGCAGATCGAGCTGCTGCAGAGCCTGTCGGAGCGCCGCAAGGAGCTCGATGCGCGCGAGCGGGCGATCGAACAGCGCGAAGGCCTGCTGACCGCGGCCGAGCATCGGATCGAAAGCAAGATCGAGGAGCTCAAGGCGGTCAAGGCGGAGATCGAGGAGCTCATCAAGAAATACGACGCGCAGGAGGAGCAGCAGATCGCCGGCCTGGTGAAGATCTACGAGACCATGAAGCCGAAGGACGCGGCCCGAATCTTCAACGAGCTTGACATGGACGTGCTTCTTGAGGTCTTCGAGCGGATGAAGGCATCGAAGACCGCGCCGGTACTCGCCGACATGGACCCGGTGAGGGCCAAGGAGATCACCATGCGGATCGCCGAGCGCAAGAAGATGCCGGACATGAACTGACGGGCCTGCGGCGTTTACGACCGATTAACTGCTATCGCATAGCGTCTTGACGGGGACGAACCGGCGAGGGGTACCCCCAGGGCGAAAGGTTCGATTGGAGGACTAGGCATATGGCGGTCGATAAGAACATGGCGGTGCTCATCGTCGACGACTACAAGACGATGCTGCGGATTATCCGCAATCTGCTGCGCCAGATCGGCTTCAACAACGTCGACGAGGCTTCCGACGGGGCTACAGCGCTGCAGAAGCTGCGGCGCGACACTTTCGGTCTGGTCATCTCGGACTGGAACATGGAGCCGATGACCGGTCTCCAGCTTCTGAAGGAAGTACGGGCCGACGAGAAGCTGCGCGGTACCCCGTTCATCATGGTGACCGCGGAAAGCAAGACCGAGAACGTGATCGCGGCCAAGAAGGCCGGGGTCAACAACTACATCGTCAAGCCGTTCAACGCCGCGACGCTCAAGACCAAGATGACCGCCGTCCTGGGCGAGTTCTAGGGACGGCCAGGCGGGAGCGGAGGCATGACGGTCGAGACCGCCAGCGCTTCCGGGCGTGCCCGCGCTGAAATCGAATCCATCGACCGCGAGCTTCAGGAAGCTTTCGACAGGATCATCGACGCCGTCGAGCGGGTCATGACCGCGACCGAGGCGATGGCACCCGATCTCACCGCCGGCATCAATGCCGCGGTCACGGAGATCCTGGAGGCCTCAAGCGTCCGCGACATCGCCGGCCAGCGCCTGACCGCGGTCCGGGTCGCCGTCGACCGCCTCGAAGCGGACGGCACCCGGAATGAAGGCAGCCCCGAAAGAAAACGTGACAAATCCGCGAAAGTAGGGGAAAAACAGGATCGCGGGTCGGCTTCGGAAAGCGGGTTGCTCAACGGTCCCCAATTGCCCGGTGCAGCCAGAACCCAGACGGAGGTCGATGCGCTGTTCGACAAACTCGACTAGGCGCGCATGTCCTTGTCCCGGCAAACGCCTCGGGAGCCCGACAAGGGGGCCAGCCAGCCGCTGTTCCTCAGCCTGTTCCTGCTCCTGCTGGCATTTTTCATCCTCCTGAACGCGCTTTCGACCATCGAGCCGGGGCGGAGCGATCGCGTGCTCGAAAGCGTCCAGCGGTCGTTCACCGCGGCGCTGCAGTCGCGTTTCGGCGACAGCATCCTGGAGGCCGACCCTGGCCAGGCGATCGGCGAGTCGACCCGGGCGCGCATCGGCGCGATCTTCCAGCAGACCCTGCCGGTCGCCCGTGTCACCGTGGAGCCGGACGGCAACCCGATCTACGTGTCGGCGCCGGTGGCACGGGTCTACGCACCGGGGGCCGGCGGACTGACCCCGGTCGGCGAGCAGCTGGCCCGGCAACTGGCGCCGTTGCTGGCCTCGCCACCGGCCGGCTCGGTGATGGAACTCGACATCCTGTTCTCGATGCCGGCCGCCGAGCGTGGCGCCGGACGCCTGGCGCGCGCCGGCTCGGTTGCCGACCTGGCCGAGGGGTTCGCCCGGCTGGGCATCGATCCGGCGCTGATCGCCGCCGGCCTGGAGCCGGGGCAGACCGACACGGTGAGGTTCGTGTTCCGGACCCGCCCGGGCGGGGAGGTCGCGCGGTGACGCTGTCGAATGTTCGCTCGAACGTGACGGCGCATGAGCGCAAGCTGGGCCGGCGAGCCGGCCGGAAATACGGCGGCGGGCCGAGCTGGCTCGTCACGCTTGTCGATTTGGTGTCGCTGATGCTGGCATTCTTCGTCATGCGCTTCGCGATGACCACGATCGACTCCCCCAGCTTCGACGCGACCGCCGCGTCGATCTCCGTCGCGCTCGGCAAGACCGTCACCACCGTCGAGGAGTCGGCGCCGCCGCAGCCTCTGGGGGTCGAGACCGAGCGGCGCGGGCCCGGGTTCCGGCTGAGCTACCTGGAGCCCCTGCTGGCGGCCAAGCTGGCGCGCGATCCGGTGCTGCGGTCAGCCCGGATCGAGCGGTCCGGCGACCGGCTGGTTATCGGCCTGCCGTCGGATCTGCTGTTCGAGACCGGTCAGGCGAGCCTGACCCCCGCGGCCGGGATGTCGGTCGCCGAGCTCGCCACCGCACTGACGACCCTGCCCAACCGCATCGAAGTAGTCGGCCATGCCGATCCGCGGCCGATGGCGGGCGGCGGGCCGCTCGGCTCGAACCGCGCGCTGTCCCTGGCCCGTGCCGACGCCGTGGCGGTGGCCCTGGTGGAGGCCGGGCTGCAACGCATGCCGCTCGCCGCCGGCATGGGCGACAGCCGGTTCTATGCCGTCGAGCCGACCGCCCCGATGGATCGGCGCTACGCGCTGGCCCGGCGGGTCGAGGTCGTGGTGCTGCCGGAGCGTGGGCCATGACGACGGCGCTTCGTGTGGTCCTGGCGGCTCTGCTGGTGGCCGCGATGGCGTCGACCAGACCGGCCGCTGCCGACCCGGTCGGCGTGCTCGGGGCCGCGGAGAACGGTTTCGACCGCCTGATATTCGCGTGGCCGGGGCCGGTCCAGTACTCGGCCGAGCGGTTCGGCGACGCGCTGGTCATCCGGTTCTCCCGGCCGATCGAGGGACCGGTCGCCGAGGCGGCGGCGGGGCTCGGCCAGTTCGTGCGTGGCGCCCGGATCGGCAGCGACGGCCGCAGCGTGGTGGTCGAGCTGACCGGCAACCACCGGATGCGCACCGACCGGAGCGGCAACCAGGTGATCGTCGACCTGATGGCGCGCGGCACCGATCCGGCACCGGCACCGGTGGCATCCGCGCCGCCGGCTGCACCGCCCGCGGCTTCGGCTCCCGCTGCTTCGGCCCCCGCTGCTTCGGCCCCCGCTGCTTCGGTCCCGGCACCGCCCGCCGCGCCGGCGGCCGATGCCCAGGCGCCGTCGCTCGGGATTCGGATCGGGCGCCATCCGGACTATGACCGCATCGTGTTCGACTGGCCGCAGCCGGTCGAGTTCCAGGCGCAGACGGCCGATGGCGAAGCCCGGATCCGGTTCGACCGCCCGGCCCGGATCGACGATGCGGGGGTCCGTCGGGATCTGCCGGAGCCACTGCGCGGGTTTGCGTCCCAGACCTCGGGCGACGCGGTTGTCGTGACGGTCCCGGTCCCGCCGGGCCGCTCGGTCGACGCCTTCCGTTCCGGTTCGAAGGTGGTGCTCGACATCCGGCGTGACGGCAAGGGAAGGGTGGCTGCGGCCCCGGCCGCCGCGCCGCCGCCGGCCGCCGCCCCCGCTCCGGCGACGCCCCCGGCGACGGTACCCCAGGCATCGGCCCCCACGGCGGCAGCACCGACGGCGGCAGCACCGGGGACCGGCGTGCCGCCGGCTCGTGCTGCCGGAACGCCGCCGACCGCCCCGGCATCGGCGTCACCAGGATCCGACGCGGCTCCGCCGCCGCGAGCGGCGCCGACGCCGCCGCTGGCCGAAGCCCCGGCCGGGCTGCCGCCTGCCGGTGGGGTCGGGACGGGCACGGCCATGACCGTGCCGGCCGGCGTCTCCGAGCCGCAGCCGCGTGGCGGCGGGGTGACCTTCGCGAATTCCAGTCCCGGCAGTATCAGCGGGCCGCCGCTCAGGATCACGAGCACGACCGCCAACGACACGTTGTCGATGCGGTTCGAGTGGCCCGAGCCGGTCGCGGCGGTGATCTTCGCGCGCGCCGGGCATATCTGGGCGGCGTTCGACCGGGAGGTGACCTTCGATCTGTCGGGCATCGCCGCCGGCGGCAATCAGATCGTCGGCCAGCCGCAGCAGATCCCGGTGGATCCCGGATCGGCCCTGCGGATACCCGTGGTCGAGGGCGTGAATCCGCGGGTCTGGCGCGACGGCAACGCCTGGGTGCTCGACCTGCAGCCGCAGGCGTCCCGTCCGGACGTGCCGCTGCGGGTCGACGCCCAGATGGTCAGCCCGCAGGGGCCGCGCCTGTTCGTGCCGGTCGAGGGCATCGGCCGACCGATCGTGGTGCGGGATCCGGAGGTCGGCGACGGTCTGTTCATGGTCCCGATCACGCCGCTGTCGCGCGGCATCGACGGCGAGCGAACCTACCCGGAGCTGTCGATCCTGGCCTCGGTGCAGGGCGTGGTGGTGCGGCCGCGACTGGACGAGGTCGAGGTGCGGGTCCTGCCCGATGGGGTCGCGGTGACGGTCGACGGCGGCCTGCTGCTGTCGGGACCGACGCAGCACGCCGGCGACGATGCCTTCTCGGGGCGTCGCTTCGACGGCCTTCCGGCCGGACTTCCGCCGGGCCGGATCTTCGACATGAGCAACTGGCGCCTGGGCAGCGAGGCCGAATTCCTCGACCGGCGCCAGGCTCTGCAGCTCCGGATCTCGGAGGCGACCAGCATTTCGCGTAGCGGGCCGCGACTGGAACTTGCGCAGTTCTATTTTGCCCGGGGCCTCGCCGCCGAGGCGATCGGCCTGCTCCGCACCATCGAGCAGTCCGACGAGGATCTGGCCAAGCGCCCGGACGTCAAGGCGCTGCGCGGTGCCGCGGACTTCATGCTGGGGCGCTACGAGGAGGCCGAGGCAAGCCTGTCCGACCCGGCCCTGAACGGCTATTCCGAGGCCGAGCTATGGCGCGGGGTGGCGACGGCGGCCCAGGGCAAGTGGAACGAGGCGGTCGAGCATTTCGCCCGGGCCGGCGAGATCCCCGGCGGCTATCCCCGCAACTACACCACCGAGCTGGCGCTGCTGGCGGCCGAGGCGGCGATCCGGGCCGGCGACTTCCGGGGCGCCGGGTCGTTCCTCGACGTGGTCGCCGAGGGGGCGCCGACGGCCGGCGAGAAGGCCCGTCTCGACTTCCTGCGGGCGCGCGTGCTGCAGGCCTCCGGGGACGTGGAGACGGCGCTGGAGATCTGGCGACGGCTGGCGGACGGCGAGGACCGCTGGGCGCGGGTCCGCTCGGAACGGGCGTTGATCGAGTTCGACCTCGAGGAAGGGCGGATCTCGCCCAAGGAGGCGGCGGACCGCCTCGACCAGTTGCGCTATGCGTGGCGCGGCGACCGCCTGGAGTTCGAGCTGCTGCGCGAACTCGGCCAGCTCCGGCTCGGCGAGAACGACTACGAGGCCGGCCTGGACGCGTTGCGCCAGGCGGTGACCTTCTTCCCGAACAATCTCGAGACCAAGGAAGCGGCGCAGGAGCTGACGAAGGCGTTCAGCGACATCTTCACCCGCGGCGCGGTGGAGGGCATGACGCCGTTGCAGGCACTGGGGTTGTACGACGCGTTCCGCGAACTGACCCCGGTCGGTCAGGCCGGCGACAAGATCATCGAGGGCCTCGCGGACCGGCTGGTGCGCGTCGACCTGCTGGACCGCGCGGCGCGCCTGCTGGACCGTCAGGTCAAGTTCCGGCTGCAAGGGGTGGAGAAGGCCCGGGTCGGGGCGCGGCTCGCGGTGATCCATCTGCTCGACCGGCAGCCGGATTCCGCCATCAAGGCGCTGGACGAGAGCGTGGCTCCCGGCCTCAGTGATCCGCTGGCGCAGGAGCGCCGCCGCCTGCGGGCCCGCGCGATCTTCGAGCTGGGCGACGCCCAGGGCGCGCTGAAGCTGCTGGAAGGCGACAAGTCGCGCGAGGCCGACCTGCTGCTGTCCGACATCTACTGGCGCAGCCAGAACTGGGTCGAGGCGGCCAAGGTGTTCCGCCGGCTGGTCGGCAATGCCGGGCTGGACGGATCGCGGATCAAGCCCGACGCCGCGCAGTTCATCCTGAATTGGGCGGTGTCGCTGTCGCTGAGCGACAACGGCGAAGGCCTGAACCGCCTGCGCCAGCTCTACGCCAACCAGATGGACAACACGCCGTACCGCGAGGCCTTCCGCCTGATCACCAACAACACCAGCGGTCAGCCGGACGACTTCATGAAGCTGACCGAGCGGTTCGAGGAGATCGGCCGCTTCCAGGCGTTCCTGTCGAGCTATCGCGACAAGCTCAAGGAAGGCACGCTGAGCGCGACCAACTGACCGGAACGGCGACGGCTTCTCCGGGAACCCGATCCCAGCCGTCGAAGCGGCTCGATCGGCGATTCAGCCTCAGGTCATTTGAGGCACGACCTTCCCTAAGGCCCGACCCCGAAGCTGCGCACCAGGCTGCCGGCGACCATGTACCAGCCGTCGACCAGCACGAAGAACACCAGCTTGAACGGCAGCGAGATCACCGCCGGCGGCACCATCATCATGCCCATCGACATGAGGACCGAGGCGATCACCATGTCGATGATCACGAACGGCAGGTAGAGCAGGAAGCCAATCTCGAAGGCGCGCCGCAGCTCGCTGATCATGAAGGCCGGAATCAGCACGTGCAGCGGCGCGTTCAGCCCGCTCTCCGCCGGACCGACCTGGGCCATGTCCTCGAACAGCCGCAGGTCCTTGTCGCGCACCGTGCGAAGCATGAAGCCCCGGAACGGCTGGGCGACCGCCTCGAACGCCTCGAACTCGTCGATGCGCTCCTGGATCAGCGGCTCGATGCCGTTGGTCCAGGCCTCCTTCAGGGTCGGGGTCATGATGAAGCCGGTGAGGAACAACGCCAGGCTGATCACCACGATGTTTGGCGGAGACTGCTGGGTGCCGAGCGCGGTCCGCAGGAGCGACAGCACCACCACGATCCGGGTGAACGACGTCACCATCACCAGCAGGCCCGGCGCCAGCGACAGGATGGTGATCAGCATGACCAGCTGGATCAGCCGGGCGGTGGTCGATCCGCCGGCTTCGCCCAGATCCAGGGTGAGTGACTGCGCGGTCGCCGGTCCGCTCCACAACGCGCCGGCCACGGCCAGGCCGCCGAGCGCGATGGCCACGGCCAGGACCAGCCGGGCGGAGCCGAGCCGGGCGAGGCCTGCGCGGGCGGTCGACAGCAGCCGGAACGTCACGGGGCGGCTCCAGGGTCGGTGGCGGTCAGCGCCGCGTCGAACGAGGCCTTGGCCGGGATTCCGGCCTCGACCACCACGTCCCGGTCCGGGCCGATCAGCAGCAGGTGCTCGACATCGTCACGGCGCACCAGGACCAGGCGATGGCGGGCACCGAGCGACCGGGCCTCGACGACCGCCAGCCTGCCGCCCGGACCGGAACGGCCGAGGCCCAGGCGCTGGGCGCCGTACTGCCGGGCCAGCACGTACAGCAGTCCGATCAGGCCCAGGACGAACAGCAGGGCGAAAACGGTACGGAGATAGTCACCGAGATCCATCGACCGATTGTCCGCCTCCCGCGGCACCCTGCCAAGCCTGAGGGCTCCGCGTCTCAGAAACCCCGACGGCGTCGAGCCGCGGCGCTGCCGTAGGCGGCGGCGGCCCGTCGTGCGGTGCCGGCATCCGGCGGCGAATCGCCCGTACCGACGGTGGCCCGAAGTCGCTCGGCGGCCTGGTCGAGGGCGGCGATCAGCCCGGCGAGCGGTTCGGACAGGGCCCGCGCCTCGGCGCCGGGAAGCGACTGGGCGGCGGTGCACAGCCGGACCACGCGCTGCTCGAGCTCGACCCGCGTCGCCGGATCGGCGGCGCCGTCGGGGGTGCCGAGCCGATGGATCGCCGCCTGCAGCTCGGCGACCTCGGCCGCCAGGGCGGCGCGGTCCGTTCCGTCCCGGGCGCCGGTCACGGCATGTCCTCGCCGGCGGTCCGGTCCGGGGTCGGCAGCGCGCCGTTCATCCGGTAGACGTAGGTGAGGATCTCGGCGACGGCGGCGAACGCCTGGAGTGGAATTTCGCAGTCGACCTCGACCACCTCGAGGATCTGCGCGAGATCCGGGTCGGTCCGGACCTTGATGTCGTTGTCGAAGGCCAGGCGCAGGATCTGCTCGGCGACCTCGCCATAGCCCTTGGCGACCACCGTCGGGGCATGGTCGGAACCGATGTCGTGGCTGAGCGCGATCGCCACCTTGCGGTCGCGGTCGTGCCGGTCGCGCGCAGGGGGCCGTTCCCGGGCAGCGGAAGGTCGGGCAGGCGAAGGTCGGGTGGGGCGGTTGGTCATCGTCGGCTCCGATCCTGTCCGACTATATCGCGTGGCGCAAAGCTTGGCACGGTCGCTGGCAGGAGCGGTTGGCACGGTCATTGCTTTTGGTTCTGCGAGGCCGCTGGAGCCGCACGGTGCCACGGCCGGTTCGACAAAAGAAGCAATTTTAGATAAATTGCTTTTCAAACGACGGGGTAGGGTGATGGATCTCTCGAACATGTCGCTGTTCAAGATGGCCCGGCAGAAGATGGGCTGGCTCGGCCAGCGCCAGGCGGTCCTGGCGCAGAACATCGCCAACGCCAACACCCCGGGATACCGCTCCAAGGAGCTCGAGGCCCTGAAGTTCAACCACGAGCTTCGGAAACTGTCGCCGGTGCGAATGGCGGCGACCTCGGGCGAGCACCTGAACGGCACCGTCACCCCGCCCGACCACCGGGTCGAGAAGGTGCGGTTGAAGGATGTCTACGAGGTCAACCCGGACGGCAACTCGGTGGTGATGGAAGAGCAGCTCATGAAGCTCTCCGACAACCAGATGCAGTACCAGCTGGCCACGAACATCTACCAGAAGAACCTGAAGATGCTCCGCATGGCCCTGGGTACCCAGGGTCAGGGCTGACGCCGCCGACGTAACAGGAGAGTCCCGCCATGGATCTCGTCAATTCGATCAAGATCTCCGCCTCCGGCATGCGCGCCCAGGGCACCCGGCTGCGGGTTCTGGCGGAGAACGTGGCCAACGCGGAATCGGTCGGCAGCAAGGCCGGCGACGATCCGTACCGCCGCAAGACCATCACCTTCGACAACGTCCTGGACCGGGGCATGAATGCCGACCTGGTGAAGGTGTCGAAGATCGGTCGAGACCAGAGCAACTTCAATCTGGTGTACGAGCCGACCCATCCGATGGCCGACGACGACGGCTACGTGAAGATGCCGAACGTCAACTCGCTCATCGAGCTGACGGACCTGCGCGAGGCCGAGCGCAGCTACGAGGCGAACATGAGCGTCATCGAGTCGTCGAAGTCGCTGATCCAGCGCACCATCGACCTGATCCGCAACTGACAGCGCGAGCGCGGGCGCCCGGCGCCCGGCTTCCGGCGACGCCCCCGATTTGCTAGATTGACGTCGAGGAGAATGCAGCATGGTCGCACGAATCGGCGATATGATGCCCCCCGTTCCGGGCACCGCCAACACCGGCAACCCAGGTACCGTCACGGGCGCCAAGGATTTCGCGGCCTATGTGCAGGACGCGGCCGTCGAGGCCGTCGGCACGATGCATCGTGGCGAGGACATGTCGAAGGCGGGCATCGCCGGCAAGGCCGACCTCAACGACGTCGTGGCCGCGGTGAACGACGCCGAGGTGACGCTGCAGACCGTGACCACCCTGAGGGACAAACTTGTCCAGGCCTACCAGGAGATTCTGCGCATGCCGATCTGATCCGGCGCAGCGCGTCGATCGGTCGGGCAGTTCTTGCCCACCCGGCAGTTCCTGCCGGGTGAATACGGGTGCTGGACCAACCGGAGGCCGACCGTGACCGAGGAAGACGCGCTCTCGATCGCCCGGGAGTCGATCCTGACGCTGCTGGCCATGGCCGGCCCGATCATGGGGGTGGCACTGGTCATCGGGCTGATCATCGCGCTGTTCCAGGCGCTGACCCAGCTGCAGGAAATGACCCTGGTGTTCGTGCCGAAGATCGCGGTGGTGTTCGCGTCGCTGCTGCTGCTGCTGCCGTTCATGCTGGCCCAGATCAGCACCTTCTTCGAGAGTATCGCCGACAAGATCATCGGTCTGCCGTGACCGGCGACGCCGCGTCCGGCCGTCCGGACCGCCGGTCGGCGGCGGCCGGCCGAGCGAGTGGGGAGCGCGCGTGAACCTCGAGCAGTATCTGCCGCTCCAGGTGTTCCAGATCCTGCTGGTGTTCGCGCGCACCGGCTCGGCGATGCTGATGATCCCAGGGATCGGCGAGACGTTCGTGCCGATCCGCGTGCGGCTGCTGTTCTCCGGCCTGCTCGCCCTGGCGGTGGCACCGGCGATCGCGCCGCAGCTGCCGCCGGAACCCGGGAACGCCGCCGAGCTGCTGACCCTGATCGCCGGCGAGGTGCTGATCGGCATCTACTTCGGCCTGGTGTCCCGGCTGCTGCTGCTGACCCTGGACACCGCCGGCCGGGTGATCTCGTTCTCCGCCGGCCTGGCCGCCGCGAACATCTTCAACCCGTCGCTCACCGAGCAGGGGACCGTCATCGGCCTGATCCTCACGATGCTGGGGATCCTGCTGCTGTTCATCACCGACCTTCACCACATGATCATCCGGGCGGTGGTCGAGAGCTACGGGACGTTCCCGGCGGGCCGCGAGCTGATGTTCGCGGACCTGTCCGAGGCGATCACCGAGCTGTCGGCCGGCAGCTTCAAGGTCGCGATCCAGCTGTCGGCCCCGTTTTACGTCTTCAGCCTGCTGTTCTTCGTGTGCCTCGGCGTGATGTCCCGGCTGATGCCGCAGCTGCAGATCTTCTTCATCGGCCTGCCGGTGCAGATCTACATGGGCATGCTGGTGCTCGCGACCATTCTGGGCGCATTGATGTCGGCGTTTCTGACGTACTATGCGGATACGGCGGCCACCTACCTGATCCCCAACTGAGCGAAGCGGGCGATGTCGGACGCGCAGGACGACTCCCAAAAGACCGAAGAGCCGACTTCCAAGAAGCTCGCCGACGCCCGCAAGAAGGGCCAGATCGCGCAGAGCAAGGAGGTCTCCAACTTCGCGACGCTGCTCGGCATGACCTTCATGGTGGCCCTGCTCGCCCCGTTCATCGCGTTTCAGCTCCACACCTCGATGGCGCGGGTGTTCCATCAGGCGGCGCTGGTTCACCTCGACGCCGGCAGTGCCGGCGAGATCATGTTCGACCTGACGCTCGACGCGCTGCTCGCGCTGTCGCCGGCTTTCGGGCTGTTCATGGTGCTCGCGCTGCTGGCGAGTATCGGCCAGTCGGGCCTGCTGTTCACGACCGAGCCGATCACGCCGAAGCTCGAGAAGCTGTCGCCGATCTCCGGCCTGAAGCGGATGTTCTCGCTGAAGTCGGTGGTCGAGTTCCTCAAGGGCATCGTGAAGATGTCGATCGTCGGGGCGATCGCCTACATGCTGGTGTCGCCGGAGCTGGATCGCGCCGAGCAGCTGCTGGACATGGACCTGATCGATGTCCTGGCCGAGATCCAGACCCTGGTGATCAAGCTGATGATCGGCGTGCTGGGCTTCATGTTCGTGGTGGCGGTCGCCGACTTCGTCTACCAGCGCTACGAGTTCATGAAGCAGATGCGGATGTCGCGGCAGGAGATCCGCGACGAGCACAAGCAGTCCGACGGCGATCCCCAGGTCAAGGCGCGGCTCCGGCAGATCCGCATGGACCGGGCCCGGCGCCGGATGATGTCGGCGGTGCCGCAGGCCGACGTGGTGGTGACCAACCCGACCCACTTCGCGGTCGCCCTGAAATACGACACCGAGACCATGGCGGCGCCGACCCTGGTCGCCAAGGGGGCGGACGCGGTGGCGCTGCGCATCCGCGAGGTCGCCAACGAGCACAAGGTGCCGATCGTCGAGAACCCGCCTCTGGCCCGTGCGCTGTTCGCCGCGGTCGAGATCGACCAGCAGATCCCGGAGACCCACTACAAGGCCGTCGCCCAGGTGATCTCCTACGTGTATCGGCTCAAGGGCCGGAAGATGACCGGGTGATCGGGGCGTGATGGATCTCGTCGCATCGGCTGCGACGGCCGCCCTGGGCGCGGTCGTCGGCGGCGGCCTCGCCTGGTGGTACCGCGGCCGGTCCGGTCCGGTCCCGGCGCCGCGCCGCGCGGACACGCCCGGTTCGGAACCGGCGGTCGCGGGTGCGGCCGCGCCGGCGTCCGACGGCGCGACGGCGGTGCGGATCGATCTCGACCAGGACGGCAGGCTGGCCTCGTTCTCCGGGCCGCTGCGGGACTGGCTAGGGGACGAGGCCGAGACCGGCGGCGGCCGGGCGCTGGCCCGCCTGCGCCTGCAGGCCCTGCGTATACGGGCAGCGCCCGAGGCGACCGGCCGGCCGATCGAGGGCGAGGCGATCGCCGGCGAGCACCCGACCGTCCTCCCGACCTTCGAACTGGGGGAGGAAGGCTTCCGGGTCAGCCTGCGGCAGCTGCCGGGAACCGGCAACGGTAGCGCGGCGACCGGTTCGGAGGCGCGGATCGCGTCGGTGATGCGCGATGCGCCGGTCGGCGTCGTCCAGCTCGACCGGGACGGCCGGGTGACCGGCCACAACCGTTATTTCGGGCGGCTTGCGGGATTCGACCGGGCCGATGCCCTGGCCGGGACGGCCTTTCTCGACTGCATCAGCCCGGTCGACCGCGACCGGGTCGCCGCCGCGCTGCAGTCGACCGCCGCGGACGAGCAGGTCGAGGCCGGGCTCGGGGCCGAGGCCGAGGCCTATGTCTCGCTGTTCGTGCGTCGCCAGGGTGACGGCGGGCAGGCGGGGATGGCCGGGCCCGGGGCGATCGTGTATGCGATCGACATCACCCAGCGCCGCATCCTCGAGACGCAGTTCGTGCAGTCGCAGAAGATGCAGGCGGTCGGCCAGCTGGCCGGTGGGGTGGCCCACGACTTCAACAACCTGCTGACCGCGATGACCGGGTTCTGCGACCTGCTGCTGCAGCGCCACCGTCCCGGCGACCAGTCCTTCGCCGACGTCATGCAGATCAAGCAGAACGCCAACCGGGCGGCCAACCTGGTGCGGCAGCTGCTGGCGTTCTCGCGCCAGCAGACCCTGATCCCGCGGGTGATCGACATCACCGAGACGCTGGCTGACCTTTCGCATCTGCTGCGCCGGCTGATCGGCGAGACCGTCACCCTGGAGCTGGTGCACGGCCGCGACCTGAAGCCGGTCAAGGCCGACGTCGGCCAGCTCGAGCAGGTGATCATCAACCTGGTGGTGAATGCCCGCGACGCCATGCCGACCGGCGGGGTGATCCGGATGCAGACCTCCCTGGTCGCGACGGTCAAGCCGCTGCGCCAGGGCGAGGAGGCGATGCCGCCGGGCGAGTACGTCCTGATCGACGTGGTCGACGCCGGCACCGGCATCCCGGAGGAGAATCTGGCCCGGATCTTCGAGCCGTTCTTCACCACCAAGGAGGTCGGACAGGGAACCGGGCTCGGCCTGTCGACCGCGTTCGGCATCGTGAAGCAGTTCGGCGGCCACCTGTTCGTCGACAGCACCGTCGGCGCCGGCACGACCTTCTCGATCTACCTGCCGGCCTGGTCCGGCGAGATCGCCGCTGCCGCCGAGTCGGGCGAAGCCCGGTTCGATTCCGACCTGTCGGGAACCGGTACCGTGATGCTGGTCGAGGACGAGGATCCGGTCCGGCTGTTCGCGGCCCGGGCGCTGCGCAGCAAGGGCTACCACGTGATCGAGGCGCGCTCCGGCGAGGCGGCCCTCGAGCTGCTGGAACGCGAGGCGCCGGACCTCGACCTGCTGATCACCGACGTGGTGATGCCGGGAATCGACGGGCCGACGTTGTTCCGCAAGGTCCGGGAGACCCGCCCGGGCCTGCCGGTGGTCTGTATCTCGGGCTACTCGGAAGACGCCCTGCGACAGCGAATCGTCGGGGCCGACGGCGTCGCGTTCCTGCCGAAACCGTTCTCGCTCAAGCAGCTCGCGGTGGCGGTCAAGCGGGCGGTCGGATCGTCCGTCCCCATATCTTGAGTTAACCATGGGGTTGGAATCCTGGATTTAGGCGTGAACAAAACGCGAAAATCAGCTTGCAGATGAGAACAAAGTAAGTACGATTGGTCCGGCGCGGCGGCTGAGCGCCGGTTTCGACCGGCCCGGCCCGAGTTCCGGATGCCCCCCGTTGCCGCGCCGGGTGCCCCGCGATAGAAGGAGGCCTGCCGATGACCGCGGCGCTGCGACTGATCGAGAAGGACGGCATGGACAAGTCCAAGGCACTGGAGGCCGCGCTCGGCCAGATCGAGCGCGCGTTCGGCAAGGGCTCGGTGATGAAGCTCGGCGCGCGCGAGGGCGCGGTCGAGATCGACACGGTATCGACCGGCTCGCTCGGGCTCGACATCGCCCTCGGGATCGGCGGCCTGCCGCGAGGCCGCATCGTCGAGATCTACGGGCCGGAAAGCTCCGGCAAGACCACGCTGGCGCTGCACGTGGTGGCTGAGGCCCAGAAGGCCGGCGGCACCTGCGCCTTCATCGATGCCGAGCACGCCCTCGACCCGATCTATGCCCGCAAGCTCGGGGTCGACGTCGACGAGCTGCTGATCTCGCAGCCGGACGCCGGCGAGCAGGCTCTCGAGATCGCCGACACCCTGGTGCGCTCCGGGGCGATCGACGTGCTGGTGATCGACTCGGTGGCGGCCCTGGTGCCGCGGGCCGAGCTCGAGGGCGAGATGGGCGACACCCATGTCGGTCTGCAGGCCCGGCTGATGAGCCAGGCGCTGCGCAAGCTGACCGGCTCGATCTCGAAGTCGCGCTGCATGGTGATCTTCATCAACCAGATCCGCCAGAAGATCGGCGTGATGTTCGGCAACCCGGAGACCACCACCGGCGGCAACGCCCTGAAGTTCTACGCTTCGGTCCGGCTCGACATTCGCCGCATCGGCGCCATCAAGGACCGCGACGAGGTGGTCGGCAACCAGACCCGGGTGAAGGTCGTCAAGAACAAGCTGGCGCCGCCGTTCCGGGTCATCGAGTTCGACATCATGTATGGCCAGGGCGTGTCGAAGACCGGCGAACTACTGGACCTCGGGGTGAACGCCAGCATTGTCGAGAAGTCGGGCGCCTGGTTCTCCTATGACGGCAACCGCATCGGCCAGGGCCGCGAGAACGCCAAGAACTTCCTGAAGCAGAACCCGGACGTGGCCCAGGCGATCGAGAGTAAGATCCGCGCGAATGCCGGCCTGGTGGCCGACGCCATGCTGGTCGGCGACCCGGATCCGGGCGAGGGCGCGACCGACGACTGAGGCCGACGCCGGCGGCTGGCCGGGAGCGACATCGCGTTCCCTGGACAGCCGGGCGGTGCGTCGCTAAAAGCGGGGGCTTTCCGAGGCGGGGGCGCGGTCCGGTGGGACCGCGCTTTCGCATGCCGAGAGCATGGCTGCCGGCGCTGGGCCGCCGGGGCTGGGCAGGCTGGAGATTCGCCATGGCGACCACGAACGAGATCCGACGCGCGTTCCTCGACTATTTCGCGACCAACGGCCACACGATCGTCGAATCGTCGCCGCTGGTGCCGCGCAACGACCCGACCCTGATGTTCGCCAACTCGGGCATGGTGCAGTTCAAGAACCTGTTCACCGGCGCCGAGACCCGCGACTACAGCCGCGCCACCACCGCCCAGAAATGCGTGCGCGCCGGCGGCAAGCACAACGACCTGGAGAATGTCGGCTACACGGCGCGCCACCACACCTTCTTCGAGATGCTCGGCAACTTCTCGTTCGGCGACTACTTCAAGGAGAACGCCATCGAGTATGCCTGGAAGCTGATCACCAGCGAGTTCGGGCTGCCGAAGGACCGGCTGCTGGTGACGGTGTACAGCGAGGACGAGGAAGCGGCGGCGCTGTGGCGCGAGGTCGCCGGACTGCCGGACGAGCGGATCATCCGGATCGCGACCTCCGACAACTTCTGGGCGATGGGCGATACCGGCCCGTGCGGACCGTGCTCGGAGATCTTCTTCGACCACGGCGAGGGCATCCCCGGCGGGCCGCCGGGCTCGCCCGACGAGGACGGCGACCGGTTCATCGAGATCTGGAACCTGGTGTTCATGCAGTTCGAGCAGGTCACCAGGGCCGAGCGCCGCAACCTGCCGCGGCCGTCGATCGACACCGGCATGGGGCTGGAGCGCATCGCGGCGGTGCTGCAGGGCAAGCACGACAACTACGACACCGACACCATGCGCGGCCTGATCGAGGCGTCGGCGCACGCCTCCAGCACCGACCCCGACGGGCCGTTCAAGGTGTCGCACCGGGTGATCGCCGACCACCTGCGGGCCAGTTCCTTCCTGATCGCCGACGGCGTGCTGCCGTCGAACGAGGGCCGCGGCTACGTGCTGCGCCGGATCATGCGGCGGGCCATGCGGCACGCCCACATGATGGGCTGCCTCGAGCCGCTCATGCACCGGCTGGTGCCGCCGCTGGTGCGGGCGATGGGCGAGGCCTATCCGGAACTCGGGCGGGCGCAGGCGCTGATCACCGGCACCCTGCAGCTGGAGGAGACCCGCTTCAAGGAGACCCTCGGGCGCGGCCTGAAGCACCTGGAGGAGGCGACCGACAGGCTCGGCGGCGGCCAGCCGCTGTCCGGCGAGGTCGCGTTCAAGCTCTACGACACCTACGGCTTTCCGGTCGACCTGACCGCCGACATCCTGCGCGGCCAGGGCAGGACCCTCGACCAGGCCGGCTTCGAGGTGGCGATGGAGCGCCAGCGGGCGGCCGCCCGCAAGGCCTGGGCCGGGTCCGGCGAGGCGGCGACCGACGCGGTCTGGTTCGGGGTGCGCGAGAAGGCCGGGGCGAGCGAGTTCCTGGGCTATGACACCACCCGCGCCGAGGGCGTCGTGACCGCGCTGCTGGTCGACGGCAAGCCGGCCGACACGGCGGCGCCGGGGGCGGAGGTCCTGGTGGTCGTGAACCAGACCCCGTTCTACGGCGAGTCCGGCGGCCAGGTGGGCGACAGCGGCAGCATCCGCTCGACCGGCGGGGCGACGGTCGCGGTCGTCGACACCCAGCGCAAGCTCGGCGACGTGTTCGTGCACCGCGGCGTGCTGTCCGGGGCGGTGCTGAAGGTCGGCGACGCGGTCGAACTGACGGTCGACGACGAGCGCCGCGACAGCATCCGGGCCAACCACTCGGCTACGCACCTGATGCACGAGGCGCTGCGCCAGCGGCTCGGCGAGCATGTCGCCCAGAAGGGCTCGATGGTGGCGCCCGAGCGGCTGCGCTTCGACTTCAGCCACCAGGCGTCGATCGCCCGCGAGGACCTGGCCTGGGTCGAGGCCGAGGTGAATCGCCGGGTGCGCGGCAACTCCGAGGTGTCGACCCAGCTGATGACCCCGCAGGCGGCCATCGACAAGGGCGCGATGGCGCTGTTCGGCGAGAAGTACGGCGACGAGGTCCGGGTGGTGTCGATGGGCGGCGCCCCGGTGAGCGCCAACCGGGCGGCCTGGTCGATCGAGCTGTGCGGCGGCACCCATGTCCGGCGCACCGGCGACATCGGCCTGTTCAAGATCGTCGGCGAGGGTGCGGTGGCGGCCGGCGTGCGCCGCATCGAGGCGGTCACCGGCGCCGGCGCGCTGGCCTGGATCGTCGGGCGCGAGGCGGCGCTCTCGGAGGCGGCGGCCGAGCTGAAGACGACGGTCGAGGATGTCCCGGCGCGGGTCCATGCCCTGCTGGAGGAGCGTCGGCGGCTGGAGCGCGAGCTGGTCGAGACCCGCAAGAAGCTGGCGTCCGGCGGCGGTGCCGGGGCGGCGACCAAGTCGGTGGCCGGGCTGACCTACGCGGCCCGCGCGCTCGACGGCGTGCCGGCGCGCGAGCTAAAGGGGCTGGCCGACGCCCTGAAGAAGGAGATCGGCTCGGGCGTGGTGGCGGTCGCCAGCGCCGAGGACGGCAAGGCGTCCCTGGTGGTCGGCGTGACCGACGACCTGACCGGCCGGATCAGCGCGGTCGACCTGGTGCGGGTCGGCTCGGCGGCGCTCGGCGGCAAGGGCGGCGGCGGCCGCCCGGACATGGCGCAGGCCGGCGGTCCCGACGCGGCGGCCACCCAAGCCGCCCTCGACGCCATCGAGGCCGAGCTCGCCAAGGCTCCGGCCGCGGCCTGAGCGGTGCTGCACGGGGCGAGGGGTTGCCGCATGCCGGTCGCCGGGTCACTCTCGCCTGCTGTGCCGCCACGGACCGTGGAGACGCCGCGATGAACCCTGCCGGCCCGACAGGCGCCGTCACGCCCGGCCCGTTGCAGGCTGGCCGCGTGCTGCCGCAGCGCGCGGCGCCGGCGGTCGTGGACGGGGTGGCGATCGACGAGGCCGCGGTGACCCGGGCCCGGCTGGCCCGGCTGCGGGCCGAGATGGCGGCCCGCGACCTGGACGCCGTGGTTCTGCTGGACCCGGTCAACCTGCGCTTCGCCACCGGCACCCGCAACATGCAGATCTTCACGGCCCGCAACCCGGCGCGCTACGCCCTGGTCCCGGTCGAGGGGCCGGTGACGGTCTACGAGTTCCACGGTGCCGGCCATCTGGCGGCCGCCGGCCCGGTGGTCGACCGGGTGTGCGAGGCGACCACGGTGTCCTATGTCGCAGCCGGCGACCATCGCGACGACAAGGCTCGGGCCTGGGCGCGCGAACTGGCGGCGGCGATCCGCGCGGCGGTGCCGGAGGCGCGGCGGATCGGCATCGAGCCGGTCCAGCACCTGGCCGCGGAGGCGCTCGCCGCCGAGGGCTTCGTGCTATGCGACGCCCAGGAGCCGGTCGAGCGCGCCCGTGCCCGCAAGACGGATGCCGAGATCGCCATGATGAAGGCGTCGCTGCGGGTCGTGGAGAAGGGCGTGCACGCCCTGCGCGACGCGATCCGGCCGGGCGCCAGCGAGAACCAGGTGTGGGCCGAGCTGCACCGCAGCGTGATCGCCGACGACGCCGACTACGTCGAGACCCGGCTGCTGAACTCCGGGCCGCGCACCAATCCCTGGTACCAGGAATCGTCGCCGCGGGTGATCGAGGCGAACGAGCTGGTGGCGCTCGACACCGACGTGGTCGGGCCCTACGGCATCTACGCCGATTTCTCGCGCACCTTCTTCTCCGGACCGGGCAAGCCGTCGGACGAGCAGCGCCGGCTGTACCGCACGGCCTGGGAGCAGATCCACCACGATGTCGAGCTGGTGAAGGCCGGCCGCAGCTCGCGCGAGATCGCCGAGGCGGCATGGCCGGTACCGGACGAGTTCTGGGAGCGCCGCTACTTCGTGCTGATGCACGGCGTCGGGCTGACCGGCGAGTACCCGTACATCCTTCACGGCAGGGACATGCAGGACCATGGCTACGACGCCGTGCTCGAGGAGAACATGACGCTGTGCGTCGAAGCCTATATCGGTGGCGCGCAGGGCGGCGAGGGCGTCAAGCTGGAGCAGCAGGTCCGCGTGACCCGCGACGGATACGAGCTGCTGTCGGCGTTTCCATTCGAGGACGAGTTGCTGAGTCGAGAGGTGTGATGAGCGAGCCGATCTCCATGACGACCGGGCGTTTCGAGGGTACCGAGCGCTACGTCGCGACCGAGGACCTGATGGTCGCGGTCAACGCCGCGGTGGCGCTCGGCCGGCCGCTGCTGGTGAAGGGCGAGCCCGGAACCGGCAAGACCGTGCTGGCGCGCGAGATCGCCACCGCGCTCGGCAAGCCACTGATCGAGTGGCACATCAAGTCGACCACCAAGGCCCAGCACGGGCTGTACGAGTACGATGCGGTGGCGCGGTTGCGCGACGGTCAGCTCGGCGACGAGCGGGTCCGGGACATCGCCAACTACATCCACCGCGGCAAGCTGTGGAACGCCTTCGCCGCCGACGAGCAGGCGGTGCTGCTGATCGACGAGATCGACAAGGCCGACATCGAGTTCCCGAACGATCTGCTGCTCGAGCTCGACCGCATGGAATTCCACGTCTACGAGACCCGCGAGACCGTGGCCGCCCGGCATCGGCCGATCGTGCTGATCACCTCGAACAACGAGAAGGAGCTGCCGGACGCCTTCCTGCGCCGCTGCTTCTTCCACTACATCCGCTTTCCGGACACCGAGACCATGGAGCGGATCGTCGACGTGCATTTCCCGAACCTGAAGAAGCAGCTGCTGCACGCCGCCCTGACGGCCTTCTACGAGATCCGCGAGGTGCCGGGCCTGAAGAAGAAGCCGTCGACCTCGGAGCTGCTGGACTGGATCAAGCTGCTGGTGGTCGAGGACATTCCGCCGGAGGCCCTGAAGGTGACCGACAAGAAGGACCTGATCCCGCCGCTGTACGGCGCCCTGCTGAAGAACGAGCAGGACGTCCACCTGTTCGAGCGGCTGGCGTTCCTGGCACGCCGGGAGGGCCGGGCATGAGCGGCCTGCGCACCGCCGCGCTGGCGGCCCTGCTGACGATCGCGGCCGCGGGACCGGCAGCCGCCGGCAAGCTGACCGAGGCCGCCCCGGAGGCGATGCGCGCCTATGCCGACCAGGCCGGCTACATCGTGGCGTCGATCCCGGTCTGCGGCGGCGACGCGAAGGAGGCCGACTATTTCCGCAATCTGGTCCGGGACAACCTGCGCGAACTCGGCGCCGACGACGACGACATCGGCTTCCTCGACCACTACATGGCCGAGGCGGCCGCGACCGCCGAGCCGAAGAAGCGCGAATGCGGCGACGAGGGGGCGGTCCCGGTGACCTCCAAGCTGTTCAGTCACCGAGCCGCCATCGAGAAGGCGCTGAAGGCACAGTAGGAGAAGGCCGGGCCGGCCGGTGGTCGTCGGCCCGGCCCGTCGTCATGCCACCGCGCGCACGGCCGTGTCGTTGCCTCCCCTGACCCGCTCCAGCCAGTTCCAGCTGAACGGGCAGGCCGGCTTCAGGAATACCCGCTCCTGCAGCAGGCCGGTCGCCAGCGCCGTTCGCCTGGCGCGGTGCGCCGCCTCGATCAGCGTGCGCTGGACGATGTCGCGCTGGGCGTGACTGCCGCCGAACGGATAGGTCCGCGTGCGGATCGGCAGCAGCAGGTCGGTGGCCCCGGCGAAGTCGCCCCGGCCGAAGGCGTGCACCGCCGCGATCACCGGCAGCCCGACCGCGCGGGCCATGTCGCCGTTGGTCCCCCGGGCGAGGGCCTGACGCTCGACCTCGGCCAGCAGCCGGTCGGCGTCGCCGTGCCGGCCGGTCGCGGCATAGGCCATCATCGCGTGCATGTCGTTGAAGACGTAGAAGCCCTCCTCGCCGGTCCGGGCGTAGATCTCGGCGATGCCGGTCCAGCGGTCGCCGACGTCGATGCCCCGCAGGTGCAGGCGCCACAAGAAGGCGACCGCGTCGACCAGCTCCAGCTGCATCTCCGACGGTGCCGGACGGATGCAGGTGTCATAGATTTCCAGCGCCCGGTCGATCCGGCCCTGGTCCAGGTTGTACAGCGCGGTATGCCACCAGTTGTGGAAGGCGAACGCGTTGCCGGGGCGACCCCAGCGGTCGGCGCCGGCTTCCATGAAGGCGATTGCCTCGGGCTGTCGGGCCTGCATCTCCAGGACGTGGGCGACGGCGTGCTGTGCCCAGCCGTCGTCGGGCTGCAGCGCCAGGGCGTGGCGGCCGGTCTCCTCGGCGCGGCCGTAGTCGCCGGCTTCCTCGAGCCCGAACGCGAGCATCCCGAGGACGTAGGAGTAGCCGGGCAGGTCGGCGCTCCAGGACGGCAGGGCCCGGGCCACGCGGCCTCGCAGGTTCTCGCGGTCGCCATGGTAGAAATCGGACAGATGCCCGGCCTGCAGGGCCAGCAGGTCGCGTGGATGCTCCATGCAGACCAGGTCGAGCTGTCGCTTGTAGCCGGCCCAGTCGCCGTCGGCCCAGGCCGCGATCGCCGCGATATGGCCGCGCTCGCGGGCGTTGGCCTTGTCGCGCAGGGCGGCCAGGGAGTCGCAGGCCGATCGTATCGCCCCGGACATGCTGCGTTCCCAGGCCGAGATCATCAGTTCGGCCTTGAGGACATGGCCCATCACGAAGTCCGGCTGCTCGGCGAGCGCGGTGTCGATCGTGGCGACCGGGTCGTCCATGTAGGTGTTGAACTGCGTCAGTCCCGCCTCGAAGGCGGCGAGGCTGGCGGTGCTGGCGGCGGAGACCGGCTCGCCGCGGGCGTCGCGTATAGTCATCGGGTGTCTCCCGCTTCGGAGTGGGACGGCGTGGTTGCCGTCGGGAAGGCCGGAACTTGACGCGGTATTGTTTCGTCGGTGCGCCCGAGTGCGGGGCGCAGTGTATCATTTGTTTCACCGGGACCGCTTGACCGCCGGACCGGCCACGGTCACAAGAGTCAGCATGTTCACGCGGTTCTTCTACGCCCTGCGCGAGGCCCAGGTGCCGGTCTCGCTGACCGAGTACCTCACGCTGCTGGAGGCGGTGAAGGCCGGGCTGGCGGCGTGGTCGGTCGACCACTTCTACTATCTCTCGCGCTCCGCCCTGGTGAAGGACGAGC
The DNA here is from genome assembly GCF_040219615.1 of Thalassobaculum sp. Lineage (GTDB taxonomy): Bacteria > Pseudomonadota > Alphaproteobacteria > Thalassobaculales > Thalassobaculaceae > Thalassobaculum_A. The sequence continues at coordinate 84,644 of NZ_JAVJSE010000008.1, forward strand.
GTCACCTCGACCGTTTCGACAAGGTGTTCGGCCACGTCTTCCAGGGGCTGGAGGCGCTCGACGAGCTGTTCGGCAAGGACCTGCCCGAGGAATGGCTGCGGAAGATGGCGGAGCTGAACCTGACGCCCGAGGAGATGGCCAAGGTCGAGGCCATGGGCGGCTGGGACCAGCTGATGGAGACCCTGAAGCAGCGCCTGGAGGAGCAGAAGGGCCGGCACCAGGGCGGCTCGAAGTGGATCGGCACCGCCGGCACCTCGCCCTACGGCGCCTACGGCTACAACCCCGAGGGCGTGCGGATCGGCCAGGACGGCAACCGCAACAACCGGGCGGTCAAGGTCTGGGACAAGCGCGAGTACCGCAACCTCGACGACAGCGTCGAGATCGGCACCCGCAACATCAAGGTGGCGCTGCGCAAGCTGCGGAAGTTCGCGCGCCACGGCCGGCCGGACGAACTCGACCTGGACGGCACCATCCGCCAGACCGCCAAGAACGGCGGCTGGCTGGACCTGCAGATGCAGGCCGAGCGCCGCAACGTCGTCAACGTCGTGCTGTTCCTCGACGTCGGCGGCTCCATGGACCCCTACGTCAAGCTGTGCGAGGAGCTGTTCTCGGCCGCCCGCACCGAGTTCAAGCACCTGGAGTACTTCTACTTCCACAACTGCCCCTACGAGCGGCTGTGGAAGGACAACCGGCGCCGCCACGTCGAGCGCATCGACACCCTGGAGGTGCTGCACACCTTCGGGCCCGACTACAAGGCGGTGTTTGTCGGCGATGCCGCCATGAGCCCCTACGAGATCGCGGTCGCCGGCGGCAGCGTCGAGCACATGAACGCCGAGCCCGGCGGTCTGTGGATCCAGCGGCTGGTCTCGCATTTCCGGCGCTCGGTCTGGCTGAACCCGGTGCAGGAGCGGTTCTGGAAATACACCCAGTCGGTGGCGATGGTGCAGGACCTGATGGAGAAGCGGATGTACCCGCTCACCCTCGGCGGCCTGGACGACGCCATCAAGGAGCTGAACTCATGACGGCCGAGGCGGATGCCGCCAGACCGCTGGACCCGCGGCTGCACGCCTGGCGGCCGGACCTCGCGGCCGCCGGCCTGCGGGGCCAGGTCGATGCGGCGCAATTCGCCGATCCGACGCCGGCGCGGATCGCGGCCGGCACCGCGTCGGTCAGGGAGCAGCCGCGCGACGACGCCCGGCAGGCGACCGAGCTGCTGTACGGCGAGGCGGTCGACGTGATCGAGCGGGCCGGCGGCTGGGCCTGGGTGCAGAACCGGGTCGACGGCTATGTCGGCTATGTCCGCGAGGCTGCGCTCGGCGCGCCGGCGGCTGAACCGACCCACCGGGTGTCGGCGCTGCGCAGCTATCTGTTCGACGGGCCGGACCTGAAGCTGACGCCCCGCGCCCTGCTGCACATGACCAGCCCGGTGGCGGTCGCCGAGACCCGCGACGACGGCTGGTCGCGGCTGGCCGATACCGCGGAGGGACCCGGCGGCTACCTCTGGACCCGGCATCTGTGCCCGATGGTCGCCACCGCCCACGACTGGATCGCCACCGCCCGGCGTTTCCTCGGCGCGCCCTACGCCTGGGGCGGTCGGTCGTCGACCGGGCTCGACTGCTCGGCCCTGGTGCAGCTGGCGCTGGCCCGCGCCGGCATCGCCGCCCCGCGCGACAGCGACATGCAGGCGGCCGGGCTGGGCGAGCCGGTCGAGGGCGGCGTCGAGGCGGCGCGCCCCGGCGACGTGCTGTGCTGGCCCGGCCATGTCGCGTTCATGGTCGGGGGGCAGAGAATCCTGCACGCCAACGCCTTCCACATGGCGGTGGCGGAGGAGAGGCTCGCCGACTTCCGGGCGCGCACGCTCGAGAAGGTCGGCGACGTTCGGACGGTGCGGCGGCCGGTGGCGGCCGGCACCGCGTGACCGACCCGCTGCTGCCGCTGGCGCCGGCCCCGGTCGACGACCGGCAGGCGGCCCTGACCGCGGAACACATCGGCGATCCCGCCGCCCTGACGGCGTATTTCGAGGGTCTTCGGCGCGAGGTCGACCCGGGGATGGCGGCCCGCCATCCGTCGTTCAACGGCAAGCCGTATCCGCTGGGGCGCTGCCGCGAGATCCGCGACGCCGTGCTGGCCCTGCTGCTGGAGCGGGTCAACGCCCCGCGCGACCCGATGGAGGCGGCGATCTCGACCTTCATCCGCAGCGGCGGTGTCGGCAAGAAGACCTGGGGCGTGCTGAGGAACACCTACTTCCAGAACGCCATGCAGCTCGGCGCCTGGTATGTCGACGTCGCCAACGACACCGTGGTGCCGAGCAAGCCGCCGGTCGAGGTGCTGCCGGCCGCCGGGGTCGACATGGTGGCGGTCCGCGACTACGCGCATTTCGCCGACATCGCCCGGCGCTACTGGGGCGCCGAGGTGTTCCGCAATTCCGTCTTTCCGCGGCTGGCGGCGTTCTTCCCGCTGATCGTGGTCTACCCGACCGGCGGGGCCGAACCGGCGGTGGCGTCCGACCAGGTCACCGAGCTGACCCGGCGCAGCGCCTTCCGGCCGTCTCTGGACGCGCTGGCGGCGTTTCCCGACCCGCCGGTGGCGGTGGCGGCAAAGCTGCTCCGCTCCGCCGGCGACGACCCGCTGTTGCAGCCAGTCGGCGATCCCTCGGCCTGCGTCGCGGCCGACATCGCGGCCGGCCGGCACGAGGATCCCGAATTCCGCCGCCGCTGCGTCGCCGCCTGGCGGCTGGTCGCGGCGCCGACTGCCCCGCGCTGAGCCGCCCGTCCGGGCGCGGCCGCCAGCCTACACCGTCGTCTCCGCCCGCGGGCTGTCCGGCACCGCCACCTCGATCCGCGCCTCGGTGCCGGCTTCCAGCCGGTGGAAGGCGTCCTGCGGTCGGTCGAGGGCGAAGGTCTGCTCGCGGGTCAGGCCGAGATACAGGCCGCGCATGACCTTGTTGACCACGCCGTGCGCCACCACCACGTGGACGCCGCCGGCGGCATGGCACTCGGCCAGGAACGGCCGCACCCGGTCCTGCACGTCCTGGCTGCTCTCGCCGTTCGGATAGCGGTAGTTCCACGGGTCGGCGTTGCGCCGCGCGGCTTCCTCCGGGTGGGCGTGGTCGATGGCGTGCCAGCCGGGCACGCCGTCGAAGTCGCCCAGCGTGATCTCCTTCAGCCGGTCGTCCCAGGCGATCGCCTCGTAGTCGACGCCGAGATGCTCGGCGACCACGGCGGCCGACTGCCGGGTGCGGCCGAGCGGGCTCGCAACCATCCGGAAGCCGGTCCCGTTGAGGAACCCGGCGAGGGCGCGGCCGGCGGCGTCGACCTGGGCGAGGCCGAGCCGGGTCAGCGGCGCGTCGAGCTGGCCCTGCAGCCGGCCGCTCCGGTTCCAGGTGGTCTCGCCGTGTCGGAGCAGATAGATCGTCGCGGCCATGGCGCCGGCACCCGCAATCGGAGAAGGAGACTACCGTTAGCCCAAGCGTCGGCGCGGAAAAAGGCCCTATTCCCGCCCGGCGCTTTCCGTTATGTCCGGGGCTTGCGAACCTGGAGGACGGCATGAGCGGGACATCGATTCTCGACAGCGTGCGGCGCGACGTGGCGGAGCTGGCGGAGACCGGCATCGTCAAGGTGGCCGTGCACGGTTGGGACAAGCCCGGCTTGATTCCATTCTGGTTCGGGGAGGGCGACCAGGCCACGCCGGCGTTCATCTGCGACGCCGCCGCCGAGGCGTTGCGCCGGGGCGAGACCTTCTACACCGACCAGCGCGGCATCCTGCCGCTGCGCCAGGCGCTGGCCGGCTATACCAAGCGGACCTTCGGGGTCGACGTCTCGACCGACGAGGTCAGCCTGGTCACCGCCGGCATGTCCGCACTGTACCTGGCGATGGACATGCTGATCGAGCCGGGCGACGAGGTGATCGCGGTCGGCCCGGTGTGGCCGAACATCTACTCCACCGTCGAGGTCCATGGCGGTGTCGTCCGGCACGCCTCGATCGAGCTGATCGACGGCGAGTGGCGGCTCGACCTGGACCGGCTGTTCGCGCTGGCGAACGACAGGACCAAGGCGATCTTCGTGAATTCGCCCGGCAACCCGACGGGCTGGATGATGGAGAGCGACGAGCAGCGCGCCCTGATGGAGTTCGCGCGCGCCCGCGGCATCTGGGTGATCGCCGACGAGGTGTACCACCAGCTGGTGTTCGACCGCGACGTGGCGCCGTCCTTCCTGCAGGTCGCCGACCGCGACGACCGGCTGCTGGTGGTCAATTCCTTCTCCAAGTCCTGGCTGATGACCGGCTGGCGGCTCGGCTGGCTGACCCACCCGGCGGCGCTGGCGCCGACCATCGCCAAGCTGGTGCAGATCACCACCTCCGGCGTGCCGCAGTTCCTGCAGCGCGCGGCGATCGCCGCGATCGAGGACGGCGACCACGTCATCCACGACCTGCGTGCCCGCTGCAAGGCCGGCCGCGACCTGGTGTTCGACCGCCTGGAGTCCTGGCCGAAGCTGCGGCTGGCCCGGCCGAAGGCGGCGTTCTATGCGTTCTTCGCGGTCGACGGAATGGACGACAGCGTCGAGTTCGCGAAGATGATCATCGACGAGGCCAATGTCGGCCTGGCCCCGGGCTCGGCCTTCGGGCCGGCCGGCGAAGGCTATCTGCGGCTGTGCTTCGCGGCCAGCGAGGCGACCCTGGCCCGCGGCCTCGATGCGCTCGAGCCGATCCTGGGCGTCGGCAAGGACCAGCGCCGGTCGGCCTGACGTCCGTCGCTTCGTGGGTTCCGGCTCAACCGCGCCGAAGGCGACGCGCTCGTCCGGAATGACGACCTTTGATGTTCGTCATTCCGGACCGGACCGCCGCAGGCGGGACGGATCCGGAACCCAGCGGCTGCCCCGGCTCCCCAAACCGTGTATCCTGACGGCATGAGGCAGGGAGCTGTCATATCGCGCTGAGGCCGACAGGACCGGGGGAGCCGCGGGTTCCGGCCCCGCGGACGCGCCCGGCCCAGACCCCCGCCCGGACTGCGCCGGCGGCGATGCCGGTTCCGGCCGAGCGGTCGCGTCCGGACCGCGGGTTCCGCCTCAAGACCGCGATCGCGCCGGATGAGATCGAACGGCAGATCCAGCGCCTGATGAACCTGATCGCCAACGACAACATCGATCAGGAAGCGCCGCCGGGCAGCTATCTCAACATGCTGGTGTGACGGTCAGCCCAGGATTTCCGGAAGCAGGGGGACCAGCAGCCCGATCCCGGACACGCCGAGCAGGATCAGCAGAACCCGCGCGAACGCCTTGTCGTCGATTCGGCGATACAGGTTGAAGCCGAGCCAGGCGCCGAGGCCGATGCCGGGCAACGCCGCCAGGAACAGGCCGCCGACCTCGGCGGTCAGCCGGCCCTGCACGGCGTAGGTGCTCAGCGTGACCACGTGCATGGCGGTGTTGAACAGCTGGAACACGCTGCGCTGACGGTCCTTCGGCCAGCGTCGCAGCGAGCACCAGATGGTCGGCAGCACGCCCGACAGGCCGGCGAATCCGCCCAGCACGCCGCCGCCGAAGCCGACCGCGGCGTCGGCCAGCCGGCTCTCGACCCGCAGGCTCGGCAGCCGCCCGGTGACCAGCACCGACCCGGCATAGATCACCAGCAGGGCGCCGGCCAGATGCCGGAAGGTGTCGGCCGACAGGACGGACAGCAGGGCGGCGCCGAACGGCACCCCGCACACCCCGCCGGCCAGGAAGGGCAGGGCGGCGCCCCAGTCGAGCCGGCGCCAGATCATCGGCATGAGAATCAGCTGCACGGCCAGCGACGCCGCCACGATCAGCGGCGAGATCGCGGCGTGCGGCAGGAAGTGGGCGTACAGGCCGAGAGTGGTGGCGGCGAAGGCGAAGCCGGCGAGGCCGCTGGCGGTTGCCCCAAGCAGGGCACCGCCGGCCGCGACCAGGTACACCATCAGGTCGTCCGGCACCTCAGAAGCGCTCTTCGCCGGTCTGTCGATGCGGGTCCGGGAAGTCGCGGTACAGGGCGAACTGGGTGTTCTGGACCAGCGAGTTCACGCCGTGGTGGAAGCCCTCCACCGGCTCGGCGCGGCTCGACACCCGGGTGAAGGCGGCGTCGAGCTGGGCCAGGTCTCGGGTCTCGATCCAGACATGGAATTCGCCGAGCCCTGCGGCACCGAGGCCAAGCTTGCGGCGGGTGACGCGGAAGCCCTCGATCAGCCCGTCGTCGCGCAGCCGGCCGAGGTAGCGGTCGACCGCCTCCACGAAGGTGGTGTCGCGCACCCCGGGCTTGAGGTCGCACCAGATGTGATAGAGGTCCATGCGCCCTCGCCAGTGCCCGACCGCGTCAGGCTGGTGCGACCGGACCGCCGCGGTCCGGCCGACGCCCGTTCACTTGGTCGGGAAGGCCGTGACCAGCCGGCAGCTGCCCTTGCCCATGGCCTCGAGCACCACGGTGATGCCGTGGGCCGGGACCCCGGAGGCGTTGCCGCGCTCGACCCAGACGCCGATCGGCTGCTCGAACGCCATCCGGACCTCGGCCCGCTCGCCTGCGTTGGCACCGGCGGCCCAGCTGTCGTAGGCGTCCTCGTCCGGCATCAGCGCCGCCGAGATCACCTGGCGCGCGGTGTGGCGGTCCGGGAAGGAACTGGTGGCGGGACTCGCCGGCTCCTTCGCCAGACGGGCTGCCAGCTCGGTCGGGCTCCGGCCGACATGGCGGTCCATCGTGTCGCCGCCGAGCTGCTCCTGCTCCTGCAGCCAGCCGTCCTTGAACGGGCTGGGCACGCACTTGGCGTCCGCCGGTACCGCTCCCAGCAACAGCGCGCCGATCACCAGCGCACCACCTCCCCATTGCCGCATTCTGGCCCTCTCGGTCAGCCCATCGCCTTCTGCAGATTCTCGTCCAGTTTGCCGAGAAATTGCTGGGTTGTCAGCCACGGTTGATCCGGGCTGATGAGCAGCGCCAGGTCCTTCGTCATGTGCCCGGACTCGACCGTGTCGATGCAGACCTTCTCCAGGGTCTGGGCGAACCGCGCAACCTCGGGGGTGTCGTCGAACTTCGCGCGATACTCCAGGCCGCGGGTCCAGGCGAAGATCGAGGCGATCGGGTTGGTCGAGGTCTCCTTGCCGGCCTGGTGCTGGCGGTAGTGACGGGTCACCGTGCCGTGCGCCGCCTCGGCCTCGACGGTCTTGCCGTCCGGGGTCATCAGCACCGAGGTCATCAGGCCGAGCGAGCCGAAGCCCTGGGCGACGGTGTCGGACTGCACGTCGCCGTCGTAGTTCTTGCAGGCCCACACGAAGTTGCCCGACCACTTCAGCGCCGACGCGACCATGTCGTCGATCAGGCGGTGCTCGTAGACGATGCCCTTGGCCTTGAACCTGGCCGCGAACTCGTCGTCGAAGACCTGCTGGAACAGGTCCTTGAATCGGCCGTCATAGGCCTTGAGGATGGTGTTCTTGGTCGACAGGTAGACCGGCCAGCCGAGGTCGAGCCCGTAGTTGAAGCAGGCCCGCGCGAAGCCGATGATCGACTCGTCGAGGTTGTACATGGCCATCGCCACGCCGCCGCCCGGGAAGTCGAACACCTCGAAGGACATCGGCGCGCCGCCGCCCTCCGGCTGGAAGGTCAGGGTCAGCTTGCCCTTACCCGGGACCACGAAGTCGGTGGCGCGGTACTGGTCGCCGAAGGCGTGACGGCCGATCACGATCGGCTGGGTCCAGCCCGGCACCAGCCGCGGTACGTTCTTGCAGATGATCGGCTGGCGGAACACGGTGCCGCCGAGGATGTTGCGGATCGTGCCGTTCGGCGACCGCCACATCTTCTTCAGCTTGAACTCCTCGACGCGCGCCTCGTCCGGGGTGATGGTCGCGCACTTCACGCCGACGCCGTACTGCTTGATGGCGTTGGCGGAGTCGATGGTGATCTGGTCGTCGGTCGCGTCCCGCGCCTCCATCCCGAGGTCGTAGTACTTCAGGTCGACGTCGAGATAGGGAAGGATCAGCTTGTCCTTGATCATCTGCCAGATGATCCGGGTCATCTCGTCACCGTCGAGCTCGACGATCGGGTTCGCCACCTTGATCTTGGCCATCGAAAGCTCCAATCACACACGAAATCGCCCGCAGGACCCGCGGGCGCGGCACAATATCATCGGGAACGCCCAACGCAAGCCGGGCGCGGACGGAAATCGGCGGCTACAGCCACTTCTTGGAGACGTCGACGCTGGGATCGGTCCGGAACGCCGCCAGCGCGTCGAACACCTCGTCGACCGTGTCGACGACCTGGAACAGGGCGCGATTCTCGGGCCTTGTGAAGCCGGTCCGGATGGTGTGGTCGATCAGCGCAAGCAGCGGTTGCCAGAAGCCGTCGACGTCGACCAGGACGATCGGCTTGGCCGTCAGCTTGAGCTGCGACCAGGTGAGCACCTCGAGGGTCTCGTCGAGGGTGCCGAGGCCGCCCGGCAGCACCACGAAGCCGTCGGCGCGCTCGTACATCTCGGCCTTGCGGTCGTGCATGCTGTCGGTGACCACCAGCTCGCTGACCGCGCCGTGGCCGACCTCCAGGTCCATCAGGAAGCGCGGGATGATGCCGGTCACCCGGGCGCCGCCTTCGAGTGCTGCGTCGGCGACCAGCCCCATCAGGCCGACGCGACCGCCGCCATAGACCAGCTCGGCGCCGCGGCCGGCGATCAGGCGGCCGAATGCCGTGGCGGCGTCGCGGTAGCGCACGTCGACACGAGAGGATGAGCCGCAGAATACGCACACGCGAAGCGGCTGGGACACACCGGTGGATATCGTCATGCCGCGGTCTTTCGCACCGGGCAGGGCGGTCGTCAACCGATCTGAGGAGCCGGGCGGCAAACCGCGGCGCGGGACGGGTGGATCAAGGCGGCGAACCGGAGGAATTGCCGATCAATTCGGCCGGCCGTCCGATTGTGTCGAAACCGCAAGGGGTTTATGGTCGGGCGAGCATTACACGGCTTGCGGATTGATGGTCGCGAAACCGGTTACGGTCGGCGTCGTCGGGGTAGTGGTCCTGGCGTCCGCCCTTGTGTTGAACTACTTCGTCCTGCCGGGCGAAGAGGCGGAGCCCGTGGCCCGGGCGCCGTCGCCGACGAGCCCAGCGCCGCCGTCCCCGAAGCGCCCGGATGCGACCGCCAAATCGACGGACCGGACACCGGCGGGGGCGCCCCAGGTGCCGCCGCCCGCGACCGGGCAGGACCGTCAGCAGGCCACTGTGTCGACACCGAGCTTCGACGTCGTGCGGGTCGATCCAGACGGCAACACCGTGATCGCCGGCCGCGGCGCCCCGAATACCGATATCGCGATCCTCGACGGCAGCAAGGAGATCGGTCGGGTCACCACCGACAACCGCGGCGAGTGGGTGTTCGTGCCGCCCTCCAAGCTGGAGGCGGGAGAGCGTGTATTGAGCCTGAAGGAACTGACCGACCAGCCGAGACAGTCCGACGAGGCCGTCGTGCTGGTCATTCCCGAGAAGGGCAAGGACATCGCGGGGCGCGCGACCGACGGGGCCAGTGTGCCGCTGGCGGTGGTGGTGCCCAGGAACGGTGACGGAAGCGAGCAGCGGGTCGCGACCCGGGTGCTGCAGGCGCCGGCGGCCGGACCGCTGGCGTCGAACGGTACCCCGGGCAGCACATCCGCCGGCGGTGCGGCGGCGACGCCGGCGCCCGGTGCTTCGAGTGCCGGTGCTTCGAGTGCCGGTTCTTCGGGAACGGGGGCTTCGGACACCCGGACGAGCGCCGCGGCGGGCGCCGCAGTGGGCGCCGTCGCCGGTGCCGCAGCCGGAAGCGATACCGCCGTGTCCGGGGCGGCGACTTCCGGGTCCGGGCCTGCCGTGTCCGCGGTCGTCGCGGGCAAGGCCCCGCAGGAGACGGCCGTTCCCGCGTTGACGGCCGCGGCGCCGGCTGCCGGCGTCAGCGCGTCGGCGCCCGTCCCGGCCGAGCCGCCTTCAGCCGCGCCGATCCCCGCCGATCCGCCATCCGCCAAGCCGTCGTCCGCCGAGCCGTCGTCCGCCGCGCCGACGCCCGCCGCCCCGGCCGCGGTCGGGACGCAGCCGGGCGAACCGAAACCCGCGGCGCCGTCGCAGCTGGCGTCAGCGGCGCCGGCGGTCTCGGCCTACCCGGAGCCGGCCGCGCCGGCGGCAGCGGACGGCGTCGGCCAGAAGGACGTGGCGGTCGACGTGATCGACTACGACGACAAGGGCGACGTGGTGTTCAGCGGGCGGGCCGATCCCGGTTCGAAGGTCGAGGTGTTCATCGACAACCGCAAGGTCGGCGATACCGGGGCCGACGCCGAGGGCCGCTGGACCATGCGGCCGGCCGAGCCGGTGGCGCCGGGCTCCTATCAGTTGCGGGTCGACAAGGTGACGTCGACCGGCGCGGTCGAGGCGCGGGTGGCGTTCCCGTTCGTCCGTGCCGACCCGTTGACGGAACTGCCGGACAACCGCCTTGTCGTGATCCAGCCCGGCAACAATCTCTGGCGTATCGCCACCCGGGTCTATGGCACCGGCGTTCGCTACGTCGAGATCTTCGATGCCAACAAGGATCAGATCCTCGACCCGGACCTGATATATCCCGGCCAGGTATTCGGCCTGCCGCGCGTGAACTGATCCGAAGAGGGTTCCTTGCTCAATTCCATCCTGGTTCCGATCGCCCGGGAAGGGCGGCCGTTCATCGCGGCGTTCGCGGTGGCGACCCTTGTGCTCGCCCTGATCGCCGACTGGCTGCTGATCCCGGGCGTCCTCCTGACCGCGTGGTGCGTCTATTTCTTCCGCGACCCGAACCGGGTCACGCCGAGCCGTGACGGGCTGGTGGTCAGCCCGGCCGACGGGCTGATCGTGTCGATCGCCTCGGTGCCCTGGCCGAAGGAGCTGGCCATGGGAGAACAGACGGCGGGCGAGGGCGAGGTCACCCGCATCGGCATCTTCATGAACGTCTTCGACGTGCATGTGAACCGCATCCCGGTCGACGGCAGGATCACCAAGCTGGCCTATGTTCCGGGGGCGTTCGTGAACGCGTCCTTCGACAAGGCGAGCGAGCAGAACGAGCGGCAGCTGGTGGCGATGGAGACCGCCGACGGCCGGAAACTCGCCTTCGTGCAGATCGCCGGCCTGGTGGCCCGACGTATCGTGTGCCATCTGACGGAGGGACAGACCGTGCTGGCCGGTCAGCGGATGGGGATGATCCGGTTCGGCAGCCGGGTCGACGTGTATCTGCCGGCCGGGACGGCGCCGCTGGTGGTCGAGGGCCAGCGCTGCGTCGCCGCCGAGACGGTCCTCGCGGACCTCGCCTCGGCCGAGCCGGCGCGCAACGGAGCGGTCCGATGAAACGTCTTCGCCGCCGCCGCAGCAGTCCACGGTTTTCCGGGCAGTCCTTCAATAAGCTGATCCCGAACCTGATCACCGTGCTGGCGGTCTGCTTCGGCCTGTCCGGCCTGCGCTACGCCCTGGCCGGCAAGTGGGAGTTCGCGGTCGGGATGATCGTGCTGGCCGCGGTGTTCGACGCGCTGGACGGCCGGATGGCACGACTGCTGCGGGCGCAGTCGAAGTTCGGGGCGGAACTGGACTCGTTGTCCGACTTCGTCAGTTTCGGCGTCGCCCCGGGGATCATCGTGTATCTGTGGGCCCTGCAGTCGCTCGGCAACTTCGGCTGGATGGCCGGGCTGTTCTACGCGACCTGCTGCATGCTGCGGCTGGCGCGCTTCAACACCAAGCTGGACGACGACAAGCCGGCCTTCACCTACAACTACTTCACCGGCGTGCCGGCGCCGGCCGGCGCCGGGCTGGCACTGCTGCCGATGATGCTGGCGTTCCAGACCGGGCTCGACCTCACGACCTATCCCCCGCTGATGGCGCTCTGGCTGGTCCTGGTAGGGCTGCTGATGGTCAGCCAGCTGCCGACCTTCTCGTTCAAGCGCATGAAGGTGCCGCAGCGCATGGTGCTGCCGATCCTGATCGGCGCCGGCCTGATCATCACCGGCGTGGTCAGCGCCCCCTGGTTCATGCTGGCGTTGCTGATCATCGCCTATCTCGGCTCGATTCCGCTGTCGGTATTCGCCTACCGGCGGCTGCTGAAGGAGGCCGAGCAGATGGCGGAGGCCAGCCCCGCCACCGTCGACGAGACGGAGCCGCGCGCCGGAACCTCGGTCGACGCCGACAGCCGGGCGCCCAAGCTGCACTAACGGATCGACTACGAGGGGATCCGCTGCTGTCGGTCTCGCCCTACGCTTGAATATCGGCCGGCCGTGCATACTGTATCTGATTGCGCCGTCACGATCCTCGGGTCCTGTGGGTTCACCGGCCTTGCCTGGTGCGCCCGTCCGACCGTACCCGGAACCCTCGATGAACTGCCAGATCCTGCGCACCCTGTACGTCAGGGCCAATGGCGAGATCCCGTGCGAGGACGACTTCGGCGAGCGGCTCACGCTCGGTCGGCTTCCGGACGACCCGGCGACGCCGGCCATCGGCCGTATCCTGGAGAACGAGGCGTTCGGGCGGATCCGTGCCGCCTTCGCCCGCGGGGAGGCGCCGTGGCCGGAGGTATGCCGGTCCTGCGCCCTGCTGCGTCCCGACGAGGCGCCGGTCGACGAACTCGGCCGCCGGGTGATCGAGAAGCTGCAGGTCGAGGCCTCGCTGGCCTGCGCGCTGCGATGCCCGGACTGCTCCAACCTCCAGCAGATACGCCACCGCAAGGGGCCGCTGCACATGACCCCGGAGGTGTTCGCCGGGCTGCTCGACGACCTGCGGAACGAAGGCTTCGCAGTCCTGTCCGTCGAGTATTGCGGCCAGGGCGAGCCGTTGAACAACCCGCGGTTTCCCGAGCTGCTGGCGACCGCGCGGCGGTCATATCCGGAGACCCTGCAACGGGTGATCACCAACGGCAACCACGACTACGCCGCCAGGATCGGCGACGCCTTCGTCGAGGAGACGGTGGTGTCGGTGGACGGCGCGACCCAGGACGCCTATGCCCGCTACCGGGTGAACGGGCGAATCGACCGGGCGCTCGCCTTCCTTCGCGACGCGGTGGCGGCGCAGCGTCCGCGCGGCGGGGCGGTGATCTGGAAGTACATCCTGCTGGCCTCCAACGACTCCGACGTCGAGATCGCCGAGGCGCGGCGGCTGGCGGAGGAGATCGGCGTGACCGAACTGCGGTTCGTGCGCACCCACTCGGCCAGCCGGTCCGTCCGCGCCGAGCTTCCGCGTCTGCCTGCCGGCGGCGGAAAAGTCCGGATCGAAGCGCATCCGTCGTTCTTCCGAAATGTCCGCAGCATGGCTGGCAGGGGCGGCGTGCGCATCAGCGGCGCCGGCGGCGCCGTCCATCTCGACAGCCTGACCATCCACGAGGACGGCACGCTGCGGCTGGTCGGCTGGGCAAATGCCGCGCAGCCGGTTTCGGAGGCCACCGTGGCGGTCGACGGCGCGGCGCCGGCGCCGCTGCCGCTGACCGTGCCGCGCCCGGATGTGCGTCGGCAGATTCCGGCATTCGTCTCGGTCGTCTGCGGCTTCGATGTGTGGGTGAGGGCGTCGGCCGCCGGGTCGGCGGGGCCGACGTTGTTGGAGTTCCGGATGGTCCTGGCCGGCGGCGGCACCTCGCGGCTCCTGGTCGACTTCGAGGATCGGCCGTTACCGATGTGGCGGCGGGCCGCCCGCCGCGTCGCGCGGATGGTCCGCATGGCGTAGGCGTGCCGGGTGTGCCGGCCGGCGGGTCCGCCCGGCGCCTTGGGCCGACCGTGGTTGCGATCCGGTCGCCGGCGTGCAAGCTGCGCGACGGAGTCGTGAACGGCCTGCTGGGGAACGATGTTCGATGCCGCGCTGCGCAGGCTGATCGATCCGCCGCTCGATGCGGCCGGCCGCCGGCTGGCGGCGGCCGGGGTGTCGGCGAACGCGGTGACCGTCGGCGGCTTCTTGGTCGGGATCCTGTCGGTCCCGGCGCTGGCGGCCGGCCGCTACGACCTCGCCCTGCTGACGATCCTGGCGAACCGCCTGGGCGACGGCCTGGACGGCGCCATCGCCCGCAGCGTGGGGCCCAGCGACCTGGGCGGCTATCTCGACATCGTACTCGACTTCGTCTTCTACAGCGCGGTCGTGCTCGGCTTCGCGCTCGGCCGCCCGGACCATGCGGTGTGGGCGGCGTTCCTGATCTTCAGCTTCGTCGGCACCGGATCGTCGTTCCTGGCCTACGCGATCGTCGCCGCCAAGCGCGGCGTGACCACGGCCAGCCGCGGCCGCAAGAGCATCTACTATCTGGGCGGCCTCGCGGAGGGCAGCGAGACCATCGCGGCCTTCGTCCTGATCTGCGTGTTCCCCGAAGCCTTCCCGTGGATTGCCGGAATTTTCGGGGCGATGTGCTGGATCACCACCGCCAGTCGGATATGGCAGGCGGTGCAGGCGTTCGGGGACTGACTCCCGGTCCACACTGCCTGCGTTTTGGGCGCCGGCATGCTGCGCTGCAAAACAAATGAACATCGGCGAATACCGGGCATCTCAGTTGATGTCATCAAGATATTGAAAAACAAAGACCCTGTCCGTTGGCATGGAATCTGCGATTCCCTGTTTCAGCGCAGCGTCGCCTCGGCGACAGCTTTGGTTGGCGTGCCACGCAACTGTTGCGGTGATTGCGGATAACGCAGTCGGAGGGACAGTTCGGCGCCGACGCGCCGTTCTTCCCTGGGGCGAGCCTTGTCTTCGTTGTTTCGACCGGGTCGGTTCGTCGGCCCGTCGCGACCGCCCCCAACTGCGTGACCGACCGTCACCGTCACCGGACCCCGTGGGGCCCGGCACCATGACAGTTGTCTTCGACGGCTCGGCCGTGGCGCCCAGGTGCCGCGGCGGGGTCTCCGCAACCCCCGCGGGAGCTCGGCGAGCATCGCCGCCGTGGGCTCGACGCAGGGAGACAAGACCATGTGTGACCGATACGGCTGTGCTGCATTGCCGGACTTCCGATCGATGGACCTCGGCGGCGCGCCGAGGATCGACCGCCGCTCGCTGCTGAAGGCGGCCGGGGTCGGCGCGCTGACCATGGCCGTCGGGCCGGGCCTGCTCGGCTCCCCCGCCCAGGCCGCGGCGTCGACCGTCAAGTCGACGCACGGCACCGGCTTCTGCAACCTCAATCTGTTTCTGGCCCACGCCAAGCAGCTGGCCATGGAGGACGGGCTGGAACTGGTGTTCGTGAACACACCGACCTTCGCCGAGCAGGTGACCTTCCTCGGCATTGGCCAGGTCGACGTCGGTCTGATGCCCTACACCAGCTTCATGGCGCTGTTCGACGCCGGGGCGCCGGTCAAGGTGGTCGCCGGCGGCGGCATCGAGGGCTGCGTGATCGTCGCCCGGCCGGGCCTGGACACGCCCGAGAAGCTGAAGGGCAAGACGTTGGCGACCTTCCAGCTCGATACCCTGGAGGTGATGCCCTACGACTGGCTGAAGAAGCACGGCATCAGCTTCAAGGACGTGAACGTCCGCTACATGGGCTCGACCCCGGAAGCCGTTGAGGCCTTCAAGGCCGGCGCGGTCGACTGGATCTGCACGATCGAGCCCTACGGCACCGCCTTGCTGAACGACGTGCCGGGCTCGGTGATGCTGTCCGACGGCACCGACATCTACGGCAAGGGCTACACCGACTGCGTGCTGGCGGCCCGCTCCAGCCTGATCGAGGAGAACCCGGCGGCCCTGAAGGCCCTGATCAAGGGCATGATGAAGGCCCAGAAGCTGGCCGAGACCGAGCAGGCGGTGGTCCTGACCGATCTGGTCGGCACCTACTACAAGACCTCGATGGAGAACGCGAAGCTGGCCATGGCCAAGCAGCCGGCGGTGGTCGATGCCCGCAACCAGACCCAGTTCATCCTCGACCGCACCGACAGCCTGGTCGAGATGGGCTACATCAAGAAAAAGCCGGACCGCTCGGCGATCGACTGGACGCTGCTGGAAGCGGTCATCGC
Source organism: Thalassobaculum sp. (assembly GCF_040219615.1). GTDB lineage: Bacteria > Pseudomonadota > Alphaproteobacteria > Thalassobaculales > Thalassobaculaceae > Thalassobaculum_A. The sequence goes on from NZ_JAVJSE010000008.1 coordinate 100,567, forward strand.
CGAGAACGCCGATCTCTACGGCAGCCTCAAATACAAGGCGGCGGCGGCATGAGCATGGCGTCGCCGCTTCAGCAGGCGCGCGGGACGGCGGCGGGTCGGACCGGCGGGGCGACAGCCCCGCCGGCGGCCGGGCCCCCGGGCGCCACCTCGCTTCCGGCCGGCTCCCGGCTCGCCGGCGGCCGCATCGTGGTCGGCGAGGCGATCGACCGCCTGATCCCGAAGGTCGGCTGGACCCTGATCTCGGTCGGAATGTTCGCGCTGATCTGGGAGCTGCTGTGGGCGGTCGGCCTGGCCGATCCCAAGCTGCTGCCGCCGCCGCACATCTTCCTCGGCGCGTTCGGCGACCAGGCGAAGTTCTTCAACACCGCGACGCGCTGGCAGATCGGCGTCTCGGCCTCGGCCGGCCCGACCCCGGCGGAAGCGGTGCTCATCACGGTGCTGGCCTCCGGCGGCCGGGTGCTGGCGGGGTTGGGGATCGCCGCGGTGCTGTCGATCGCGCTGGGCATCGCCATCCGCTACTGGGGGCTGGTCGACCGCCTGATCCTGCCGAGCGTCACCCTGCTGGCCCCGGTCTCGCCGATCGCCTGGCTGCCGGTCGCGATATTCGTGTTCGGCATCGGCAACGCGCCGGCGATATTCATGGTCGTGATCGCCCTGTTCTTCCACATGGTGATCGCGACGGTGAACCAGATCGACGGGGTGAACCGCAACCTGGTCAACGTCGCCCGCACCATGGGGGCGTCGAAACGGCAGATCTACGGCCGGGTGATCGTCCCGGCGATCCTGCCGGGCATCCTGGTGTTCCTGCGGCTCAACCTGTTCGGTGCGTGGATGGTGGTGCTGATCGCGGAGTCGACCGGTGTCGGCTACGGCCTCGGCCAGGTGATCATGCTGGCGCGCAACACCTTCAATCCGTCGCTGGTGTTCTTCACCATCGCGCTGATCGGCTTCGTCGGCTTCCTGACCGACTACCTCATGCGATTGATCCAGAAGCGCATCCTGTACTGGATGCCCGACCCGGCGGGGGTGCTCCGTGGCCTTTGACAGCCTTCCCATCGACGGCGATGCCATCGTCTGCCGTGGCGTCTCCAAGACCTGGGCGGAAGGCACCCGCCGGGCCCACGAGGCGCTGCGCGACATCGACCTGGTCGTCCAGCCCGGCGAGTTCGTGGTGTTCCTCGGGCCGTCCGGTTGCGGCAAGAGCACGCTGCTGTACCTGATCTCCGGCCTGGAGACGGTCACCGGCGGCGACGTCCGGTTCTTCGGCGACCCGGTCACCGGGCCGTCGCCGGACCGCAGCCTGATCTTCCAGGAGACCTCGCTGTTTCCCTGGCTGAACGTCTGGCAGAACGTCAGCTTCGGGCTGTCGCTGCGGGGCGACCCGCCGGCGGCCCGCAAGGCGGTGGCGGAGCAGGCGCTGCGTCATGTCGGGCTGGTCGAGGCGATGGACAAGCGTCCCGACGAGCTGTCCGGCGGCATGCGCCAGCGGGTGGCGGTGGCCCGGGCGCTGGCGATGCGGCCGAAGGTGCTGCTGATGGACGAGCCGTTCGCCGCCCTCGACGTCCAGACCCGGCAGAAGATGCAGGACTTCCTGCTCGACGTCTGGCGCGACAGCGGCGCCTCGGTGCTGTTCGTCACCCACCATATCGACGAGGCGGTGGCGCTGGCCGACCGGGTGGTGGTGTTCTCGGCCCGGCCGGGGACCATCAAGGCGGTCGTCCCGATCTCGCTGCCGCGGCCGCGCGACCAGTTCTCGCGCGAGGTGGAACGCCTGCGCATCGACCTCACCGAGCTGTTGCGCGACGAGGTCGACAGGGCGTTCGCCGAGCAGGAGGGGCTGGCCCGGACCGCCTGAGCCGTCAGGGGCCCGCAGCCCGCATTTCACGTCATCATCAACGAACGCCGCCGCCCTTGCGGCCGGCGCACAGGGAAGGAGCATCGCGATGGCGACCACGCTCGTTCGCAGCAAGACCATGATCACCAAGACCGTCGACCGCCACACCGTCGAGGAGATCGCCGACGGCGCGCTGATCCAGGAGGACGGCGTCATCACCGAAGTCGGCACCTACGAGGCGCTCTCGGCCAAGCATCCGACTCTGCCGGTTCTCGGGTCCGGCCGCGAGGTGCTGGTGCCCGGCTTCGTCAACGGCCACCATCATGTCGGCCTGACGCCGGTCCAGCTCGGCTCGCCCGACATGCCGCTGGAGCTGTGGTTCATCACCCGCATGGTGACCCGCAACCTGAACCTCTACCTCGACACCCTGTACTCGGCGTTCGAGATGATCGGCTCCGGCATCACCACGGTGCAGCACATCCACGGCTGGCTGCCCGGCAAGATCGATCTGGTCGAGCCGTTGGCCAACGAGGTGATCCGGGCCTATGAGGACATCGGCATGCGGGTGTCCTACTCGTTCGCGGTGCGCGACCAGAACCGCATGGTCTACCAGGACGACAAGGCGTTCGTGGCGAGCCTGCCGCCGGAGCTGCAGGCCCCGATGCAGCGCTGGTACGACCGCTTCCAGATGGGGCTGGAAGACTGCATGGACATGTTCGCGCACATGCACGGGCGCCATCAGAACAAGCGCCGGGTCAAGATCCAGCTGGCGCCGGCCAACCTGCACTGGTGCTCTGACTCGGCTCTGACGGCGCTGTCGGAGGCGTCGAAGAAGTACGAGGTGCCGATGCACATGCACCTGCTCGAAACCGCCCTGCAGAAGGAGTACGCTTGGCGGCGCGGCGGGTGCACAGCGGTCGAGTACATCGACCGCTTCGACATGCTGGGACCGAAGCTGACCCTGGGCCACGGGGTCTGGCTGAACGAGAGCGACATCGACCGGCTGGCCGAGACCGGGACCTGCGTGTGCCACAACTGCTCGTCCAACTTCCGGCTGCGCTCCGGCCTGGCGGCGCTGAACCATTTCGAGATCAAGGGCGTGAACACCGCCATCGGGCTCGACGAGGCCGGCATCAACGACGACCGCGACATGCTGCAGGAAATGCGACTGGTGTTGCGGGCGCATCGGGTGCCGGGCATGGACGACGACGTGCCGACCACGCCCCAGGTGTTCCGGATGGCGACCACCGGCGGCGCGAAGACCACGCCCTACGGCGACTTCCTCGGCACCCTCGAAGTCGGGAAGGGGGCCGACCTGGTGCTGCTCGACTGGGAGCAGATGTCATATCCGTATCTGGACCGGGAGACGCCGTTGCTCGACGCGGTGATCCAGCGCGCCAAGTCGGACGGAGTGCGGGCGGTGATGTGCGACGGCGAAGTGATCTACCGCGACGGCGTGTTCACCAGGGTCGACCGCGACGGGGCACTGAAGGCATTGCACGACGACCTGTCGCGCGCCCTCAGCGACGACGAGGTCGAGCGTCGCAATCTGTCGAAGGCCCTGCTGCCGCACGTGAAGAAGTTCTACCGGGGCTACGTAGACCCGGCGAAGCACCAGCCCTTCTACCGGCCGAGCTCCCGGGTCTGAGGCGGCGGCGCCGCCTTACTCGGCGGCGTGCGGCAGTTCGTAGTCCGGCGTCGCGGTGCCGCCCGTTCCGGGGCCGCCGCGGCGTCCGGCAAGCCGTTGCTTCAGCCGGCGCCAGCCGGTGGCGACGTCGTGCTTGAACACCAGTGCCGCCGGCGTGACCACCAGGGTCAGGACCGTCGCGAAGGCCAGCCCGAAGACGATGGCGGTCGACAGCGACACCCACCACTGGGTCGACGGTGCGCCGACGGTGACCTCGCGGCTGACGAAGTTGATGTTGGTCTGCATGACCATCGGCATCAGCCCGAGGATGGTGGTGACGGTGGTCAGCATCACCGGGCGCAGGCGCTGGGCGCCGGTCCGCAGGACCGCCTCGCGGGGGTCGGCGATGTCCTTCCTCAAGGTGTCGTAGGTGTCGATCAGCACGATGTTGTTGTTCACGACGATGCCGGCGAGCGCGATCACGCCGATGCCCGTCATGACGATTCCGAACGGGCTGCCGGTGACGATCAGGCCGATCATCACCCCGATCGTCGACATGATGACGGCCGACAGGATCAGCAGCGCCGAATAGAAGCTGTTGAACTGGGTCACCAGGATGATCGCCATGATGAACAGGGCGACGCCGAAGGCCTTGACCAGGAACGCCTGGGCCTCCTGCTGCTCCTTGTCCTCGCCCTTGAAGCTGACCTCGATGCCGGCCGGCAGCCCGGCGCCGGGCAGCCAGGCCCGCAGTTCCTGGACCTTGTTGTCCGGCAGCACCCCTTCGGCGACGTCGGCCCGCACCGTGATCGCCGGCAGCCCGTCGACCCGGCGGATGATCCCGGTCTTCGGTTCCGGTGTCATGCGCACGAAGTTGCCGATCGCCACCAGGCCCTGGGCGGTCTCCATCCGGATGCGGTCGAGCTGGGCGAGGGTGCGCATGGCGACCGGGTAGCGCACCACCACGTCGACCTCTTCGTCGCTGTCGTTCGGGCGGTAGTCGGTGATCTTCATGCCCTTGGTGACCAGCTGGACGTAGCGGCCGATCAGGCTGACGTCGGCGCCGAACTTGGCGGCCTGGGCGCGGTCGACGATCAGTCGCCACTCGATGCCCGGCACGTCGCGGGTGTCGTCCACGTCCTTCAGCCCCGGCGTCGCGCGGAACTTCTCGAGCACCGTGTCGGCGGCCGTGTCCAGGTCCTCGCGATCGCGGCCGCGCAGCTGGATCTGCACCGCCTTGCCGGTCGGCGGCCCGGCTTCCTCCTTGCGCGGCTCCACGTAGATCCCGGGGAAGTCGCGCGTGCGCTCGACGATGTCGGCCAGGATCTCGCGGGCCGGCCGCCGCTCCAGCCAGTCCTTGAACTCGACCTGGATGGTGCCGATCACGTCCTCGGCGACATCCTCGCCGCCGCCGGAGGACGAGCCGTCGCTGCGCTGGCCGATGAAGGTGTAGACCGACGCGAAGCCGCCGACCGCGAGGACCTCGCGCTCGACCGGCAGCACCAGTTCCTTCTTCTCCTCGACCGAGAGGTCGCCGCGGGCGTGAACGTAGATCAGCGCCACGTCCGGCTCGATGTCGGGGAAGAACTCGACCCCGTTGCCGTGGGTCGCGTAGTAGGCCTGCACGCCGATCAGGGTGCCGAAGGCGGTGGCCAGCACCAGGCCGGGATGGCGCAGCGCCGCCCTGAGCACCTTCAGATAGCCGCCGGTGAAGCCGGTGACCGTATTGATGTCGCCGGTCTCGGCGGCGGCGAGCTGCGTGCGGGCCTTGTCATCCGTGGCGCTCGGCTTGCCGATGATGGCGCCCAGGGCCGGCACGAAGACCAGCGCCATCAGCAGCGATGCGGTCAGCGTCACCAGCAGCGTGATCGGCAGGAACTTCATGAACTCGCCGACCACGCCCGGCCAGAACAGCAGCGGGAAGAACGCGGCGAGCGTGGTCGCGGTCGACGCGATGATCGGCCAGGCCATGCGCTTGCCCGCCTCGGCGTAGGCGTCGCGTCTGGACAGCCCCTCGGCCATCCGGCGATCGGCCGACTCGGTGACCACGATGGCGCCGTCCACCAGCATGCCGACGGCCAGGATCAGGCTGAACAGCACCACGATGTTGATGGTCAGCCCGAGCGACGACAGCACGAGCATGCCCAGCATGAACGAACCCGGGATCGCCAGCCCGACCAGGCCGGCTGACCGGACGCCCATGGCGCCGACCACCACGATCATCACCAGCAGGATGGCGCTGGTGACGTTGTTCTGAAGATCCGTCAGCATCAGGGAAATCTGGTCGGACTTGTCCTGGCTGAAGGTCACCTGGACCGCGTCCGGGAACGGCTGAGTGGCCTCGGTCACCACGCCGCGGACGTCGTCGATGGTGTCGATGATGTTGGCGCCGGTGCGCTTGGTGACCTCGATGCCGATCGCCGGCTGGCCGTCGAGCCGGGCGTAGCCGGCACGATCCTTGAAGCTGCGTTGAACATTGGCGATGTCGCGGATCCGGACGACGGCGTCGCCGTTCACCTTGATCGGTTGCTCCAGGATGTCGGCCACCCCCTCGTACAGCCCGGGAACCTTGATCGGGAACCGTCCCTGGCCGGTGTCGAGGGTACCGGCGGCGATCAGCTGGTTGGAGCGCGCGACCGCGTCGAGCACGTTGCCGGCCTGCAGGCCGTAGCTCTCGAGCTTGAGCGGATCGACGACTACCTCGACCAGCTCCGGGCGCTCGCCGGTCAGCTTGGCGTCGAGCACGTCGGGCAGGGTCTTGATCGCGTCCCGGACGGTGCGGGCCAGATGCAGCAGCTCGCGCTCCGGGATCTCGCCGGACAGCGTCACGACCAGGACCGGGAACAGCGAGAAGTTGACCTCGTGGACCTCGGGTTCCTCAGTCTCTTCGGGCAGGTCGGCCTTGGCGGTGTCGATCTTCTCGCGGACGTCGACCAGGGCGGCGTCGGCATCGAAGCCGGCGTCGAATTCCAGCACGATCGAGGCGCCGCCCTCATAGGCGCGCGAGCGCATCTCCTTCACGCCCTCGATCGAGCGGACCTCCTGCTCGATCGGTCGCAGCAGCAGGCGCTCGGCATCCTCGGGCGAGATGCCCTCGTGCTTGAGGACCGTGTAGATCAGCGGGATGTTGATGTCGGGGTCGGCTTCCTTCGGAATTTCGATATAGGCGACGGTGCCCGCGATCAGGATCAGCAGCAGGGCGGACAGCGTGGTCCGGCTGCGCCCCAGGGCGGCGTCGATCAGCGCCCGCATGTCAGGATCCTCATGACTGGGGTGTCCCGGCATCGACCGGCGTCACCGCCTGGCCGTCGGACACCAGCAGTTGGCCGACGTTGATGATCCGGACCGACTCCGGCAGGCCGGCGATCCAGGCGCCCTCGCTGTCGGAGCCGAGCACCGAGATCCGCTTGAAACGGGCGACGTCGCCGTCGTCGACGATCATCACGCCGATCTTTCCCTGGTCGTCCAGCAGGAAGACCGCCGGCGACACGTGGTGGGCGGGCCGGGCCGGCAGCGGGATCTGCAGCTCGGCGGTCATGCCCTGGCCGATGCGGCCGTCCGGGTTGGCGAACTCGGCCTCGATGCGGAAGGTCCGGGTGGCGCTGTCGGCGGCGGCCGCAGTGTAGGTGACGATAGCCGGAATCTCGGTGCCGGAGGACAGCCGCGCCGTCGCCGGCATCCCTTCGTCCAGCGCCTGGACCTGTTGCTCCGGGACACTGGCGACGGCGCGCATCGGATCGAGCTCGATCAGCGTGGCGACGGGGTCGCCTTCCTGCAGGTAGTCGCCGATCTCGATCGGCCGGCGGTCGAGGACGGCCCGGAAGGGGGCGGTGATCCGCGTTCGGTCCAGGTCGACCTGGATGCGCGCGCGCTCGGCCCGCGCCAGCTCGAGCGCGGCGTGCGCCTCGGCCCGTTTGGTTTCGGCCTGATACCCCTTGGCGGCGAGCTGGCGGGCGGCGTTGTTCTCGATCCGGCGGAACTCGATCGCGGCCTTGGCCCGCTCCAGCTGGGCGCGGCGGTCGGCCTCGTCGAGCTGCACGATCAGGTCGCCGGCGTTCATCCAGGAGCCTTTCGGGGCGCCGACCGATGCCACCCGGCCGGCGGTCTCGGCGCGGATCTCCACGGCCCGCCTGGCCTCGGTCTGACCCGAGGCACGGATGACCGCCACATAGTCGCGCGCATTCGAGGTGACCACCCGTACCCGCGGCGGCTTGGCGACCGTCGGGGCCTCGGACCCGGCGGGCTGGTCGCTCGCCGCGGTTGCCGGGCGGTCGGCGAACTGGCCCGAGAGGACCCATCCGGCCGCGGCGACCGCGATGACTGCTGCCAGGACGATGGAGGTGTTCACACGCATCGGAAATTTCCCCGGTCGGCGTTCATTCGGCGGCTTCCATCGGGCGAGCGAGCCCTGCCAGCAGCGCCTCCCTGTTGCGCGTCAGATAGTCGGCGGCGGCGCGGTAGACCTCGACGCCGAACCCGGACACCAGCCAGCGGCCGGGATCGATGTCGGCGCCCGACGCCAGCCGCTCGGCCCGGCATCCCGCGATGCGCTCGGCCTGGCTGCGGTAGGCCTCGATATAGCCGTCGATCAGTGCCTCGACGCGGGCGGGCGGCAGTTCTCGCGCAAAATACAGCAGGAACAGCAGGTCGGAACGCAGATGGTCGGGCTCCGGCGGCTCGGCGAGTGCCCGGCGGAACGCCGCGTGGCCGGACGGGGTCAGGCGATAGACCTTCTTGTCCGGGCGCCCGTCCTGCTCGTGCGCCTCGGCCTCGGCCAGGCCCTCGACCAGCAGCTTGGAAAGGGCCGGGTAGATCGATCCGAAGCCGGCGCGCTGGAAATGCGCGAACGGCCCTTCCTCGAACGCCTTCTTGATCTCGTAGCCGGTGGCCTCGCCCTGGAACAGCACGGCGAGGCAAAGGGTCTTCACATCCATCGACGGGCAACCGATCGGCAGCGTTTAGTATCGCGCCGATATATATCTTCCCGATATATGCCTGCAAGGGGCCTGCAAATAAAAGCGGCGGCGCATCCGTGCTGCGCCGCCGCTCGTGTGTTCTGTCGCCAGGGTCGGGGCGTCGATCAGACCGGCTTCAGCTCCTCGGCCGCCATCTTGCCGTTCCGCTGCGGCTTCATCTCGTACATGATTGCCTGGCCTTCGTTGAGGCCCTGCAGTCCGGAGCGCTGCACCGCAGTGATGTGAACAAACACGTCGGCACCGCCATCATCCGGCTTGATGAATCCGTAACCCTTGGTGGTGTTGAACCACTTCACCGTACCAGTCGGCATTCGATACGCACTCCAAACGCGACGCGTCCGCCGGACATTGCAGATATCACCTCCTCAGGACGCCGGGATGCCGGTGCTGCAAGCCAACGCGGTCACTCCGAACGTAGGGCGACGTCTCGCCCGCCTCCTCAGACGATGCCGGCCCCGAACGCCGGAACCGCAGCACAACCCATACGCCGACTCGTGTTCTCTGTCGACGGGGTTCATGTTAACGAATGGCCCGGAACACCAGCCAAACTGCCGCGCGGGACGGTCGAGGGATGCGGGTTTTTGTTTTCGCTCTGGTGGTTGGACTGCTGTGTTCGAACGCCGCTTTCGCTCGCGAAAGGGTTAATCTTCACCTCGCCTTCGGGGTCCGTACGCCGCTCTACGGCAGCCTGGTCGAACGCCTGGCGGCCGAGGTCGCGGAACGCTCCGGCGGGCGGCTGCGGGTGCGAACCCACGAGCCGGGTGCGCTGGTGCCTCGGTTCGCCTATCTCGACGCGGTCGCCCAGGGCTCGGTGGAAGCGGCCTGGGGCATGCCGGCGGTGCTCAGCGGCCGGGCCCCCGAGGCGGCGCTGTTCACCGGCGTGCCGTTCGGGTTGGATCCGGCGGCCCACCTCGCCTGGGTGCGCGACGGCGCCGGGCGGCCGCTGTACGACGCGATGTATGCGCGGTTCGGCGTGGTCGGGCTGCCCTGCGTGGCGGTCGGGCCGGACGGCCTCGCCTGGCTGAAGCAGCCGCTCGACGAAAGCGCCCCGTTCCGCGGCCTGCGGGTGCGCGCCTTCGGGCTGGCGGCGCGTATCCTGGACCAGATCGGGGCGGCCAGCGCGACCGGCTTCGGCTCGGATCTGGCGATCGGTCTGGCGACCGGCGCCTTCGACGCCGCCGAGGCCGGCGTGCCGGCATCCGACCTGGCGTTCGGACTGCACGAAGTGGCGTCGATCTACCTGTATCCGGGCCGCCTGCAGCCGGCGACGCTGATCGACGTGGTGGTGAACCGGGCGCGCTGGGAGATGCTCGGTCCGGACGGCCGGGCGACCCTGGATGCCGCCTGCCGGGCGACCGCCGGATTCGCGGAAGGTGCCAACCGCGAGGCGAACGCGGCGGCGCTGCAGGCGATCGCGGCGGCCGAGGTCGCGGTGTCGGCGCCGTCGCGCGGAACCGTCGCGGCACTGCGGGGCGCCTGGGCGGCGGTCCGCGACCGTCAGGCGGCGGAGTCCGAGACGTTCGCCGCCGTGATCCGGGCCTACCCGCCGGTCGTCGACTGAGGCCGGCGGCTCCGCTTCCTTCCTAGAAGGTCTCGACCCAGGGTCGAAGCTCGATCTCCCAGGTCCAGGCGCTGCGGTGCTGGCGCAGCACGTGGAGATAGCTCTCGGCGATCGCATCGGGCTCGAGGAAGGCGTCCGGCCCGCGCGAAGCGTCACTGTAGCGCGGACCGGCGATGCCGCCGTCGATCACGAAATGGGCGACGTGGATGCCTTTTGGCGCCAGTTCCCGCGCCAGCGACTGGCACAGGCCGCGCAGGCCGAACTTGCCCATCGCGAAGCTCGACGAGTTCGGATAGCCCTTGACCGCCGCCGAGGCGCCGGTGAACAGCAGTGCTCCCTTGCCCCTGGGCAGCATGCGCCGGGTCGCCTGCTGGGCGACCAGGAAGCCGCCGTAGCAGGTCACCATCAGGGCGTCGCGGACCGCCGCCGGGTCCAGGTCCTGGACCGGGCCGCGGACCCGCGCCGAGGGGTTGAACACCACCACGTCCGGCGAACCGAGGTCGTTGTCGACGGCGGTGAACAGCGCTTCGACGCTGTCCGGATCGGCGGCGTCGCAGCGATAGGCCCGGGCCCCGGTCTCGGCGACCAGGGCGTCGAGCTTGCCGGGCGAGCGGCCGGCCAGCGCCACCGCCATGCCCTGTCTGGCGAACAGCCGGGCCAGCGAGGCGCTCAGGCCGGCGCCGGCGCCGACGATCAGGGCGGTTTCCTTCGCCATGGCCTACTCCGTGCGCTTCGGTTTGCTGGGGGCCGGCCGGATCACCGGCCAGGGCTCGGGCATCTCGCCGACCGGCACCTCGATGACCGTCGGCCGGCGCGCGGCGAACGCCTCGCGGACCGCGATCTCCAGGGCCTCCGGGGTCTCGGCGCGGCGGCCATCGGCGCCGTAGGCTTCGGCCAGCTTGACGAAGTCCGGGTTGGTGAAGCGCGAGCCGATGACCCGGCCGTCGTGCAGCTCCTTCTGCATGCGCAGCACGTTGCCGTAGGCGCCGTCGGCGAATACCACCGCCACCACCGGCAGCTTGTGGTGCACGGCGCTGGCGATCTCGCTGGCGGTGAACATGAACCCGCCGTCGCCGCTGACCGACAGCACGGCCTTGTCCGGGTTGGCGGCCTGCACGCCGAGCGAGGTGGCGTAGCCGTAGCCGAGGGTGCCCTGGTAGCCCGGCGTCACCATGGTGCGGGGCGCGTAGACCGGGAAGCCGATGCGCGCGACATAGGCGACCTGGGTGAACTCGTCGACGAAGAACCCGTCGTCCGGCAGCGCCCGGCGCAGCGCCCCGAGGAACGCCATCTGCGGCCCCACGGCGCTGACCGCCTTGTCGTGGTGCCGGGCGCGCAGCGCCGCGAGCTCGTCGGCCCGGGACTCCCGCCGCCGGTTGTGCGCGGGCAGGGCGTCCAGCAGGGCCCGGGCGGCGTCGCCGGCGTCGGCGACGATGCCGATCGCCGGCCTGGCGACCCGGTTGATCTCGGTCGGGTCGAGGTCGACGTGGATCACCTTCACGCTGTCGTCGAGCCCCCAGAAGGTCCGCTCGATCTGCATCCGGCAGCCGATCGCCAGGGCGGCGTCGCAGTCCCCCCAGTACTCGTTGCCGGAGGAGTGGTTCAGCGCGTAGGGGGTGCGCTCGTCGACGATGCCGCGGCCGTTCTGGTAGGACACCACCGGCGCCTGCAGCATCGCCGCCAGCTCGCGGATCTCCGGGGTCGCGCCATAGGCGCCGCCGCCCACGAAGATCATCGGCTGCGCGGCCTGCCCGAGGAGCTTCGCCGCCGCCTCGATCTGGTCCGGATCGAGCGTCGGCGCCGGATCGGGCGCGCCGAGGATCGGATCGCCGACCGGTGCCTTCATCGCCAGGACGTCCATCGGCACCTCGAGAGCGACCGGCCGTGGCCGCCCGCTCCGGAGCTGCCGGAACGCCTCGGCGACCGCGCGCGGCGCCTCGGAGGGATGGTCGATGCGGGCGGCGTGCTTGGTCAGGCGCTCCAGGATACCGAGCTGATCGGGGATCTCGTGCAGCATACCGAGGCCGCGGCCGATGGCGTCGGACGGGATCTGGCCGGTAAACGCCAGCACCGGGGCACTGCAGCCGTAGGCCGTCGACAGCGCCGCCGTGGTGTTCAGGATGCCGGGACCCGGCACCACCGCATAGGCGCCGATCCGGCCGGTCGACTGGGCCCAGCCGAAGGCCATGTAGGCGGTGCCCTGCTCGTGCCGCGCATTGACGACCCGGACCTCGTTGCCGTGATCGTGCAGGGCGTTGAAGAAGTGATCGAGCTGGATGCCGGGCAGGCCGAACACGGTGTCGATGCCGTTCACGATCAGCGATCGCACGACGGCCTCGCCGCCGCTGATGGGGGTTGTTGATGTCATGACGCTCTCCGCTGGACGGACGGCCATGCTGGCGCCGCGGGCCGGGGAGGGCAAGCCGGGTTCGAACGCGAACCGGCACGACAGCATGCGGCGAATGGCGTCGGGCCGGATCGGGCGGGAGCCGCCGGCGGTCCGGGTTGGACCGACGCAAGCGTTGTGTTTCAATGCCCGCACGGCGCGCAAACCCGCAAGCCGTGTGGGGTCCTTCCCTTCGTTCTTGCCTGGATGCCAGGATGGCGGACGACGTCGAGAGCCGGCTCGAGATCGCGTCGGAGGAATTGCGCCAGTTTGCGCACGCCCTGGACCTCGTGCCGGCCATGGTCTGTAGCCTGGACGGGACGATCCTGACCTGGACCAGGGCGATCGGCGGCGTGTTCGGATGGTCCGCCGAGGAGGCCGTCGGCCGCCGCTCGGACGAACTGCTCGACACCGTCTTTCCCGGACCGCGCGAAATCGTCGAGGCGGAGCTCCACGCCGGGGGCGAGTGGCGGGGCGAACTGGTCCACCGGCACCGTGACGGCCACCGGGTGGTCGTCGAGAGCCACTGGGTGGTGCACCACGACCCCGAAGGGCAGCCGGTTTCGGTGCTGCGGTTCATCCGCGAAGTCACCGAGTCGAAGCGTGCCCAGGCCATGATCGAGGAGCGGGAGGCACGGCTTCGCTCGGTCCTCGATACCGCCCCCGACGCCATTATCACGATCGACGCCAAGGGCATCGTGCAGTCGTTCAGCCACGCGGCCGAGCGCCTGTTCGGCTATGCCGCAGGCGAGGTCATCGGCCGGAACATCAACATGCTGATGCCCTCGCCCTATGCCGAGGCCCATGACGGCTACCTCGAACGCTATCTGCGGACCGGCGAGAAGCGGATTATCGGGATCGGCCGGACGGTACAGGCGAAGCGCAAGAACGGCACGGTCTTCCCGATCGAGCTCGCAGTCGGCGAGGTGGTGCTTCCGGGCGAGCAGGTCTTCACCGGCTTCATCCGCGACATCTCGGCGCGCGAGCGGATGGAGGAGGAGCTGCGTCAGGCCCAGAAGATGGAGGCAGTCGGTCAGCTGACCGGCGGCGTCGCGCACGACTTCAACAACCTGCTGACGGTGATCTCCGGGAACCTGGAACTGCTGGAGCGGCGTGTGACCGACGCCGACGACCGTGAGATTCTGCAGGAGGCCCAGGAGGCGACGGCGCTCGGCGCCCAGCTCGCCAGCCGCCTGCTGGCCTTCGGGCGGCGGCAGCCGCTGAACCCCAAGCCGGTCGACCTGAACGCCCTGGTCAAGGGCATGGTCGACCTGCTGCGCCGCAGCCTCGGCGAGCAGGTCCGCATCGAGCCGCGGCTGGGACCGGGCGTCCCGGTGGTGATGGCCGATCCGGGGCAGGTCGAGAACGCCCTGCTGAACCTGGCCATCAACTCGCGCGACGCCATGCCGGACGGCGGCCAGCTCGTCATCGACACCGGGTTGGTGGCGGTGGAAGGCGAGCCGGCCGAGCTGGAGCCGGGCGCCTATGTCACCCTGACCGTCTCGGATACCGGGACCGGCATGTCGCCCGAGGTCCGCCAGCGGGTCTTCGAGCCGTTCTTCACCACCAAGGGCCCGGGCGCCGGCAGCGGGCTCGGCCTGAGCATGGTGTATGGCTTCGTCAAGCAGTCCGGCGGCCATATCGCGTTGCAGAGCGAGCCGGGGCGCGGCACGGCCATCACCATCTATCTGCCGGTGCGGGCGGAGGACCTGGAGGTGGTCGGCGAGACGGCAACCGCTGGCGAGGCGGTGGCGGCGGTCGGCGAGGTGGTGCTGGTGGTCGAGGACGACGAGCGGGTCCGGCGGGTCGCGCTGCGGCGCTTGAAGGCGCTCGGCTACCGGACGCTGGAGGCCGACAGCGGGCCGGCCGCGCTGGCGGTGCTGGACCGCGGCGAACCGGTCGACATCCTGTTCTCCGACGTGGTGATGTCGGGCGGCATGACCGGCTTCGAGCTGGCGGTGCTGGCGCGCGAGCGCCGGCCGGGCCTGCAGGTGGTGATGACCTCGGGCTACACCGACCCGGCGATGATCAGGAACGGTCAGATTCCGGGAGACACCCGGTGGCTCGCCAAGCCCTACAGCCTCGCCGAACTCGAGGAGGCGCTGCGGCCGGCGGTCTGCTGATCGGACGGCGGACTCCCGTCAGACCGGCCGCACCTGAGCGGCGAACAGGTAGCCGGCGCCGCGGACGGTCTTGATCAGGGTCGGGTTGGCATGGTCGGCCTCGACCTTCTTGCGCAGCCGCATCACCTGGGTGTCGACGGTCCGGTCGTAGGCCGCCCACTCCCGTCCCTTGGCGAGATCCATCAGTTGCTCCCGGCTGAGCACCCGGTTCGGATGCTGCAGGAAGGCGCGCAGCAGCTCGAACTCGGCCGTGGTGAGCGGAACCGTCGAACCGTCGGGGGCCCGCAGTTCCCGTCGCGGCAGGTCCAGGATCCAGCCTTCGAATTCCAGTGTCTCCCCCTTCGGAGCCTGTGCGTCCGGCGCCACGGGGGTCTCGGCGGGCCGGACACGGGCGCGCCGGCTGACCGTCCTGATCCGGGCCAGCACCTCGCGCAGATGGAACGGCTTGGCGATGTAGTCGTCGGCGCCGGCCTCCAGCCCCACCACCCGGTCGATCAGGTCGCCCTTGCCGGTCACCATGATGATCGGTACGTCCGACTGCCGGCGGATGTCGCGGGCGAGCGACAGGCCGTCCTCGCCCGGCATCACCAGGTCGAGCAGGACGATATCGATCTGCTCCTGCTGCAGGACGGCGCGCAACGCGCTTCCGTCGCCGGCCTCGGAGACCTTCAGGCCTTCCTCGGCCAGATAGCGCCGGAGCATGGTGCGGATCCGTGGCTCGTCGTCGACGATCAGGACATGGAGGGCATCGGTCAAGGCACTGATCCCGGTTGGTTGTCACAGACTGTCACACTTCGTCTCGCATCAGCTACACGACACCGGCCTTGTCGCCATAGCCGCGTGACGTTGCGCCCTTAGAACCTGAACCCATCGGATCGGTCGCGAACCGACGGAACGCAGGGTCGAGAGGCAGGTCATGGAAACGCAAACCGCTTCGCATCTCTCCACCACGAATGGTTTTCGAAGCCTCGCCGTTTGCCAAGACGGGACGCGGCCGGCGGCGCTCCAGCGGATGGCGCCGGGCAGCATCCTGTTCTCGGAAGGCGACGAAGCCGAGGGCGTGTTCGAGGTCGTGAGCGGCACCCTCCGGCTCTACAAGGTTCTGATCGACGGCCGCCGGCAGATCATCGGCTTCGTGTCGGGCGGGCAGTTGCTCGGCCTGGCGGCGCAGCGGCAGTATCTCTGCACGGCCGAGGCGGTGACGCCGCTGACGCTGCGCCGCTACCAGCGTCCGGCCTTCGAGCGCCGGATCGACGAGGAGCCGGGCCTTGCCCGGCGCCTGCTGACGGCGGTCTCGAACGAACTCCGCATGGCCCAGGACCAGATGGTGCTGCTCGGGCGCAAGTCGGCGTCGGAGAAGGTCGCGAGCTTCCTGCTGAGTCTGGCGGCGCATGAGGACGGCGAGCACGACGATCACGTCGACCTGCCGATGGGGCGCGGCGACATCGCCGACTATCTCGGCCTGACCGTCGAGACCGTGTCGCGCACCTTCACCAGGCTGAAGAGCGACGGGCTGATCGCTCTGCCGACGCCGGCCAGCGTCGAGATCCTCGACCTCGAGCAGCTCGCTGATCTGGCGGCCGGGGTCGGCGATGACGACGGCTGGAACCGCAAGGGCGGGCGCTGGTGACGGTCGTTCGGAATTTCGCGAGGGTTTGCGGGCGCGGCCCCGGTCTCGAGGAGGTTTCGCCGATGGAATTCCGCGACGATTTCGGCGCGACGGGTGGCGGGCTTCGTCGGCGCGCCCTGGTGGTCGCCTCGGATCTGGTGGCGCAGGGGGTGTGCCGGTCCGCCCTGGAGGCCGCCTGGGACGTCGAGGTGGTCGACAGCGGGGTGGCCGCGGTGATCGCCGCCCGCCAGAGCGTGCCCGCGGTGATCTTCATGGACCTGCAGCTGCGCGACGTGCCCGGCGGCGAGGCGATCGGGTGGCTGCGCTCCAACCCGGGGCTCGGCGCCGTGCCGATCGTGCTGATCGCCGGCGGCTCCGAGGACGATGCCGAGATAGCCGCGATCCATCCCGCGGCGCTGCTGCGCAAGCCGGTGTCGCGCGGCGCCGTGGAGCGCGTCGCCAAGGGCCTGGACGGCGGGCGGGCTTAGGCCGCCTGGGTGGCCGGTCGGCGCTTGCCTGCGCTTCCCGGAGCGGTGACAGTGCTGGGGTCGTCCCGCCGCCGATCGTTCCAAGGATGCCGTCATGACTCCCCTCTACGCGCTGACCGCCGCCGAGCTGGCCGAGGCCTATGCCGACCGCAGCCTGTCGCCTGCCGAGGTCGTCGAAGCCGTGCTCAGCCGGGTCGAGGCCTGGGAGCCGCACGCCAACGCGATGTACCGGGTGCACGGGGATGCGGCCCGGGCGGCGGCGGCCGCGTCGGCCGCGCGCTGGCGCGAGGGCCGACCGCTCTCGCCGCTGGACGGTGTGCCGATCACCCTCAAGGAGAACCTCTACACCGCCGGCGATCCGGCCCCCATCGGGGTGGCGATCGGAGACCTGACGCCGAAGACCGAGGACTCGCCGATCGCCGCCCGCGCCGGGGAGGCCGGCTGCGTGCTGATCGGCAAGACCACCATGCCGGACTACGGCATGCTGTCGTCCGGCCGGTCGTCGATCCACGGCACTACGCGCAATCCCTGGAACCTGGAGCGCAACACCGCGGGCTCGTCCTCGGGCGCCGGGGCGGCCGCGGCCGCCGGCTACGGGCCGCTGCATGTCGGCACCGACATCGGCGGCTCGGTCCGGCTGCCGGCCCATCACTGCGGCCTGTTCGGGCTGAAGCCGTCGCTCGGCCGGGTGCCGATCCACCCGCCGTTCATGGGCCGGGCCGCCGGGCCGATGACCCGCACGGTGCGCGACGCCGCGATGCTGATGAACGCGATCACCCGGCCGGACGGGCGCGACCACATGAACCTGCCCTACGATCCGGTGGACTACGCCGCCGGCCTGGAGGGGCTGTCGGCCAGGGGGCTGCGGATCGGCCTGATCCGGGCGATGGGCGCGGGCCTGGAGCCGGAGCCGGCGGTGGTCGACGCCGCGGTCGCGGCGGCCGGGGCTCTGCAGGCCGCCGGCGCCGAGGTCACCGAGATCCCGTCCTTCCTGACGCCGGACATGCTGGAGGGCATCTGCCGGTTCTTCGAGGCGCGGTCCTACAACGACGTCATGGCGCTGACCGAGGAGCAGCGCGGCCGGATCCTGCCCTTCGTGGCGGAGTGGTGCACGTGGCGGGCCGGGACATTCAGCGGCGCCGACGTCATGGCCGCCTACATGCAGGTGGTGGCGATGCGCGAGGCGGCGGTGCAGGCGGTCGCCGGCTTCGACTTCGTGATCTCGCCGGTCGCCCCGATCGTGTCCTACCCGGCCGAGGCGCATTCGCCGAGCGAGGATCCGCACAACGCGCTGGCGCACATCGCCTACACGGTCGCCTACAATTTCTCGGAACAGCCCGCGGCCTCGGTCAACTGGGAGTTCAGCGCCGACGGCCTGCCGATCGGCGTGCAGCTGATCGGTCAGCGCTTCGACGATCTCGGGGTGATGCGCCTGGCTCGGCTGGTCGAGCAGATCCGTCCGGCACAGAAAGCCTGGCCGGAGCCTCCTTCGCGGCTCCGCTGACGCGGAGCGCCTCAGGATGAGGCGGCCTATCGTGCGCCGGGATGGGTACGCCTCATCCTGAGGCGCCTCGCGAAGCGGGGCCTCGAAGGGTCAGGCCTCGCCGTAGTGGATCCGCCGGTAGGCCCGCGAGGGGATCAGGTCGTCGATCTGGAAGTCCCAGAGCCCGGCCGAGTTGGCCGCCTGGTGCTCGTCGAACAGCGCGGCGCAGCGGCCCGGCTGGCTGACCGTGCTGCCGCGCAGGCCGAAGCCGGTGGCGACCCCGGCCAGGTCGCCGCGGCCGTGGATCGCCTCGCGCGGCTCGTGGCCGCCGGCCCGGAACTTGTGGAACTCGGCGCCGTAGCCGCCGTCGTTCATGACCGCGACCAGCATCCGGATGCCGTGCCGGCGGATGGTCTCCAGCTCCTGCACGTGCAGGTACAGGCTGCCGTCGCCCTCGATCAGCAGCACCTTGCCGTCGCCGCGGTCGGCGGCGACGCCGATGGCGGCCGGCAGGCCGGAGCCGATGCCGCCGAAGTCGCCGATCACGTGGTACTTGTCGGTCGCCCGGCCGGACATGTGGGTCATGGCGATCGAGAAGTAGTGGCCGACCCCGACCACCACGTCCCAGTCCTTCGGCACCGCGGCGTCGAGCTCCAGGATCGCCTTGCGCGGGTCCAGCAGGTTCGGTTGCGGGGTGTAGACCTTGCCGTCCGGCACGTCGGCGGCGACCGCTGCCGCCATCTCCGGCGAGCGGAAGCCGGCCTTCGCGATGCCGCGCCGGTCCAGCGCCTCGACGATCGCCTCGGCGGCGGCGCGGGCGTCGGCCCGGACGTGCAGGTCGGCGGTGCGCAGGCCCTGCCACAGGCCGCGCGGGTTGGTGTCGATCTGCACCACCTGGGCCATCGGGTACAGGTAGCCGCCCTCGGTGGTGTAGTGGCCGAGTCCGGCGCCGACGCCGATCACCAGGTCGGCCTCGGCGAAGCGCTCGCGCGCGAAGTCGCTGGCGAAGGCCCCGGCGATGCCGATCGCCCAGGGGTTGCCCTCGAACGCCGCCTTGCCGAGCAGCGAGTTGGCCATCAGCGCGCCGGCCCGGTCGCCGAGCGCCTCGAGGGCGGCGCGTGCGCCGCTGCGCGTGGCGCCGCGGCCGGCGATCACGACCGGCCGCTCGGCCTCGGCGATCATGTCGACCACCCGCTCGACCATGTCGGGGTCCGGGATCGGGCGCTGCGGGGCCGGCACGAAGCCGGCGGACGGCAGGTACTCGGCGAGGAACGGGTAGTCCTTCTTCTGCAGGTCCATCGGGATGCTGAGCACCACCGGCCGGCGCTCGACCTTGGCGATCACGAAGGCCTCGCGGACGTTGTCCAGCACTCGGTCGATGCTCTTCACCGCGATGAAATGCGCACCGGTCGCCAGCGCCAGCGGCGCCTGGTCGATCTGCTGCAGGTACCAGTTCGCGCCGATCGGCGAGTCGCCGGCGAACACCACCATCGGGGTGTTGGCGCGCGCCGCCATGGCGAGCGCGGTCATGATCTGGGTGAAGCCCGGCCCGCAGGTGGTCGACGCCACGCCGACCCGGCCGGTGGCGCGGGCGTAGCCGTCGGCCATCGCCACCGCGGCGTGCTCGTGGCGGGCATGCAGCACCTTGACCCCGGCCTGCTCGGCCATCGCCGCCGACCAGTACATGTTGGCGTCGCCCATCAGGGTGAACAGCGTCTCGACGCCCTCGGCGACGAAGGCCTTCACCAGCATGTCGGTGACGGTGAGCTTGCGGGCGTTCATGTCTTCCCCCCGAACAGTGAGCCGAGCCACGACTTGAAGGCGCGCCACAGCAGGCCGGCGGCGCTGAGCTCGCGAGCGGGCGCCGGGGCGGCGGCCGGCGCGTCCGGTACCGGCGAACCGGCGCCGGTCTCGGCCGTCGCGCCGCCGCGCTCGGCGGCCAGCCTGGCGAGGTTCCCGGAGAACTCGGCGAGCAGGGCGCGCG
This sequence comes from Thalassobaculum sp., assembly GCF_040219615.1. Classification (GTDB taxonomy): domain Bacteria; phylum Pseudomonadota; class Alphaproteobacteria; order Thalassobaculales; family Thalassobaculaceae; genus Thalassobaculum_A. The sequence continues at coordinate 120,638 of NZ_JAVJSE010000008.1, forward strand.
CCACATGCACGCCGCCGGCGTTGGCGAAGCCCTCGAGCGGCCCGGTGACCGTGAAGCTGCCCTCGACGTTCAGCACCGTCTCGGCTTCGCCGGATGCCGTGACCGTGCCGGAGGCGAGCGCGTGCGAGGCGCCGCGCTGGTCGATGCCGCGACCCTCGATCGAGCAGGTCCGGGCGGCATGGTCGTAGGTCAGCTCGGCCTCGCCGCGGAAGGTGGCGACGGTCGGCCCGAACTTGACCCGGATCGAGCCGCGCCACAGCCCATCGCCCTGGTCCGGCGCCAGCTCGGCGCCCGGGATGCAGGACGCGATCAGCGCCGGGTCGCTCAGCAGCGGCCAGACGGTCTCGGGGGGCGACGGGATCGTCGTCTGTTCGGTGATCGAGGGCATGGCGTTCGCCGGTCGGCGGAAGGTGGGACGGACACGATAGACCCTGGGTGCGCGCCTGGGAACCGGGGTGGGCGGCCGGAACCGCGGGGCCGGCCGTCAGCGCCGGTAGCGCGGGGTGTCGGAGACCCGTGCGGCCCGAATCCGGGATTCCCGCCAGACCATGAACAGCCCCGAGCCGGCGATCAGCGCGATCCCCAGCAGTGCCACGCCGTCCGGCCATTCGTCGAACACCGCCACGCCCCACAGCACGGACAGCGGGATCGCCACATACTCGAGCGGCGCGATCACCGACGCCGCCGCGACCCGGTAGGCCTGGCTGATGCAGAACCCGCCGAACGCCGAGGCGACGCCGATGACCACCAGCACTGCCCAGTCCCCGGGGGCCGGCATCACCCATTCCCGCAGCAGGAAGTCGAGGGAGGCGTTGCCGGTCCCGCCGAACTGCCCGCCGCCGACCGCGAGGCCCATGGCCGCCGACACCGCGATGAAGGTGACCTGGATGTAGAACGACATGGCCAGCGCGCTCTCGGTCCGACCGATGTAGCGGGTCAGCATGTGCAGCGAGGCGTAGCCGAAGGCGGCGGCGATCGGGCACAGCGCGGCGAACTGGAAGACCTCGGTGCCGGGCCTGAGCACGATCAGCACCCCCAGCAGGCCGACCGCGATCGCCGCCCAGCGGCGCGGACCGACATGCTCGCCCAGGAACACCACCGAGAACACCGCGATCACCAGCGGCGAGACGAAGAAGATCGCCACTCCCTCGGCCAGCGGCAGGGTGGCGAGGCCGAGGAAGAACGACATGTTGGCGAACACCACGCAGCCGCCGCGCAGCAGGTGCAGACCGAGGCGTCGGGTCCGCAGCGCCGCGAACCCGCCCGACAGCGGCAGCAGTACCGCCAGCAGCACGGCCATGCCGATGATCGCGCGGAACAGCACGACCTGGTGCAGCGCATAGCTCCCGGACATGAACTTGATCGCCACGTCGTTGATCGAGAAGCAGAAGACGGCGATCACTGCCGAGACCGTGCCGAGCAGCGGCGGGTTGTTCGCAAGCGATTTGATCATGGTTGCATATGACAGGCCGAACGCCGGCGGCTCAACCGATATCGCAGTGGGTCGGTCGTGCTAGCCTCGACCGGGTCGACCGGTTGCGGAGGGCGGGAATGACGGCGCGGATCCTGGTCGCCGGGCTGTGGCACGAGACCAACACCTTCTCGCCGATCGCGACCGGCCTGGCGGCGTTCCGGGCCTACCAGTGGGCCGAGGGCTCGGGCTTGGCGGCGTGCTACGGCGGGACCAACACCGAGATCGGCGGCATGTTGGCGGGGCTGGCCGCGGCCGGGCTGACGGTCGTGCCGGGGCTGTTCGCCGGCGCCATCCCGTCCGGCACGGTGACCGGCGACGCGTTCGAGGCTCTGGCGAAGCGGATCGTCGCCACGGCGCGCCGTGAGCGACCCGACGCCGCGCTGCTGGCCCTGCACGGCGCGATGGTCGCCGACGGCTTCCCGGAGGCCGACGCCGAGCTGGCCCGCAGGGTGCGCGCGGCGCTGCCGGCCGGCGCGCCGCTGGTCGCGACCTACGACCTGCACGCCAACGTCTCCCGGGCTCTGGTCGACGCCTGCGACCTGCTGGTCGGCTACGATACCTTCCCGCATACCGACATGGGCGCGCGCGGCGTGGAGGCGGCGGCCCGGCTGGCGGCGATGCTGGCCGACGGCACCCGCCCGGCCAAGGCGTTCCGCAAGCTGGCGATGATCACCGTGCCGCAGATGCAGGCGACCGCCGAGCCGCCGATGGCCGCGGTCATGGCCCGGGTCGCGGCGGCCGAGGCTGTGCCGGGGGTGGACGTGGTGTCGGTCGCCCAGGGCTTCGCCTATGCCGACGTCGACCACCTGGGGATCGCGGTCACCGGCTACGGCAGCGATCCCGAGGCGCTGGCCCGCGAGGTCGACGCGGTGGCGGCGATGCTGGAAGCCGCGCGCGAGGAGTTCCGCCCGGCGCTGGTGCCGGTGACCGAGGCGGTGGCGATCGCCGCCGAGCCGGGCGCCGGTCCTGTCGTGCTGGTCGAGCCGGCCGACAATGTCGGCGGCGGCGCGCCCGGCGACGGTACCGCGATCCTGGCCGAGATGGTCCGTCGCCGGGTCGCCGGCACGGTTGTGATCTGGGACCCGGATGCGGTGGCGGCGGCGCGCGGCCGGGCAGGGTTCGCCGGCCCGGTCGGCGGCCGCACCCTGCCGGCCCTGCACGGCCCGCCGGTCGTCCTGGAGGGTGCGGTGGTGTTCGACGAGTCGGCGGTGCGCTACGTCCGCGACGGCGCCTACATGACCGGCCAGCAGGTGCCGATGGGCGACGTCGCGGTGGTACGGACCGGCTTCGGCCTGACCGTCGTGCTCACCTCCGAGCGGGTGATGCCGTTCGACGACACCCATCTGCGCCGCGTCGGCATCGATCCGGCGGCCGAGCCGGCGCTGGTCGCCAAGTCCGGCAGCGCCTGGAAGATCGCGTTCCAGGCGATCGCCCGGCGCGCCGTCGCGGTCGACACCGGCGGGGTGTGCGCGTCGCTGGTGGAACGGCTGCCCTATACTCGGGCGGCGGCGCGGCGATGCTGGCCGCTGCGGTGACCGAAGCAGGGCTTGGCGGGAGTCCGTGGGCGGCACCCGGCGGCCCGGCAATCGTCAGGTGACCCGGAGCCTTTCGATCGGACAGTTGGTACCGTAGGCACAGCGGAAATTACATGAAGCGGGGGGCGCGGTGGATGGAGAGGATCAGGTCCTGGCTCTGGTCGGTGTTTCAGAAGGAAGGCTTCGAGCCGGGCCTGATCGGACTGCTCTTCAACCCCTACTACACGATCCGCCGCCGCCTGCTGCAATGCCTGAGGCGCTACGCCGGCGACATCACGGGCGAGCGTATGCTCGACCTCGGCTGCGGCAGCCAGCCATACCGTCACCTGTTCGACGTCCCGGAATACATCGGCCTCGACGTCGAAGTGAGCGGGCATGACCACACGACCTCACGCATCGACCTGTTCTACGACGGCAGATCGATCCCGTTCGCGGATGGCCATTTCGACGCGGTCCTGGCCACCGAGGTGTTCGAGCACGTCTCTCATCTCGACGAGCTGATCGGGGATATCAACCGGGTGATCCGGCCGGGCGGCGCCCTGCTGGTCACGCTGCCGTTCGTGTGGCCGGAGCATGAACGGCCCTACGACTACGCCCGCTATACGTCCTACGGGATCGTGAAGCTGCTGACCAAGAACGGCTTCGAGGTCGCGGGCCACGCCAAGGCGGGCAACAACGTCGAGACGATCTTCCAGATCCTGGCGGCCTATGTCTGGCACACGGTGCTGCCGACAAGCCCGACCCTGAAGTTCCTGCTCGCTCCCCTCACATTGGCGCCGTTGCACATCGTCGGGATCGCGCTTGGCGTGGTCCTGCCCACCGACGACACGCTCTACCAGTGCAACGTCGTCTACTGCCGGAAGGTCGGGCCGCCGCGGTAGCGGCCGCCTCACGCCAGCAGGGCCAGCAGCGGCAGGACGACGAACCAGGCGATGTAGAGCAGGGCGTTGACCAGTAGGCCGTCGATCCGGGCGGCGGCGCGGACCTTGCGGCGGGTCCGCAGGATGGCGTGCAGCAGCCAGGCGGCGTGCAGCGGGGCGACCAGGGCGACCCCGGCCAGCAGACCGACCCCGGCGGCGCCCAGCAGCACGACCGCCGTGCCGGCGGCCGCCAGCGCCAGGCCGGCGGCGGCGATGAACGCGCCGTCGATGCCGAGGATCACCACCAGGGTGCGCTTGCCGGCGGCCCGGTCGGCGGCGTGGTCCGGGATGCCGGCGAGCAGGATCGCCGGCAGCACCGCCAGGCACAGCGGCAGCGCCACCAGCGCGGGCAGCGGGTCGGCCAGCGCGCCGCCCTGCAGGGCGTAGCCGGCATAGAGCACGCCGAAGCCGTGGGTCAGCGCCACGTCGAGCTCGCCGAGGCCGCGGTGGCAGAGCTTCAGCGGCGGCACCGTGTAGCCGATCGCCAGCACCGCCAGGACCGGGACGACCGCCACCGCAGCCGGCGGCAGCCCGTGCAGGGCCAGCAGCCCCAGGACCGCGGCCGCCCCGGCCCCGGCCAGGACGGCGCCGCGGCCCAGCTCGCGTTCGGTCAGCCGGCCGTCGACCAGCACCCGCGAGCCGCCGGAGAACGGCCCGTAGTGCCGGTTGCGGCGGTCGCTGTCGCGGTCGAACAGGTCGTTGGCGAACACCGTCGCCGCCTCCAGCAGGAACAGCATGAGGTAGCCGAGCCAGAACGCCGCCTGCTCGAGGGCCGACTCCCGGACCGCGATCAGCGCGCCGACCGCGTAGGCCGCCAGGGTCATCGGGTAGAACTGCAGCCGCAGCGCCCGCAGCCACGAGCCGGCGGTCCGCAGGGCGGCGTGCAGCGGCGGCCGCGGCCCGCGCGCCAGGCTCTCGCCGCGCCGCCGGGCCTTCTCGATCCAGTCCCGGCGCTGCGCCGGTGTCGAGTCCTTGACCACCGCGAACGGGGTGAAGCAGGTGGTCTCGATGCCGCAGAAGCCGAGGGTGGCGTCGGCCATCGCCCTGCGGCCGGGCGACCCGTAGAACAGCCGGTAGGCCAGTGCCGGGGTGTCCATGGTGGTCAGCAGCTCGGCGGTGCGGGGGCCGAGCCGGCCCTCGAAGCCGAGGCCGCCGGTGGTCTCCTCGAACGCCCAGCCCGGGACCAGCAGCCGGTCGAGCGCCCCCTTCAGCAGCGCCGGCATGGTGCCCCACCAGTTCGGGTACACCAGCACCAGGTGGTCGGCCCGCTCGACCGATTCCTTGAGTGCCTGCAGATCGGGTTCCAGCGCCTGCCCGCGCGGGCTCGGCTCGACCACGTTCGGGTCGAACCGCAGGGCCGACAGGTCGACGGTCTCGACCCGGCAGCCGGACGCGCTCGCGCCCTCGGCATAGGCCTCGGCCAGCGCCCCGCACAGGCTGTCGCGACCGCGCGGATGGCCGAGCAGAACGAGCACCGCCGGTCCGGCTTCGGTCATGGATCCTCCGGTTGGTGGCGCGGCGCCCGGCGGGCGGCCGGCTTCGGTATCGTCAATGCCGGCGCTCGCCGTCGGTTCGCCGGAACGGTCAGTCCCAGGCCGGGGCGAAGGCCGGGTTCACGAAGCGCCGGTCCTTCGGCAGGCCGGCGATCGCCTCGCGGTCGGCGTCGTCGAGCGTGACCGACCAGGCGTCCAGGTTGGCGCACTGGCCGGCGGCCCGCGACGACTTCGGGATGGCGCAGACGCCGTCCTGGTCGAGCAGCCACTTCAGGGCGACCTGGCCGGCCGAGACGCCGTGCCTGGCCGCGATCTTCGCCAGCACCGGGTCGTCCGCCGCCCGGCCCTGGGCCATCGGGCAGTAGGCCACCAGCGGCACGCCCTTCGACCGCAGGTAGCCGAGCACCGCCGACTGGTCGAGATAGACGTGGTACTCGACCTGGTTGCAGGCGACCGGCGCGCCGATCTCGTCGATCGACTTGCGCAGCAGCGGCAGGGTGAAGTTGGCGACGCCGAGCGCCCGGATCCGGCCCTGCTCCTTCAGCCGGCCCAGGGTCTCGAAGATCGCCCCCAGGTCCATGCCCGGCGCCGGCCAGTGCACCAGGTACAGGTCGACATGGTCGAGCCGGAGCTTCCGCAGGCTGTCGTCCAGGGCGCGGCGGATGGCGTCGGGCGCCAGGTGGTCGTGCCAGACCTTGGTGGTGACGTGGAGGTCATCGCGCGCAACGCCCGATGCGGCGATCGCCGCGCCGACCTGCTCCTCGTTGCCGTACATCTCGGCGGTGTCGAGGTGGCGGTAGCCGACCGCCAGCCCGCTCTCGACGGCGGCCTGGCCGGCGTCGCCGGTCAGCTTGAAGGTCCCGAGGCCGAGCTTGGGCATGGCGATGCCCTGGGTGGTGACGGTCTGCATGGGAGGGCTCCTGGACGGTGGGCGCGAAGATGGCGGGGCAGGGACGGGCCTGCGGGCCATGGTTAGCACAGCCGCCGGCCGACCGTCGCCCCGTGACCGGCAGACCTGGCGGCCGGCCGCCGCCATGGCGCTATGCCCGCTTCCATCCGAAGTAGGCGACGACCAGGCCGACCGCGAAGGGCAGCCAGAACATGTACACCGCCTCCCCGGTCAGCCACTGGATCGAGGGCCTGGCGTTGCTGGTGTTCCAGCTGGCGGCCATGCCGTTCAGGAACACCCACCACGCCAGCGCGCCGATCGACAGGGCGGCGCCCAGAAGCATCAGGAAGAGTCGCATCCGTCGAGTCTCCGCTCGGTTATCGAAGACCCCACCTGCGCCCCGCTCATCTTCGCCCGGTTGCCCGACCCGGCGCCAGGGGATTGTCCGGCGACCTTGGCCGCGCCCCCGCCGGCGCCCTAGTATGGTCCGGCGGTCCCGGGGGAACCGGGGGGGCGCGCGACGGCGGAGAGCGGGAGGCGAGCATGGCCGAGCCGGACTGGCGGATCAGCGGCGAGTACATGGAAAGCTGCAACTGCGACTACCTGTGCCCGTGCATCTATACCAGCCCCCAGGAGGGGGCGACCCTGGACAACTGCACCGCGTCGCTGGTGTTCCGCATCGACGAGGGCAGCAGCGGCGGCGTGAAGCTGGACGGCCTGAGCTTCGCGCTATTGATCCGCAGCGGCAAGGTGATGGCCGACGGCGACTGGGTGCTCGGCTGCGTGGTCGACGCCCGCGCCGACGCGGCCCAGCGCGCGGCGCTCTCGGCGATCGTCGGCGGCGAGGCCGGCGGCACCCCCGGCATGATCCGCAGCAAGCTGGTCGGCGACTTCCGCGGCGTCGAGTTCCGGCCGATCGACTTCCGCATGGACGGCACCCGGCGCTCGGTCGAGATCCCCGGCGTGCTGTCCTTCGAGATCGCCGGCGTGATCCCGCGCCACGGCGGCGACCAGCCGATGTTCATCGACAACACCTCGCACCCGGCCGGCCGCCGGCTGGCGCTGGCGCGCGCCAAGAGCTACCGGGTCGAGGGCTTCGGCCTGGACCTGGAGATGATCGGCCAGCGCAACAACGGCCATTTCGCGCCGTTCGCCTGGGCGGCGTAGATGGCCGGCGGCGGCGCGACCCTGCCGCGGCTGCCGCTGCGCGAGCGCACGATCGTCCTGGCGGCGGTCGCCGGGGTGACCGCGCTGGCCTGGCTGTACCTGGTGGCGTTCGACGGCGGCATGCCGGAGATGGCGGGCATGAGTGCGATGCCGGGCATGGCGATGCCGATGGCCTGGACGCCGGCGCTGGCCGCGGTGACCTTCGCCATGTGGTCGGTGATGATGGCCGGCATGATGCTGCCTGGCGCGGCGCCGATGATGCTCACCTTCGCCGCCCTGCACCGCCGCGAGCCGGCGGCCCGGGACCGCTGGCTGCCGACGGCGCTGTTCGCGTGCGGCTACCTGGCGGTGTGGACCGGGTTCTCGGCCGCCGCCACGGCGCTGCAATGGGGGCTCGACCGGCTGGCCCTGCTGTCGCCGGCGATGGCCGCGTCGAGCGCGCTGCTCGGCGGCGCGCTGTTCGTGGCCGCCGGGATCTACCAGGTCACCCCGCTGAAGCAGGCCTGCCTGCGCAACTGCCGCTCGCCCTTCGCCTTCCTGCTGAACCGCTGGCGCCCCGGCCCCGGCGGCGCCTTCGCCATGGGGGTCGAGCACGGTGCGTGGTGCCTGGGATGCTGCTGGCTGCTGATGGCGCTGCTGTTCGCGGTCGGGGTGATGAACCTGCTGTGGGTGGCCGGGCTGGCGCTGCTGGTGCTGGCCGAGAAGCTGCTGCCGGGCGGGGAGTGGGTGGCGCGGGCCGGCGGGGCGGCGATGATGGGATACGGGGTCTGGCTGGTGGTGGCCACCGGAGGCTGACCGGTCACGCCGAGAAGCAGGGGCACGCGCCCCTGCCGCTCATTCGGGGGATGACGCGCCGTCGCGGCTCAATCCCGCCGCTGCAGGCGGTCGACGCTCCACGGGCCCGGGCCGGCGGCGGCGATGTACAGGAACACGAAGCAGTACAGCGCCGCCAGCTCGCCGCCGTTCAGGATCGGGAAGAACCCGCGCTGGGCATGGGCGATGAAGTAGGCGGCCGCCATCAGGCCCGACAGCACGAAGGCGGTCGGGCGGGTCGCGAGGCCGAGCACGAGCAGCGCCCCGCCGACCAGCTCGAGCAGCCCGGCGATGCCGCCCAGGCTGAAGGTCGCGACGTCGTTCATCGGCCCGACCGGGAAGCCCAGATGCTTGGCGGTGCCGTGCTGCAGCAACAGCAGCCCGGCCATGATCCGAAGCGCCGAGAGAAGCTGCGGCTGCCAGCGCGAGAGGAAGGTCATGGGAGGCTCCGGTGGGGTGTGGGTTTCTGGAAGGGACAATGCACCGGGACGGCGGCGGTTCGCGGCGATCTGTGCGTCCGGCGACGTTACCGGTACACCTCGCGCCGATGCCCGACCCGTACCACGATGATCCGCACCGTGCTGTCGTCGATATGCGCGATCAGGCGCCAGTCGCCGACGCGGTACTTCCAGAAGTCGCCGAACCGGTCGCCGCGTAGCGCCTGGCCGACGCTGCGCGGGTCGTCGAGCGGGGCGATGCGGTCGCGCAGGAAGCGCAGGATACGGCGCGCGGCCTCGGGCCCGAGCTTGTCGAGTTCCCGTGAGGCCGCGCGCTCGAACTCAATCCTCCACGCCATGGCGCTCGATCAGTTCCGTCAACGGGACCGTGTCACTGCGGCCGGCGGCGAGGTCGCTCATCCGCTGCTCGGCGAGGTAGATGTCCTCGAGGTCATCGAGATGCGCGGTGATCGCCTCGCGGGCATAGTAGCTCTTGCTGCGCCCTGTGCGCTTGGCGAGCGCGTCGAGGCGGGCTTCGAGGTCGGCCGGGAGTCGGAGAGCGAGCATGGGGCGGCTCCGTCGGTTGCTATACAAGTGTAGCGATACGATACGAGTATAGTATTGTCATCCCGGAACGGCTCTGAGCTACGGTCTCGGTATTGCGGAGTTGCGTCGCCGGCCCTCGTGCTATGTCGCCTCAGGTCGTGCACTCGACGCCCGCTCCGGCATCACGATGCTCGTTGAGCCGAGTGCACTGTCACCGTAATTCCCTGCACCGCCGCGAGCCGGCGGCCGCCGACCGATGGCTGCTGACGGCGCTGTTCGCGGTCGGGGTGATGAACCTGCTGTGGGTGGCCGGGCTGGCGCTGCTGGTGCTGGCCGAGAAGCTGCTGCCGCGCGGGGAATGGGTGGCGCGGGTGAGCGGGGCGGCGATGGCGGGGTACGGGGTCTGGATGATGGTCGCGGGGTGAGGGTCGTCCCCTGGTGGGGTGTCGGCGAAGACTCAATTGAACCGCCAGGATGCGGAACTGGTCGAGGACATCCTCAAGGCGATCAACCAGATCTCCGACTACACCAAGGGCCAAAGCTACGAGGCCTTTCTCGAAGACACCAAGACGCAGGACGCGGAACTTCGGTGTGAACCGGGACATCGGTTGGAACGTCATCCAGGAGAAGCTGCCCGGCCTGCGTGAATCGCCGGCTTCGACGCTCCGGGCGGACGAGGGATAAGGCCATCATCCGTTCCGCTGCCGATCCTGGGGGGACCATGGGGCGGGGGAAATCTATCGGTGTCTCCCCGGGGCCCGAGTGCCGCGGCGGTTCTGCTGTTCAGCGCGTAACGGTCCAGGGATCGATCACCGTCAGGCCTGCAGCATGGAACGCACTCGTGTCGCGTGATGCAACGGCGAATCCGTGCGCGGCGGCGATCGCGGCGATGTAGCCGTCGGGCGTGGGGAAGCCCTTTCCAGTCGCCCGCGCCCTGACGGCGAGGTCGGCATAGCGCCGCGCCGCGGCGGTATCGAAATGCAAGACGCGTCCGACGAACTGGTCCAGCAAGCCATCGATCCGCGCTGCCAGCATGTCCCTTCGCCTGCCGTCGGGCAGCGCGCCGATGCCGAAGAGAAGCTCGGCGACGGTGATGCTGGACAGGAACAGAGTCTCGGCCGCCTGCGCGTCGAGCCAGGCGAGAACCGATGGGTTGGGTTCGGGCTTGATCGCCTCGGAGACGAGGTTGGTGTCGAGCAGGATCATTCGAAGCGCATCGGCTCGGCGGGACGCGCGTCGCGGATCTGTTCGAGGGCCTCGATATCGGCATTGGTGAGACCCAACTTGCGGCTCGCTTTCGACAGGGCGGTGCCGAGCAGCAGCCGGCCCTCGGGACGCACGGCGGCCTCCAGAATGGCGCGCATCTCCGCTTCGGTGCTGCGATTGTGTCGGGCCGCGCGGACTTTCAGGGCGCGATGTGCCTCCTCTGAGAGGTTGCGGATGGTGACAGCGGCCATGATGGCGTCCTCGACAGGGTGACTGCGACGCTATCAGAATTGGGCGATTGATATCATACTTCAAGAGCGATATCGGCGCTCCCGCGCCGCCGAGCCCCCGGACCGGGGATGCCTAGCCTCTGCGCCTTGTCGGCGAAGGCTATCCCGGATGCCGGGTGCAGTCGATCTCACCCCTCCCGCACGAAATGCTCCGCCCCCACCTGCACCATCGGCGCCGGCTGCGGTTCCCAGCCGAGCGGCCGCACCGGGCTCTTGATCTCCTCGGTCATCAGGCCGCCGCGCGCGCGGCGCAGGCTCGGGTCCGGCACCGGCACCGCGGCGATCAGCCGCTTCGTGTACTCGTGCTGCGGGTTGTCGAGCACGGCGGCGCGCGGCCCGATCTCGACGATCTCGCCGAGATACATCACCGCGACCCGGTGGCTGATGCGCTCGACCACCGCGATGTCGTGGCTGATGAACAGGTAGGCGAGGCCCATCTCGGCCTGCAGCTCCATCATCAGGTTGATGACCTGGGCCTTGATCGAGACGTCGAGGGCCGAGACCGACTCGTCGGCCACCAGCACCTTCGGCTGCAGGGCGAGCGAGCGGGCGATGCAGATGCGCTGGCGCTGGCCGCCGGAGAACTCGTGTGGGAAGCGGATGGCGTGGTCCGGCTCGAGCCCGACCCTGAGCAGCAGCTCGGCGACCCGGCGGTCGGCCGCGGCTCCCTCGGCGATGCCGTGCACCACGATCGGCTCGCGCAGGGCGGCGCCGACGGTCTTGCGCGGGTTCAGGCTGCCATAGGGGTCCTGGAAGATCATCTGCAGCCGGCGGCGCACGGCCCGCAGGTCGGCCTTGCCGAGCTCCATCAGGTCCTGGCCCTCGAAGCGGATGGTGCCGGCGGCCGGCTCGACCAGCCGCAGGATCGAGCGGCCGGTGGTCGACTTGCCGCAGCCGCTCTCGCCGACCAGCGCCAGGGTCTCGCCGGCGCGCAGGCTGAACGACACGTCCTCGACCGCGTGCACCGCGCCGACCGGCCGGCCGAGCAGGCCGCCGCGCACCGCGAAGCGGGTGGTCAGGCCGGCGACCTCCAGGATCGGCGCGCCGCGGCGGTCGGGCTCGTCCTCGGGCTCGGGGGCGGCGGTGTCGATCACGCCGATCTCGCCCTCGCTGCGGCGCAGGTCGACGTTCGGGAAGCGCCGCGGCATGGCGTGGCCGCGCAGGGACCCGAGCTTCGGCACCGCGGTCAGCAGCTGCTTCGTATAGGGGTGCCCGGGGGCGGCGAACAGCCGCTCGGCGGTGGCCTCCTCGACCTTCTCGCCGCGCCACATCACCACCACGCGGTCGGCGATCTCGGCGACCACGCCCATGTCGTGGGTGATGAACATCACCGACATGCCGATCTCGGCCTGCAGTTCGCGGATCAGGCCGAGGATCTGCGCCTGGATGGTGACGTCGAGCGCGGTGGTCGGCTCGTCGGCGATCAGCAGCTTCGGCCGGCAGGCCAGCGCGATGGCGATCATGACGCGCTGGCGCATGCCGCCGGAGAAGGTGTGCGGGAATTCCGTGAAGCGGCGGGCGGCGTCGGGGATGCGCACCAGGTCGAACAGCCGGAGCGCCTCGCGGTCGGCGTCGGCCACCGTCATGCCGCGGTGCCGGCGCAGCGCCTCGGAGACCTGGAAGCCGACGGTCAGCACCGGGTTCAGGCTGGTCATCGGCTCCTGGAAGATCATGCCGATCTCGCCGCCGCGCACGTCGCGCATGCGCTCCTCGGAGAGGTCCGGCAGGTTGCGGCCCTCGAGCTCGATGCGCCCGAGGATGCGGCCGTTGGCGGTCGGCACCAGCCGCATGATCGACAGCGCGGTCACGCTCTTGCCGGAGCCGGACTCGCCGACCACCGCCACGGTCTCGCGCTCGCCGATGTCGAAGGACACGTCGTCGACCACGGTCTTCCACTCGCCGCCGACCCGGAACGCGGTCGACAGGCCGGCGACCCGCAGGACCGGGGCGGCCATCGGCTCGGCCTCGGCACTCATGACTCGCCCCTGAGCTTCGGGTCGATCGCGTCGCGCAGGCCGTCGCCCAGCAGGTTCAGGGCGAACACCACGATCAGGATCGCCAGGCTGGGGAACAGCGCCAGCCAGAAGCTGTCCAGGATGTTCTCGAAGCCCTCGCGGATCATGCCGCCCCAGGTGGCGGTCGGCGGCGACACCCCGAGGCCGATGAAGGCCAGCGAGGCCTCGACCCGGATCGCGGTCGCCATCCACAGCGAGCCCATCACCAGGATCTCCGGCAGGATGTTCGGCAGGATATGGCCCAGCATCAGGCGCAGGTCGGAATAGCCGAGCGAGCGGCCGGCCTCGACGAACTCGCGCTCCTTCACGGTCATGGTCGGGGCCCGGGCGATGCGGGCGAAGGGCGGGATCGCGGTCAGCGCGATGGCGATCACCAGGTTGGCGACGCTGGGGCCCAGCATGGCGACCACGATCAGCCCCAGGATCAGCGACGGGAACGCCAGCAGCACGTCCATGGTCTGCATGATCAGGATGTCGGCGCGGCCGCCGTAGTAGCCGGCGATCAGCCCGATCGCCGAGCCGATCACCATGGCGATGGCGATCGCCAGCAGGCCGATCACCAGCGAGATCCGGGCCCCCCAGATCAGCCGCGAGAGGATGTCGCGGCCGTAGTAGTCGGTGCCCATCCAGTGCTCGGCGGTCGGCGGCTTCAGGCGGTACAGGATGCTCTGGTCGAGCGGGTCGTGCGGGGCGATCCACGGCGCCAGGATGGCGATTACGCAGACCGCGGCGAACAGCCCGAGGCCGACCCAGGAGGTCTTGTTGGTGTTGAACGCGGCGATCAGGCCCTTCCAGGCGGCGACCGTGGTGGTCCGCCAGTAGGCGTGCCGCAGGTCCTGGTCGGGCAGGTCGCGGTCGGGCAGGGGGGAAGCGGTGCTCATTTGTACTTCACCCGCGGGTCGATCAGGCCGTAGGTCAGGTCGGTGAGCAGGTTCACCACCACCACGATCAGCGTGTAGATCACCATCATGCCCTGCAGCATGGTGTAGTCGCGCTGGTTCAGGGCGCCGACGATCAGCTTGCCCAGGCCCGGGCGGTTGAACACGATCTCGGTCAGCACCGAGTTGCCGATCAGGATGCCGAGATAGAGGCCGACCACGGTGACCACCGGGATCATCGAGTTGCGCAGGCAGTGCCGCCAGATGATGGTGGCGAAGGCGATGCCCTTGGCCTGGGCGGTGCGCACGTAGTCCTGGCCCAGCACCTCCAGCATCGACGAGCGCGACACCCGGGTGATGTAGGCGGCCATGATCAGGCCGAGATTGATCGCCGGCAGCGCCAGGTCGCGCATGCGGTCGGCGAAGGTCGTGCCCTGGCCGGAGCTGATCACCGGGAACCAGTTCAGCTGGATCGCGAACACCAGCAGCAGCAGCACCGCCGACACGAAGGCCGGGAACGACAGGCCGAGCAGCGAGGCCAGGCGGGTGACGTAGTCCGGCAGCTGGTTGCGCCGGACCGCCGACCAGACGCCCAGCGGCACGCCGATGATCGCGCCCAGCACCAGCGACACGAAGGTCAGCTCCAGGGTGGCCGGCAGCACCTTCAGGATCTCGGCGATCACCGGCCGGCCGGACACCATCGAGGTGCCCCAGTCGCCGGTCAGCACTCCGGCCATGAACTCGACGTACTGCACAGGCAGCGGCCGATCGAGGCCGAGCCGGGCGCGCAACGCCTCGATCGCCTGCATGCTGGCCTGGTCGCCCAGGATCACCATGGCCGGGTCGCCCGGCAGGATCCGGACGATGAAGAACACGATGGTCAGCACCGCGAACAGCGTGACCACCGCGAAGCCGAGCCGCCTGAGGACGAAACCGCTCATCCGCTCATCCCGGGTGTGTCCTCATGATTGCGCCCGTCGTTTCGTGGGTCCCGGCTCGACCGTGCCGGGGCGGCGCGCCCGTCCGGAATGACGTGGGGCAGGGAACGGACCGTCGCTGTCCGCAGCCCTCTTCCCATTCGTCATTCCGGACCGAGCCGCCGGAGGCGGAGCGGAGCCGGAACCCACCGGCCGCTCCGCGCTTCCGATCGGTCCGCAGCCCTACTTGAACTGCGCCATCTCGGTGACCGGCGGGCTGAGGTTCAGCGAGCCCTTCACGTCGACGCCCAGGTCGAGGTTCGACTTCCAGGCCCACAGCTGCAGGTTCTGGTAGACCGGAACCGCGCAGACCGCCGCCATGATCTTCTGCTGGGCGGTCTTCCACAGTTCGAGCTGCTTCTTCGGGTCCGGCTCGACCCGGGCGGCCCGGATCTCCTTATCCGCCACGTCGCAGTGCGAGAAGTTGGTCACCGCGGTCGGCGTGCCGACGGTCGAGGCGGAGTCGAAGAACTGGGTCAGGTACACGTCGGCGATCGGGAACCGCGCCGCCGAGTAGTGCACCACCTGGCTCAGGTCCTTGCGGATCTGGGCGTGGAAGGTGGCGTGCTCGACCGTGGTGATCTCCAGGTTGATGTTGGCCTCCTTGAGGAGCGCCTGCACCGCCTCGATGGTCGACAGCATGCCCGGCAGGGTGGTGTGGATCGCCTTGATGGTGACTCCGTCCGGGAAGCCGGCCTCGGCCAGCAGCGCCTTGGCCTTGGCGACGTCGAACGGGTACTGCGGGACGTCGTCGGTGTAGCCGAGATAGCCCTCGGGAACGACCGAGACCGACGGCCGGGTAACCGCCTCGCCCTTGAACTTGACCATGGTGTCGCGGTCGATCGCATGGGCGACCGCCTGCCGGACCTTCAGGTTGTCGAGCGGCGGCATGGTCATGTTGAGGCTGAGCACCGACATCTCGCCGGGCTCCATCACCGCCACCGTGGTGTTCGGGATCTTGCTGATCCGCTCGACCCAGGTCTGGTCCTGCTTGCCGTAGATCATGTCGATCTCGCCGGACTGGAAGGCCAGGTCGCGGCTCGCGTCCGACGGGATGTAGCGGTAGTAGATCTCCTTCAGCTTCGGCGCGCCGCGGAAATAGGCGTCGTTGGCCACCAGCTTCACGTATTGCTGCGGCTGGTACTCGGCGAACATGAACGGGCCGGTGCCGATCGGCGTGCGCTCGTACTGCGCGCCCAGGTCCTCGACCGCGTCCTTACAGACCATGTTGCCGCCGTGATACGGCACCAGCAGGCCGAGCAGGCTCGGCACCGGGTTGGCGAGGGTGATCCTGACCTCGTATTTGCCGGTCGCCTCGACCGACTTCAGGGCCGCGTAGTCCTTCGAGAAGCTGGAACTGTCCTTGTTGGACGCCCGGTTGATCGAGAACACCGCGTCCTCGGCGTCGAACTCGCCGTACTTGCCGTGGCACTGCACGCCCTGGCGCAGCTTGAAGGTCCAGGTCAGCCCGTCCTCCGAGGCGGTCCAGCTCTCGGCCAGGTCCGGCTCGATGTCGCCCGGGCTGGCGCGCCCCGGCTTGATCCGCACCAGGCCGTTGAACATCCAGTGCAGCAGCCCCTTGTCGGGCGTGGTGGTCGCGAGGTGCGGGTCCAGCTTGCCGGCGTCGGCGGTCGCGCTGCCGACGTTCAGCGTGGTGCCGGCGGCATGCGCCGTGCTGATCCCGGCCACCATCACGGCGGCCGTCAGTACCTGTCGAAGCATCGTCTTGCCCCCTGTCATGGATGAGAGTTTGAGAATTATTGGTTAAGGGCATTAGACACCGGGGAGGGAGCGCGGGGCAACGCCCGTCGGCTCGTGGGTCGATCGCCCTTCGCTCCGGGATGACGAATGAGAGAGTGTCGACGACCTTCCCCTTCGTCATTCCGGAGAACTCGCGTCAGCGAGTGGCTCCGGGACCCACCCGCTGCTCCGTCACTCAGTCCCGGTCAGCGCCGGATACAGGTCCCGCCACTCCGGGTTGGTGCCCTCGATCAGTGCGATCTTGTAGCGCCTCGGCCAGTCCTTCAGCCGCTTCTCGCGCCGGATCGCTGCGGCCATGTCTGGCAGGGGTTCGTACCAGACCAGCCGGTCGACCCGGTAGCGGGCGCAGAACCCCGAGGGACGCTCGCGGTGGACCCAGACCCGTCGGATCAGATCTGCCGTGACGCCGACGTAGAGCGTGCCGCCGCGCTTCGACGCCAGGATGTAGACGCAAGGTCGGAGCAGCCTCGACATGCCGGCCGATATGGACGGATCGTAGCCGTTTCGGCCCGTCGCCCCGTGGGTCCCGGAGCCACTCGCTGTCGCGAATCCTCCGGGATGACGAGGATGTGGTCGTCCCCTCTCCCTTCGTCATCCCGAAGAGTCCGCGCGAGCGGGCGGCTCCGGGATCCACCGGCCGCCTCGGCGCTCAGGCGAACCGCTCCACCGCGAACGGCGCGAGGTCGAAGCCGTGGTTGCGACCGCGGGCGAGGTCGGCGACCACCTCGCCGATCAGCGGGCACAGCGCGAAGCCGTGGCCGGAGAACGCGAAGGCGTGGATCAGGCCGGGCACGGTGCGGCTCGGCCCCAGCACCGGCAGGTCGTCGGCGGCGATGCCCTCGATGCCGCACCAGGTGCGGACCACCCGGGCGTCGGCCAAAATCGGGAACAGCCGCACGGCGTTGGCCAGGTTCTGGGTCACCCCGGCGAAGTCCAGGTCGCTGTCGCCGGTCGCCAGGTCGGCGCGGCCCTCGAAGCCGCCGCCGATCACCACGGTGCCGTGCTCGGACTGCTTGAGCGACAGCTTGCGGCCATGGGTGCCGATCACCGGTTTCACGAAGGCCGGCACCGGCTCGGTCACGGTCATCTGCAGGGCCACAGGGCGGACCTTCACGGCCTCGCCGACCGCGGCGGCCAGCCCGGCGCCCCAGGCGCCGGCGGCGTTGACGGCGACCCGGGCCCGCAGCTCGGCGCCGCCGGCCAGGGCGACGACCACACCGCCCGGCTCGGCGGTCACCGCCTCGGCCGACGTGTTCTCGCGGATCGTCACGCCGAGCGACCGGGCGGTCCGGCGGAAGGCATGGACCGAGCGCAGCGGGTCGGCGAAGCCGTCGTCCTCGACCACCAGCGCGCCCCGGCAGTGGTCGGCCAGGGACGGCACCCGGGCATACAGCGCGTCGCGGCCGATCAGTTTCTCGTGGTCCCACCCCAGGTCGCGGGTGCGGGCCAGCCGCGCCTCCAGGCCGGCCATCGCCTCCTCGTCCTCGGCCACCCGGACCTGGCTGGACTCGGCGTAGCCGCAATGGTCGCCGAACAGCTCCGGCGCGCGGCGCCACAGTTCCAGGGCCCTGCGGGCCAGCGCGATCTCCGCCGGGTGGCGGTTCAGCGAGCGCACCCCGCCGGCGCTGGCGCTGGAGGCGTGGCGGCCGCAGGTCCTGGCCTCGACCAGGGTCACCGACAGCCCGGCGCGGGCGGCGGCGACCGCGGCCGACAGCCCGATCAGGCCGCCGCCGATCACGGCCAGGTCGACGCGGTCCGGTCCTGCGGCGGTCATCACCATTCCTCCGGGTCGCGGGCGTCGGCAGCGGCGGCGAGCGTCGCGAAGGCCGCCATCGGCACCGGCTTCAGCGGCGGCCGGATTCGCAGGGCGCCGACCTCGGCGACCGTCCGGCCGGTCTCGCGGGCGACGACCTGCGACAGCAACTGCCCGCACATCCGGCCCTGGCAGGCGCCCATGCCGCAGCGGGTCGCGGTCTTGGTGCGGTTCGGGCCATGCGCCCCGGCGGCGACGGCCTGCCGGATCCCGCCGGCGGTCACCTCCTCGCAGCGGCAGACCACGGTCGTGTCGGCGAGCCCGTCCGACGGGTCGCGCGGCGGGTACAGCGCGTCGATCAGCCGGCGGGCGGCGCCGAGCCGGGCGCGCTGCCGCAGCAGGGAGGCCGCCCGACTGCGGAACGCCTGCTCCGGCACCGACCCGAGGGTCCGCAGCACGTCGAGCGCGGCCAGCCGGCCGGACACCAGGGCGACGTCGGCGCCCGCGATCCCGGCGCCGTCGCCGGCGATCCAGACGCCGGTCCGCGAGCTCCGGCCGAAGTCGTCCGCCACCGGCTCGAAGCAGCGCCGGTCGTCGCGCCACACGTGGTCGAGC
Organism: Thalassobaculum sp.; assembly: GCF_040219615.1. Taxonomy (GTDB): domain Bacteria; phylum Pseudomonadota; class Alphaproteobacteria; order Thalassobaculales; family Thalassobaculaceae; genus Thalassobaculum_A. The sequence goes on from NZ_JAVJSE010000008.1 coordinate 139,407, forward strand.
CGCAGCAGCCGGGTGACCTGGGTGTTCGGCACCACCCCGTCATGCAGGCCGAGCAGGCGGCAGGGCAGGGTGTGCTCGCCGCGGTCGTCGGCGAACCGGACAGCCTCGACCCGGCCGTCGCCGATCGCCGCCAAGTCGCGCACGCCGCGATACACCCTGACCCCCGACAGCGCGTGCCGTGCCAGCAGCAGGAGCCCGCGACCCAGGGTGACCGGATCGCCCAGCAGGGCCGTCGGAAGCATCCCGGCAAGGGGGGGCACGGAGCGGATGGGCGGCCCGGTGTCCAGCACCGCCGACACGGTTCCGCCGGCCGCGGCGACCTGCGCCAGATAGAGCAGCGGCAGCGGCCCGTGCCCGGCGACCACCAGGCCGCCGCCGTCCCGGCCGGGCAGCAGCCCGCCGGTCTTCAGGGCGGTCTGCAGGGCGCCGACGCCGAGCACCCCGGGCAGGGTCCAGCCCGGGATCGGCACCGGCCGCTCCATCGCCCCGGTCGCCAGCACCAGCGCCCGCGCCCGGGTCCGGCCGAGCTCGCCCCGGCTCATCCAGGTCAGCGTCGGGCCGTCGTCGTCGAAGGCGACCTCCACCAGGGTGGTGCCGGTCCGCAGGACGGTGCCGCCTGACCGGACCTGCCGGATCAGGTCGAGGCCGGCCCGGTCGCCGCCGCGCGCTTCCAGACTGCGCCAGACCTGCCCGCCGGGCGCCGGCTGCTCGTCGATCAGCACGGTGCGCAGGCCGCCGCCGGACGCCGCGGCCGCCGCCGACAGCCCGGCCGGCCCGGCGCCGACGATCGCCAGGTCGACGCTCTCAACGGTCATGCCGGGCCTCCGCGGCGCGGGCGGTACGCACGACCAGTCCCTCGCGGACCGGTTCCAGGCAGGCCTGGGCTTGGCGGCGGCCGTCGATCTCGCACAGGCAGCCGAAGCACGTCCCGATCAGGCAGTAGGGCGCGACCGTGTTGCCGGTCTTGCCGCTCGCGGCGAAGGCGGCGCAGCCGACCGCCAGCAGCGCGGTCGCGACGCTGTCGCCGGCGACCGCCGCGACCGGCTCGCCGTCGACCTCGATGGTCACCCGGGCGCCGGCCGGGGCCCTGCGCAGGAAGCTGTTCATCCGAGCGCCCTCATCCGTGCAGCGTCAGGCCGGCGTCGAGCCCGGCACCGCCGCCCTCGGCGAAGCGCGCCCGCCGGAACGCGTCGAGCGCCAGGCGCGGCGGGTCGCCGACCGCCAGGTCGCGCAGCAGCAGCGCGGTCATCGGCGCGATCCCGAAGCCGTGGCCCGAGAACCCGGCGGCGATCACCAGGCCGGCGATCTCCGGCGCCCGCTCGATCACCGGCAGCGCGTCCGGGGTCAGGTCGAGCAGGCCGGCCCATACCCGGGCGATCCGGGCCTCGCGGAACACCGGCAGCGCGGCCGCGACGGTCTCGATGGTGCGCGCCACGCCGTCGACCGAGGGATTGACCACCGGCACCGGATCGTCGTCCATGGCGCCGTGCCAGTGCGTGGCACCGCTGGTAACCCGCAGCCGGCCGTCGAGCTGCTGGCGCGCCGCGAAGTCGGCGTTGGCCGCCCCCAGCACCGGCTTCAGCAGCGGCGGCACAGGGGCGGTCTGCAGCACCGTCACCATCGGCACCCGCAGCGGCACGGTCAGGGCCAGCGGCGTCAGCAGGTCGTTGGCATGCACGCCGCCGGCGACCACGCAGGCGCCGCAGCCGATCCGCACCGCGTCGGTGACCACGCCGGTGACCCGGTCGCCCCGGACCTCGATCGAGCGCACCGCCTCGCCGAGCCGGAAGGTCGCGCCGTGACGCTCGGCGGCGGTCCGGTAGGCGGCGACCGTGGCCAGCGGGTCGGCATGACCGTCGGTCGGGCAGAACGAGGCGGACAGCACGGTCGGCGCGACCGCCGGGGCGACCGACCGCACCGCGTCGTTGCCGTCCAGATAGGTCAGGTCGAGCCCGGCCGCGCACTGGTCGTCGACCAGCCGCCGGATCACCCCGGTCTCGTCCTCGGTGCGGGCCAGCCGCAGGTTGCCGCCGCGGGTGTAGCCGGTGTCTGCGCCCAGCTCTTCCGCCAGCGCCGGCCACATCGCGACCGCGGCGCGCGCCAGCGGCAGCTCGGCCGGGTGCCGTCCGGACTGCCGCACCCCGGCCAGGGTCCAGCCGGACGCCATGGCGGCCGGTGCGTAGCGCTCGACCACCACCACCCGGTGACCCTCGCGGGCGAGCTGCCAGGCGGTCGCGCAGCCGTTGATGCCGCCGCCGACGATCACAATATCCGGTGCGGTCATGGCGGCGTACACCTTGCTGGGCAGGATCGGATGGCGCCGGCACGGTGGCCGGAAAGCGGGGGTCGGAACACTACCGCACCTGCGCCCGGCGTGTTCAAGAGAGAACACCGCCTGCGGTCCGACGGGCGGCGCAACGCTTCACGCGAGGATGGAAAATGGACGCGAGGATTTCCGGTGCCTGGCGGTCGGGCCGCGCATTGCTGGCCGGGTTGACGATGGCTGCCGCTGCCTTGTCCGCCCCGGCGGCGGCCGACGAGATCGGCGAGGTGAGCACTGCCTTCAAGCTGCTCGGCGCCAACCACAAGATCGTCGTGGAGGCCTTCGACGACCCGAAGGTGAAGGGCGTCTCCTGCTTCGTATCGCGCGCCAAGACCGGCGGCATCAAGGGGTCGCTCGGACTCGCCGAGGATACCTCGGACGCCTCGATCGCCTGCCGCCAGACCGGCCCGGTCACCCTCGGGACCGACTTGGAGGAGGGTGAGCGGGTGTTCCGCGAGCGGACCTCGATCCTGTTCAAGACCATGCAGGTCGTGCGGTTCTTCGACGAAACGCGCAACACGCTGGTCTACCTGATCTATTCCGACAAGCTGATCGACGGGTCGCCGAAGAACGCGATCTCCGCCGTGGTCGTCCGGCCCTGGCCGGACGGCGGTTGAGCGGGGCGGCCCTCAGGCCTCCTCACCGGCCACGACACCGCCCGGTTCCCCGAACCGGGAGAACCGCAGCGACGACAGGTCCATCATCGCCGGCTCGCCCCGGATCATGCCGGCCATCGCCTTGCCGAGGCCGGGCCCGATCCCGAAGCCGTGGCCGGACAGCCCGGTGGCGATGAACAGCCCGGGGATCGCGTCGACAGGGCCGAAGGCCGGCACCTCGTCGGGCGTCACGTCGATCATGCCGGCCCAGCGCTCGACCGGCCTGGCGTCGGCGAGCTGCGGGTACAGCGACCGGGCCGCCCGCATGACGTCGTCGAGCAGCGCATGGTCGGGCTCCGGGTCCCAGGTCCGGGTCGCCTCGAACGGGCTCATCTGGTCCTCGCGCCAGCTGCGCTGGCCGAGCGCGTCGAAGAACGGCCGGCCGAACCGCAGCTTGATGTTTCGCCATTCCCGGCGCAGCACCGGGGTGAAGGCGCGGAAATGCGTGAACGCCGCCGGGATGACGTCGAATCGCGAGGCGCCGCTGCGCGCGATCGTGTAGCCGCCGTCCTGGCGCGGCCGGATCGAGGCCGAGACCCCGCCGAAGGTGCTCTCCGAGAGCCGCGGCGCCGGCGTGGTGCGCTGCACCGACGACTTCACCGCCAGCTGCGGCAGCGACAGCCCGATATTCTCCAGGAACGGCCGGGACCAGACGCCGCCGGCCAGCACCACCGACCGGCAGGCGATCCGGCCGTGCTCGGTCACCACGCCGGCAATCCGGCCGCCCTCGCGGTCGACGGTGCGCACGGCGGTCCGCTCCAGCACGACGGCGCCGAGCTTCTCGGCGGCGCGGGCGATCGCCGGGACCGCCTTGGCCGGTTCGGCGCGGGCGTCGCTCGGTGTGTGCAGGGCCCCCAGGAACCGCCGGTCGGTGCGGCCCAGCATGGCGTCGACCTCGGCCGGGCTCAGCATCCGGCTGTCGAGCTGGAACGGCCGCGCGCTCTCCAGCCAGGCCTCGTGGCGGGCCAGGTCCTTGGCGGTCTCGGCGAGGTAGGTGACGCCGCCGACCGCGAAGCCGATGTCCTCGTCGAGGTCGGCGACGATCTGGTGCCAGCACCGCATGCTCTCGATCATCAGCGGCAGCTCGCGGACGTCGCGGCCCTGCTTGCGGACCCAGCCCCAGTTCCGCGACGACTGCTCGCCGGCGATCCGGCCCTTCTCGCACAGCACCACCGAGACCCCGGCGCGGGCCAGGTAGTAGGCGGTGCTGACGCCGGCGACGCCGCCGCCGATCACCACCACGTCGGCGGAGGCGGGAAGGGCGCGGCCCGGGGCGTTGGCGGCGGTCGATGACGGCACGGGATCCTCGGGGGCTGGCGGGGCGGGAGGGCGAAATCTTGCGGACCCAGGAGAATCCGGGGCGACGATGGAATAATGTGCGAGCCTACGCGGCCTGGAAAGGCCGATGTTGCACCGCGGAACAGCCTGGCAGACCGGAGAAGCACCAATGGCCGACATCCTCGTCGTCAACGGAGTCGTCGTCACCGTCGACCCCGAACGCAGGGTGATCGAGGACGGCGCGGTGGCGATCGCCGGCGACCGCATCGTCGCGGTCGGACCGGCCGCCGAGGTGACGGCGGCGCATCCCGCACCTCGGGTGATCGACGCCCGCGGCAAGGCGGTGCTGCCCGGGCTGGTCGACGGCCACGCCCATGCCGGGCACGGGCTGATCAAGACCATGGGCGGCGGCCGGGGCGCGCTGTGGTACGAGGCCTGCGAGACCGTCTACACGGTGGCGTCGACCGAGGCGTTCTGGCGGGCCGAGGCCGAGCTGGCGGCGCTGGAGCGGCTGACCTTCGGGGTCACCACCGGGGTCTCGCTGCTGGGCGGCGGCGACACCATCCTGCGCACCGACGACCCGGCCTATGGCGACGCTCACTGCGCCGGGGTGGCGGCGGTCGGGACCCGCTCGGTGGTCGCGGTCGGCCCGACCCGGCCGCCGCATCCGCGGCGCTATGCCGATCCCGAACGCGGGACCGAGCGGCTGGTCGGCTTCGACGACCAGATGGCGACCTGCCGGGCGCTGATCGACCGCTGGCACGGCAGCCATGGCGACCGGTTGCGGATCGCGCTGATCACCCCGACCCTGCGCGACGAGCATGTGAGCGGACTGGAACCGGGCGACCTGGCGGCGGCCCGCGACCAGGCCCGGTCGGTGCGGGCGCTGTCGCGCGAGCGCGGCCTGTTGTTCACCCAGGACGGCCACAGCACCGGCAGCGTTCGGATCGCCCACGATCTCGGCCTGCTCGGCCCGGACGCGCTGCTGTCGCACGCCACCGGCCTGACCGAGGAGGAGATCGAGCTCTGTGCCGCGACCGATACCCGGATCGTGAGCAACCCGAGCGCGGTCGCGGCGATCATGGCGCGCTGCCCGGTGACCGAACTGCTGGAGAAGGGCGTCACGGTCTGCTTCGGCTCCGACGCCACCGCGCCGGACCGGTCGGCCGACCTGTTCCGGCACATGCAGCAGGGCATGCACTACCACCGGACCTTCCATCGCGACCCGAGCTGGCTGCCGCCGGGCAAGGCGCTGGAGATGGTCACCATCGACGCCGCCCGGGCGCTGGGCATGGAGTCGGAGATCGGGTCGCTGGAACCCGGCAAGAAGGCCGACCTGATCCTGGTCGACCTGCGTCGGCCGCACCTGTACCCGGCGAACATGCCGGTGTTCCGGGTCGTCTATTTCGCCAACGGCAACGACGTGCACACCGTGATCGTCGATGGCGAGGTGATGCTGGCGGATCGCCGGCCGACTCGGGTGGACGCAGACGCCGTGCTGGACGCGGCCCAGCGCGAGACCGAGCTGATGCTCGATCGCACCGGCTTCCGGTCGATGCTGGATACCCCGGACGGGTTCTGGCGGGCGGTCCGGGCGGGGGCGGAGTTCCGGGACTGACGATTGGGCGTATGGCCCCGCGTGGGGCGGGCGGCCGGGGAACGCGGCGCGCGCTGTCGGCTTGCCTCGCGTTGTCACGACAGCGTCGGTATCACGAGAACGTGAAGGCTGTGTGCCCGGCCGGCATTCCGGTCCGCAACCGCATGGAACCGGGGAGCGCCTGCGAACTCTGGTGATGGCCCCTGACGCCGAGGCGGAAACGTCTTCCGAACTCTGGCTGTTAACTAAAATATTTTCGATTGTTCTCAAAGCCCGTCTGGTGCGTATAGTATGGAAGAGCGTACCGAGGTACTTGGCTACTGATACTCCATAGAAGCTCGGAATTTGTACGCACGGGGATGAGTGCTCGGTCCGCTGGGCCGGGATGGCGTCACGAGAGTTCGTGGCGCTGGATGATCAGGAGGGCGGGGTCGTGGCGACAGTCGCAGGCGGAATTTTCGATACTTCTACCAACACGAACGTCGACGCCAGTCAGGGCGCGTCGATTTCCAGCTTCCTGGATTCTCTCGGGATTTCCGAGACGAGCCTTACTCAGGTCACCGTATCGACGACAGGGACGAACACGATCGCGGACACCGTCCCGTCGGCGACCTTCTCCGTGTCGAGCGGAACGACCGCCAACGTCGTGCTGTCGGGATCGACGGGCAAGACGGTGATCGTGACGGGTAGCGGCAATGCCTCGATCCAGGGCAGCGCGGGCGGTGACAGCGTGCTCGGCGGTGCCGGTGGCGACAGCATCACCGGCGGCGGCGGCGACGACCAGGTCCGCGGCGGCGACGGCAACGATGTTCTGTTCGGCGGCGAGGGCACCGACATCCTGTATGGCAACGTCGGGAACGACGCCATCGGGTCGGATGCCGGCGCCGACACGTTCTACGGCGGGATGGGCAACGACACCATCACCGGCGGCGCGGACAACGACGTCGAATACGGAAACCGCGACTCCGACGTGGCCTACGGCAACACCGGCAATGACGTCGTCTACGGCAACCAGCAGAACGACACCCTCTACGGCGGCCAGGGCAACGACGTGCTGTACGGCGGCCAGGACGAGGACGTTCTGTACGGCAACCTCGGCGACGACACGCTGCACGGGAACCTCGGCGGCGACGCCTTCGTGTTCACCAGCAACGGCGGCAACGACGTGGTGGCCGACTTCGTGGGCGGCACCGACTCGATCCAGATCGCGTCGAACATCAACGGCCTGAGCATCGCATCCTCCAGTGATCTGCTGACCCTGATCTCCAGCGACAGCAGCGGCAACGCGGTGATCACGCTGGGCAGCCAGACCATCACGCTGACCGGTATCACCGAGGCGAACCTGAAGGCCAACATCAGTTCCTGGGTGCAGATCATCTGATCCCCTGAGCAGACCGGAATCCCGAACCCCAGCCGGCGTCGGCTGGGGTTCTTGCGTTGCGGGACCTTTGATATCCTCGCCGCGCGGACGCTGGACCGACGGTCCCGGCTAGGAAGGCGTTCCGACGGGGGGCGAGAATGCTATTCGCGGTCGCGGACGACGTGGTCCTTGCCTGGTTCGCCGATCTCCCGGTGGCGACCAGGACGTCGCAACTCACGCTCACCGTCGATGACCGGCCGCTTGCCCCGCCCTACGTGCTGTTCGGCGCCGGGCGGGTCGAGGCACCCGGAAACGGCGTCGCCGTGCTGTTGCGACACCCCGGCGGTTCCGGTGCCCTGACGGCGACGCAGCCGGACGGCAGGGTGCACCGGGTGGCGCTGACGGCCGAGGCGGCGCTTCCGGACCTGGTACCGAGACTGCTGCCGGAGTCGCGGGCGGTGTTGCTCCGGAATATGCTGGAGACCGTCCCGGCGCATCTGCGGCGCAACGGACCCGCGCTGGCCAGGGCCTGCGCCGGCCTGCTGGATGCGGCCGGGGTCGTGCCGGCGACCGCGGCCGCGGCAATCGCGCTCGGCGACGACCGGATCCTGGTGCGTTGCGCGGCGCGTGACGTGGGGGCGCTGGGCGGGGCCTTCCGGATTGCGGCGGACGGCGTGAGACGCGAGGCCGGTCCGATCGACGGCCCGAATGCCGGCCGGCACTGGATCCTGGCGGCGATCGGCGGTGCCGCCCCGGTCGCCGACCGTCTCGTCGGATTCTCCGGCTCGGCGATCTGGCAGCTCCGGCTCGACTCTGTCCGTCCGCGCCCGGCCGATGCCCTGTTCCGCTATCTCGAAGGCATGAAGCCCGAGGGCGCGATGCGATTCGTCCAAGCCCTCGAGCGATGGGCGTCTTCAGCGCAGGCGCCGAGGGCGTGCGCGCTGATCGAGGACTGCCGCGTATTCTTCGGCGGTACTGCCCGCGGGGCCGACGGCCAGCCGGTGAAGCTGTTCGGCTACGGCATCGATGCGGTGGTGCCGTTACCGGACGGCGGCGTGTTCGTGCGTGGCTGGCTGTTCGATCCGACCGGCCGGGTGGATCGGCTGGACGCCGTCGATGCCATGGGAACCAGGATCGCCCTGCCGGAGCTGTGGCCGGTCGTCAGCGCCGAGGCGTCGGATCGCTGGCGCAACGCCGGCCTGCCGGTGCCCGAGCGGGCCGGCTACGTCGCCTACGCCCAGGGCGGGGTGAGCGGTCCGTGGGGCATCGAGGTGGTGCTGCACAGCGGTGCGCGCTTCGAGGTCACGGTGCCGTCCTGCGACCCCGATCCCCGGCGGGCCCGCGACGCGATCCTGATCAGCCTGGCTGCGTCGGCCGAGATCGACGGCGCGATCATCCATGCCGTCGCGCCGGCGGTGGAGCGGCTGCACGCCGCCCATATGGCCCGCTATCCCGCAGCCGCCCGGGTCCGGGCGCAGGTCCGGATCGGCAGGGCGATCGCCGAACCCCGGGCCTCGCTGATCGTGCCGCTGTACCGGAGCCTGAACTTCATCGGGTTCCAGGAGGCTGCCTTCGCCCGCGATCCTGAAATGGACGACGTCGAAGTCATCTATGTCCTCGACTCGCCGGAGCAGGTGGAGTTCCTGGAAGGACGTCTGCGTGGCGAGCACCTGATCTACGGCCGCCCTGCCACCATGGTCGTCCATGCCGCCAACCTGGGTTTCGCCGCGGCGGTCAACACCGGCGCCCGGATCGCGCGCGGCCGCGACCTGGTGCTCCTGAACTCCGACGTGATCCCCGACGAGCCGGGCTGGCTCGGACCGCTGCTGGCCGCCCTGGATCGCCCGGGGGTCGGCGCGGCCGGCGGGCAGCTGCTGTACTTCGACGACTCCCTGCAGTTCGCCGGGCTGTATTTCGACCGTTCGCCCGACGGCTGCTGGTTCAACCGGCACATCGCCAAGGGCTTTCCCCGCAGCTATCCGGCAGCCAACCTGGCGCGCGAGGTCCCGGCCCTGACCGGGGCGTGCCTGGCGGTGCGGCGCACGCTGTACGACCGTCTGGGCGGATTCGACGAGAACTTCGTGATCGGCGACTTTGAGGATTCCGATTTCTCGCTGCGCGTGAGGGCCGCCGGCCTGACATGCTGGTACGAGCCGGCGGCCGTGCTCTACCACGTTGAGCGGCAGTCCATCGACCGGCACGAGGCCCACGGCAAGAGCGTCGCCACCATGGTCAACCGCTGGCGGCAGCACCGCCAGTGGGGGACTGTGATCGCGGAGCTGATGGCGGATGCGGAGGTCCGCTGGGGTGTTCCCGCCAGCATGATGCCCGAGATCGAACGGCTGGCATGACGCGGGCGCGGGTCACGGACAAGCTCCGGCTTGCCGGCGTTGCGGCGCGGCCGGCGTCCGCCGATTTCCCGATCGCGATTCCCCGTCTGCTGGTCGCCATCCACGAGCAGCGCCCCGACCTCGCCGAGCGCTTCGATCTCGACGATCCCGAGGGGCGCGCGGGCTACGTGACGTGGTGCCTGACCGAAGGCAGGAACGACTATCGCGGAATCGTCGACCTGGCGCGGGTCGGGGTGTTCCCGGGACTGAACGAGCCCGACCCGTCGTGCGCGACCGTCGACCCGACGCCGGTCACGGGCCTGATGCGGCTTGCCTGGCGCGCCCGCGATGATGCGCGTGCCGCCTTCCCCTTGCCGGAGGCGACCGAGGCCTTCGTGTGGTGGTTCGTCCTGCACGGCGCCCGCGAGCTCGGCTTCGACGATCTCGTCGGTCCTGCGACCCGGGACGATCTCAACCGGCCGATGCTGCCGTCCGACGACCCGGACACCCCGCCGATCACCCGGGTGATGGGGTACCTGTGGCGGGTGCGTCCGGATCTGCAGGCGGCGTTCGGCCTGCAGCTGGCGGACATGCGCTGCCGATACGTCCGCTGGTACCTCACGGTCGGCGTTCGCGAGCACGACCTGACCTGGCTGCTGACACCGGAGCAGAGGGACTGGCTGCACGGCGCTTGGCCGGGCGCGCCGGGCTCCGGGGTGTCGAACCTGATGGGCGAGAGCTGGAGCACCGACCCCGCGCTGCGGGAGCGTTTCGACCTGGCCGAGCCGTCGGGGGCGGCGGGACTGATCGAGTGGTGGCGAACGCACCGCATTCCGCCGCCCGGTTCCGGCGATTCGGTCGAGCAGGCGGGCGTCCGGCAGGGGAACGACGACTTCGCGACCGGCGTCGACCTGTTCGGCTACACCCGCGGTGAACTCGGCATCGGCGAGGACGTGCGGATGCTGGCCCGCGCGCTCGCGACCACCGGGGTGCCGCACGCCGCCATCGACGTCCGGCCGGACCCGTCGGTCCGCCAGGACGACCGGCGGCTCGACGGCATCCTGGCGGAACGGCCGTGCCACCGGGCCGTGGTGTTCGCAATGACCGGCGTGGAGACCGTCCGGGTCGTCGCGACCCGCGGCTTCGCCGAACTGCGCGGGCGCTACGTCATCGGGCACTGGCCGTGGGAACTGCCGGTCTGGCCGGGACGCTGGGACGGCGCCTACGATCTGGTCGACGAGATATGGACGATCAGTCGATTCACCCATGACGCCTTCGCCGGGAGGGCGCCGGTGCCGGTCGTGATCATGCCGCCGGCAGTCGAGCTGCCGGCCGATCACGGCCGTTGGCACCGCAGCGACTTCGGACTGCCGGAGAATGCCTTCCTGTTCCATTTCAGCTTCGATTTCCTGTCCTATCCGCACCGCAAGAACCCCTGGGCGTGCGTCGAGGCCTTCCGTCGCGCGTTTCCGTCGCCGCGCGAGCCGGTCGGTCTGGTGGTCAAGACCATGCGGGCCGAGCATGGCAGCGTCGCCTGGCGACGGTTGCGCCGGGCGGCCGCCGAGGACCCGCGCATCGTGCTGCTCGACCGTACCCTGTCGCGGTCCGAGACCATCGGGCTGATGGCCAGCACCGACGCCTATCTGTCGCTGCACCGCGCCGAGGGCTTCGGGCGCGGCCTGGCGGAGGCCATGCTGGCGGGGCGGCCGGTGATCGCCACCGGGTATTCGGGCACTGCCGACTTCGTGACCGAGGCCACCGGCTTCCCGGTCGACTACCGGCTGGTCGCGGTCCGCCCGGGCCAGTATCCGGGTGGCGAGAAGCAGCACTGGGCCGACCCGGACATCGACCATGCAGCGGCCCGGTTGCGCCAGGTCTACGAGGACGCCGACAACACCCGCCTGATCGCCGAGGCCGGCCGCCGGCATGCCGAGCAGGCGTTCTCGCCCCTGGCCGCCGGTGCGCGCTACCGCGAGCGGCTGGCCTCCCTCGGCCTGCTCGATCCGGACGGCCGATAGCGGATACTCGACAGGCGGAACAGCAGAGGCCGGGCGTCCGGGCCGTCCTGGGCCGTCCGCCAGGGACCGTCGGGCGCGATCTCGATGCTTCCGGTGCCAGACGGCAGCTCGATCGGCCAGACGAACTCCCCGGTCGCCGGCAGCTCGAAGCGATCGATCGTCCGGGCGTCGCCCGCCGATCGCGCGACCAGCGGGCAGGCGGCGGCGAGCATCCCGTCGGCCCGGCCGGTCAGCAGCAGCAGGCCGCCCGCCGACAGCGGCTCGCCGTGCAACCGCAGGCCACCGAGGACACCGCCGTCGGGGCGAGCGTCGTGCCGCATCCAGCCGGGGGCCAGGGCTGGCTGCCGGGACGCGCGAAGCGGCCAGACGCCGACGTCGATCGCCGCCAGGGCCGCCGCTTCGCCGGCCGCCGGGAGCTTCCATCGACCGCCTTCCGACAGCAGCCCGGCCGCATGCCGGCGCTCGTCGGCGGTCAGCACCGCGACCCGGGCCCGGCGCCAGCGGGCGTACAGGCCCGGATCGGCCGCAGGATCGTCGGGCCAGGGCGCGAGGTGGCCATCCGGATGCCGAATCGCCGACGCCGCCGCATAGGAGACCCGGCGCTCGTCGAGGCAGGCGAGCGCCTGGGCCACGGCCTGCGGGAACGGGCGGACCCCCGCGGGCACCAGCATCGTCGGCGCCGGGCCGCGGCCGAGCGCTTCGGCCAGGCTGCCGGCGCTCTCGGCTCCGGCCGGCAGGGCGAGGCCGCGCGGCGGGGCGACGGCGATCATGCGGCCGGTGCCGGCCAAGGCTGCCACCGCCTCGACGGTGCGCTGCCAGGCAGTCGGCGTCCGGCCGGCCCCGCCGGCGACGATCAGGTCGAGTCCCGATGCCGGCGGATCGGCCGGCGCCAGTTCGACGGCAAGTCCCTCCGACACCGTGAGCCAGAGGTCACCCGGGGCGTCGATCGCGAGTCGAGACGTCAGGGAGCCGACGGTCGGAGGCGGCAGCTCCGCGACGATGCCGTGCTCGCCCCGCAGGACGACACCGCCGCCACGCGGCGACGGGGCGAGCCGGCGGACGACGAGGCGGAGGCCCGGGACCCGTTCGGAATCCAGGTGGATGGGGCCGCTGCTTCGACGGTCCGCGGGCACCAGCGGGCAATCCTCGAGCAGCATCCGACGCAGCGCCTCAAGGGTCTGCATGAGCGCTGCCGGCGAACGGTCGGTCGGGGCCAGGCCGATCTGACCCATCAGCGCCGGCAGGGATTTCCGGACCCCTGCCGCCGGCGTGTCGACCGGCTGTCCAAGGTCGAGCCAAAGGTCGATCGGCGGCAGCCGGTCGGCGTCGGCCTCGATCGAGACATTGGCGCCGGCCGCCCCGATCGGCAGCCTGCCGGGTGGCGCCAGCAGCCAGAACTGCCAGCCCGGTGCGTTCGCCGCCAACTGCAGCGCCAGGTCTTCGAGATGCGGATCGGCACCGGTCAGGTCGACACCGAGCGTCACCTTGGCCGGGAACGGCCGGCGCGGCAGCCGGTCCCGCAGGCGCCGCAGGTAGTCGTGGTAGGCGCCGTCCAGCCGGCCTTCCGAGACCGCGGCCGCCGCCTTCGGGTGGGTCGCCAGATACCATTCGGCGGCGAAGTCGGCGTTCGGCTGCCGGCCCTCCCGGCTGCCGATGTCGACGAAATGAGCCAGCGCCGCGGCGGCGTCCCCCGGCGCCAGGTCCGGATAGGCGCTGCGGTACCAGTGGGCGTCGAACCGGTCGGCATCCAGGCGGAAATCGAGGGCGGGCCGCCCGGTCATGACGAGGCCTCGGGCAGTCAGCCGAGCCCGGCCCGGATCCGCGCGGCGAGGCTGCCGGCATCGAGCCGGTGACGGGCCAGGACCTCGTCGTTGCGCCCGCAGGCCGGCACCCCTTCGACGGCGAAGTGGTGCAGGCGGGGCGGCGCGGGCAGGGCGCCGAGCAGCAGCCCGAGATGGCCGCCGAGGCCGCCGAGCGGGAAATGGTTGTCGAGCACGAAGACGTCGTCGTGCCCGGCGACGGCCTCGGCGAGCCAGTCCGGGTCTACGCTGTTCAGCCAGGGCAGGTCGACGACCCGGACCGAGGGGCCGCCGGCCTCGGCGCACAGGGCGGCGGCCTTCAGGGCCTCGGCCAGGAAGATCGGACCGTAGGCGAACAGCACGGTGTCGCTACCCTCGCGCAGGGTGGTTCCCTGGCCCGGCCGCAGCGAATAGCCGGCGGGAATGTCGAACCCGCGCTCGACCGGCAGCGGGCACAGCCGGATATAGGCCCCGGCCGGATTGTCCTCGAGGCACCATCGGGTCAGGGCCTCGCACTCGGCGGCGAAGCCCGGCTCGACCACCGTCATATGCGGCATCGAGCCCATCACCGCGATGTCCCGGGTGCCCTGGTGGCTGTGTCCGGGACCGGCCGGGATCAGCCCGGCGAGCGAGCCCATGTAGACGATCTTCCGGCGCTCGGTGGCGGCGTTGTAGATCTGCTCGTTGGCGCGCGGCGTCAGGAAGCAGGCGAAGGAGTTGGCAACCGGCAGCATGCCGGCGATCGCCAGCCCGCAGGCCTGCGAGACCATGTCCTGCTCGGCGATCCCGCACTCGACGAAGCGCTCGGGGAAGCGGTCGCGGAACGGGATCAGCCCGGTGTCGAGGATCAGGTCGGCGTCCAGTGCCACGACCCGGCGGTCACGTTCGGCGCAGGCCAGCAGCGTGGACGAGTAGCTGTCGATCATGCGTTCGCGGGGGCCGGCCGCCGCCGCGGCGGGCGCGGATGCGCCGGTGTCGATCGATACCGGGCTGGCGTCGGTGATCCCGAGCTCGCCGAGCCGCGACAGCACCCGGTCCCAGATCTCGTCGGCGGCCCGCCGGTAGTCGTCGGCCGACGGCGCGCCGCTGTGGTAGGGGTAGTACAGCTGGTCGTCGGCCATGGCGGTGTGCTCCATGAAGGACACGCCCTTGCCCTTCACGGTGTCGGCCACGATCACCGACGGCCGGGCGGTCTCGGCCCGGGCGTTCGCCAGCGCGGCGCCGATCGCCGCCATGTCGTGCCCGTCGACGCGTTGGACGTGCCAGCCGAACGCGGCGAACTTCGCCGGCAGGTCGCCGAGGTCGCTGGTGCGGGCGACGAGGCTGTCGGACTGCAGCTTGTTGTGGTCGACGATCACCGTGACCCGGTCCAGTCCCTGGTTCACCGCCGACGGCAGCGACTCCCAGATCTGGCCCTCCTGCAGCTCGCCGTCCCCGGTCAGCACGTAGACCCGGCGGTCGCGGCCGAGGATCCGGTCGGCCAGGGCGATCCCCTTGGCCTTCGAGATGCCCATGCCGAGCGACCCGGTGTTGGTGACGATGCCCGGCGTGTCGATGTCCGGGTGCCCGGGCAGCCCGTCCAGCCGCCGCAGCAGATCGAGGCTGGCTTCCGGCAGCCGCCCGAGGCCGATCATCACCGCATACAGCCCCGGCGAGTCGTGACCCTTGGAGGAGAAGTACAGGTCGCCGTCCGGCAGTCCGTCGCCGGCCATCGCCTCGAGATGCAGCCAGGCCACGATATCGAGGCTCGAGAAGGTCGAGCCGATATGCCCGGAGCCGGCCCGGGCGATCATGTACAGCGCATTGAACCGGGCCAGGTCGGCGATGGCCGCGGCCTTGGCCTCGGGGCTGCCGTTGCTGCGCCCGACGCGGTCGAACAGGGCGGTATCGGCCCGGAAGAGCCGTCCCTCGACGGTCTGTGTGATCAAGTCGCCCACGTCACGGTCCCCTTCGAGATGGCGGTCAGTCCGGCCGCGGCGCGGCCTGGAACGGCGGCAGGTCGATCGGCGGCAGGGTGGCCTGGCCCCGCTCCAGCAGATGGTTGACGTACCACCAGTCTTCCTCGGTGTTCACGTCGAGACCTTCGTCGCCTTCGGTCAGGAACGGCATCAGAACCTCACCGGCGATGGTTCCACCCTCGGTCGCGACCCGGCTCCAGGCGATCTCCAGGCTGGCATTCTGGACATGCACCACCGGCAGGGCTGCGTACTGGCTGGAGTGCCAGGGCATCTCGGCCGGTGCCATCGGCAGCAGCGGGTGCATGCGACGGCCACGCACGATCCACATCTTGGCCGGATGCTGGCCGCACTTCTCGACCGCCCTCAGGGAGTCGACGCCCGGCTCGGCCCGGAACTCGGCCCAGGCCCGGCGGATCGTGCCGGCCTTCCGGAACGGGCTGGTCGGCCGCAGGATGCTGAAGGCGTCGAACACGCGGCCGTCGGCCCGCAGCGTATCGAGGGCGTAGACCACCCAGGCGATGTCGGGCGAGGTGTCGCCGGAGATGCCGGCCGGCCGCAGGAACGGCACCTCGGCCCCGTAGTGCCGGGCGATCTCCGCGTACAGCCCGGAGTCGGTGGCGACCACCACCGCGTCGAACACGCCGCTGTCGACCGCCGAGCGGATCGAGTAGGCCAGCAACGGATGTCCGCCGAGTTGCCGGATGTTCTTGTCCGTTACCCGCTTGGAGCCGGAGCGGGCCGGGATGAAGGCCACGCAGGTAGGGGCGTCTGTCATCGCCTGGGCCGTGGATGAATTGCCGGACCGCAACGATAGTGGCGGCGGAACACTGGGTAAATTACCGCCTGCACGTCACCAGGCGGTCCAGCCGCCGTCGGCGGTCAGGTTCGACCCGGTGACATAACGTGAGGCGTCGGAAGCCAGGAACAGGATCACGCCGTTGTAGTCGGACTCATCGGCCATCCGGCCGAGCGGCACGCGGGGCTCGTAGCTGGCCAGGAACGCCGGATCCTGGTTGTTGAAGACCCCGGCGAGCGTGACGGTGTTGACCCGCACGCCCTTCCGCCCCCAGTAGCCGGCGAGGTAGCGGGTGAGGTTGTAGAGCGCCGACTTGGAGGCGGAGTAGGCGACCGGCTTGTAGAATTCCTCGCCGCGGTCGCGCCGGTACTGGTAGAGCGACTGGTCGGGCGCGACCAGCCCGTAGATCGACGCGACATTGACGATCGATCCGCGTCCGGCCGCGGCCATGGCGCCGCCGAACACCTGGCAGCACAGGAAGACCCCCTGGGCGTTGACCTCGAACACCCGCTGCCAGGACTCCACCGGATAGGTCTCGAACGGGCCGTTCTCCTCGAGCGGCGCGTTCGGCGGCGAGTCCAGGGCTGCGTTGTTGATCAGCACGTCCGGCGTGCCGGCGACCTCGCAGACACGCGCGAGCGCCGCTTCCAGCGAGGCCTTGTCGGTCACGTCTGCCGTGATTCCGAGCGGACAGGCCGGCGTCCCGGCGAGGTCGGGAAAGGCGCGGGAGACGGCATCCTCGTCGGCGGCGAGGTCGAGGGCGGCGACCCGCGCCCCGGCGCCGGCCAGGGTCCGGCAGTACTGCCGCCCGAGCTGGCCGAGCCCCCCGGTGACGACCGCGACACGGCCGCTCAGACCGAACATGTCGAAGGGCGCGTGCAGCCCGCCGCCGCCGTGCCCCCCGGATTCGGTCATTCTGCGCTGCCGCCGGCCGCCGCGGCGATGTCGTTGGCGGGAATCTGCTCCTCGCGGAACGGCTCGTCCCGTCGCATGGCGGCGGGCAGGCGTACCCCGAGCAGATCCTCGAGACGGTAGGGAGGCAGGTGCCCGCCGGGGCTCTTCGCGATGACGTCCTCGGTCGTCAGGACATGCCCGGCCGGCAGGTCGCGGGACGCCACCAGGCTCTTCGCCATCTTCTTGAGCGGAGCCTTCTCGCTGTCGTAGGTGCGCTTGACCCCGTCGCCCATGGAGATCCGGGCCCGCTTCAGGTCGCGAACCAGCTTCGACAGCCCCTGGCGCTCCAGCGAGAAGGCGTGGTCGGTGCCCTTCATGGCGCGGTTGAGCGTGAAGTGCTTCTCGATGATCCGCGCGCCGAGCACGTAGCCGACCAGGGCCATGGCGATGCCGCTGTCATGCGACGACAGGCCGATCTGGACATCCGGGAACTCCTCGCGGAACGTCTTGATGACGTTGAGGTTGAGCTCCTCGAAGTTCGGCGGATAACCGGACGTGCACTGCAGGATCGCGAAGTTCGGGTTGATCGGTCGGACCGCGTGGTAGGCGCGGCGGACATCGTCCATGGTCCCGCCGCCGGTCGACATGATCATCGGCTTGCCGAAGCCGGCGATGTAGGTGATCAGCGGAATGTTGGTGAGGTCGCCGGACGCGATCTTGTAGGCCGGCATGTCCAGGTCGTGCAGGAAGTCGGCGCTGGGCTTGTCGAAGGCCGTCGAGAAGAACAGCAGGCCGTGCTTCTCGGCGCGTTCGCGCATTGCGACGTACTCATCGCGCCCGAATTCGAGCAAGTCGCGATGGGCGCCGTAGGTGTCGGCGAACGCGTTTTCGCTGTTGTAGATCGAGTCGTACATTTCCGCCGTGAACAGCGCGCGGTTGTCGCGCTTCTGCAGCTTGACCGCTGAAGCGCCGCAGGCCGCGGCCGCGTCGACCAGTTCGAGAGCCTGATCCAGGCGGCCCTGATGATTGTGTCCGATCTCGGCTATGACGAAGCAGTCGCTGTCGTCATCGACCCGGCGTCCACCGATCTCTAAGGCTCGTAGCATCCCCGTCTCCCCATGCTCAGGTGAATGTCGCGCCCTGATCCGCCATACGTCTACCAAGTCTGATGGTGAATCGGTACCGTGAACAGTCTCCGCGCCGTCTGGGCGCGGGAGAAACGACACGGCTGCCGCATGCGCGACGACATTCCGGACCGGACTGGGGCGCTCGGTCTCGGGGAGTCCGGGCCGTTTGCGCCCGAGCGGCGCGAACTTCTGACCGACTGGAAACGGCTTCTGGCCGTCGATCACGCTGGCTGGAGCGCTGCCCGCGCCGCCTCGGCGGGCGGGCCGCGGGTGCTGATCCCGACCATGGTCGGCGGTCTCGCCCACGCCGGCATGGTCGAGAGCCTGCTGGCGGTGGCGTTGACGCTCCGCGGGGCGGCGGTTGAGTTCGTGCTGTGCGACGGCGCGCTCGGAGCCTGTCAGCTGGCGGTGCACGGTTCCACGGTGCCGGCCGGGCGACTGGCGGCCGGCGAACTCGACCGGGCGCTGTGCGGTGCCTGCCATGCGGTCGGTACGCGCATCCTCGACGGCCTGGAGCTGCCGGTTCATCGGCTGTCCGACCTGCTCTCGCTGGACGACAGGGCGGCGGCCGCGGCGGAGGCCGCCGGCGTGCCGCTGGGCGACATTGCCGCTTACGCTCCCGGCGGGCTGCCGCTCGGCGAGCATGCGATGGCCGGTGCGCTGCGGTTCTTCGCGGTCGGCGACCTGTCGGTCGAGCCGCTCGGCGAGGCGGTGCTGCGGCGCTACCTGGCGGCCAGCCGGCTGGCGGAGCGGGCGACCACCCGGTTGCTGGCCGGGCGCCGGGTCGAGCGTGCGGTGTTTCACCACGGGATCTACGTGCCGCAGGGCGTGGTGCGGGCGGTGCTGGCCCGGGCCGGCACGCCGCTCGCCACCTGGAATCCGGGGTACCGGCGCGGCTGCTTCTTCTTCAGCCACGGCGACACTTACCACCACACCATGCTGGACGAGCCACCGGACGCCTGGAATACGCTCATCCTGGCCGACGACGACCGTGCGGCGCTCGCGAGCTATCTGCGCAGCCGGATGGACGGTTCCCGCGACTGGATCTGGTTCCACGACGCACCCGACGACGACATCGACGCCTTCGCCGTGCGCAGCGGCCTGGATCCGTCGCGACCGCTGATCGGCGCCTTCTCCAACGTGTTGTGGGACGCGCGGCTGCATTTCCGAGGCAATGCCTACGCCGATCAGGTCGAGTGGCTGGCGGATACCGTCGAATGGGCCTCCGGGCGTCCGGACATCCAGCTCGCGATCCGGGTCCATCCCGCCGAGATCCGCGGATCCGTCCGGTCGCGCCAGCGCCTGATCGACGCGCTGCGCGACCGGGTCGGGCGCATGCCGCAGAACGTCATCCTGGTCCCGCCCGACGATCCGGTCAGCAGCTATGCGCTGGCGGCGGTCTGCCGGACCGTCCTGGTGTTCGGAACCAAGGCGGCGATCGAGTTCGCCGCGGCCGGGCTGGATGTGGTGACCGCGGGCGACGCCTGGACCAGGGGCAAGGGAGTGTCGCGCGACCCGGAGAGCCGCGCCGGCTACCTGAAGCTGCTGGACCGGCTGCCGGCCGACGCTCCTCCGGCGGCCCGGATCGAGCGGGCACGACGCTACGCCTACCATGTGTTCCTGCGCCGGATGATCCCGCTGGCGGCCTTCGAGCCGACTGGTGAGGATCCGCCGTTGCGGCTGACGATCGACGGTCTCGACGCGCTGCGGCCCGGCTGCGACCCGGGCCTCGACGCGATCTGCGACGGGATTCTGACCGGGGCCCCGTTCGAGTACGACGCGCAACGCTACGGCGCCGGTGACGGTCGGCTGGAGGCTCCGTGACGATCTGCGTCGACCTTCGCGGCTTCCGGGCCGCGGGGCGGTCCCGCCGGACCCGCGCCCTGACCGAACTGGCGTCGCTGGCGGCTGCGGCTGGGCCAACCGGCTTGCGGGTCGTCGCGGATGGCGAAGCGGCCTTCGCCGCCCGTTTGGCCGTGGGGCCGGGGACCCATGTCGGTCCCGAAGCGCCGACCAACCCTGCGGCGATCACGTACCGGGCGTTCGGCGAGGCCAACCCGGCGCCGATGGCCGCCGGGCCGATCCTGGTCGAGGCCGGCGACCTCGGTCGACTGGTTGATGCCGACGAGGGGCCGTCCGACCGGGATGCGGTGCTGGCCGACCGGCTGCACGCACTGGCCGAGGCCGAGCGGGTGATCTGGCGCGTGGCCGTGGAATGGCAGGCCGATGTGTTGCGGTCGAGTCTCGGGGTTGCGCCGGCCCGGATACTGCCCCTGCCGTCCCGGGTGGCGCTGCCGCCGGCGGACCGGCTGCGATCGCTCCGGCTGCCGGCAGGACTGCCACCAGAATATCTGCTCTGTCTCACGCCGGTGGGCCCCGCCGGGGATCACGCCGGGCTGGTACGGGCCTTTCGCTCCCTGGGGCCGGCCGCGCCGGTGCTGGTCGTCCTGGGGGTCGACGACCAAGCATGGTTGCCGGCGCTGTCCGGCGCGATCGCCCGGGCCGGGATGCACGGCCGCGTGCTGCTGCTGCGGGACCTGGACCCGCTGAGCGAGGTCGCGGCGATCGGGCGGGCCCGGGCGGTCGTCGCGCTCGACCGTCACCCGGCGCACGCCGTCCGGCTGCGCCAGGCGGCCGGCCTGCATCGGCCGGCGGCGGTGCGCCGGCATCCGGGCCATGCCGCCTGGGTGGACGGGGGACGATGGTTCGACGACGATGGACACGGCCTGGCGACAGCGCTGACGGAGCCCGCGTCGATCAGGCCCGGGCCCGACGGTGACCGGACCGGCGGCCAGGACCCGCTGATCGATCGACTGATTGCCGACGGAGACGCCTAGCTGCAGGGAGGGCGCGTGGGAGCCCTTATCGACATGATCATGGGACTGGTGGAGTCGACGCTCGACGTGTTCGGCCTGCTCGGCGAGATCCGCGAGCGCTGGCGGAACTGGCGCCGCCGGCGGACGGACCGGAGGAAGGAGCGGAAGGAGCGGAGGCCATCGCCATGACCGGTCGGCGCGCGCTCGCAAGCGAGTCGAAGAGGCTCTCGTACTCGGCGGCGCAGGCGGCGGCGTCGCGGGTGTCGGGCGCCTGGCCGCGGAGGTTCTCCCAGAGCGACGCGTCCTCGACAGCCTCTCTCATGCGATCGGCCAGGGCACGCGGATCGCCGACGGTGAAATGCAGGCCGTCGACTCCGTCGCGCACGCGCTCTGCCATGCCGCCGACGGCGCTGCAGATCGGCGGACGCCCGTGATGGAAAGCCTCGTCGAGCACGAGCGGTGCGTTCTCCCACCACATGGACGGCATAACCGTCCAGTCGGCGCCGGCGAGCCGGTCCGGCAGATCGCCCTGGTCGTAGCCGCCGAGCAGGCGGGCATGGCCGTCGCATGACGCGATCAGGCCGTTGATGTCGGCCTTGAAGTCGTCGGTCTGGAAGTGCGGCGCGCCATGGATCGCCAGCTCGACGTCCCGGAATCCATCGGCCAGCAGCAGGCGCACCGCCTGCAGGGCGACCTTCTGTCCCTTGGCCGGGCTGACGTTGCCGAGGATGGCGAACCGGGTCCGGCGTTCGCCGTTCCGCAGCCTGCGCGCCGGCACCCGCGGGTCGAGATCGCGGCCGTTTCGGATCACCGATACCCGGTCGGGCGCGATTCCCCAGTCGATCAGGCGGTCGCGCATCAGCGTGCTCGGGGCGACCAGATGGTCGAGCGCTGCGAGGTGGTGCTTGATGTTGAGCTCCCGCAGCTTGAACGACCCGGCCGGGATCTGCGGGAAGCAGCCATGGCAGGCGTCGGCGCCGGAGCGGTGGCACAGGCGGGTGCTGTCGAACTTCACCATGATGCCGTCGTGATGGCAGGCGAAGTAGAAGTCGTGGACCGTCAGCACGACCACGGCGTCCGGCAGGCAGCGCCGCACGAAGGGCAGGATCTCGCTGCCGAAGCCCAGGAAGTGATGGAGATGCACGACGTCGGGCCGGATCGTCCGCAGCAGTTCGCCGAGTTCGCTGTACACCGCGATCTTGTCGCGCTGCAGGTGGTGGAACCAGTCGTACTGCCCGACCCTTACCAGATACTCCGCGCGTCGGCCGGGCAGGGCCTGCAGCACGGTCCCGGGGTTGGACAGGCGCTGCTCGGGCGACGCCGACGCGACGAAATGGGCGTCGCGCCCGGCCGCATCGCGCCAGTGGCGGAACAGGCCGTGGGCGACGAACTCGGTACCGCCCGGATGGAAGTCGGGGTGGTTGTGCGCAACCACCAGCATTCTGGGAAGCCGCCGCGTCGGCGAGGACGGCGCGTTCACGGTTCGCGCATCGCGGTCTCGGCCATGATGGTAAGCGGCGCGAGCAGATAGTCGAGGACCGTGCGCTCGCCCTTCACGATCAGGACCGTCGCCTTCATGCCGGCGGCGATCTCAAGGCCGTTGAGCCGCCGCAACTGGTCCTCGCCGAGCCTGACCATCGCCAGGTAGTATTTCTTCTCCGCCTCCGGCGGCGAGGCGATGTCCGCGGTCACCAGCGTCACCTTGCCGGTCAGCAACGGGGTGGTCCGGGTGCTGAATGCCGAGATCCTGACCTTCGCATCCATGCCGACCGAGACGTTGTCTATGTCGTCCGGGTCGATCTTGGTCTCGATGATCAGTTCGTCGTTGTCCGGGACGATGTCCATCAGCGGCTCGCCCGCGAGCACCACGATACCCTCGCTGTACACGTCGAGCTTGACGATGGTTCCCGACAGCGGGGCCCGCAGCGTGAACAGGCCGACCTTGCTGGTGGCCCGGCCGACCTGCTGCTCCAACTCGAGCAGCATGGTCTGGAGGGTGCTGACCTGCGTCAGGGCCTCCTTGCGCGCCTGTTCCTGGGCGTCCAGCAGATCCAGGTCGATGGTTCCGATCTCGGTCTCCAGCTGGGCCCGGCGGCTCTGGAATTCGCTGAGCCGGGCCTTGAGTTCGACGTGGCCCCGCTTGACGCCCAGATAGCGGCTCTTCTGGATCAGGTTCTTCTTGAACAGGAACTCGACGGACTCCAGTTCGTCGGTGCTGAGGACGATCTGTTCGCGGGTCGAGGCGATCTGGTTGTCGGTTGCCTCGACCTGCGACTGGAGCTGGTGCCGTCGGCTTTCCAGCAACTCCAGGCGAGCATTCAGGCTGGACATCCGGGAGTCGAACAGGTCGGCTTCGGTGATCATCGCGGTACGCACGTCCGGATCGTCGGCTCGGGCCAGGAGCTCGTCCGGAAACCGCACCGCCGTACGGCCCGACGCTTCGGCCTGGTAGCGTGCCAGCTGGGCCTGGGTCGAATAGTAGCGCTGCCGGTAGATCGCGGCGTCCGCGTCCGCGTTCGTCCGGTCCAGTTCGATCAGCGGTTGCCCCTCGACGACATGGTCGCCCTCGGCGACCATCAGGCGGTGGACCATCCCGGATTCGAGTACCTTCAGCGTCTTGCGGTGGGACTCGACCCGCAGTTCGCCCTCTCCGCTCGTGGCGCTGTCCAGCTTCGCCAGCGACCCCCAGATTGCGATGCCGATCACCGCGGTCACCACCACCAGGGTGACGAAGGTCCGGATGTCCAGCATATCGGGGTTGCGGGCAACCTTCCGGTAGGTGACGAGCCGGGGCGTCTCCAGTGCGCTGGTTCCGTCAGCCGGCATCGCGATCCACCGCTTTCACCAGCCGCCGCTCCGGCGTGGGCGCCGGCACCAGCCCCAACTCCTCGAGTGCCTTGTCGCGCCAGCCGTAGAACTGAATCCGACCCTCCTTGAGGATCAGGATCTTGTCGGTCACCTGCAGTACCGAGGCCCGATGCGAAATGACGACCACCGTGGCGCCGGCTTCCGCGGCGGCACGGATGGCGGTAAGCAGCGCCCGTTCGCCGTCGCGGTCGAGGCTGGCGTCGGGCTCGTCCAGGACCAGATAGCGGGGCATTCCGAAAAGCGCGCGCGCCAGGGCGATGCGCTGGCGCTGGCCGCCGGTCAGGACGTAGCCGATGTCGCCGATCATGGTGTCGTAGCCGAACGGCAGATGCCCGATCATCTCGTGCGCGCCGGCCCGCTTGGCCGCCGCGATGACATCCTCGACCGGCGCGTCCGTGAAGCGGGCGATATTGTCCCGGACCGTCCCGTCGAACAGCGATACCGTCTGCGGGATGTAGCCGGTGAAGCTGCCGAAGCTGGACCGCTCCCACTGGAACACGCTGGTGCCGTCGATCCGCACCGATCCGGAGGTCGGCCGCACGATTCCCATCAGCAGCCGCGCCAGGGTCGACTTTCCGGCCGCCGAGGGCCCGGCAATCCCGACGATCTCTCCGGGTGACATGGCGAACGAGATACCGCGGATCACGGCATGCGAATGTCCCGGTGGCGCGTATATCAGCCCATCGACGGTCACGGCGCCGCTCGGGCGCGGCATCGGGGATGGCAGCCGGGCCTCGCGGCCGTCGACCGACAGGTCCGCACGCAGGCGCGCCCAGGCGACGCGGGCGCTCACCACCTGGCGGTAGGTGCTGATCAGCTTGGAGAACGGCTGCAGCATCAGAGCCGTGAGGATGAACGCACCGAAGATCATCCCAGAGGTAATCTCGTTGCTCATCACGAGCAGGACGGCGGTGGTGACGACCGCAACCTTCACGTAGAGCAGGAAGGTCCGCGAGAACGCGCTGATGACGGCCATTCGGCTGTTGGCACGCTCGGCAAGGTCCAGCGAGGCGTCGTTCTCGACCTGCCAGCGGGCGATGAGTCGGTCTGCCATGCCCATCGCCTCGACGGCCTCGGCATTGCGCAGCGAGTTGCCGATCGTCGCGGTCGCGATCAGGTTCTTCTTTTCGGCCTCGAACAGCGGGCGCCTGCTCACGATTTCGGTCAGGCAGCTGAGCAGCAGCATGCCGAGGGCTGCGAACGTGCCGATGAGGCCGAGATAGAAATGGATGAGGAACAGGACGAAGAAGAAGATCGGGGTCAGGAGCAGTTCGAAGCCGGCGACGATGCTGTCGCCCTGGATGAAATTGCGGATCTCGCCGATGTCGCGGAGCGACTGCGCGGTCTGGCCGCGGGAGTTCACCGCCTGGCGGATCCCGGCCTCGATCGCGTCGATTCCGACGCGGCGCGAGAACCAGATCGCTATGCGGCGAAGCACCCGCGAGCGCACATAGTCGAGCGCGGTCGCGACCAGCAGCGCGAATACCGTGATCGCGCCGAGAGCGAACAGCGTGTTCAGGTTCTCGCTCGCCAGGACCCGGTCGTAGACCTGCATCATGTAGAGCGGGACGACCAGGAACGAGACCGTGCTCAGCGTGGTCACCACGCCGACGACTATCAGAGCGGGCACGCAACGGCGGATCACGCCGTTAAGGGGATCGGAAGATCTTGCCTCAGTCGCCACTATGAGCCCCTCGTCTACCCGGCTCGGCGTCCGTACACCCGACCGGTGTGGGATCCGACGGCTCAAACATCCCGAATTTCTAAGCCCTTTTCCTTTGAAAATCTACCGATTCAACCGGATAGTCGGCATCCTGCAAAGTTGAGGGCGGACCTCACATACTATCGTGAGGGACCGGCCGGCACCCAGTTGCATCGGAGGCAGCGTGCGATCGATCGGACTTGCGGCGGTCAGTCTTCAGGGTTTCGTCGACGCTGTCGAACGCGGAATCGTCTACGGCTGGGCCTGGAACCCGCAGCGCTCGGAAGAGGTCGTCGAGGTCGAGATCCTGCTCGGGCAACGGGTCCTTGCGGTCGTTGCCGCGGATAGCTACCGGGCCGATCTCGTCGAGCTCGAGATCGGGGACGGCCGGCACGCCTTCGAGTACGCACTTCCCGACGAACTGGTCGGTCAGCTCGACAGCGCCGAGATCGAAGTGCGGTTCGCGGGCAGCGAGCTGCCGCTGCCGCGCATGCAGGTCCGCCCGCAGCGACGCGTCGTGCCGGACGGGCCGCCCAGGCAAGAGGCCGACCTGATCGCCGCGCTGCAGGAGCGGATCGCGATGCAGGAGCGGGTGATCAACGACATGGGCAACCTGCTGCGCGGCATGGTCGAGCGCTTCAAGAACCTGCCGGTACCGGGGGAGACGACCTTCGACCGCCCGGTCATCGACGAGTCGCTGCGGGAGACGGTCGAGCAGCAGTCACGCACGCTGCAGATCATCGAGACCTATATGGGGACCTTCGGCCAGAGCCTGCGCGAGATTGCCGAGGCGGTGCGGGCCGGGCAAACCGTAGGGCCGGTGAAGAGCAGCCGCTTCCGAAGCATGGATGCGGTGTTTCTGATCCTGCTTGTCGGGGTCGTCATCGGCTTCGCCGTGGTGTTCGGCGGCTCCTACTGAGCGTCGGTGCCGGCGTCCCGGTGAACGTACCAGAGATTGATGCCGGGGCTGGCGGCGAGCGATTCGGCGAGCCAGGCCGACGGCTCCGCGATCGGGCGCATTTTCGAATCGAATACGCTGTAGCCGGCGTCCAAGAGCCGGTCGTTCAGGTCGACATAGGCTTCCAGGGTGTTGAATACCGAGAACTCGACGAAGATCGTCATGATCGCGTCGGCATGTCGCACCAGGGCGTCGGCCAGCAACGGCTCCGCGCCCTCGATGTCGATCTTCAGGAAGTCGATCGGGCCTCCTCCGGCGGCTTCGATGACCGAGTCCAGGGTTATTGCGCGGACCTGTTCGACGCCTGTGGTGCCGCGGTCGCGCAGGCGCCCCAGTCCGCCCTCGACCAGCACGGTGTTCATGTCGCCGGCGCCGACGGTGATGTCGATGCTGCCCTCGCGATCGGTAACCGCCGCGTGGATCAACTGCAGGTGGTCGGTCGCGAAGGGCTGCAGGCTCCGGTTCCGTTCGAACTCGATGACGTTCTCGCTTGACGCCTCGACGGCGACGATCCGTGCCTCGGGCAGCTTGTGGGCGAACAGCAGGGCGATCTCACCGATGTTGGCGCCGATGTCGATCACTGTCTCGGGCTGCGGGCGGATCTGGCGGAGCCGCTCGAACAGGGCGGTGCCGGCGGACCTCCCGGACTTCCGGAAGAACCGGTACTCCTGATCGGCGTGGAGGCGTACGCCGTCGAGCTCGACCTGGACGCCTTTGCGGGAGACGATGATCTGGCCCTCCCAGCCCAACGTGTCCAGAACCGCCTTCAGGGCCTGCGTCCACTGGTCGATCAGAGTGGCCCGGAACGACTTCGCCCTGGCGAGGGGAGAGCTGCTCCAAAGCACGCCAAGTTGCGTCGGCAGCGACCGGGTGGCATCGAAGGCGAGCTGCGGATCCGCTGCCATCTCGCGCAGCCGGCGTGCCGCCTTCTCCAGGCGCGCCACCAGTTTCTGAAGGTCGGTCATCGGCTCCCTCGACGATCGTGATCGGTGGCGCCGCGCTCCGCGCGCCAGGTGCTGACGGCCTCGTCGAGCCCCTGCCTCAGCGCGATCGTCGGCCGGAAGCCGACGTTCCGCACCAGGATGTCCACATCGGCCACCAGGAACGCGGGATCGTCCGGCCTGTCGGGCAGGGCGCCAAGCTCCACCAGCTCCGGGTGCCCGACAAGCTGGCCGACGGTCGTCGCCACCTCGGCAAGCGTCACGGGCTCTCCGGTCGCCACGTTCACGGCGCCGTTCCAGTCGCTGCCGGCCAGCGCGGCCAGCGCGGCGCCGGCGTCGCGGACGTCCATCAGGTCCCGTACCAGACGCCCGGAGGTCACCCGGGCCGGCCGGCCCGCCAGCAGCGCGTGGATCAGTCCCGGGACCAGCCGCGCGGGCTGCTCGCCGTCGCCATACAGCATGAACAACCGGGCATGCGCGTGGGCGAGGCCGGTCGACCGGCAGAACGCGCCGACCAGGTCGGCGGTGGCGTGCTTTGCGGCGCCGTAGAGCGTATGCGGCCGCAGCGGGGTCGAGGCCTCCCGGCACGGCGTGCCGTCGAGCGCGGCCCAGTCGTATTCGGCACAGGTTCCGACGGTGACGATCCGCCGGCCGCCGGCATCCGCGAAAGCGCGCACGATCTCGAGCGTCCGGGCCGCCCAGTCGAGGTTGGCCGGGTCGTTCCAGTATCGTCCATGCTCGGTGGTCCAGGCACCGTGAACCAGGATCTCCGGGCGCAGCGTCCGGATCGCCGCCGGCAAGGCGGTCGGATCGGCGAGCAGATCGACCGCCAGCGACGCAACACCCGGCGGAACGCGGTCGGCGCGCCGGGCGGTACCGGTCACCGAGTGGCCGGCCGCCAGCAGGGCGGCGGCAGTTGCGCGGCCGACGAAGCCGCTGGCGCCGGTGACGAGCACCGTGCTCACGTCGCGAAATCCGGATATCCGGCATCGCGCGGCGCTATGACGCCAGGGGCGGCCGGCCAGTCGATGGCGAACGCGGGATCGTCCCACCGCACGCCGGCGGCGGCTGCGGGCTCGTGGTCGGCATCCATCATGTAGTGCAGCACGCTGTCGTCCGCGAGACTGAGGAAGCCGTGCGCCACGCCGGGCGGGATATACAAGGTCCGCCCGGCCGCCGGCGACAGCTCGACGCCGTACCAGCTCCGGAAACTGGGCGACCGGGGTCGCAGGTCGACGACCACGTCGAACACACGGCCGGCCACGCAGCGGACCAGCTTGGCCTCCGGATGGGTCTCCAGCTGATAGTGCAGGCCGCGCAGTGTCCCTGCCTTCAGATTGGTCGAGAGGCTGGCCTGCCGGATCGCGAAATCGATGCCGGCGGCGGCGAAGCTGGACCGGCAGAAGGTGCGTTCGAAGCTGCCCCGATCGTCCCGATGTGCCTGCGTCTCGATCAGCACGACGCCAGCCACCCGGGTCGGGCGGAACTGCATCACAGCACTTCCAGCCGCGGCACCGCGACCACGAAGCGCCCGCCCCAGTCGCGGACATGGCTCATCGACTCGGCGATCTCGTCGCGCAGGTTCCAGGGCAGAATCAGCACGTAGTCGGGCTTGGTCGCCGCCAGCCGTTCGGGTGCCAGGACCGGTATCCGGCTCTGCGGCAGCATCTGGTTCTGCTTGAGCGGGTTCATGTCGACGACATAGGTGATGTCGTCGACGCCCAGGCCGCAATAGTTCAACAGGGTGTTGCCCTTCGCCGCGGCACCGTAGCCGACTACCGACTTCCCCCCGCGCCGGGCGCCTTCGAGGAAGGCCAGGAGGTCTCGGCGAACCCGCAGGACCTGCTCGCCGAACCGGTCGTAGGTCTCCCTGGTCTCCAGTCCAGCCGCGAGTTCTGCCTCGACAGTCTCGGCGACGGAGCCTTGCGTGACATGCCGCGACGCCTGGTGGCAGGCAAAGACCCGCAGGCTGCCGCCATGGGTGGCCAGGTGCTCGACGTCGAACACCCGGAGGCCGTGGGTCCGGAACAGTCGCTGCAGGAAGCCCAGCGAGAAGTACGAGTAGTGCTCGTGATAGATCGTGTCGAACTCCGCGCCCTCGAGCAGACGCTGCAGATGCGGCACCTCGACGGAGACGACGCCTTCCGCGGACAGCACCGCGGGAAGCCCGGCGACCAGCGAGCCGGGCGCCGGCACATGCGCCAGCACGTTGTTCGCGACGATCAGGTCGGCGGACAGGCCGCGTGCCCGCAAGCTCGCGGCGGTGGACTCGTCGAAGAACGCGACCTCGGTCGGAATGTCCTTGGCGCGGGCCAAGGCCGCGACGTTTTCCGCCGGCTCGATGCCGAGCGCCGGGATGCCCCGCGCGACCACATACTGCAGCAGGTAGCCGTCGTTGCTGGCGATCTCCAGGACCAGGCTGTCCCGGCCGAGGCCGAAGCGCGCCACCGCCGCGTCGACGAACCGCTCGGCATGCCGTAGCCACGACGGGGAATAGGACGACAGATAGGCATAGTCCCGGAAGATCGACTCCGGCGGCACAACGTGGTCGAGTTCCACCAGCCAGCAGTCGTGGCACACCACCGTGCGCAGCGGATACCGCGCCTCGACCCGGTCGACCCGGTCGGGGGCGACGAAGGCGTTGGCGGGGACCTGGGCGCCGAGATCCGCGACCGGCGACAGCCTTGTCGAGCCGCAGAAACGGCAGCTGCCCGTGGGCGACTGTTCCTTCAGCGCCAAATCTTCCATGGTGCGCGGCCTTCTTCCCACATCCGGGTCAACTGGAGCTTGTCCCGGGTGGTGTCCATGCATTGCCAGAAGCCCGAATGGCGGTAGGCCAGCAGGTCGCCGTCGGTGGACAGCCGTGTCATGGGCTCGTGCTCCCAGACGGTCTGGTCGTCCTCCACATAGTCCAGCACCGAGGGGTGCAGAACGAAGAACCCGCCGTTGATGTACTGACCGTCGATGTCGGGTTTCTCGGTGAAGGCTTCGACCAGATCGTCGTGGATCGCCAGGTTGCCGAACCGGCCGGGCGGCCGGACGGCGGTGACGGTGGCCTTCCGGCCGTGCTTGCGGTGAAATGCCGTCAGCGCGCCGATGTCGATGTCGCCGACCCCGTCGCCATAGGTCATGAGGAACGGCTCGTCGTCCGGGAGGTGATGGCGAATCCGCTTGAGCCGTCCGCCGGTGTTGCTCGCGTCCCCGGTGTCGACCAGGGTGACGCGCCAGCGGTCGTCGTGCTGCGAGTGAAAATCGAGGCCGCCGGTGGCCAGGTCGACCGTCACGTCGCTGCGGTGGAGCAGATAGTTGGCGAAGTGCTCCTTGATGACGTAGCCGAGATAGCCCAGGCAAACGACAAAATCGGTGAAGCCATGCGCGGCGTAGATCTTCATGATGTGCCACAGGATCGGCTGCTCGCCGACGCGCACCATGGGTTTGGGCCGAACGTCGGTCTCTTCCGAGAGCCGACTACCGCGTCCACCCGCCAGAATGACGACTTTCGTCACCAGACGCTCCGTTCCGATCAGCCCTGAGGTTGGTTACCGGTCCGCGACGGCGGACGCAAGGGCGTTGCCGGAGCGCCCGTCGTCGATCACTCGCCATGGACGGGTTCGTCGTCTGCATCCGTGGGCAGGCCGAGATGATCCGGAACCGGAGCCTGCCGTCGTCCGGAGCGCCGGTCCGACAAGGCGATTGTAAATTCCAGGGCCGCATCCAGACGGTCCTCGTCGACGTCGGCGAGTTCGCCCGGCAACGCGCAATCGGGGACCAGGCAGGCATAGCCATCGAGCGCTGTTCCGGCGCGCACCCGGTCGCGATCCCGCAGCACGCGCTCGATCTCGTCGCCGGTATGGCCGAGGGCGCCGAGATGATCCGCCAGCGTTTCACCGGCCGTCACGTACTGCAGATGGATCCCGGCGTCGGCCACGACCGTCCATGCCGGGGGCGAGGGGCGTCTGGCGTCCTCGCGGATCTCGGACGGAGTCGCGTGCTCGAACTCCGTGACCGGGACGATCGCGGCGCCGAAGTGCTGATACGCCGTTCCTCCGATACGCTCGTGATTGGCGAAGAAGCGGGTCTGCCGCATGCCGAGAGCCCGCCGTTCCGGCGCACTGGCATTGATTGCGCCGGGGAAGGGAAGCTCGTCGATGTCCCCTATCAGCACCAGGTCGGACGGGCCGGCTGTCTCCGCCAGCGCCAAGGCGATGTGGTTGCGCTGCCAGGTCTCGACGAGATTCCGGTCGTTCAGCCAGTCCGGCAGCGTGATCCGGAGCGCGACCACCCGGTCCTGCCACCCGCGGGCGGCAAGCTCGGCGTCGGTCAGGGCGAAGGCCCGCTTCTCGCCGGCGAATGTGCGGTCGGCCTCGACGACCAGGGTCTTGTCGGTCACGTCGGCGAGCGCGCTTACGCGATGCGCGAGAAGCTCCCACTCGCCGCAGAAGAGCACCGCATCGATGACCCGCGACTCGGCGGCGGAGGCACTCTCCAGCCGGAACGGATGCTCGCGACGCCAGATCACGCCCAGCCCCTGGGAGATCATGCGACGGCGCTCGCGCGGATCGGCGATTCCGACCGAAAGCGCCTGCAGGCGCGCCGTCGCCGCCTGGAGATCCAGGGTGGTCAGCAGGGGCTGGTCACCGTTCGAAACCGTTGCCATCGTGCCGTCGGTTGTGTGTCGTCGGAGGCGAATTCAGTTGCCAGCAGAATATTTCCGCAGAATGTAGCCCTGATGAAACGACGAGGTCACAGACATTCTGATATGCTGTTCCAATCAGTGGGCGCCGGTCGGGCGGCGGAGCATACCCGAGGACGTTGCCGAGATCTGTGAGGGCAGCGCATGGGGCTGAATATGATCCGGAACGGTCGCCCGACTCCGTCCGACCCGACCGATCGGGTGCGAGCGCTGGTGTCGGCGCTCGACGAGGATGACCTCCAGCAGGGCGAGGCGGTCCTGAGCGGACTGGCCAAGACCTACCGGTCCGACGAAGTCGACTTGCTGCGCGTCTTCGACCGACAGTGCGAGGACCCGGGCGAGCCGTCCTGGAAGGTCCTGATCCGGTCGGCCAGCATCGCCTCGCGCGTCGGTCTGTATCGCCTGTCGGAGCGCGCCCTCGAGTGGGCGTCGACACGCCGGATCGGTCTGCCGGCGGTCTATGAGAACGCTGCCCAACTCAGTCTCGACTGCGCGCGCCTCGATCTCGCGGCGGTATTCGTGCGGCGACTGCGGGACGGATTTCCGGATCATCCGGCGACCGATCGGATGGCCGCGCGATTCGCGGACGCCAAGCGGCTGTTCGCCCGGATCGCCGCCCTGGAGGACGGGTTAGAGGATGAGGAAGCCAAGCCCAAACGGCGGCTTCCCGATCCCGGAATCGATCTCGGTGCGGCGCTGCTCGCGGCCGACCGGCCGGCGGAGGCACTGGAGGTCTGCCTGCCGCTGGCCTCCGCAAAATCCGCCGATCCGGTGGCCTGGTCTCTGGTCGGCGACGCCTATTTTCGCCTCGGGCAGTTCCAGATGGCGGCCCGGTCGTACGGGCGCGTTCCGGCTGCCAAGGGCGGCACCGCGGCGATCGAACGCCTCGGCGATGCCCATCTGGCGGCCGGCAACCCGCATGTCGCGGTCCGCTGCTACGGGCACTGCAGCTACGAGAACACCCACGATATCCAGGTGCGGTGGAAGTTGGCGCAGGCCACCGGCCGGGTCTGGTGCGATCGGCTGCGGACTCCCCCCTGGCACCGCGACGGACCGCCGCGCTACTTCGACTGTTTCATGTTCAACGGCGAGTTCGACCTTGCGGTGATGCGGTTCACCGAACTCTGGGACCATGTCGAGAAGTTCATTGTCGTGGAGGCCGCGGAGACCTTCACGGGATCCCCGAAGCCACTGATGTTCAGGGACAACATCGATCGCTTCGCCGAGTTCCGCGACAAGATCGTCCATGTGCCGGTGGAGTCGTTCCCGGTCTGCTGCCAGCATCCCTGGGCCAAGGACTTCTATCAGCGCGATGCCATGCTTCGCGGGCTGGACGGACTGGCGGCGGAGGACGACTACGTCGTGATCGCCGACGCGGACGAGATCTGGCGCTGGGACGTCCTCGGCCGGTTCGAAGGCGAGATGGCGACGCTGCGCATGCGGATGAGCAAGTATTTCCTGAACTACCAGGCGATCGCCACCGGGCGGGCCAATCGGGACACCGCGGCGATCTCGCGCTACCGCAACGTTCGCCAGCATGGCGCCAACGCGGTCCGGTTCAATCTGTCCCGACGGCAACGCAAGCAGGAAGGGATCTGGCTGGACGATGCCGGATGGCACTTCCATGCCCTGGGCGACGAGCGCTTCATTCAGTACAAATTCAGCTCTTACGCGCATCGAGAGCACCACAAGAAGCGGGATCTCGTGGAAGTCGACCGAGTGCGGGCCAGCCTGGACCGGCTGCGTGCCGGCGAGACCGAGGAGGGCTGGGCGGCGGTCCCGGCAGGGCAGTACATGCCGGCCTGCGTGGCGCGCGACCCGGCCGCTTACGAGCGACTGTTGCTGCCGACCGATACGGCGGTTCTGAGCGACTGGATCCGCAGGATCCCGGACAACCGGTAGGGCATCGAATGGATCTGCAGGAGGTCAGCAGCTGGGAGGAGGTCGCGATCCGTCTCGAAACGGATCGCAGGGCCCCGTCCGCGGACCCCGGACTGTCCGGGCGCTGGGCTGCGCGCACCCCCGACCTGGAGTCGCTGATCCGGCTGATCCGGCTCGAGCACCGCTTCGGCTCGGCCTTGCTGGCGATGGACCTCGCCTGCTGGGCGCTGGAGGCGGTGGCGGATCGTCCCGAGGTCCGAATCCTCGCCTCGGCCGCGGCCGCAAAGGCCGGTCTGCACCGGACCGCGCGCCGCCTGTTGCGGCCGCTGCTCCGCCGCCACGACGACGGTGCGCTGGCGAGATCGGTGATGGTCGCCTGGCGCGACCAGGCGCTCGCGTCGGGCCGGATGATCGACCTGAAGCAGGCGCTGGTGATTGCGCCGGCCACGGCAGCCGGGACCGTGCGGCTGGCCGATGAGTTGTGGGAGATGAAGCGGCAGGACGAGGCACTGACCGCCTACCGTCGGGCGATCCCTTGCGGAACCCTGGCCATCAAGGCCTATCTCCGGATGTCCTGGCCGGTGCGAGACGGCAGGCGGCCGGAGGTGCTGATCGAGATTCTGCGGGCGGCGCTGGGCCGGACCGGTGATGCGAGCCTCAGGGCGCGACTGCTTGTGTTGCTGCACCATGCCGACCGCCGCGCCGACGCTCTTGCATTGCTCGGAGAAGGGCCGCTCGAACGGATCGACGTGGAGGAGGTCCGGGAGGCGCGGTCCGCTCTGATTGCCTATGCGCGGGCCCAACTCGAGGCGGTGGCGGAAGAGGAGCATGCGCCCCGGGACACGTCGAAGGATCGGGTCGGCGGCGATTCGTCGGCGCGCCGCCAGAGGTCACTGAAAGCCGGGCGGGCGCTGGCCGGGTCCGGTTGGACCGGCCCGGCGATCTGGCAGCTCCGCAAGGCGGCAGAAGGATCGGAGAAGTCCTAGCAGGCCGATCCGACCGCATCGTAGCGATCTGCTCTAGTCGCCCGGTGTCGTCCCGGTCGCGGACTGCGTCCCCGGCTCTGCCGTTGCGTTGTTCCTCTCGGCCTTGGCGGCCTTGCCCCAGTCCATCAGGATCTGGGTCTGGCGTGCGGTGATCTCAGGGTGGGTCGGGAACTCCGAGATGCCGTGGTCGTAGAACCACTTCAGGAACGCGCGCCGGCTTTCGAACGTCCCGAGGTCGAAAGCTGACGCGATGTCGGGCCGTGCGGCATGCATGAACTCGAGATACAGCGTCAACGGCGGCGGCGGGGCAGGCTCCTGCCTGATGGTGGACAGCAGGTTCACGTGATCGTCCGGGACCAGATCGCAACAGTGCAGATCGAAGAGGCCATTGCGCAGAAACCAGCCGAGGTACCCCGCCGAATTCTGGGTGTCGGACAGCGGGTACGCCTCCTGCAGGTCGGGGCGCGTGCACCAGAGCAGGGCGGCGCACCACGGGAAGCTGACCGGCAGGCCGTCGACCACGCGCTCCACCGTGCCGGCGACCAGCGGTCGGGCGTCGGCGACCGCTGAGCCCAGGGCGTCGATTTCCCGGCGCCCGTCCCGAATCGCCCACACCCACAGCCCGGCATAGCCCTCCGTCGTCCGCAGATCGAAGGACGCGTGCAGATCCATCCGGATCCGCCACGCGGCGTAAACCAGCGCCGGAAGCGCGGGAAGCGGGCCGAAGCGGCTGTCCGGAATCGGCAGTGCCTCCCGGTCGGCCTGGGTCAGCAAGGCCGCGAAATCCAGCCGCACCGCCATCGGGACACTGCTGTCCGGCGGCGCGTACTCGACGTCCTCGGCCGGGTCTCGGTTCTCGCGAACGGCCTGCGCGACTGCGCTCAGCGATTGGGTCGGCGTCGTCGGCATGGTGTCGCTCGTCGCCTGGATATGGTCATTTGTTCTGCATTTTACTTCGCGAACCTGGGCTGCGAGTCAACCTCGGGTGTCGGACCGGGCGGCGACGGCGCCTTAGAACCACCGATGATGAGCTCCACCAGCGCCTCGCAGGCGGGTCGGCGGGAGCCGGCGCTGCGCGACAGCACGACCTCCAGGTCGGCGATCGGCGGCAGGCCGTGGCGCATGTCCAGCACCGCGACCCCGGCCGGGGCCGAGCAGCGGGCGAGGGCAGCCACCGCCAAATCCGCCTCGACCATCGCCAGCAGCCCCAGCAGGCTCGGGCTCGAATGGGTGGCGCGGTAGTCGATGCCGGCCCGGTCGAGGGCTTCGGTCGCCCGCAGCCGCGCCGGGCTGTGCGACTCGTACAGCGCCACCGGCAGCGGCGAGCGGCGGTGGATGTCGGAACCCGGGGCGGCCACCCACACCATCGGCTCGACCCGGACCAGGTCGCCGGTTACCCCACGGGTGCGCGAGACGAAGGCGAGGTCGACGGTTCCGGCCGCCAGCATGGGCAGCAGCAGCGTGGTCTGGGCGCACACCACCTCGACCTCGACCCGCGGGAACAGCGCCCCGAACCGGCCGAGCGGGCCCGGCAACAGGGCCCGCGCGTAGTCGTCGGGGGCGGCCACCACCACCCGGCCGGCGACCTCCGGCCGCCGGACCGCCTCCAGGGCCTCGTCGTGCAGCCGCAGCATCCGTCGGGCATAGCCTATCAGGATCTCGGCATCGGCGGTCGGCCGCACATTGCGGGTGTCGCGGTCGAACAGCCGCCTGCCGAGGGTGTCCTCCAGCTTACGGATCTGCATGGACACCGCCGCCGGCGAACGGTGCACCACCTGGGCCGCCCTGGCGAAGCCGCCGACGTCGAGCACGGCGACGAAGCTGCGCAGCAGGTCGAGATCGAGGCGCGGATCCATTTCATTAGAATTTCTGAATAGTTTTCTCAGATCAATTCGATTGTTTGAATGCGAGGCCGACGGATGATGCGGGACCGCTGCCGGAGGTTCCCCGTGCCCGCGTCCGTCGCGACAAGTCGCCGTGCCGTCCTGGAGCTTGCCGCCGGCAACCTGCTGCTCGGTACCCTCGGGATGTTCGTGGTCGAGAGCGGCCAGGACCCGGTCACCGTGGTGTTCTACCGCTGCCTGTTCGGGGCCGCGGCGATGGCCCTGTACTGCCGGCACGCCGGGTTGCCGGGCCTGCGGGCCATGACCCGGAGGGCCGCGCTGCTGGCGGTGCTGACCGGCGTGCTCATGGCCGGAAACTGGGTGCTGTTCACGGCGGCGCTCGGGCATGTCGGCATCGCGCTCGCGACCATCGTGTTCCACATCCAGCCGTTCCTGGTGGTGCTGCTGGGCGCCCTGGTGTTCGGCGAGGGATTGAGCGTCGTCCGGCTCGCCTGGGTGGCACTCGCCTTCGGCGGCCTGCTGGCCGCGATCGGGCCGGAGGTCATGGCGCCGGGCGAGCCGGCGGCGGTCGGGATCGCCTGCGCGCTCGGCGGTGCGTTTCTGTATGCCTGGGTGACGCTGATCGCCCGCCGCCTGACCGGCGTGCCGGGGCCGACGCTGACGCTCGTGCAGTGCCTGGTCGGGGCGCCGCTGCTGCTCGTGCTGGGGCCGGCGGCGCCGGGGGTGATCGGGGCGGTCCAGTGGGGCTGGCTGGCCGGCATCGGGCTGGTTCACACCGGCCTGGTCTACGCGCTGGTCTACGGCGCGGTCCCGCGGCTGGCGACCCCGGTGATCGCGGTGCTCACCTTCCTGTACCCGGCGAGCGCCGTCGCGGTCGACGCCGTGGTCTACGGCCGCCTGGTCGAGCCCGCCCAGATCGCCGGGATCGGCCTGATCGTGCTGGCCGGGCTGGGCGTGACGCTCGGCCGGCCGGCCGGGCGCCGTGCCGCGAGACCCGGGCCGGCGCCGGGAACCTGAAGAACGCACTTGCCGCCGGCGCGCGCCGCGGCTTCCCTGTCGCCGGACAAGGAGACCGCCATGCACCAGCTCGCCCGCCGCCCCTGGGTTCCCGCCGCCTGCGAGGATCTCGTGCAGTCGATCGCCGGCCGGACCGCCAGCGCGAGCGGCGCCGCGGTGGACGAGCGCATCGAGGCGCTGATCCGCCGCAACCTGGAGATCCACGACCGCGACTGCTTCAATCTCAACCCGGCGACCAACGTGATGAACCCGGCTGCCGAGGCGGCCCTGTCGCGGGGGCTCGGCAGCCGGCCGTCGCTCGGCTACCCGGGCGACAAGTACGAGATGGGGCTGGAGGCGATCGAGGAGATCGAGGTGATCGCCGCCGAGCTGGCGGCCGAGGTGTTCGGCGCCACCCATGCTGAGATCCGGGTCGGCTCCGGCGCGCTCGCCAACCTGTACGGCTTCATGGCGCTGGCGAAGCCGGGCGACGCGATCGTCGCGCCGCCGGCCAGCGTCGGCGGCCACGTCACCCATCACGCCGACGGCTGCGCCGGGCTGTACGGGCTGCACACCCATCCCGCTCCGGTGAACGCCGACGGCTATACCGTCGACCTGGACCGGCTGCGCGACCTGGCCCTGCAGGTGCGCCCGAAGCTGATCACCGTCGGCGGCAGCCTGAACCTGTTCCCGCACCCGGTCCGTGCGGTGCGGGCGATCGCCGACGAGGTCGGGGCGAAGGTGCTGTTCGACGCCGCCCACCAGTGCGGCATCATCGCCGGCGGTGCCTGGCCGAACCCGCTGGCCGAGGGCGCCCACCTGATGACCATGAGCACCTACAAGAGCCTGGGCGGTCCGGCCGGCGGCCTGATCGTGACGAACGACGCGGCGATCGCCGAGCGGCTGGACGCCATCGCCTTCCCGGGGATGACGGCCAATTTCGATGCCGCCAAGTCGGCGGCGCTGGCGATCACCCTGCTGGACTGGCGCGAGCACGGTGCGGCCTACGCGAGGGCGATGGTCGAGCTGTCGGGCGCCCTGGCCCGCGAGCTGCTGGCCCTCGGCCTGCCGGTGTTCGCGGCCGACCGCGGGATCACCCGGTCGCACCAGTTCGCGATCGAGGCGGCGGCCTTCGGCGGCGGCCAGGCGGCCTCGAAGACCCTGCGCAAGGGCGGGTTCCTGGCCTGCGGCATCGGCCTGCCGATCGCCGAGGTGCCGGGCGACCTCAACGGCCTGCGGATCGGCACCCCGGAACTGGTGCGCCGCGGCGTGACGCCGGCCGACGCCCCGGCGATCGCGGCGCTGATCGCCGAGACCCTGCGGGCCAACGCGCCGGAGACCGTGGCGCCGCGCACCGCCGCGCTGCGGGCGCGCTTCGCCGGCCTGCACTACGTCCGGCAGTAGCCGCAAGCTACCCGGCGGCGGTCACGATCACCCGTACCGGCGTCGGGTTATAGCCGTTGCACGGGTTCAGCATCTGCGGGCAGGCCGACAGCACGACCAGGGCGTCGGACTCGGCCAGCAGGTCGACATGGCTGCCTGGCGGCGAGACGTCGGCGGCGACGCCGAGCGTGCCGTCCGCCTCGACCGGCACCTGCATGAAGAAGTTCACGTTGGCGACGATGGCGCTTCGGTCCAGGCCGTGCTTGGCCAGCTCGCTCTCGAAGTTGGCGTAGCAGCTGTGGGTGCCGGCCACGCCGTAGCGCAGCCGGTTGTTGGCCTCGCTGCAGCAGCCGTAGATGGTGTCGTGCCGGCCGAGGCTGTCGCCCGTGACCCGCAGCAGCGGCTTGCCGCTGTCGGCGTACAACACCGTGCCGAGCCCGATGAACGCCGAGCCCTGGACCTTCAGCGTGTTGGTGGCGTTGTAGCGGTCGCCCGGGTCGACGGCGTCGTAGCACAGGAAGTCGACCGCCTGCCGGCCCGCGATGTCGACGATCCGCAGGGTCTCGCCGGCCCGGATCACCCGGCTCCAGACGGTGGTGGCGGGGACGACGTGCTCGAGGAGGGGTGGCGTATCGGTCATGGTCCGTGCCGGATCTCGTCGGTCGGGTCAGCGATGAGCATCGCCGCCGGTGGACTGCGTGTCCATGTCACTCCCCTGAAGCGGACGGCACCCCCTCTCTCTGGCGTCATTCCGGACGGGCGCGCACTCGCGCGGCCGAGCCGGAACCCATGCAGCGACCTACGGTGTTCACACATCCCGAAAATGCGTGCTGCCTAAGGTCATTCGCAACGCCCGTCACCTCGTGGGTCCCGGAGCCGGCCGCTCGCGCAGCCCCTCCGGGATGACGGAAAGGAGGTCGGATCTCGCGGTAAGACCGGCCGGGTTCCCCCATTCTTCGTCATTCCGGCGCCGTCCCGCCTCCGGCGATCCGGTCCGGAATGACGACAGGAGGAGGACCGGCGTCCGTCCGGTCCTCAGCCGGTCACCCGCCCGATCGCCGCCTCCAGCAGCTCGACGCCCAGGTCGATCTCCTCGTCGGTCACGGTCAGCGGCGGGGCGATCCGCATGGTGCCGCCGGAGCTGCCGGCCCGCACGATGTTGGCGGACAGCCCGACCACCAGGGCCATGTCGGTGACGGCGTCGGAGATCGCCGAGGCCGCCATGCCGCCGTGGTCGGCGAACTCCAGGCCGAGGAGCAGGCCGCGGCCGCGCACGTCGCCGATGCAGGGATGGCGCTGCTGCAGGGCGAGCAGGCCGTCCCTCAGCCGC
This sequence comes from Thalassobaculum sp., assembly GCF_040219615.1. Lineage (GTDB taxonomy): Bacteria > Pseudomonadota > Alphaproteobacteria > Thalassobaculales > Thalassobaculaceae > Thalassobaculum_A. Next base: position 179,941 of record NZ_JAVJSE010000008.1, read on the forward strand.
TGGCCGGCCGCCGCCGCCCGCTCGGCCAGCCGGTCGCGCGCGACCACCTCCAGCACGGTCACGCCGACCGCCGCCGGCAGCGGGTCGTTGACATGGGTGGTGTAGAACAGGAAGTCGCGCTTCTCGGCGGCGTCGGCGATCGCCTCGGAGGTCATCACGGCCGACAGCGGCAGCCCGGCCCCCAGGGTCTTAGACAGGGTCAGGATGTCCGGAACCACGCCGTCGCGTTCGAAGGCGAAGGTTTGGCCGGTCCGGCCGATGCCGGTCTGCGCCTCGTCCAGGATCAGCAGCATCCCGCGCGCCGCACAGTGCGCCTTGAGCGCCGCCAGATAGCCCGGCGGCAGGTCGAGCACGCCGCCGGAGCTGAGGATCGGCTCGGCGATGAAGGCGGCCAGGTTGCCGGTGGACTGGCGGTCCAGCAGGTCGAAGGAGTCGTCGAGCTCCTGGCGCCAGTCGACGCCGGGGAAGCGCGGCCGGTAGGGGTTCGGGGCGGGAATCGCGTAGGAGCCGGGCATCAGCGGGCCGATGCCGCGGCGCCCGGCCTTGTAGGTCGCCGAGGCGGCTGCCCCGGTCATGCCGTGCCAGGACTGCGCGAAGCCGACCACCTCCCACTTGCCGGTCACCAGCTTGGCGATCCGGATCGCGGCCTCGTTGGCCTCGCCGCCGGTCGACAGCAGCATCGACTTCGGCAGCGCGGGGACCAGGCCGGCCAGCGCTTCGGCCAGGTCGACCACCGGGGCCGAGATCATCGAGGAGAACAGGTGGTCGAGCCGACCGACATGGTCGCGCACGGTCGCCACGATCTCCGGGTGGCAGTGGCCGAGGATCGCGCTCATCTGGCCGGAGGTGAAGTCGAGCACGCGGCGGCCGTCGGCGTCATACAGGAACGCGCCCTCGGCGCGCACCGGCACGAACGGCACGAAGTCGCCGCCATAGCGCATCAGGTGCCGGTTGGCGCGGGCCCAGAAGCTGTCGTTGGTGCGGGCCGATGGGGTGCGGGTGGGCGCGGCGTCGTTCATGGCGGCATCCTCCGGTTGGCCGCATCATCAGGCGACCGGCGGGGCGTCCGGGCAAGCGCAAAGAACTCGCTGGACAGGTGAGCTGGGTTCACCATTCTTGCGGCATGTCCGGATCCAGCCTGCCGTTGCGCGCGCTCGTGGTGTTCGAGGCCGCCGCCCGTCTCGGGAGCTTCCGCGCCGCCGCCGAGGAACTCGCCCTGACCCCGTCGGCGGTCAGCCACCAGGTGCGGGCGCTGGAGGCCGGGCTCGGCGTGACCCTGTTCGAGCGGGTCGGCCGCGGCGTGTCGCTGTCGGCCGACGGCGCCGAGTACTTCGCCGGGATCCGCGACGGCTTCGAGCAGCTGCGTCGCGCCACCGAGCGCATGGTCCGCCGCCGCGCCGGCCGGCGTGCCGAGGTGGTGCGGGTCCAGACCCCGCCCTCCTTCGCCGGGCGCTGGCTGCTGCCGCGGCTGCCGGCCTTGCTGGCGGCCGAGCCGGGCATCGACATCCGGGTCAATGCCGAGAAGGACCAGCGGCCCGGGGCGGCCGGCGTCGACCTGATGATCGTCTACGGCGACGCCCGTGCATGGAGCCGGTCGGCGCGGCCGCTGCTCGACGAGGCGCTGCAGCCGCTGTGCGCGCCGGCCCTGGCGGCCGGCATCCGCACGCCGGCCGACCTGCTGGCGCTGCCGCTGATCGGCACGCGCGGCAACGGGCTGTCCTGGGCCCAGTGGTTCCGGCGGCACGGCATCGACCCGGGCCGCGCCGGCCCGGCGATGGAGCTGGACCCGTCGGATGTGGCGATCGACGCCGCGGCCAAGGGCCTCGGCGTGGTCCTGGAGAGCGACGTGCTGACCGAGGAGGAGCGCCGCGACGGCCGCCTGGCGGCACCGCTGCCGGGCTTCGCGGTGACCGCCATGGCCTACTGGCTGCTCGCCTCGACGGAAGCCGAGGACCGCCTGGCCGTCGTCCTGGTCCGCGACTGGCTGCTGACGGCGGCAGGGCGTTGATATTCCACCAGGCACCGGCCCGTGGCATGATCCATCTCTCTCAGCGATGGGGTGTGCCATGGATGCCTCCGACCTCCGCGTGTTCGAGGCGGTCGCCCGTTGCGGCGGGATGAGCCGGGCCGCGGCCGACCTGAACACCGTGCAGTCCAACGTCACCGCCCGCATCCGGGGGCTCGAGGACGAACTGGGGGAACCGCTGTTCCGCCGGCACAGCCGCGGCGTCGACCTGACCGACGCCGGGGCAAGGCTGCTGCCCTACGCCCATCGGATCGCAGCGCTGCTGGGCGAGGCGGCGGCGGCGGCGCGCGACGACGGGACGCCGCGCGGCGCCCTGGTGCTCGGGTCGCTGGAGACGACGGCCGCCCTGCACCTGTCGCCGGTGCTGGCCGGCTATGCCAGGGCGTTCCCCGGAGTCGACCTGACCCTGCGCACCGGCACCACGGCCGAGATGGTGGCGGCGGTGCTGGCGCGCCGGGTCGAGGGCGCCTTCGTGTGCGGGCCGGTGGCGCATCCGGATCTGGTCGGACAGCCGGTGTTCCGCGAGCGGCTGGCCCTGCTGACGGCGCCGTCGGTGCATTCGCCCGAGGCGCTGGCAGACCGGCGCGACCTGCGGATCGTGGTGCTGCGGGCCGGCTGCTCCTACCGCCAGCGGCTGGAGGCGATCCTGGCGGCGCGCGGCGCGGTCGGCTACCGGATGCTGGAGTTCGGAACCTTGGAGGCGATCTTCGGCGCGGTCGCGGCGGGGCTCGGGGTCACCCTGCTGCCGCGCGGCCTGATCGGGCCGGTCTGGCAGGACGGCCGGGTGGCGGTGCACGACCTGCCGGCGGCCGAGGCGGCGGTCGAGACGGTGTTCGTGCGGCGCGCCGATACCCGGCTGTCGAGCGCGCTGGCGGCGTTCCTGGAGCGGGCGCGGCCGGAGCGGCGCGCGGCGGCGGCGGAATAGGGGCCGGCGGGCGGGCCATCGCCGGCAGCGATGGATACCATCTCGACAAACCGTTTTCCCGGATGCTCTGGGCCGCCTAGCTTCGAGTCCCGCGACAGAGACAGGAGCCGGCCATGCCCGTCCGCACCCCGCTGATGCAGACCCTCGGGCTCGCGCATCCGATCATCCAGGCGCCGATGGCCGGCGGCGGCGACACCCCGGCGCTGGTCGCCGCGGTGGCCGAGGCCGGCGGCATCGGCTTCCTCGGCGCCCAGTACCTGCCGCTCGAGAGGATCGGAGAGGTCGCCCGGGCGGTCCGTGCCCGCACCAACCGGGCGTTCGGGGTCAACCTGTTCGCGCCCCAGCCGGCGCCGGTGCTGCCGCCCGATCCCGAGGCCGCGGTGGCGCGGGTGGCGCCGTTCTTCGCCGAACTCGGGCTGGAGGCGCCGTCGGTTCCGGCATCGGCCGCCGACGATTTCGAGGACCGGCTGGCGGCGCTGCTGGAGACCGGCGCGTCGTCGCTCAGCTTCACCATGGGCCTGCTGCCGGAGCCGGCGATGCAGGCGGCCAGGGCGCGCGGCATGACGCTGATCGGCACCGCCACCTCGGTCGACGAGGCGGTGGCGCTGGAACGCTCGGGCGTCGACGCCATCGTCGCCCAGGGCGGCGAGGCCGGCGGCCACCGCGGCACCTTCCTGGGCGACCTCGGGGCCGGGGTGGTCGGCACGATGGCGCTGGTCCCGCAGGTGGTCGACGCGGTGTCGGTGCCGGTGATCGCTTCCGGCGGCATCATGGACGGCCGCGGCATCGCCGCCGCCCTGGTGCTGGGGGCGCAGGCGGTCCAGATGGGCACCGCCTTCCTGACCTGCGACGAGGCCGGGGTGCCGGAGGCCTACAAGGCGGCCATCCTCGCCGCTGCCGAGCATCAAACCCGGGTGACCCGGGCATTTTCGGGCCGGCCGGCGCGCGGCATCGTCAACCGCTTCATGGAGATCGTCGAGGCCGGGGCCGGGCCGGGCGACATCCTGGGCTTCCCGCTGCAGAACGCCCTGACGCGGCCGATGCGCACCGCGGCCGGCGGGCAGGGCAAGGCCGACTGCCTGTCGCTGTGGGCCGGCCAGGGCGTGCGGCTGGCCGGTCGTGGCCCGGCGTCGGCGTTGATGGCGAGGCTGGCGGCCGGGACCGCGGCGGCGTTCGGCCGGGCCGACGGCTGATACGGGGTTTCGGCCGGACCGGTTCGATGCCTATTCTTGAGGCATGACCGAAGTGAGTTCCTCCGACGCCGGCGTCATGCCGGCGTCGTCGTCCCGGCGCCGCGGCCGCATCGGCGAACGCAACCGCCGCCGCATCCTGACGGCCGCCGAGCGGGTCTTCGCCCGCCGCGGATACCAGGGGGCGACGCTGGATGAAATTGCAAAAGAATCAATGCTTCCGAAGGCAAACTTACTTTATTACTTCAAGAGCAAGCAGGCGCTCTACCACGCGGTCGTCTCGGACATCCTCGAGGCCTGGCTGGCGGCCCTGGGCGAGATCAGCGTCGACGACGACCCGGCCGACGCACTGACCGGATACGTCGAGCGCAAGATGGCGCTGTCGCGCGAACGCCCCGAGGGGTCGCGGGTGTTCGCCATGGAACTCATCACCGGCGCGCCGGTGATCGGCGAGTATCTGCGTGGCGCCCTGCGCGACTGGGTGGAGCGCCAGGGCGCGGTGTTCCGGGTCTGGCAGCGCCGCGGGATGATGGCGGACCTGTCGCCCGAGCATGTGTTCTTCGCGATCTGGGCGATGACCCAGACCTATGCCGACTTCTCGCCGCAGGTCACCGCCGTGCTCGGCGTCGACCGCCTGGAGGAGGCCGACTACCGGCTGGCGGTCGGCACCGTCACGGCGATCATCCTGCGCGGCCTCGGCCTGCCGCCACGCCGCTCCGGGCGAGTCGCCGCGGCTCCGTCGGGCTGAAGTCCCCGTTTTCAGACGGTTGGCCAGGGCCACCGACAGCCTCTTGCCAGCGTGGAACGGCGGAGACATGGTCGGCCCACCCCGTCCCCCTGTGAGGCCGCGTCGATGGAGTACAAGAACACGACCGTCGTCGACCATCCGCTGATCCGGCACAAGCTGACGATCATGCGCGAGGCGACCACGGCGACCTCGAAGTTCCGCCAGCTGCTGCGCGAGATCAGTCTGCTGCTGGCTTATGAGGTGCTGCGCGACCTGGAATGCAGCATGGTCGAGATCGACACCCCGCTGGAGCGCATGCAGGCGCCGAAGCTGGAGGGCAAGAAGCTGTGCTTCGTGTCGATCCTGCGCGCCGGCAACGGCCTGCTCGACGGCATGCTCGACCTGGTGCCGTCGGCCCGGGTCGGCCATGTCGGGCTGTACCGCGATCCGCAGTCGCTCGAGCCGGTCGAGTACTACATGAAGCTGCCCGAGCACATCGGCGACCGGCCGTGCATCGCCGTCGACCCGATGCTGGCGACCGGCAACTCGGCGGCGGCCGCCGTCCAGCGCATCAAGGACGCCGGCGCCACCCGCATAAAGTTCGTGTGCCTGCTGGCCGCCCCGGAGGGCATCGCCACCTTCACCAAGGCGCACCCCGACGTGCCGGTGTTCACCGCCGCGATCGACCGCGAGCTGAACGACCACGGCTACATCATGCCGGGCCTGGGCGACGCCGGCGATCGGATGTACGGCACCAAGTAGTGCGGCGCACGGCGCTGGCGGGACTGGCCGCGTTCGGCCTCGCCGTCCTGGCCGGACCCGGCCAGGCGACGGCCGAGCGGCTGCCGGACGGCGGGATCGCCGAGGCCGCCGGGCAGGGCGTGGTCCGGGCCTGGTACGAGCGCCCGACCGGGCGCTACGGCCATGGCGTGCTGGGCGACGCGATCGAGGGCGGCAGCCTGGTCGCGGTCGACCCGGAGGGCCGTCGGCACGAGCACGTCCTGCCGGTCAGCCGGGTGTTCGAGGACATCACGCCGCGACTGGCCGACCTGGACGGGGACGGCCGCAACGAGGTCGTTGCCATCCGCTCGGACCTGGCGTCGGGCGCGGCTGTCGCGGTCTACGGGATCCGTGACGGAGCCCTGGTCGAGATCGCGGCGACCGCGCCGATCGGCAGTGCCAACCGCTGGCTGTCGATCGCCGCCATCGCGGACTTTCTCGGCGACGGCGTCCCGCGGATAGCGGTGGTGCGGACGCCGCATCTGTCGGGCGTGCTGGAACTCCTGGAACTGCGTGGCGAGCGCTTGGCCCGGATTGCCGGCCCGGCGGCCGGCTACTCGACCCACGCCATCGGCTCGCGGGTGCTGTCGCTGGCGGCCGTCGTGGACGTCGACGGCGACGCTGCCGCCGACCTGGCGTTGCCGGACCTGGCACGTCGCCGCGTCGTGCTCGTCGGCTTCGCGGGCGGGCTGCGGGTGCTGGGCTCGCACGGCTTGCCGGGCCGGGTGACCGACCGGATCCGGGTCGTCGCGCCGGGCCGCCTGGCGGTGCCATTGGAGGACGGTGGGACCGCCGAGATCACGCTGCGCTAGGAGCGCATAGCGATCGAGCCAGGCCGGCCTTGCGGATTTTCACCTGTGTGAACCGGCTCGTCGCTGGCCGGGACCGGCAAGGGACTCGATGAAGCCCGCGAGGTTTCGCGGATCCGGGAGCTCGGCCCTGTTCAAGGCGGCCCGCGCCATCGCCAGGTCGATGTTCCGGTATGCCATCACCGCAGCCACGGCCGGGCTGGCGCGAAGCTCCTGGCGGAGGGCTTCACGCTCAACCTCCGACGTCCGTGCCGCCTCCAGGCGGGCGAGGAAGGCCGGCCGCTCCGAAGCCGCCAGCGCATTGACATGGGCGGCCCGCGGCACCTTGCGCTTGCCCTGCTTCAGGTCGCCTCCCTCCGGGCTCAGCAGGTCGGCGAGGTCACTCCACAGGGTCAGGGCGCCGACGAGGTGGTGGGCGTAGCCGGCGAGGTGCCGCACGATTTCCGGACCGGCGCCGGCCAGCACCGCCGCCATCTCGGCGTATCCCGACGCCTGGTCCGGGCCGCCGGCGGTCAGCACCCGGCGGGCGGTGACCATGTCCCAGGAGGAGGGCCCGGGCGCGGCAAGATCCTCGCGCTGGCCGTCGGCCATGCGCAGCAGCGACCGGCGATGGATGCGGCCGAGCGCGGCCAGCAGAGCCGGATCCCCGGTCGCGCGCGCCAGCGCCTCGGGGACCAGCACCGAGAGGATCAGCGCCCCGGTCAGCTCCATCTCCGCCGGTCGCCGGTCGCCCCAATGCGCCGGCCAGTCGCCGTCGGCCAGGTCGTCGAGGACGTCGAGCGCCAGGAAGGACAGGGCCGAGGCGGCCGGCAGGGCAATCGGCACCGGCCGGCCCGGGGCCACCGCCTCGAAGATCGCGACCGGCAGGGTGGCGAAGAGCGAGAATCCGCAGACCTCGCGGCTGCCCCGCTCCTTGACCGCCAGCTCGGCCCGCGCGAGCCGCAGCATGTCGCGCTGTCCCGCGCTGCGGGCGAGCCCGTCGGCGAGGTCGTCGATCCACGCTGTCAGCGCCTCGGCGAATGCCGGGTCGTCCAGCCTCGCGGTGTCGGCGTCGGGTGCGGCGGTCATGTCCGGGCCGCCGGCCGGTTACGGGACGCTGCCAGGGCGAACCTCACGCTCCGGGACAGGAAGGCGGCGCTGCTCGCATACCAGAGCAGGGCGACGGCCAGCGCGCCCAGCGTCGCCGGCAGGGCCGGTACGGCGTCACCGAACCAGGCGGCGAGCAACGGTCGATAGACGAGAAACAGCACGACGCCCATGGCTGATACGTAGACCAGGGTGAAGGCCGTGTAGGCGATCTCCACCGGATGCCGGCGGGCGATCGTCAGGTCCCCGGACCGGACCAGGTCAAGGAACCGCCGGAACGACTTTTCCCGCAGGTTCGGACGGTCCAGCCAGTCGGACAGCAGGTAGTAGCCGTCCAGGTCGAAGAACGGGTTCAGGTTGACCAGGACGATCTGCCAGGAGAACACGGCGAACAGCCACAGCACCGCGACCGTCGCCGGGTCCTCGGCGACCAGCAGGCCGAGCCCGGCCAAGCCGGCGAGGATCATGTTCACCACCATGCCGGAGGCGTCGACGACCAGCCGGGGCACCCGCCCCTCCAGCCACATGTCGCTGGTGTTGACGTAGGCGAAGACGAACGGCCCCTGGCAGCCGAGGCCGGCGCCGAGAACCTCGCGCCCGTAGTGCTTCACCGATAGGGCGTGGCCGAGTTCGTGCAGGACGATGCTGGCGTAGATCATCGGCACCACCAGCCACAGCCGGCCCTCGGTCCAGCCGCCCTCCATCGCCGTCCGCGCCTCCGGGCCGGCGAAGGCAACGACCGCAGTCCCGCCGAGGATGATCGCGGCGATGATCGTCAGGCCGACGGCGCGATAGGCGAGATGCCCGCCGCGATCGTAGAGCCGCCCGATCAGCCGGTCGCCGGAACCGAGATCCCAGTGCCAGACGAAGATCCGCTGCAGGGCGGCGGCGATCCGGCGCGGCGCTCTGCCGCCGACGCTGCCGCCGGTGGTCCGGCCGGCGAGCCGCCCGGAGACATCCGGGGTCACGCTCTGGACCTCGACGAAGCCGGCGGCGGTGAGGGCGGCGATGGTGTCGGCCACCACCTGTGGTGCGAAGGTCTTGGTCGCGAGCATGTGGGCGATCGCGATGTCGCGCATCGTCGCCTCGCCGTCGAGCTTTTCCCACAGCCGCCGGCCGCTCTCCGACAGCTGGAAGAAGGCGCCGGTGTCCGTCCGTTTCAGGATGTGCAGGGTGTCGCCGTCCGCGGCCCGCCGCTCGTGCACCTCCACATTCGGCGCCTGCCGGGGCCGTTCACGCAGACGCAGCAACTGGATCGCCTGCAGGCCGATGCGCCGGTCGTGCTCGAACATCTCCAGCAGGGCGTCGCGGTCGATCCGGAAGGCGCTGCCGTCCTTGAGCGCGCGGACCGTGGCGTTGCGGACCTCGCCGGTGAGGATCGCCGCCTCGCCCAGCATGGCGCCGACGCCGAGCGTGGCGAGCCGGCGGTCGTCCCCGTCGTCGCGCCGGACCACCTCCACCTCGCCCTCGGCGATCAGCAGGGCGAAGTCGCCGGCATCGCCCTGCCGGATCAGTTCGTCGCCGGCCGTGAAGGGTGTTCGTGTCATCCGCGCCGACAGCGCGTCGAGCATCCCCGGTTCCAGCGCGCCGAACGGGCTGGCCATGCGCAGGAACCGGAATCGGAGGATGCTGTCGCGCAGCCGGAGCACCGCGTCGCGCAGCCCGCTTTCGGTCTCGAGCGCTTCGACGAAGACCGCTCCCGGCAGGCTGAGAACCCGAACCGGGCCGGTCGCGGTGACGGTGGCGTTGCGCCGGCCGTCCGGCTCGAGCAGCGCCATTTCGCCGAACATGTCGCCCGGCCCCAGCGATTTCATGAACACCGACCGCTTGCGGTCGGCGGAGTGGACGACGACGGTTCCCGCGGCGATCAGGAACAGCCGGTCCCCGGGGTCGCCCTCGCGGACGATCACCTCGCCCGGGCCGTACGGCGCCTCCGTGAAATGCCCGGCGAGCGACGCCAGCACCTCCCCGGACAGCGCCGCAAAGGCCGGGTGGGAAGCAAGGACGCCGACTCTATCGGCCGTTGATTGATCCTTGGATGGCACAATCGGTCAAGGGTCGTGGTCTTGCGGGTTCACATCAGATCCTGCCGTCAGGGAGATCCGTTGCGGAAGGGCTCTTCCGTTTGCCCGACGTCGATCCACCTCGGCAACGCGCGGTGTCGGTCGTCGGGTCGCATCCGGCGCCCCTGATCACGCCTTCCGGACCGGCCGGGGCCACCGTAGCCTGGCGCTTTCAGGTGAACAGAACCATCAACCGCCGACTTGCCCAACATCGAAGGTCCCCGCCGACATCCGCTCCGCGAGCTGCTCATCCGTCTGCGAGAAGTCGATCGACTTCAACAATGCCCGTTCCTCATCGTCCAGCTCGAAGCCAGCGTTCCGGATGGCGGCCTCCGGATCGGTTCGGACGTCGGCCGGGAACGTTTCGTCGGACACGTACTTGTCCAAGATCTCCTTCACGATCTCTTCGCTCATCCCAAACTCCTCGGTCGTCAGCTGTCTTGGGACCGTCGGAGTGGCGCTGCGATCTGCAGTCTGTCGCTCTCGGGATCGATACGCCAGCCGGAATGCAATTTATCGTCCTGTCTTGAATTCAATCACAGGCAGTGGGGGATTGGACTTGGAGCGTGGGAACTGGTCGCCGCCGAGACTCATCGGCGCGCGAGCGGCCCGTGCCGCCGCGCCAGGGCGCCGGCCGCCACTGCGAGACCGGCCGCCAGCACCCACCAGGCCGGGCGGACGCCGATGTCCAGGTCGAAATGCGCCGCGGCGATCACCGAAGGCGGGGCGTGGAAGGCCATCGAGATGCCTGCCACTTCGCCGGCTGCGGTCAGCACCGCGGCCACGACGGCAAGCCCCACCAGCCCGCCGACCGAGGGGTCGCCGAGCCGGCTGCGCCACAGCCGGTACGCCATCAGCCAGACGAACAGCCCGCTGAACAGGATCGGCTGGGTCACGTCGGCCTTGGTCTGCAGGAAGAAGTGCACCAGCGCCAGCACCGCGATCGGATAGACCAGCCGGTGCAGCACCTGCCAGCGCTTGCCGCCGAGCCGCCGCACCATGCCGTCGGTCGAGGTGGCGGCCAGGGCCGCGAGGCCGAGCAGGGCGGCGAGGCCGATGGTCAGGTAGAAGCGCAGCACGATCTCGCTGGAGACCTTCCACAGGTCCCAGGCCCGCTCGCCGGCGTACAGCACCAGATGCAGGGCGGCCGCCAGGAAGACGGTCACGCCGATCATCCGGCGCACCGCGACCAGGCCGTTCCAGCGCAGGGTCCGGCGCAAAGGGGTGACCGTCAGCGAGGCCATCAGGAACAGCACCGTCCACCACCCGACGCGGTGAATCGCAAGGTCCCAGGGTCGCGGCCCGAGGTCGCCGGCCAGCGCATCGACGGCCAGCAGGGCGGCCGGAACCAGCAGCGCTAGGAAGGCGACCAGCTTCAGGGGCGAAAGCCGCCCGGCGCCGTCGGTCCAGGGCAGCCAGCGTCGCAGCGGCCGCGCCGCCGCAGGCCGCCGCCCTGCCGGTTCCGGTCCGGCCCGCATCGTCTCGGTCGCGGTCGACATCCCGTGGACTCCTCGCTGTCTTGCATCAACCAATGTCAGCCGCCGCCATCTGGTTTCGCCGCGCCTGCAAATGAACCACAGCGACCGGCCGATGCCTGCTGTTTGTGCATCGCAGCAAGCACAATCCCGTGAGCCGGCCCGCCCGAGTCCCGGGATTCCGCCGGATACCGGCGGGCGCGCGCCTGGACTCGATCTTGCTAACCAGCACCGTCCGTTTCGGACATCGAGCGACCTGGCCTTCCCACCGCGATCGGTCGGGGGAGGCGGGTGGAGGCATCAATAAGGAGGATTTCGGGGATGGCTTGGACACGCAACCGAGTGGCGGCGGCCGTGGTCGGCGCGGCACTCGCGGTCGCGAGCGGCCCGGCGCTTGCGGTCGACTGGATCATGGCCTCCGGCTATTCGGAGGAGAACTTCCACACCAAGAACATCCGGATGTTCATCGCGGAGGTCGAGAAGACCACCAGCGTCAAGATCAACCTGAATTCCAACGACTCGCTGATCAAGCTCGACGCCATCAAGACGGCGGTGCAGCGCGGCCAGGTGCCGATCGGCGAGATCCGGCTGGGCGTCTACGGCAACGAGGATCCGATGTACATCCTCGCGGGGCTGCCGTTCATCGCCTCGAGCTATTCCGAGGCGTGGATGCTGAAGGATCTCCAGAAGGGGTACTTCGCCGACAAGTTCGCCAAGGACGGCATGCGGATCCTGTACTACACGCCGTGGCCGGGGCAGGGCTTCTACACCAAGTTCCCGGTCGCCTCGACCGAGGACTTCAAGGGCAAGAAGCTGCGGATCTACTCGACGGCGACCCAGAAGATGGGCGAGATGCTGGGCTTCAACGCCACCATCCTGCCGTTCGCCGAGATCCCGCAGGCCTTCTCGACCGGGCTGATCGAGGCGCTGTTCACCAGCCCGCAGACCGGCATCGACATCCAGGCCTGGGACAACACCAGCCACTTCACCTATGCTGGCGCGATCCTGTCGAAGAACGCGGTGATCGTCAGCGAGCGGTATTTCTCCGCCCTGTCCGACGCCGACAAGTCCGGCATCCTGGCGGCCGCCGCGAATGCCGAGCTGCGCGGTTGGGAGATGAGCGCCCAGACCACCGCCGACCAGATGAAGGTTCTGGCGAAGAACGGCATGACCACCGGCACGGCGCCGGCCCAGGTCATCGACGCCATGAAGAAGATCGGCGTGGCGATGATGGACGACTGGCGCAAGACCGCCAGCCCGGAAGCGGCTGCCGTTCTCGACCGTTACCTAGCCGTGCAGTGACCCTGCAGCGACGACCCTGACGGCCCCCGGCCGCCGGAAGCGGCGGCCGGGACCGCCGGATACGAAACCAATTCGGTGACCCCCGTGCGACGCGTGCTGGACACCCTGTATCTGTGGAGCGGCTACGTGGCCGCCGTCTTCCTGGTGGCGATCGCCGCCACCATCATCGCCCAGATCGTCGGCCGGTTCCTCGGCGTGGCGGTCGACTCGACCGAGACCGCCGGCTTCAGCATGGCCGCCGCGACCTTCCTGGGCCTCGCCCACACCTTCAAGCAGGGCGCGCACATCCGCGTCAGCCTGCTGGTCGGGCTGGCGAAGGGGCGGGTCCGCCAGGCGCTGGAGCTGTGGTCGGTCGGCTTCGGGGCCGCCGGCATGGCGTATTTCTCGTACTGGGCGATCGACCTCGTCTACTATTCCTACGTCTTCCACGAGATCAGCCCCGGCCTGCTGGCCATCCCGTTCTGGATCCCGCGCCTGGCCATGGCCGTCGGCAGCGCGATCCTGACGATCGCCCTGGCCGACGAGTTCGTGCGGATCGCGCGCGGCGCGGTGCCGTCCTACGAGGCCAACGCCGAGACGGTGCTGGCCGGGCCGGGAGACGACTGATGGACGCGGGAACCATCTCGATCATCCTGTTCGCGGCCATGCTCGGCCTGCTGGCGAGCGGCCTGTGGGTGGCGCCGGCCCTGCTGACCGTCGGCTTCATCGCGCTCGAGTTCTTCTCGCCCGCGCCTGCGGGGTCGCTGCTCGCCACCACGGTCTGGGATGCGTCGTGGAACTGGGCGCTGACCGCGCTGCCGCTGTTCGTGTGGATGGGCGAGATCCTGTTCCGCACGCGGCTGTCGTCGGACATGTTCAACGGCCTGGCGCCGTGGCTGTCGCGGCTGCCGGGCGGGCTGTTCCACGTCAACATCGTCGGCTGCGGCGTGATGGCGGCGGTCGCGGGCTCCAGCGCGGTGACCTGCGCCACCGTCGGCCGAATGAGCATCCCGGAGCTGAAGAAGCGCGGCTACGACGAGGCGCTGTCGATCGGCACCCTGGCCGGTTCCGGCACCCTCGGGCTGCTGATCCCGCCGTCGATCATGCTGATCGTCTACGGCGTCATCGCCCAGCAGTCGATCTCGCGGATGTTCATCGCCGGCGTGCTGCCGGGCATTATGCTCATCGGGATCTTCATGGGCTACGTGATGATCCGCACGACCCTCGACCCGAGCCTGGCGCCCAGGGAGACCGAGCGCACCACCCTGCGCCAGAAGCTGTGGGCGTCGCGCCTGCTGATCCCGGTCATGCTGCTGATCTTCGTGGTGATCGGCTCGATCTACGGCGGCTTCGCGACCCCGACCGAGGCGGCGACCGTCGGCGTGATCGGGGCGCTGGTACTGGCCTGGTGGTCGAAGTCGCTGAACCGGGCGTCGTTCATGGAAAGCCTGATGGGGGCGGTGCGGACCTCCTGCATGATCGCCTTCATCCTGGGCGGGGCGGCGTTCCTGTCGATCGCCATGGGCTTCACCGGGGTGCCGCGGGTGCTGGCCGGCTATGTCGACAGCTTCGACCTGTCGCCGACCATGCTGCTGGTGGTGCTGACGGTGCTGTACATCTTCCTCGGCTGCTTCCTGGACGGGGTGTCGATGATGGTGCTGACGGCGGCGGTGGTGCTGCCGATGGTCAAGGATGCCGGCATCGACCTGGTGTGGTTCGGCATCTTCACGGTGATCGTGGTCGAGATGGCGCAGATCACGCCGCCGGTCGGCTTCAACCTGTTCGTGCTGCAGGGCATGACCGGGCGCGACATCCTGCAGGTGACGCGGGCGGCGATGCCGTTCTTCTTCCTCATGCTGCTGGGCATCGTGGTGATCACCGCGATCCCGGAACTGGTGCTCTGGCCGGTGCAGTGGATGGTCGCGGCACGATGAGGAGGTCGACACGATGAGGAGGTCGGCACGATGAGTCCGCCGCCGCGGCTGGTCCGGCTGGTCAACCCGAATGCGGGTACTGCGGCGACCGAGCGCATGGTCGCCGCGGCACGGGTCGCTGCGCCCGAGTGGCTGTCGGTGGAGGGCTATACCACGGCGGCGTCGCCGGTGCTGATCGTCGACGAGGCCGGCGCGGCGCAGGCCGAGGCGGCGGTAGTGGCCGCCGCCGGGCGCGACTTCGGAAGCGAGCATGGCATCATCGTCTCGGCCTATATCGACCCCGGCATCGAGGCGATCAGGGCCAGGCTGTCGGTCCCGGTGGTCGGCATCGGCGAGAGTTCGATGCGCGCCGCCGCCGCGATCGGCCGGTTCGCGATCGCCATGACCACGCCCGGGCTGGTCGCCATGGTGCGGCGCTACGCCGACCGGCTCGGCCTGGCCGACCGGTTGGTGGCGGTGCCGAGCACCACCGGCGACCCGCACGTCCTGATGGCCGATCCGGACCGGGTGCTGGCGGCGCTCGACGACCTGGTCCGCCGGGCGGTGCGCGACCATGGGGCGGAGGCGGTGATCGTCGGCGGCGGGCCGCTGGCCGATGCCGCCAGGGAACTGGCCGCGACATCGCCGGTGCCGCTGATCGAGCCGGTGCCGGCGGCGGTGCGCGAGATGTCGACGATCCTGGCGCGGCGGTGGGGAACATGAGCGCCCATGGCGGGCAGGGCCGAGACCTGCGCGGCTACGGCGACCGCCCGCCCGACCCGCACTGGCCGGCCGACGCCCGGCTGGCGGTGTCGTTCGTGGTCAATGTCGAGGAGGGTGCCGAATTGTCGGTCAGCCTCGGCGACGAGCGCAACGAGGCGGTCTACGAGATCGTCGAGGAGGTGGCGGGCGCCCCCGACCCCTGCAAGGACACCCATTTCGACTACGGCACCCGCGCCGGCTACTGGCGGATCATGGAGCTGTTCGACCGCTACTCGATGCCGGCGACCATGAACTGCTGCGCCCGGGCGCTGACCCTGTCGCCCTGGCTGGCGCAGGACGCGGTCGAACGCGGTCACGAGATCGCCTGCCACTCCTACCGTTGGGAGCGGCACGCCGGCATGGCCGAGGATCACGAGCGCGCGGTGATCGACCGCTGCGTGGCCGAGATCCGCGCCGCCGCCGGCGTGCGGCCGCTCGGCTGGCACACCCGCTCGGCGCCCAGCCCGAACACCCGGCGGCTGCTGGTCGAGGAGGGCGGCTTCCTCTACGACAGCGACGCCTACAACGACGACCTGCCCTACCTGACCGAGGTCGCCGGCCGGCCGCATGTGGTGCTGCCCTACGCCTTCGACACCAACGATATGCGGTTTCAGCGCCAGGGCGGGTTCACCCACGCCGACGACTTCGCGCGCTACTGCACCGACGCCATCGACTGGCTGTGGGAGGAGGGCGGTCGCGCGCCGAAGATGCTGTCGATCGGCCTGCACCTGCGCATCGTCGGCCGGCCTGGCCGGATCGCCGGGCTGGACAAGGTGCTGGCGCACATCGCGGCCAAGGGCCAGGTGTGGGTCGCCCGCCGCGACCGGATCGCCCGGCACTGGCGGGAGGTCGCGGGGCTGCCGGGCTGGACCGGGGAACGGTGAGCCCGGGCAGAGCGACCGGCATGACGCGGCGGCCGGGCCTGCGCTAGCATCGCCCATGGCCCGGAACTTCCGCCTCCACTGCCTGACCAAGAACCGCACCAACCCGGCCTATGTCGGCGCCCAGATCGGCGCCGCCCGGCTGGCCGACAGCCTCGGCTGCACGCTGGTCGGCGCGGCCCCGGCGACGCCGGACGATCCCGGCGAGCAGATCGCCCTCCTGGAGGAGGCGCTCGCCAGCCGGCCTGACGCGATCCTGATCGCGCCGGTCCACACCACCGCCCTGGACCCGACCCTCCGCAAGGTGGTCGATGCCGGCATCCCGCTGGTCTTCTTCGTGGCCAGCGCGCCGGCGATCGCCGCCGACACCTTCGTCACGGCCGACAACCGCACGCTCGCCGCCGCCGCCGCCGGCCGCCTGTTCGAGCATCTGGGCGGAACCGGCGAGGTCGCGATCCTCGAGGGCCTGCCGCAGTCGCCGACCGCGGCGCCGCGCGCCGAGGGGTTCCGCGCGGCGGCGTCCGGTTATCCGCGCATCCGGATCGTCGACTCGGCGGTCGGCGACTACCAGCACGCCGGCGGCCGGCTTGCGATGGCGCGGATGCTGGAGCGCCACGCCCGGATCGACGGGGTGGTGGCGGCCAACGACGCCATGGCCCTGGGCGCGATCGCGGCCCTGCGCGAGGCCGGGCGGGAGGCCGCGGTGGTCGGCATCAACGCCATGCCCGACGCGATCCGGGCGATCCGGTCCGGGGCGATGCTGGCGACCGTCAGCTACGACGCCCTGTCCCTGGTCTGCACCGGGGTGCATGCGGCGGTGCGGATCCTGACCGGGCGGCCGGTTCCCCGGTTGCTGGAACTGCCGGCGGACGTCGTCGACGTGGGCAACTGCGCGGCCTGGGACGTGCCCTACGAGCAGCGGCCGCTGCCGACCTGGGAGAGTGCGACCGGGATCGCCTGAGCGACCGGCTACGCGTCGCCCCATTCGCGGATCAGGCCGATCATCAGCATGTCCACCGCCTCTCCGCCGCTCGAGAGCGGAAGCCCCAGCCGATTGTAGGTGCCGGTCCGGCCGTCGCTGATGTCGGTGTAGTCGCCGATCCGGAAATGCGGCCGGCGCTCCTCGACCGTCGCCACGTTCCACGGGCGGGTCTGCTGGCCGATCTGGGTGACGCCGTCCTCGTAGAGGTAGCGTCCGGTCAGGTCGCGGCCGCGCAGCTCGGCGACCGCGGTCCCGTACAGCCGGACCCGGAAGCGCAGCGGCTCGTGGCTGACGTCGAGCAGGATGAGATGCTTCAGCAGGGCCGGAATCTCGACCGGGTCCAGGTCGCTACGTGCCGGCATCTCCCGGCCGGCCCGCTTGCCGTCCCAGTACGCATGCAGTTCCCGCAGCAGCGGATGGGATATCTCAAGCCCCACCGGCGTCGACCCGTCGGCGGGCGTCACCCGGTGATGAACGGCTTCGCCTGGGCGTCGTAGTCGCCGTAGCCCAGGGTCGCGCGCAGCTCGGGCGGCGGCAGCGCGGCCGAGGACTCGGACTCGCCGGCCGCCAGCGCCGCCAGGCCGGCCTTCATGGCGGCGACTGCCGGCGACAGCATGCCGGTCGGGAAGGTGCCGATCTTGTAGCCCATCGCCGCCGCCTCGGCCTGGGTCGGGGTGGCGCGCGGCGCGCCCGGCGACAGCACCGAGAAAGACGGCCGGCCGCCGGCGGCGGCGACGGCGCGCCGGATCTCGTCCTCGTCGGCCGGCGAATCGAGCAGGAAGATGTCGGCGCCCTCCTGCACGAACATCTCGATGCGGGCGACCGCCTCGTCGATGCCCTGGGTCGGCCGGCAGTCGGTGCGCGCCAGCACCAGGATGCCCGACTCCTTCGCCGCCTCCACGGCGGCGCGGATCTTCATGCGGGCCTCCTCGCGCGGCAGGCAGGGCTTGCCGGCGGCGGTGAGCCCGCGCGGGGTGATCTTGTCCTCGATCAGCACCGCAGCGGCGCCGGCCCGCCCGTAGGTCGAGACCACGCGCTGGACGTTCATGGCGTTGCCGTAGCCGTGGTCGCCGTCGGCCAGCACCAGGGTCCGCGGGGCAGCGTTGTGAACCATCTGGAAGGAGTCGAGCATCTCGCCGAACGACACCAGGTCGAGGTCCGGGCCGCCGAGCCGGCTGGCCGCCACGCAGGACCCGGACAGGAACGCGGTCTCGAAGCCGGCCGACGCCGCCAGCTTGGCGCTCAGCCCGTCCCACACCGCCGGCATCACGACGAAGCCGGGCTTGGCGAGCAGGGCGCGCAGACGGTCGGGGGCGGAGGCGGTCATGGTCGGGATCCTTGCGGGAGAGTGGGGCAGGCGGACGGGCGCTTAAGACGATAGGCATCCGGCGGGAGAGCGGCAAGCGCTGTCCCCGCCGGCCGGATGTCTGGCAGGCTGGCACGCCACAGCGGAGGGGATGCCATGATGACCGCCGACGAACTGCGCCGCTTCATCGAAGGCCGGACGGTGCGGGCGCTCGATCCTGAGACCGGCGCGGGGGTGGCCACGGTCGCCTACCGGCCCGACGGCAGCTGCCGGCTTCGGCATCTCGCCGGCGGGGCGGTCGAGGACGGCCGATACGGGTTCGACGGTCCGGTGTACTGGACGCGCTACGCGGCGTTCCGGGGCGGTGAGGTGAACCGGTTCACGCTGACCGCCGTCCGGCCGGGTCGGGCCCAGGCCTGGCACGACGACGGCCGGCGCGCCTATCTGCTGGTGGACGAAGGCGGCGTTCGGGAGTGAAGCCGCCGGAGCCGTAGAAGCCTGGCATGTACAAAGGGCGTCCGGCCGACTTCAAACCGACCCGCGCTACAGATCCCCCAACTCGCCATGCACCTGCTCGATCCGGCGCAGGCGTCGGCGGCCGTCGGCGCCGATCTGCGAGGCCACCAGCGAGCTCAGCAGGTTGAGCACGCTCAGCACCGAGACGTAGCTGTCGAACAGCGCGGTGCTGCGCACGTCGCAGGCGATCGTCCAGGTCGCCCGGTCGCGCAGCGCCTGGCCGGAGCGGTCGGTGACCAGCAGCACCCGGGCCCCGCTCTTGCGCAGGATCGTCAGCCAGCGCTCGACCGCCGGCGGCCGGCGGCGGATCGCCACCACCACCGCGACATCCTCCTCGCCGAGGTCGGCGAGGTACTCGGCGGTGGTCTCGCCGGCGCCGGGTGCCAGCACCACGCGGTCGCGCAGCATGATCAGCTGCCAGCGCAGGTAGGTCGCGAAGATGTGGCTGTTGCGCAGCCCGAAGATCCGCACCCGCCGGGCGTTGGCGAGCGCCCGGGCGATCACCGCGATCTCCTCCGACGGCAGCGACTCGATGGTCCGCACCAGGTTGTCGACGTCCTTGCGCAGATGCGCCTCCAGCGCCCGCGACAGGCCGCTCTCGCGGTCGTCGAGATAGACCGGCGAGCCCCAGGCGCGGGCGTCGCGCACCAGCTTGCGGGCCTCCTCGAAGCTCTCGAAGCCGAGGCGCCGGAAGAACCGGGTGCCGGCCGCCTTCGAGACCCCAGCCCGCTCGGTCAGCTCGGTCGCGGAATGGGTGACCAGCAGGTGCGGGAACTCCTGCACCAGGTCGGCCAACCGTTTCTCGTTCGGGCTGAGGCGCTCGTAGGCGGCCGCGACCCGCTGCTCCAGCGAACCGGACAGGGGCGGGGGCGGCGGATCGGAGGGAGGCGCCATCGCGCATAAAACTCGAATTGTGGTCTGGACAGCCTGAAACCACTGTTTCAGTATGTCCACAAAATACTGCATCGCAGCATTCCTGTGGCGGTGCGATGCCAGGGCCAAGACGGTACGGGGGTAGCGTCGATGTCGGAGCCGGCCGGTCTCGAACTCGCGGCGGTCACCAAGCGGTACGGGCGGACCGTGGCGGTCGACGCGGTCTCGCTGCGGGTCCCGGCCGGCACCTATTGCTGTCTGCTCGGCCCGAGCGGCTGCGGCAAGACCTCGACCCTGCGGATGGTCGCCGGCCACGAGGAGGTCAGCGACGGCGACATCCTGCTCGGCGGCGAGGTGGTCAACGACCTGCCGCCGGCGCGCCGCGGCACCGCGATGATGTTCCAGAGCTACGCGCTGTTTCCGCACCTGTCCTGCCTCGACAACGTGGCGTTCAGCCTGAAGATGCGCGGGGTCGGCAAGGCCGACGGCCGGCGGCGCGCCCACGAGATGCTGCAGCTGGTCGAGATGGACGGCTATGCCGACCGGCTGCCGGCCCAGCTGTCGGGCGGCCAGCAGCAGCGGGTGGCGCTGGCCCGCGCCCTTATCACCGACCCGAGGATCCTGCTGCTGGACGAGCCGCTGTCGGCGCTCGACCCGTTCCTGCGGGTGCGCATGCGAGCCGAGCTGCGGCGGTTCCAGAAGGAACTCGGGATCAGCTTCCTGCACGTCACCCACTCCCAGGAGGAGGCGATGGCGCTGGCCGACCTGATCGTGGTGATGAGCGGCGGCCGGATCGAGCAGGTCGGCGCCCCGCGCGAGGTGTTCAACCGGCCGTCCAGCCTGTTCGTGGCCCGCTTCATCGGCGGCCACAACGTGATCGACGACGGCGCCACGGCGGTCGCGGTCCGCAACGACCTGGTGCGCCTGGTCGATGGCGGCGCCGGGGTGGATGGCGAGGTCCGGCGCGAGGGCCGGGTCTCGGGGATCGAGTTCCAGGGCAGCACGGTGCGCGTGACGGTCGCGGCCGGCGCGGACCTGGAGCTGACGGTGGATGTGGCGGAACGTGCGTTCTTCGACAATCCGGTCGGGATCGGCGACCCGGTGGTCGCAGCCTGGAAGCCGGAGGATGCGCACGCGCTCACGGGAGGAAGGGCCTGAACAGGGACAGGGAAAACGAGCTTCCGGCGAGGAGAGCGACAATGGCGAGCACGAAGAACACGAAGCCCGGTGGCATCAGCCGCCGGCGGGTCCTGAAGGGTGCGGCGGCGGCCGGCGGCCTGGCGGTCGGCAGCGGTGCGATCACGGGGTTCCCGGCGATCATCGCGTCGGAGCCGGTGACGCTCCGCTACATGGGGACGGCGGTCAACCAGCACGCCGGGATCAAGGAGAAGGTGAAGGCCGACCTCGGGATCGACATCGAGTACATCCCGGTCACCTCGGACGACGTGGTGAAGCGGGCGGTCACCCAGCCGAACAGCTTCGACATCCTGGATTCCGAATACTGGATGCTGAAGAACATCGTGCCGACCGGCAACCTGCAGGGCCTGGACACCACGAAGATCAAGGAGTCCGGCAACATCACCACGGTGTTCACGGTCGGCGAGGTCGGCGGCAAGAAGATCGGCGACCAGGGCACCGCGCCGAAGAAGGTCAGCTTCCTGCCGGCCAAGGACGGCAAGACCTTCGTCGAGGAGCCGACCCAGTGGATGACGCTGATCCCGACGGTCTACAACGCCGACACCCTCGGCATCCGGCCGGACCTGATCAAGCGCCCGATCGAGAGCTGGAGCGAGTTGCTGAACCCGGAGTTCAAGGGCAAGGCCTCGATCCTGAACATCCCGTCGATCGGCATCATGGACGCCGCGATGGTCGTGGAATCCATGGGCGAGTACAGGTATCCCGACAAGGGCAACATGACCAAGGAGGAGATCGACCTGACCCTCAAGGTCATGACCGAGGCCAAGAAGGCCGGCCAGTTCCGGGCGTTCTGGAAGGAGTTTAACGAGAGCGTCAACCTGATGGCGTCCGGCGAGACGGTGATCCAGTCGATGTGGTCGCCGGCGGTCACCAAGGTGCGTTCGATGGGCGTGCCCTGCACCTACCAGCCGCTGAAGGAGGGCTATCGCGCCTGGGCCGGCGGGCTCGGCCTGCCGAAGACGCTGTCGGGCAAGAAGCTCGACGCCGCCTACGACTTCATCAACTGGTTCCTGTCCGGCTGGGCCGGCGCGTTCCTGAACCGCCAGGGCTACTACTCGGCGGTGCTGACGACCGCGCAGGCCAACATGGAGCCCTACGAGTGGGACTTCTGGATGCTCGGCAAGCCGGCGGCGAAGGACATCATGGCGCCCGACGGCACCCTGCTCGAGAAGGCCGGCACGGTGCGCGACGGCGGCTCCTTCGAGGCCCGCATGGGCGCGGTCGCCTGCTGGAACGCGGTGATGGACGAGAACCGCTACATGGTCCGCAAGTGGAACGAGTTCATCGCGGCCTGACGACACGGGGCGGGGAGGCGGCGGTGCCGGCTCCCCGTCGCCCATGCCCGTCGCCCATGCCCGTCGCTTCGTGGGTTCCGGCTCCGTCCCGCCCGTGGCGGTTCGGTCCGGAATGACGAACATTAAGAGTCGTCATTCCGGACGGACGCGCCGCCCTCGGCGCGGTCGAGCCGGAACCCACGCAGCGACGGGCAGCAAGCATCTCGACCTGGGACGACCATGAACGCCTTCGGCAAGACCTCGACCCCCTACTGGCAGGCGCTGCCGTTCGCGCTGGTGTTCCTGCTGTTCTTCGTGCTGCCGCTGGCGCTGATCCTGATGGTCAGCTTCTGGGACTACAACGGCTACCAGATCATCCCGGCGTTCACGGCGCAGAACTACGTCGAGGTGTTCGAGGGCTGCCTGGCCGACCTGCCGGACCTGTGCCTGACCTTCGCCACCTATCTCAGCACCCTGAAATTCTGCCTGACGGTGTGGGCGATCACCCTGGTCCTGGGCTTCACGGTCGCCTACTTCCTGGCGTTCCACGTGCAGACCCTGACCATGCAGGTCGTGCTGTTCCTGCTGTGCACGGTGCCGTTCTGGACCTCCAACGTGATCCGCATGATCTCGTGGATCCCGCTGCTCGGGCGCAACGGCCTGGTGAACGACGCGCTGCTGTCGACCGGGCTGGTGAGCGAGCGCCAGGACTGGCTGCTGTACTCGGACTTCTCGGTCGTGCTGGCCTTCGTGCACCTCTACACGCTGTTCATGATCGTTCCGATCTTCAACTCGATGATGCGGATCGACCGGGCGCTGCTGGAGGCCGCGCGCGACGCCGGCGCGTCCGGCTGGCAGACCGTCTGGAACGTGGTGGTGCCGCTGTGCAAGCCGGGCATCGCCATCGGCTCGATCTTCGTGATCACCATCGTCATGGGCGACTTCGTCACCATCGGCGTGATGGGCGGCCAGCAGATCGCCTCGATCGGCAAGATCATCCAGGTCGAGATGTCCTACCTGCAGTTCCCGGCCGCCGCCGCCAACGCCGTGGTGCTGCTGGCGATCGTGCTGCTGATCATCTGGGGCCTGACCCGGATGGTCGACATCCGCAAGGAGCTGTGAGGTGGACGGCCGGCCGCGCGGCGCCGCCTTCTGGGGCCTGGCCCTGGTGTTCACCCTGTTCGTGCTGTTCCTGTACGGCCCGACCTTCACGATCCTGCTGCTCAGCTTCCAGGGCCCCGACGGCGGCCTGACCTTTCCGATGAACGGGCTGTCGCTGCACTGGTTCGCCAAGCTGTACGAGGGCGTCGGCGTGGTCGACATCTGGGCGGCGTTCCGGCGATCGATCCGACTCGGGCTGGTGGTGATGGGCCTGACCGTGGCGCTTTCGGTGGCGGCCGGCCTGGCGTTCCGAAATCGGTTCAAGGGCTCCGGCCTGCTGTTCTTCGTGACCGTCGCCAGCCTGATCGTGCCGTCGATCTGCGTCAGCCTCGGCATCGGGCTCGAATTCCGGCTGCTCGACGACCAGGTCAATGCGCTCGGCGGCGACTGGCCGTGGCTGGTCGACGGCTTCACCACCACCATGGGGCTGTTCAGCTCCGGCCTCGGCGCTCACCTGACCTGGACCCTGCCGTTCGGCCTGCTGATCATGTTCGCGGTGTTCAACCGCTTCGACCGCGCCTACGAGGAGGCGGCGCGCGACCTCGGCGCCTCGCCCTGGCAGACCTTCCGCTTCGTGGTGCTGCCGATCATCGCACCCAGCCTGATCGGCGTGGCGCTGTTCGGCTTCACCCTGTCCTACGACGAGCTGGCGCGGTCGTCGCAGGCGATCGGCGACGTCAACACCCTGCCGCTGGAACTGCAGGGCCTGACCACCACGGTGACGACCCCGGAGATCTACGCGCTCGGCACGGTCACCACGGCGGTGTCGTTCGTGGTGATCGGCTCGGCCCTGGCGCTGATCCTGTGGGCGCGGCGCCGGCAGGAGCGCAAGGGGTCGGATGCCGGGCAGGGGATGGTGTAAGGGCTACTGTTCGCCGGCCCGTCGCGGCGTGGGTCCCGGATCCGTCTCGCTTGAAGCGATCCGGTCCGGGATGACGAACAAGGAGGGTGTCGCTTTACCCTTTCGTCATTCCGGAGAGGCCGCGGTAGCGGACGGCTCCGGGACCCACGAAGCGACGGGCGCCGTTCCCGAAGGAGACCCCCCGTGAAGATCGTCGTCGTGAACCCCAATACCACCGCCGCCATGACCGAGGGCATCGGCCGGGCCGCCCGGGCGGTCGTGGCCGCTGGCACCGAGATCGTGGCGGTGAACCCGGCCGATGGGCCGGCCAGCATCGAGGGCTGGTACGACGAGGTGTTCTCGGTGCCCGGGCTGCTGGCCGAGATCGCGGCACACCCGGAGGCCGACGGCTATGTGGTCGCCTGCTTCGACGATCCCGGCCTGGATGCCGCGCGGTCGGTCACCGACCGGCCGGTGATCGGCATCGGCGAGGCCGGCTACCACGTCGCCTCCCTGGTGTCCGGCCGGTTCGGGGTGATCACCACGCTCGCCCGCTCGATCGGCGCGCTCGAGACCAACCTGTTGAAATACGGCCTGGACCGCCGCTGCTGCGGGGTGCGGGCAGTCGACCTGCCGGTGCTGGCCCTGCACGACGACCCGGAACTCACCCGGGCCCGTCTCGGCGCCGGGATCGAGGCCGCCAAGGCCGAGGACCGGGCCGAGGCGATCGTGCTCGGCTGCGCCGGCATGGCCGAACTGGCGGCCGACCTGACGGCGGCGCACGGGCTGCCGGTGATCGACGGGGTGGCGGCCGCAGTCAAGCTGATCGAGGGACTGGTAGGGCTCGGGGTGCGCAACAGTCGGATCGGCGGGTATGCGCCACCGCTCGCCAAGCCATATGCTGGCGCTTTCGCCCGGTTTGCGCCGAAGGGAGGATGACCGTGAATCCCGATTACCCCCGCGACATGATCGGCTACGGCCGGACGCCGCCGCAGGCCGCCTGGCCGGACGGTGCCCGCGTGGCCCTGCAGTTCGTGATCAACTACGAGGAGGGCGGCGAGAACACCATCCTCGACGGCGACCCGGCCTCGGAGGCGTTCCTGTCGGAGATCGTCGGCGCCCAGCCGCTGGTCGGCAAGCGCAACGTCAACATGGAATCGATCTACGAATACGGCTCGCGCGCCGGGTTCTGGCGGCTGTGGCGGGCGTTCACCCAGCGCGGCCTGCCGGTAACCGTCTACGGGGTGACGGCGGCGCTGGTCCGCAACCCCGAGGCGGTCGCCGCCATGAAGGAGGCCGATTGGGAGATCGCCAGCCACGCGCTGCGCTGGATCGACTACCAGGACATGCCGGAGGACGAGGAACGCCGGCAGCTGCAGGAGGCGATCCGCCTGCACACGCAAGCGACCGGCAGCCGGCCGCTCGGCTGGTACACCGGCCGGGTCAGCCCGCAGACCCGCCGGCTGGTGATGGAGGAGGGCGGCTTCCTCTACGACTCCGACAGCTATGCCGACGACCTGCCGTACTGGCTGCAGGGCCCGAACGGGCCGCACCTGGTGATCCCCTATACCCTGGACGCCAACGACATGCGGTTCGCCACCGCCCAGGGCTTCAACAGCGGCGACCAGTTCTTCGCCTATCTGCGCGACAGCCTGGACGTGCTGCGGGCCGAGGGGGAGGAGACGCCGAAGATGATGAATGTCGGCCTGCACTGCCGGCTGGTCGGGCGTCCGGGGCGCGCCGCGGCGCTGATGCGGTTCCTGGACTATGCCGCCGGCTTCGGCGACGTGTGGATCTGCCGGCGCATCGACATCGCCCGCCACTGGCACGCCCATCACAGGCCGACGTCATGAGCGGCGCCGTGGAGATCCGGGCGATGACCGCCGAAGAGGTCGGCATCGCGGTCGACTGGGCGGCGGCCGAGGGCTGGAACCCGGGCCTGGACGACGCCCGCTGCTTCATGGCGGAGGACCCGGAAGGGTTCCGGATGGCCTTCGTCGACGGCGAGCCGGCGGCCAGCATCTCGGTGGTCAACTACGGCCCGGAATTCGGCTTCCTCGGCTTCTACATCTGCCGGCCCGGGATGCGCGGCCGCGGCATCGGCTACCGGCTGTGGCAGGCCGGCATGGCCCATCACGGCGACCGTGTGGTCGGCCTGGACGGCGTGGTCGACCAGCAGGACAACTACCGCAAGTCCGGCTTCGAGCTGGTGTACCGCAACATCCGCCACACCGGCGTGCCGGCGGTCGAGGCGCCGGTAGACCCTCGGCTGGTGCCGATCGGGCCGGACCTGGTCGACGCGGTGATCGCCTACGACCGGCCGTTCTTCCCGGCCCCGCGCCAGGCCTTCATGCGCTGCTGGCTGGCCGACGGGAGCCGCCAGGGCTGGGCGCTGGTCGAGGACGGCCGGGTGACCGGCTACGGGGTGATCCGCCGGTGCCGGTCGGGAGCGAAGATCGGCCCGCTGTTCGCCGACGACGCGGCCGGCGCCGAGCTGCTGTTCCGGCGGCTATCGGCGTCGATGCCGGGGGAGGTGTCGCTGGACACGCCGGAGCCGAATGCCGCGGCGGTGGCGCTGGCGGAGCGCTACGGCCTGCAGCCGGTGTTCGAGACCGCCCGGATGTACCGCGGCCCGGCCCCCGACCTGCCGCTGCTGCGGCTGTTCGGGGTGACGACCTTCGAGCTGGGGTGAGGTTTCGCTAGGCTCGTTCGCGCCGCGGTGGGACCGGAGGGCGACTGACGAGCTTGTCGAGCCCCGTCAGCCGGACGGGCGGGCGCCCTGGAAAGGAGACGACGAAATGCACGTCTCCTCCCATCGCCTCGATGAAGCTGCGCAGGGTGGATATCCGCAGGTCGCTGCGCCGCTCGAGCCGGGAGACTCCGTCCTGGGACATGCGGAGCTGGGTGGCGAGCTGCTCCTGGGTCAGATCCATCGCCTTGCGCAGATCGCGAAGCGTCATTTCCTTGGCAATCAGGTCGGCGGCCCGGTTCTCGACTGCCACCCGATCCTCGGTCGAGAGCTCCGCCATCAGGTCGTCGAGTGTGGTCGGCATCGTCATTCCTCGCGCTCGTGCTGCTGGTTCAGGTGGCGGTCGAGCCGGCGGTCCGCGGTGGCGACCAGCCGTCGATAGAACCGGCTTCCCGAAGCGCCCGACTTGTCCCCAGCCGCCAACAGAACTGCGATCCTGCGGGGGTCGAATGCGAAGGCAACCCGCCAGATTCCGTCGTCGGCCCTGAACCGAAGCTCCTTCATGTTGGCATGGCGTGACCCGGCCAGCGTGTCCACCGCGGATCTCCCGAGCCCGGGACCGAACCGCGCCAGCCTGCGCGCCTGGGCCAGAAGCTCGAGCCGGACCGGCTTCGGCAGTCGCTGGAATTCCGGCACGAACTCGTCGACCAGTTCGACAAGCCATGAGCGTTCAGAATATGTTCTTTATGGCATATGTGGTCAATGACATTATTTGGTCTCGACGCTTGTGTCGGCTATGGGACGCACGGAGCGGTTCCTCGCCCCTCGACGCGCTCGCCGATGCGCGACAGGATGCGGCGAGTTCAACAAGAGTCCCCGCCATGCCCGACACCCGCCCGTCCGACGCCTTCGTCTCTCCGGTCGCCGCCGCGGTCGACGCCCGCTGGGATGCCGAGATTGCGTTCCTGCGCGCGCTGGTGCGTCAGCCCTCCGACAACCCGCCGGGCGACTGCGCGGCGCATGCCGAGGTGGCGGCCGGGCTGCTGGAAGGGCTCGGCCTCACGGTCGAGCGCCACTGGGTCCCGGACGACGTGGTGCGGACCGTTGGCATGGTCTCCTGCACCAACCTGGTCGTGCGGAAATCCTTCGGCGACGGCCCCACCGTCGCCCTGAACGCCCATGGCGACGTGGTGCCGCCGGGCGACGGCTGGACCCACGACCCCTATGGCGGCGAGGTGGTCGACGGCGTCATGTACGGCCGCGGCGTGGCGGTCTCGAAATCCGACTTCGCGACCTACGCCTTCGCGCTGCTGGCGCTGGAGCCGGTCGCCGAGAAGCTCTCCGGCACCGTCGAGCTGCATTTCACCTATGACGAGGAGACCGGTGGCGGCATCGGCCCGGCCTGGATCCTGGGGCAGGGAATCAGCAGGCCCGACCTGGCGATCAGCGCCGGCTTCAGCCATGCCATCGTCACCGCCCACAACGGCGTGGTGCACCTGGCGGTGACGCTGCGCGGCCGCTCGGCCCATGCCGCCAAGCCGGACGAGGGCGCCGACGCCATCGAGGCCATGGCCGCCGTGCTGCAGGCGCTCTACGTCGAGCGCCGGGCCTATCCGGAGCGGGTGTCGGCGATCCCCGGCATCGGCCACCCGAACCTGACCGTCGGGCTGATCGAGGGCGGCATCAACACCAACGTGGTGCCCGACCGCTGCACCATCCGCCTGGACCGGCGGATGACCCCGGAGGAGGACCCGGCGGCGGTCGAGGCGCGGCTGCGGACGGTGATCGCGGGTGCGGTCGCCGGCCATGCCGGGATAGCGGTCGAGATCGAACGGGTGCTTCTGGCCTCGCCGCTGCGCCGGCTGGACGGTGCCGAGAAGCTGATCGACCCGGTGCGCCGGCACGCCCGGCGGCTGCTGGGCGAGGAGGTCCCGGTCGAGGGCGTGCCGCTGTACACCGACGCCCGTCTCTACGCCGAGGCCGGGGTGCCGACCATCGGCTACGGCGCCGGCCCCCGGACCTTCCTGGACGCCAACGGCCACCGCGCCGACGAGAAACTGGTGCTCAACGACCTGCGGGTCGCCACCGAGGTGGTGGCGCTGGCGGTCGCCGAGGTGCTGGCCCGGCCCTGATCCGGGCCGGTCGGATCGACCGAAGCCGGAGGAGCGTCTAGGCGGAGGGGCGGCGACGGCGGATCCACAGCTCGACTCCGACCGCCAGGCCCGCCGCCGCGGGCAGAATCAGACGGTCGGGCGTGTCCAGGGACAGCGCGGTCATCCCGGCCACCAGCGACCAGAGGACGGGAACGGCCAGCAGGTACAGGCGAACCGGACCCGCGCTCAACATCAGCAGGCCGAGGGTGAGCATGACCGTCGGGTCCGGAGCGGTGCTGGCGAAGGGTATGCGCGGCCAGTCGTGACCTGTGAGCACGGCCAGTATCGGGTAACCGACGACCGCTACCGTGGCCAGACCGAGGCCGGTCCAGCCCCCCACGTCCGGCCGAAACCGAAGCGGCTGCCACCGGCTGGTCGCTCCGGCCCACGCCAGCAGCAAGGCCTGCAGGACGAAGAACGCGCCGTACACCGGCGCCATGAAATCGATCGCGGCGACCTGGCGGACGTGGAACACAATCCCGACCCAGCCCCATGCGACGGCGAGTAGCGCAGCGACCAAATGGTCCCCGCCGCGAACCGGCCGCAGCGAGTGCGCGACGGCGGCGGCGGCCAGAGCCGCACCAAGCAGCGGCACCGGCCAGATCGCAAGGTTGTAGAGGCCGATCAACGCATCGAGCGCTTCGGCGGAGAACGGCAGGACCGGGCCCACCTACAGGCTCTCGACGTAGTCGACCATGCGCCGGCGCATCGCGGCGTCCGGCAGCGGCCCGCGCAGGGCGCCCATGTTCTGCCGCATGTGGTCGACCCGGGACGTCGCCGGAATCGCGCAGGTCACGGCCGGGTGCGAGATCACGAATTTCAGGAAGAACTGCGCCCAGTTGGCGCAACCGATCTCGCCGGCCCAGCCGGGCAGCGGGTGCCGCGCGAACATGTGGAACAGCTGCTTCTGCCGGAACGGCCGGTTGACGATCACGCCGAGCCCGCGCTCGGCGGCCAGCGGCAGCAGCCGCTTCTCGGCCTCGCGGTCGACGATGTTGTAGGTGAATTGCACTAGGTCGACCGGCTGCGCGCGCATGATGCGCTCCATCTCCTCGTGCCGGCCGCCATGCGAGGTGGTGATGCCGATCAGCCGGATCCGGCCGGCCGCCTTGTCGGCGGCCAGGGTCGCCATGTGACCTTCCCAGTTCAGCAGGTTGTGGATCTGCATGGCGTCGAACCGCTCGACGCCCCACAGCCGGCGGGATTCCGCCATCTGCTCCGGCCCGTTGCTCTGCCACCAGGTCCACACCTTGGTCGCCGAGAACAGCGGCACGTCGGCCGGCAGGCGGGCCAGGCAGTGCCCGACCACCGCCTCGGCGGTGCCGTACATCGGCGAGGAGTCGACCATCCGGCCGCCCAGCTCGAAGAACGTCCGCAGCACCTCCAGGCGGCTGTCCCGCAGTTCCCGGTCGTCGCCGACGTTGAAGGTGATCCAGGTGCCCATGCCGATCGCCGGGACGCGCTCCCCGGTCGCCGGGATCGGCCGGGTGATCGGCGCGGCCTCGGCCGCGGCGGAGGTCCATGGGGCCAGCCCGGCCGCGATCAGGCCGGACAGGACGGAGCGTCGGTCGGGGCTAGAGGTCATCTCCTCGATATGGCGCGCCGGGACCGCCGGGCCAAGTCCCGTCAGGACAGGCCGGTCACCGGCAGCAGGGCGCCATGCACCGCACGGGCGTCGTCGGAGGCCAGGAACGCGATGACCGCGGCCAGCGCGTCCGGCGACACCCAGTGCGAAGGGTCGGCCTTCGGCATGGCGGCGCGGTTCTGCGGGGTGTCGAGGATGGTCGGCAGCACGCAGTTCACATTGATGCCGCGGCCGCGCAGTTCGGCGGCTGCGCTTTCGGTCACCCGCATGACCGATGCCTTCGACGCGCAGTAGGCACCCATGCCGGCGACGCCCTTGAGGGCGGCGTGGGCCCCGACCGTGACGATCTTGCCGGAGCCGCGGGCGATCATCGCCGGGGTCACGGCGGCCAGCAGCGGCAGCAGGGTGCCGAGGTTGAGCCGGTGCATGCGCTCCCAGACCGCCGCGTCGGTCTCGTGCACCGCCGGCCCCATGTCGAAGCCGCCGGCCAGCGCCACCGCCACGTCGACGGCACCGAGCTTGCCGGCGGCGTCGGCGATCGCCGACTGCACCGCGGCCGCGTCCAGCAGGTCGACGGCGATTCCCAGGTGGTCGCCCGGCAGTTCGCTGCCCAGCTTGGCGGCGCGCTCGGCGTCGACGTCGATCAGCAGCAGCCGGGCGCCCTCCCGGGCGAACCGGGCCGCCACCGCGCGCCCGAGATTGCCGGCCGCCCCGGTCACCGCCACGGTCCTGTTCGCGAAACGTGTCATGTCGTCCTCCGGTCGGGATCGGCTGGTCGGCTGGTCATGCCATCATGGTTCCGGCGGGACGGGGCGTCGAGGCATCCGTCGCGCCATGGGTTCCGGCTCGACCGCGCCGGGGTGGCGCGCCCGTCCGGAATGACGACGAACGGGGCGGCGCATTCCTCTCTCCTGACGTCATTCCGGACCGGACCGCCGGCGGCGGGTCGGAGCCGGAACCCACCCGCCGCGCTGCCGCTCAGCCCCGTCGTGGCCGCAGCACCACCAGGAACACCGCCATGCCGACGCAGACCAGGGCGGTGTAGTCCACCAGGTGCGGATGCACGCCGAAGATCAGCTCGTTCGAGAACACCCCGATCACCGGCACCATCAGGGTGCCGACCGTCGAGGCTACCACCGGCAGCATCTGCACCACCTTGAAGTAGGCCCAGTAGCAGATGATGCCGGTGATCAGCATGTTGTAGGCGAGCGACATCAGCGGCCAGAAGCTCACCTCGCCGACGTTCCGCCAGTCCCAGGCGACCGCCACGACGGCGATCGGCACCACCCCGATCAGGTGCTGCCAGGCGACCGCCACGGTGATCGGCATGGTCAGCCGGGCATGCTTGATCGCCACGGTGCCCGCACCCCAGGAGACGGCGGCGCCGAGCACGAACAGCGGCCCGGCCAGCGAGCCGGTCAGCGAGGCGGCATCGACCGAGAACAGCAGCACCATGCCGAACAGCCCGACCGCCAAGCCGGCGACCGCGCGGCCGCTGAGCCGCTCCTTCAGGACGACGGTGCCGATCACCGTGGCCCACAGCGGCATGGTGTAGGCGATGATACCGGCGCGCCCGGCGTCCATCAGGGTGATGCCGTAGGCCACCAGCACGTTGAACAGGGTGATGTTCAGGATCCCGCCCAGGATCACCACCCGCCATTCGCCGGACGGAACCTTCAGCGAGTACCCGGCGATCGCCGAGATCAGGAACAGCCCGGCGCAGGACACGACGCTGGCGCCGGCCCGGAACACCCAGGGCGGGATCTCGGACAGCCCGACCTTCATGATCGGCCAGTTGAACCCCCACAGCACCGCGATCATCGCCAGCAGGGCGACGGCGAGCACCGGGGTGCCGCCCCGGTCGGTCTCGGCCGCTGCGGTGGGTTGGGACAAGGATCGTCTCCGTTCCGGCGTGAGGGCCGCGCTCAGCGGGCCGTGGAGGTCGGCTGCAGGTCCTGGTCGAGCGGATAGATCGGCCGCCGCACATGCTTGAAGTCGAGCATCGAGTAGTCGGAGGTGCAGACCCCGACCCCGGCGCAGTCGACGATCTGCCTGGCGATCGGCTTGAAGCCCGCGCGCCAGTGGATCCGGCTCTTCAGCATCAGGTAGCGCTTGGCGGTCGGGTCGATGCCCAGGCTCTGGAAGCAGGCGTAGTCGTTCGGCTCCTGCTGGGTCGAGACCACCACGATCTCGACCTTGCCGGTGTCCAGCACAGCCGTCGGCCCCATGTCGTTCAGCACGCCGCGGCTCATCGGGCCGATGTTGCGGAACCGGCCGTCGGACAGCAGCCGGACCCGGCCGGTGACGGTCAGCGGCTCGCCCTTGCGGCCGATCGACGGCATGTCGGTCCGGCCGCCGAGCGGCAGGGTCACGGTGGCGCCGACCCCGGCCTTCGCCATGGCCTGCACCGCGTCGGGATCGCAGACCGCGAAGGCGGCGACGTTGTCGAGACCGGCCTCCAGGATGCCCTTCAGCACCGTCATGCTGTCCATCGACCCGCCCGACGCGGCGTTGTCGTAATGGTCCAGCAGCACGATCGGGCCGTCCGTCATCGCGCCGGCGCGCGCCAGCGACCGTTCCAGCGGCTCGATCTCGTAGACGAAGGCCTCGCGGCTCTTCCAGGCGAGGTCGAGGATCTCCCGGCACAGCGCGTCGGCCCTGGCCTGGTCGCCGTCGGTAACCACCACCGCGCTGGAGCCGGCCAGTTCGATGTCGGCATGCGGGAAGCCGGTGAAGAAGGTCGCGCACAGGGCGTCGCCGTCGGCCTCCATCTTGGCGCACAGCGCCTGGATCTCGCGGTTCGGGAAGTCGTCGGTGCCCTGGCGCATGACATGCGGCAGCATCGGCCGGTTGCCCCACGCGACGGCCGGACGGGCCTTGCCGTTCAGCATGGCGAAGATCGGTTTGGCGGCCCGCATGCCGGTCTCGTAGACGTCGACATGCGGGTAGGTCTGGTAGCCGGCCAGGACGTCGACATTCTCGACGATCGCCGGGTACAGGTTGGTGTGCATGTCGAGGGCGAGGCCGATCGGGGTGTCCGGCGCCAGCGCGCGCACCCGCGCCAGCAGCGCGCCTTCGCCGTCCTCCAGGCTCTCCGTGACCATGGCGCCGTGCAGGTGCAGCAGGATCGCGTCGCAGCCCTCGGCCACGGCGGCGCAGATCCGGTCCGTCATGTAGGTGTAGGCGGCGTCCTCGACCGGTCCGCTCGGCCAGGCGCTGGCGGCCAACGGCACCACCATCTCGGCGCCGGCGGCCTCGCACAGCTCGATAAAGGCGCCGAGCGCGGTACCGGTGTTCCGGAACGCGTCGATCGCGGCCTGCCCCTCGAGCGGGACCGGCTCGGCGTTGCCGCGCGAGAACCGGGCGAGCGGCGTCGGCACCGTCGAAAAGGTGTTGGTCTCGTGCTGCATCATGGCGAGGACGATGCGCATGGGCGGATCCTCCGGGGCTGGTCGGGGCGGGATGGGGCCTTGGGTGGGAGGCCGAGCATAGGCCCGCTTGCCGGCCGCCGTCACGTACCGCGGTTCAGCCGCCCCGGATCGGGTTGTGGACCAGGCTGGCGTTGTAGTAGCGGACGTCGTCGGTGACCTCGGCGCCGACCCAGTCCGGCAGGTCGACGGGGTGCTCGGTGCTCGGCAGCTCGACCTCGGCGATCACCAGGCCGGCGTTGTCGCCGGCGAACACGTCGATCTCCCAGACCAGACCGCCGAACGGCACCGGATAGCGCTGTTTCTCGATCAGCGCACCCTGCCGGAGCTTCAGCAGCTCCTCGGCCTCGGCGACGGCGATCCGGGTCTCCACCTCCAGCCGGGACATCCCGGCCTCGGCGCTCTTGACCGTCAGGAAGGCGACGTCGTCACCCTTGATGCGCACCCGGACCGACACCCGGTCGGTCTGCGCCAGGTAGGCCTGGCGGATCGGGATCGGCAGACCGGCAAGAGCCGTCCATCCCGTACCGGTGACCAGGAACTTTCGCTCGATTTCGGCAGTCATGGTCGCGCTCTTCAGCGGCGGCGGATGGCTGCCCCCTGATACCCCAGTCGTCGGCCGGCGTCATCTGCCGTTGCCGTGAGCCGAACGGTTCCGGTCGGGAAATGGTGCACCGCGACACGAGGGGTGGCCATCATGGGAATCCGCCTTAGAATAGTATCGAGACGTAAGCCTCCTCGGGTGCCCGGCCGTGCCGACCGCGCCACGCCGATGCCCGACGGAGCCCCCCATCATCGCGCAAGCGGAGACAGCGACATGGTGAAGTTCGCAATCGGTCAGGGCGTGCATCGCGTGGAGGACAACCGGCTGCTGACCGGCGCCGGCCGCTACACCGACGACATCGAGGTCGACGGTGCGGCCCGGTCCGCGATCCTTCGGTCCCCCGTTGCGCATGCCGTGATCAGGAGCGTCGACGTCGAGGTCGCCCGCGCCGCGCCGGGCGTCATCGCGGTCTATACCGGCGCCGACGTCGCGGCGGACGGCCTCGGCGACCTGCCCTGCGTGCCGCCGGCCAACAACAAGGACGGCAGCCCGCGCGCCGACACCCCGCGGCCGATCCTGGCCAAGACCAAGGTCCGCCACGTCGGCGACCCGATCGCCTTCGTGATCGCCGAGACCCAGGTGCAGGCACGCGACGCCGCCGAGCTGATCGAGGTCGAGTTCGACGAGCTGGAGGCGACCGTCGACACCGAGGGCGCGGTGGCCGACGGCGCACCGCAGCTCTACGACCACATCCCGAACAACCTGGCCTTCGACTGGCAGGACGGCGACGAGGCGGCGGTCGACGCCGCCTTCGCCAAGGCCCACAGGACGGTCAAGGTGCGGGTCGTGAACAACCGGATCGTCGTCAACTCGATGGAGGTCCGTCCGGTGGTCGCCGAGTACGACCCGGCGACCGA
The DNA here is from genome assembly GCF_040219615.1 of Thalassobaculum sp. Taxonomy (GTDB): domain Bacteria; phylum Pseudomonadota; class Alphaproteobacteria; order Thalassobaculales; family Thalassobaculaceae; genus Thalassobaculum_A. The sequence continues at coordinate 215,325 of NZ_JAVJSE010000008.1, forward strand.
CCGATCGACCCTGTGGTCGTCGACCCAGGGCCCGCACGTGTTCCAGGCCATGCTGGCGAAGGCGGTGCTGAAGATCGACCCGGCCAAGCTGCGGTGCCGCACCTCCGACGTCGGCGGCGGCTTCGGCATGAAGATCTTCCTGTATCCCGAGCAGGCGCTGTGCACCTGGGCCTCGCGCAAGCTGAAGCGGGCAGTGAAGTACCTGCCGGAGCGCTCGGACGCGTTCGTGAGCGACGTCCAGGGCCGCGACAACGTCTCCTACGCCGAGGCCGCAGTCGACGCCGACGGCGTCATCCAGGCGCTGCGGGTGACCACATACGCCGCCCTCGGCGGCTATCTCAGCCACTTCGGCTCGTTCATTCCGACCGCCGCCGGCACCCACATGCTGTCCGGCGTCTACAAGATCCCGCACATCTATGTGAACGTGAAGGGCGTGCTGAACAACACCACGCCGACCGACGCCTACCGCGGCGCCGGCCGGCCGGAGGCCGCCTACCTGATCGAGCGGGTGATCGACTCGGTCGGATATGAGCTCGGGCTGAGCCCGGACGAGGTGCGGCGACGCAACTTCATCCCGCCCGAGGCGATGCCCTACACCACGCCGCTCGGCAACGTGTACGACACCGGCGAGTTCCAGACCCTCATGGAGGAGGCGATGGAGCGCGGCGACTGGGCCGGCTTCGAGGCGCGCCGCGAGGCGGCCAGGAAGCGCGGCATGCTGCGCGGCATCGGCATGGGCTACTACATCGAGAAATGCGGCGGCGGCAATCCGGAGACCGCCGATGTCCGCTTTGCCGACGACGGCCGGGTCGAGATCCGCATCGGCACCCAGTCGAACGGCCAGGGCCACGAGACCGCCTACGCGCAGATCCTGTCCGATACCATCGGCATCGACGGCAACAAGGTCAGGGTCATCCAGGGCGACACCGACAACACCCCGCCGGGCATGACCGGCGGTTCGCGCTCGGTTCCGGTCGGCGGCGCGGCGGTGCTGCTGGCCGGCCGGCAGATCGTCGAGAAGGCCAGGAAGATCGCCGCCAACGTCATGGAGGCGGCCGCCGCCGACATCGAGTTCGGCGACGGCGTCTTCACGGTCGCCGGCACCGACAAGCGCATGACCATCGAGGAGGTGGCCAAGGCCTCGAAGGAGCCGGCGAACCTGGACGACGGCATGAAGCCGGGGCTGGACGAGATCCACGAGCGGGTGCCGGAGGCCGCGACCTACCCGAACGGCTGCCATGTCTGCGAGATCGAGGTCGATCCGGACACCGGCGAGATGTCGATCGAGCGCTACACCATCGTCGACGACTTCGGGGACACCATCAATCCGGCCTTGCTGGCCGGCCAGGTGCATGGCGGCATCGTCCAGGGCTTCGGCCAGGCGATCCAGGAGCACACGGTGTACGAGGACGGCTCCGGCCAGCTCGTGACCGGGTCGTTCATGGACTACACCCTGCCGCGGGCCAGCGACGTGCCGATGTTCGACTTCAACGTCCACAACGTGCGCTGCACCACCAACCCGCTCGGCATCAAGGGCTCGGGCGAGGCCGGGGCGATCGGCGCGCCGCCGGCGCTGATCTCGGCCCTGGTCGACGCCCTGCGCCCGAGCACCGGCCTGACCCATATCGACATGCCGGCGACCCCGCTGTCGATCTGGCAGGCCCTGCAGGCGGCCAAGGCCGGCAAGGCGGCGTAGAGGCGGGGTCCCGGCTCCGCCCCTCGGTCGAGTCGGGGGGCGGTCCGGGATAAGCGTGCTGCCGGGCCTCTCCGCCTCGTGATCCGGCCGCGGGCTTGACCCCCCCACCGGCCGGGATATGGTCGCTGCCGTCCTTCCGGGCGCGCCGTCCGAGCGCGCCCTCGCTGTTCACGGCGCGCGCCGCCGCCATCCAAGAGACGAGGGGATAGCCCGATGATCGAACTCTACACCTGGAAGACTTCGAACGGCCGCAAGGCCTCGATCATGCTCGAGGAGCTCGGGCTGCCCTACAACGTCCACCCGATCAACATCGGACAGGACGACCAGTTCACCCCGGAATACATCGCGATCAACCCGAACTCGAAGATCCCGGCGTTGGTCGATCCCGACGGCCCGGGGGGCAAGCCCTACACGCTGTTCGAGTCCGGCGCGATGCTGATGTACCTGGCCGAGAAGACCGGCAAGCTGATGCCGCAGGAGATGGGTGCCCGCTACCAGGTCATCCAGTGGCTGATGTTCCAGATGGGCGGCCTTGGCCCAATGCAGGGCCAAGCCGGGTGGTGGAACCGGCAGGAAGAAAATACGCCCAAGGCGATCTAGCGGTAAGTCAACGAGACCCTGCGGATTTTCGAAGTTATTCAGTCTCGGCTTTCTGACAACCCCTATCTCGCGGGCGACTACTCAATCGCCGACATTGCCTGCTTCGGTTGGGTCCGGGTGTTCGAGTTTTCAGGCGTCTCGATCGAGGGCCTGCCCCACCTCAATCGTTGGATGGAGACCATCGCGGCGCGCCCGGCGGTTCAACGCGGCCTCGCCATTCCGACCGACGAACAAAAGAAAGTCGGTGCGCCGTGGGCGGCAAAGATCGCCGAATAGCCGCCACGCCCAGGACCATCAGGACCATGCAGAGAAGAAAGCCATGACTGAAACCACAGACAAAAAGATCGCCGCCGTCACCGGCGCCAATCGCGGCATCGGGTTTGAGATTTGCCGGCAACTCGCCCGGGACCACGGCTTCCATGTCGTGATGGCTGGGCGCGATGCAGCCAAGGTCGATGCCGCCGTGGGCGATCTGCGCGGC
>NZ_JAVJSE010000009.1:0-120026 GCF_040219615.1 Thalassobaculum sp.
CGAGGCCGGCGCCACCGCGGTGATCCAGCCCGGCGGCTCGATGCGCGACGACGAGGTGATCGCCGCCGCCGACGAGAAGGGCCTGGCCATGGTGCTGACCGGCATGCGGCACTTCCGGCACTGAGGCCTCCGCTTTTCCTCGTCATTCCGGATGCGCCCCGCCTGCGGCGGTTCGCTCCGGAATGACGAAGGAAGATGGACGGGCGCGGCACACCGTGCCGGGCAGCGCTTCCGGCATTGAGGCCCCGATTTTCCATCCGTCATTCCGGACGGACGCGCCGCCCTCGGCGCGTCCGAGCCGGAACCCACGGAGCGACCGGCGCCGGGTGGGTTCCGGAATGACGACGATGGAAGGGCGCAGGCCGCTACCCCAGATGCCCCAGCGCGTGCCGCACCACCTTGGCCATCAGGGTCGGCAGCGCCGCGTCGTCGAGCCGGTCGAGCGGCCACCACTGGCCGCCCGGCACCGCCGGCCGGTCGCGCAGCCGCACCGCCAGCACCTCCAGCTCCAGGTCGTAGTGGGTGAAGCCGTGGCGCACCACGCCGGGCAGCGCGATCCAGACCACGCCCTCGACCGGCGCGTGATCGTCCGGGTCGGCCCGCCAGCCGGTCTTGCTGTCCCAGGGCGTCGCCGGCACCTCGTGCATGCCGCCGAGCATGCCGCGGGCCGGGCGCAGCCGCAGCAGCAGTTCGTCGGCACGGGTCAGCACCACGAAGGCGGTGCCGCGGCGGGCCGGGCGGTCGGCCTTCGGCGACTTGCGCGGCAGGTCCTCGGCGATCCCGGCGACCCGGCCGCGGCAGGCCCCGGACCACGGGCAGGACAGGCAGGCCGGCTTGCGCGGGGTGCAGACCGTGGCGCCCAGGTCCATGACCGCCTGGGCGTAGTCGCCCGGCCGCGCCTCCGGCGTCAGGGACGCCGCCAGTTCCTTCAGCAGCGCCTTCGAGGCCGGCAGCGGCTGCTCGACCGCGAACAGCCGGGCCATGACCCGCTCGACATTGCCGTCGACCACCGTCGCCCGGCGGTCGAAGGCGATGGCGGCGACCGCGGCGGCGGTATAGGCGCCGACCCCGGGCAGCGCCCGCAGCCCGTCCTCGGTATCCGGGAACGCCCCGCCGTGGTCGCCCGCCACCGCCTTGGCGCAGGCATGCAGGTTGCGGGCCCGGGCGTAGTAGCCGAGCCCGGCCCAGGCCGACATCACCTCCTCGGACCGGGCGGCGGCGAGATCGCGGACGGTCGGCCAGCGCTCGACGAAGCGCCGGAAATACGGGCCGACCGTCGCCACCGTGGTCTGCTGCAGCATCACCTCGCTCAGCCATACCCGGTACGGGTCGGCGGTCTCGCCCGGCAGGGCGCGCCAGGGCATGCGGCGGCGGTGGCGGTCGTACCAGGCCAGCAACCGGTCGGCGAGATCGGCGGCGGCGGTTTCGACGACGTGAGGTGCGGCGGCGTCCATGGGATGGCAAGATAGGCCCGGGCTCGATGGCGGGCCAGCACCAGCGGTGACGCAGCGGGCGATGAGCGACGATCAGGCAGACGACACCGGCGCGGCCCCACGGGCGGCAGCAGGGGCGACCCCAGGGGCGGCCCCAGGAGCGGCCCCAGGAGCGGCGCGTCCGGCCCTGGCGGCGGCCTCCGACACGCGGCGCGCCGGCCTGCGCGCGCTCGCCGGGGTGACGCCGCGGCTGACCGACCCGCTGCTGCGCAAGCGCGGCTTCGTCGAGGGCCGGATCGTGCGCGACTGGCCGCTGATCGCCGGCGCCGACCTGGCGTCGGCCTGCCTGCCCGAGTCGCTGTCGTTCCCGCGCGGCCGCCGCGACGGCGCCACCCTGCGGCTGCTGGCGGCCCCCGCCCGGGCGCTGGAGATCCAGCACGCGATGCCGCAGCTGATCGAGCGGGTGAACGCGCATTTCGGCTGGGCCGCGGTCGCCCGGGTCGCCATGCGGCAAGGCCCGCTGCCGGCCCGGCCGAAGCCGCGGCTGCGGGCGATGGCGGCGCTGACCGTGGCGGAGCGGGCCGGAATCGCCGAGCAGGTGGCGCCGGTGGCCGACCCCGACCTGCGCCGCCGGCTGGCCGCGCTCGGGGAGGCGGTGCAGGCGGCCGCCAAGGCCGCCTCGAAGAGTGCCGAAAAATAGACGGAATTCGCCTTTATACGCGTTCGAATGGACAGCTTGCCCGAGCCGCCGGCTTCGGCGTATGGTCATCAACATCTGGTGTCGAGGATCGACGAATGGACCGTAGAACACTAAATCTTGGAATTGTCGCTCTGGGCGCCGCGGCTGTGGTGCCGCGGCTGGCGTCCGCCGCCGAGCCGGATCTCGACGCGGCACTGGCGCCGCGCATCGAGGGCAGCCCGGACGCCAAGCTGACCATGATCGAGTACTCCTCGCTCACCTGTCCGCATTGCGCGACCTTCCACACCGAGATCCTGCCGAAGATCCGCGAGGTCTATATCGACACCGGCAAGCTGCGGCTGGAGATGCGCGACTTCCCGCTCGACCAGTACGCGCTCAGGGCCGCGGCGATGGCACGCTGCGCACCGGAGAACCGGTATTTCCCGCTGATGGACATGCTGTTCAAGCAGCAGTCCAAGTGGAGCCGCGCCACCGACCCGATCGCCGCGATCAAGCAGATCGGCCGCCTGGCCGGCATCAGCGGCGAGACCGCCGACGCCTGCATGAGCAGCGAGCCGCTGCTCGACGGCATCCTGAAGATCCGCCTCGGCGGCCAGCAGGACCACGACGTCGGATCGACCCCGACCTTCGTCGTCGGCAAGGAGAAGATCGTCGGCGCCCAGCCGTTCGAGACCTTCGCGAAGGCGATCGACGACCAGCTCGGCTGATCGGGCGCGCACAGGAGACCGACGCCCTTGCATTTCACCAAGCTGCGCCTCGCCGGGTTCAAGTCCTTCGTCGACCCGACCGAAGTGGTGATCGAGCCGGGCCTCACCGGGGTCGTCGGGCCGAACGGCTGCGGCAAGTCGAACCTGGTCGAGGCGCTGCGCTGGGTGATGGGCGAGACGTCGGCCAAGCAGATGCGCGGCGACGGCATGGAGGACGTGATCTTCGGCGGCACCACCTCGCGGCCGAAGCGCAACATGGCCGAGGTCTCGCTGGTGGTGGCCAACGAGGACCGCCGCGCCCCCGCCCAGTTCAACGAGTCGGAAGAGCTCGAGATCATCCGCCGGATCGAGCGCGAGCGCGGCTCGCACTACCGGGTGAACGGCCGCGAGGTGCGGGCCCGCGACGTCCAGCTGCTGTTCGCCGACGCCGCCACCGGCGCCCGCTCGGCCGGCCTGGTGAGCCAGGGCAAGATCGGCTCGATCGTCCAGGCCAAGCCGAGCGACCGCCGGCTGCTGCTGGAGGAGGCCGCCAACATCCGAGGCCTGCACACCCGCCGCCACGAGGCCGAGCTTCGCCTGCGGGCCGCCGACCAGAACCTGGAGCGGCTGGAAGACGTCATGAAGGCGCTCGAGGGCCAGCGCCACGCGCTGCGCCGGCAGGCCAAGCAGGCGCAACGCTACCGGGCGCTGAGCGAGCAGATCCGGCGCGCCGAATCGATCGTCCTGCACCGCCGCTGGGCCGCCACCATGGCCGAGCGCGAGACCGCCGGGCGGGCGCTCGCCCAGGCCGGGGACCGGGTGGCGCTGGCCGCCGAGGCCGCCGCCAAGGCGTCGGCCGCCCAGGCCGAGGCGGCCGCCGCCCTGCCCGAGCTGCGCCAGAACGAGGCGGCGGCGTCGGCCGAGCTGCAGCGGCTAACCCTGGCGCGCGGCGAGCTCGACGCCGAGGAGCGCCGGATCGCCACCGCCCGCAGCGAGGCCGAGACCCGGCTGCGGCAGGTCGCCGACGACGCCGGCCGCGAGAAGGCGCTGCTGGAGGAGGCCGCCGCCACCCTGGCCCGGCTGGTCGAGGAGCGCGACGCCCTGACCGCCGCCGGCGAGGGCGAGGCCGAGGCCCAGGAAGCCAGCCAGGCGGCCCTGACCCGGATCAACCGGTCCGCCGAGGAGGCCGAGGAGGCCGTGCACAAGGCGACCGAGGCGATCGCCGTGGCCGACGCCCGCCGGGCCGCCCTGGAGCGCACGATCCGCCAGGCGGTCGACCGGATCGCCCGGCTCGACCGCCAGCAGGCCGAGATGGCCGAGCGGCGCGCCGCGCTGGCCGGTCAGGCGGTACCGGCGGCCGACCGCGAGGCGGCCGACCGGGCGGTCGAGACCGCCGAGGCCGCGGTCGCGGCGGCCGAGGCCGCGGTGCCGGCGGCACGCGACGCCCGCGAGGCCGCCAAGGCCACCGACCAGGCCGCGCGCGACGCCCTGCGCGCCGTCGACTCGGCGGTCGCCGCCCTGGAGGCCGAGGCCGACGGCCTGCGCCGCCTGCTGGTCCAGAAGCAGGACGAGAGCGCACCGATCGTCGACGGCGTGACCGTGGAATCGGGCTGGGAGACGGCCCTCGGCGCCGCCCTCGGCGACGACCTGGAATCGCCGGCCCTGGCCGACGCCGCCGCCGACACCGCGACCGGCTGGCGGGCGTTGCCCGGCGGCCCCGACGAGGCCGGCTGGCCGCAGGGGGTCGAGCCGTTGGCGCCGAAGGTCAAGGCCCCGGCGGCCCTGTCCCGCCGGCTCGCCCGGGTCGGCATCGCCGCCGATCCGGCCGCCGCCCGGGCCGCGCAGGCGGCGCTGCCGGCCGGCGCGCGGATCGTCACCCGGGCCGGCGGCGTGTGGCGCTGGGACGGCTACGCGGTGACCCCCGGGGCGCCGTCGGCGGCGGCGATCCGGCTGGAGCGCCGCAACCGGCTGGCCGAGCTGGACGCCGCGCTGGCCGGTAAGGCCGGCGAGCGGGCGGCCGCGCGCAGTGCGGTGTCGGAGTCCGAAGCCCGGCTGGCGGCCGCCGACGAGGCGGTCGAAACGGCCCGCACCCGGCTGTCGGACGCCTCCACGGCGCGCTCGGCGGCGCGCTCGCGGTCGGCCGAGCTCGAGGCCCGGGTGTCGGCGGTCGAGACCAAACTGTCGGCGCTCGACGACGGCGCCGCCCGGCTCGCCGAGGAGCGCGCGGAGGCGGCGACCCAGCGGCAGACCGCCGAGACCGGGCTGGCCGAACTGCCGGACGTCGACGCGCTGCGGCGCGAGTCCCAGGGCTTCCGTGCCACCCTGGCCGAGCGCCGGGCGGCGCTGGTGGAGGCGCGGACCGAACACGACCGGCTGGTCCGCGAGAGCGCGGCCCGCCGCAGCCGGCTCGCCCAGGTGCTGCAGGAGATCGGCTCCTGGTCCGACCGGCGGACCCGCGCCGAGACCCGGGTCGGCGAGCTCGACAGCCGGCGCGACGCCGAGCAGGGCGAGATCGACCGGCTGCAGGCGCGACCGGAGGAACTGCGGGCCCAGCGCACCGCGCTGACCGGCAAGATCGAGGAGTCCGAGGGCCGCCGTCGACGGGCCGCCGACCAGCTGGTCGCCGCCGAGAGCCGGCAGTCCGAGCTCGACCGGGCGGCGCGCGACGCCGAACGGGTCGCCGGCGAGGCCCGCGAGGGCCGGATCCGGGCGGAAGCGGCGCTCGACCAGATCAACCAGGCCCTGCGGGTCGAGCGCGAGCGCATCGCCGAGCGCCTGGAATGCACCCCCGACAAGATCCTGGAGACCGCCGGCATCGACCCGGACGAGCCGCTGCCCGAGGCCGAGCCGACCCAGGCCAAGCTCGACCGGCTGGTCCGCGAGCGCGAATCGATCGGCCCGGTCAACTTGCGCGCCGAGACCGAGCTCGAGGAACTCGACCAGCAGATCCAGGGCATGGAGAACGAGCGCGACGACCTGTCCGGCGCCATCCAGCGCCTGCGCGCCGCCATTGCCGCGCTGAACCGCGAGGGTCGCGAACGGCTGCTGGAGGCGTTCAACCGGGTCGACCGGCATTTCCAGACCCTGTTCGGCCGGCTGTTCGGCGGCGGCGAGGCGCATCTCAAGCTGACCGAGGCCGACGACCCGCTGGACGCCGGCCTGGAGATCATGGCCAGCCCGCCGGGCAAGAAGATGCAGCACCTGTCGCTGTTCTCCGGCGGCGAGCAGGCGCTGACCGCGGTCGCCCTGGTGTTCGCGGTGTTCCTGACCAACCCGTCGCCGATCTGCGTGCTCGACGAGGTCGACGCCCCGCTCGACGACACCAACGTCGACCGGTTCTGCTCGCTGCTGCAGGACATCGTGAAGGAGACAGGGACCCGGTTCCTGATCATCACCCACCACCGCATGACCATGGCCCGCATGGACCGGCTGTTCGGCGTGACCATGGCCGAGCGCGGCGTCAGCCAGCTGGTCTCGGTCGACCTCGCCCGCGCCGAGCGGCTGCGCGACGCCAGCTGAGGGTGGCCCGTCGCCGCCTTCCACACGTCGCGTCGTGGGTCCCGGAGCCGCCCCGGATCAGGTCCGGGGCCCTCCGGGATGACGACGAATGGGCGAGGCACCGCCTTCCAACTTTCGTCATTCCGGAGGGGACGCGGAAGCGCCCGGCTCCGGAAACCACCGACCGCTCTGGCGCAGTCAACATTATAACCAGATTTTCTTATTGTTATCAATGACTTGACAATACACCGCACCGCCGCACACAGCCTTGACACCCCATAGGGCCGTGCGTATGGTTGCGCCGCTTTCGCCGGGGCGCCGGCGGAGCACGGGCGGGTGCATGTCGAAAGCATGGATCCGCCCGGTGGCGTAACCGATTACGGGCCGCGGATCACCGACGGTTCCTGGACCGGGGATGCAGGACCGAGACTCCCCGCCATCGCTCGACGACCTCGATGCGCGCCTGAAGAAGGCGCGTGGCTCCGAGGAAGATCGGGTGCGGCGTTCGGAGATGCTGTCGCCGAACCTGCCGGGTTCGGCGATGGGTCTGGCCTTCCGGGTCGGGATCGAACTGGTCGCGGGGGTCGCGGTCGGGGTCGGAATCGGGTATGCGCTGGATCGCTGGCTGGGGACCGGTCCCTGGCTGATGATCGTGTTTTTCTTTCTCGGCGCCGCGGGGGGCATGATGAATGTCTTCCGCGCCGCGACGGGCCAGGGGCTGGCGGTCGGTTACCGCAAGCCCGGGGACGACGCGGAGCAGAAGCGCCGGGGCGGGTCGGAGCGAGAGGGGTAGCGCGTGGCGTCTCCAGTCGAACAGTTCAAGCTGAAGCCGCTGGTCCCGATCGAGATCGGGGGCCTGGATCTCTCCTTCACCAACTCGGCGCTGTTCATGGCGCTCGCCGTGGTGGCGGCCGGCGTGTTCCTCACCCAGTCGATGCGCGGACGGCACCTGGTGCCGAATCGCTGGCAGTCGATGGCGGAACTGTCCTACGAGTTCATAGCCAACATGGTGCGCGAGCAGGTCGGCTCCGACGGCCGGCCGTTCTTCCCGTTCATCTTCGCGCTCTTCATGTTCATCCTGCTCGGCAACCTGCTCGGCATGGTGCCGTACAGCTACACCTTCACCAGCCAGATCATCGTGACCTTCGCGATGGCGATCACCGTGTTCATCGGGGTGACGCTGGTCGCGGTCATCCGTCACGGCGTGCACTTCCTGACCTTCTTCTTCCCGTCGGGCGCACCGATCTACATGGCGCCGCTGCTGATCCCGATCGAGATCCTGTCGTATCTCTCGCGTCCGATCAGCCTGTCGGTCCGACTGTTCGCGAACATGATGGCCGGCCACACCATGATGAAGGTGTTCGGCGGCTTCGTGGTGGCGCTCGGCGTGTTCGGCGTCGCGCCGATGCTGGTGCTGATCGCGCTGACCGGGTTCGAGATCCTGGTCGCCGTTCTGCAGGCCTACGTGTTCACGATCCTGACCTGCATCTATCTCCGCGACGCGCTGCACCTGCACCACTGAGCCGGGCGTCGCACCCTCTCGTCTACCCTCTTCGCTAAACGGAAGGACGCATATCATGGACCTCGCATCCGCCAAGATGATCGGAGCCGGCATCGCCGTTATCGCCCTGATGGGTGTGGGCGTCGGCATCGGCAACATCTTCTCGACCCTGATCGCCTCGATCGCCCGCAACCCGGCGGCCCGCAACGAGGTGTTCGGCATCGGCATTCTGGGCTTCGCGCTGACGGAAGCCGTCGCGCTGTTCGCGCTGCTGATCGCGTTCCTCATCCTGTTCACCTGATCCGGGCGGCACCGGTCCGCCGGTGCGGCTCGCTCTCATCAGGAGGATGAAGGCATGATGCGCAACGCGTGGCTACGCGGCACCGCGCTCGGCTCGGCCGTCTTGAGCGGTCTTGCCGCGACGTCGGCACTCGCCGCCGGCGACTCGGCCGGCGGCCTGCCGCAGCTCGACGTCCATACCTACCCGACGCAGATCTTCTGGCTGATCGTCAGCTTCGTGGTCCTCTACGTGATCATGTCGAAGGTGGCGCTGCCGCGGATCGCCGAGGTGCTCGAGGAACGCCAGGAACGCATCGCCGACGACATCGAGACGGCCGAACGGCTGCGCTCGGAGGCGGCGACGGTCCAGGCGGAATACGAGAAGGCCCTGGCCGATGCCCGCGGCAAGGCCCAGGAGCTGTTCCGCGAGACCGCCGACGCACTGGCCGGCGAGCATGCCGAGGCAGAGGCCGAGGCGGCGAAGAAGATCGGGCGCAAGACCAAGACCGCCGAGACCCGGATCGCCAAGCAGCGGGCCGAGGCGCTCGAGAGCCTGCGGACCGTCGCCAGCGAGACCGCGGCGGCGGCCACCGCCAAGCTGATCGGCGTCGAGCCGTCGGCGGCGGCGGTCGACAAGGCGGTCGAAGCGGCGGCCGGAGGAGGCTCCTGATGTTCACCGATCCGACATTCTGGGTTGCCGTCTCCTTCGTCCTGTTCGTCGCCCTGATCGCCAAGATGGTGTGGCAGAAGGCGACCGCCTCGCTGGATGCCCGCGCCGAGGAGATCCGGCGCCGCCTCGAGGAGGCCCAGAACCTCCGCGAGGAGGCCCAGGCCGCCAAGGCGAACTACCAGCGCCTGCAGCGCGACGCGCTGAAGGAGGCCGAGGCGATCCTGGCGCATGCCCGCGAAGAGGCGAAGCGCATGCGCGAGGAGGCCGGCAGCAAGCTGGAGGCCTCGCTGGCCCGGCGCGAGCAGCTGGCGGTCGAGAAGATCGCGGCGGCCGAGACCAAGGCCCTGCAGGACGTCCGCGAGCAGATGGTCGACCTGGCGGTTGCCGCCACCCGGCAGCTGATCGAGGCCAATATCGACGACAAGGTGCGCGGCCGGCTGATCGACGACGCGGTCTCGGAGATCCCGACCCGCCTGCAGTAGATCGGCCTTTCCGAACCCGTTCCGACACGGCCCGGCCCCAAGCCGGGCCGTTTCGTTTCGGGGCGGTGGGTGGGTTCCGGCTCCGTCCCGCCTGCGGCGGCCCGGTCCGGAATGACGGCCAATTTTCAAGACGTCATTCCGGACGGACGCGCCGCCCTCGGCGCGATCGAGCCGGAACCCACGCAGCGACGGGCGCGACTACGCGCCCTCGCCGCCCGGCCCGCCGCCGCTCGCCGCCTCGTCCCCGAACATGATGCGGATGCGGGCGCGCTGGGCCGAGCGGATATGCGCGCGGGCCGCGGCTTCGGCGGCGGCGGCGTCGCGGGCCTCGACCGCGTGCACGATGGCGGCGTGCTCCTCGCGGGCGGTATCCGAGCGGCCGGTCAGCGACAGCGTGGTCATGCCGAGCAGCGCCATGGCGTCGCGCAGCACGTTCAGGGTCTTCAGCAGGTAGCGGTTGTGGGCGGCCCGATACAGCGCGCCGTGGAACTGCCGGTTATGGGTGGCCAGCCGCTGCGGGTCGCCGTCCTCGCCGGGGTCGTTGGACATGATGTCGCGCAGCACCGAGATCTCGGCCTCGGAGGCGTGCCGGGCCGCCAGCCCGGCGGCCGTGCCCTCCAGCACCTCGCGCATCTGGTACAGCTCCATCACCGCCTGGTGGTCGAGCTCGGCGATCACCATGCCGCGGTACGGCGCGAAGGTCAGCAGGCCGTCGGCCTCGAGCCGCCGCAACGCCTCGCGCACCGGCGTCCGGCTCATCTTCAGGCGGTCCGCCATCTCGATCTCGCGGATCCGCTGCCCGGGCTTCAGTTCGCCGGCCTGGATCGATTCCTTCAGCCGGGCATAGGCGATCTCGCCCCGGGACTCCTGGGTATCGCCGCCGTCGTCGTTCGTGCGCGCCATCGATTCCTGCCCCCTGCCTTGGCCGGCGGACTGCGACCGCCGGCCTTCGGGGCCGTCACCGCGCGGCCTGGGCCGCCCGGCCCGTCGCCGCCTCGCCGGCCCCGGTTCCGGCAATCTTGCCGAAAACCGCCCCGGCGCACAGCCCGGTACCGCCGGGGTAGTTGAAGTAGAACAGGCCGCCGACCAGTTCCCCGGCCGCGTACAGCCCGGGAATCGGCGCCAGGTCCACATCCAGCACCTGGCCGCTGCCGTCGATGCGCAACCCGCCGAAGGTGAAGGTCACCCCGCAGGTGACCTGATAGGCCTCGTAGGGAGGCGTGTCGAGGGTGTTGGCCCAGTTCGACTTCGGCACCCCGAGGCCGCGCGTGCCGCGGCCGTCCTTGACGTTCGGGTTGAACGGGACGTCGGCCATGACCGCGCCGTTCCAGGCCTTCAGCTCGGCCAGCGCCGCCTGCGGGTTCACGCCCTCGAGCTTGGTCACCAGGTCCTCGAGGGTGTCGGCGGTGACCTTGGTGACCCGGCGGATCCGGTACTCGTCGCGCAGCAGGTGGGTGACCTTCTGGTCGAACACCTGCCAGGCGAACTGGTTGGGCTGGTTCAGGATCACCCGGCCGTATTTCGCGTAGGTGTAGTTGCGGAAGTCGGCGCCCTCGTCGACGAACCGCCTGCCGTCGGCGTTGATCATGATGCCGAACGGGTAGGAGTGCTTCTGGAAGTTGTCGCCGACCGTGAGGTCGCCGAACTCCGGCGCGTTGTAGTCCCAGCCGACCGCGTGGCAGCCCGACCAGTTGCCGTAGGGTGCCGCCCCGATCGCCAGCGCCATGCGGATGCCGTCGCCGGTGTTGAAGCGGCTGCCGCGCACCTTGGCGAGTTCCCAGCCGGCCCCGAGATAGCGGGTGCGCCACTCCGGGTTGGCCTGGAAGCCGCCGGCCGCCAGGACCACCGCCTTCGCCCTGACGGTCTCGACCCCGGTCGGCGTCTTGACCCGCACGCCGGTCACCGCGACGTCGTCGTAGATCAGCTCGAGCACCCGCGCCGAGAACCGCACCTCGATGCCCTCGCGCCGGGCCGCGGTCCAGAGCCCCTCGACCAGCCCCGGCCCGCCGCCCCAGGACTCGACCGTCAGCCCGCCCCAGAACTTGAAGCGGCCGTCGACCTTGAAGGCCTGGCGGCCCCAGATCGGCTGGAACCGGATGCCCTTGCCGCGCATCCACATCAGCGTGTCGTAGGACCGGGTGACCAGGGCCTCCGCCATGTCCGGGTTGGTCCGGAACTGGGTGACCCGGAACATGTCGTCGAAGAACTGGTCGCTGGTGTAGGTCCCGAAGTCGGTGATCGAGACCTCTTCGTCGGTCAGGTCGGGCATCAGCGCGCGCAGGTCGTCGACCCCGTTGTAGACCGTCCGGATCGCGCCGGCGGTGAACCGGGTGTTGCCGCCGCCCTCGTCCTCGGGCGCGCGTTCCAGCACCAGGACACTGGCGCCGCTCTCGCGCGCCGCAAGCGCCGCGCACAGGGCGGCGTTGCCGGCACCGACCACCACGACGTCCCATTCCGCCATTTGTCCGCTCCGTCTCTTCGCGCTTGGGTACGGCAGCAAATTAGGTCAAGCTGCCAACGTTGTACACCCTTGTATACAATCCTGGAGGATACGCATGGCGACGGTCAGCGAGGTGATCGCGGGCTATCTCGGTGCCGCCGGCATCGGCCACGTCTTCGGCTATCCGGGCGATCCCAGCGTCGAGGTGATCGAGGCGATGCGGAAGGCCGGCATCCGGTTCGTGCTGGGCCGCCGCGAGGGCACCGCCGGGCTGATGGCGCTGGCCTACGCCCAGGTCACCGGCCGGCCCGGCGTGGCGCTTTCGACCCTCGGCCCGGGCTCGTCCAACATGACCAACGCGGTCGCCACCGCCCTGCTCGACCGGGTCCCCCTGGTCGCCATCTCCGGGCAGATCGAGACCCGGCGCGAGGCGGTGTTCACCCACCAGGTGCTGAACCACGCCCAGATGTTCGGCCCGATCTCGAAATGGACCGCCGAGCTGCGCGCCAGCGCGGCGGGTGCGACGTTGCGTCGCGCCTTCCGGACCGCCACCGCCGAGCGGCCCGGCCCGGTGCACCTGACGACCCCGGCCGACGTGGTCGGCGCCGAGGCCGGCGACGACACTATCATGCTGCCGCCGATGCGCCCCGTCGGCGTCGCCACCCAGGTGTTCGCCGCGCCCGGCGTGGTCGCCGACCCGCTGAAGCGGCTCGCGGCCGCCCGCCGCCCGATCATCGTCGCCGGCATCGGCGCGCTGCGCGCCGGCGCGACCGCGCCGCTGGTGCGGCTGGCCGAGGCGGCCGGCGTGCCGGTCATCGTCTCGCCGATGGCCAAGGGCCTGATGCCGGAGGACCACCCGTATTTCGCCTCGGTCCTCGACATGGCCTGCAACGACGTGGTGTGGGACTTCCTGAAGGGCGCCGACCTGATCCTGTGCGCCGGCTTCGACGCGGTCGAGCTGATCAAGAACTGGACCCCGAAGGCGCCGGTCATCCACATCGACGGCATGGCGAACATCGACCAGGTCTATCCGGCCGAGGTCGAGGTGGTCGGCGACGTGGCGGCGATCCTGGCGGCCCTGGCCGACGGCTGGCAGGGCGAGGCGCGCTGGCGCGAGGCCGAGGTCGCCGCCCACCGCGAGACCCTGTCGAAGGCCTACTACGAGGGCCGGGTCGCCGGCGCCCTGAACCCGACCGACGTGATCGACCAGGTGCGGGCCGCCCTGCCGGCGAACACCCGGGCGACCGCCGACGTCGGCTCGCACAAGCTGCTGGTCGGCCAGGGCTGGCGCACCACCCTGCCGGGCGGCGTGCTGATGACCAACGGCCTCAGTTCCATGGGCTACGCCCTGCCGGCCGCGATCACCGCCGCCCTGGTCGAGCCGGAGCGGCCCTGCGTGTGCTTCAGCGGCGACGGCGGCCTCGCCATGGTGCAGAGCGAGCTCAGCCTCGGCACCGAGCTCGAGGTGGCGCCGCTGGTCGTGGTGTTCTGCGACGACTCGCTGAATCGCATCGAGCTCAAGCAGATGCGCCGGCAGTACCCGGCCGAGGGCACCCGGCTGATGCCGATCGACGTGGCCAGGGCGGCGGAATCCATGGGCTGCCACGCCCATGGCGTCGACAGCAGCGCCGGCCTGGACCGGGCGCTCGCCGCCGACCGGCCGACCGACCGGCCGACCGTGATCGCCGCCCGCATCGACCCGGCACAGTACGCCGCACAGTTCTGAGCCGACGCCCCGGCGCTTGCGGCTGCAACATTCGCGAGGATACCGTTTCGCCCATCCGTTGCAGTGGGAGGGCGTCCGGTGATTGCCAATGGCTTCAAGCACCCCTTCGGCGACGGCGTGTACACGCCCGAATACGACGGCGACGGCTTCTACATCTCGCAGCACTTCGACGTGCCGAACGGCCACTTCGGGAACCGCCACCACCGCGCCGAGGACTGGGCCCAGGAAGGCGGCGCCAACCCCAACCTGCCGCTGGTCTCGCCCGCCCACGGGACGGTGCTGGAGGTCGGCGGGAACAACTCGCACGGCAACTACATCGTCATCAGCCACCAGTTGCCCTATTCGGTCGTCTACGAAGGCTACGAGACGTCCGGCATCACCACGGTCCACCTGCATCTGACCCGAACGGCCAGTTATGCGGACGGTACCCTCGTTCGGGCCGGCGACACGCTGACCGCCGGACAGCAGTTCGGGATAATGGGCGTGACCGGCCAGTCCGGTGGCCTCATCCACGACCATTTCGAGATCCGCCTCGACGGCGACCTCGGCCTGCAGGCCGGCTACGAGCCCGGGCCGGTCGACCTGCCCTGGGTGGATCCGACCGACTTCATCCTGGCCCACCGCTACATGGGCGCCGTGACCGGGACCGACGCAGCCGACGCGATCAGCGCGAATGTCGGCAGCGACTCCGTCACCGGTTTCCACGGGGCCGACACCCTGTCCGGTGCCGGCGGCGCCGACCTGCTGTACGGCAACCAGGACGGCGACCTGCTGTTCGGCAACGCCGGGGCCGACACGCTCTATGGCGGGCAGGATGCGGACACCGTCTATGCCGGGGCGGACGACGACGTGCTGTACGGCAATCTCGGCGCCGACACGCTGTCCGGCGGCGACGGCGCCGACCGGCTGTATGGCGGCCAGGGCGACGACTGGATCGACGGCGGCGCCGGCGCCGACACCCTGTTCGGCAACCTCGGCGCCGACGTCATGGTGGGCGGCCTCGACGCCGACAGCTTCCACGTCGCCGGGGCCGACACCATCACCGACTTCGACGGTGCCGGCGGCGACCGGGTGGCGACCGAAGCGGCGCTGTCCGGGCTGACCGATCTCGACGGCGGCACGGTCGGCACGTTCGCCGACGGCAGCAGCGCGGTGCTTCTCGGCGTCGCCGCCAGCAGCCTCTCGACCGACTGGTTCCTGCTCGCTTAGCGGCGCTCCGGCACCGGTGCCGTTCCGGGGCGCCCGCCAAGCCGGGGCGGCGCCGGGCGCGAATCGCTCTATCCTGCAGCCACCATGGGCGGAAACCGGCTCCCGACCTTCCTCTCCGAACGCCTGCCGTTCTACTACGGCTGGATCGTGCTGGCCGGCGTGTGCTGCGCCGGGTTCTCGCGCCAGGGGCCGGCGGTGGCGACGCTGTCGGTGTTCGTCGAGCCGATGACCGGCGAGTTCGGCTGGTCGCGCACGGCGATCTCCGGCGCGGTGTCGCTCGGCGGCATCCTGGCGGCCTTCGCGTCGCCGCTGATCGGCCCGCAGCTCGACCGGCATGGTGCGAAGGTGATCCTGGCGGCCGCCGTGCTGGTGACCGGGGTGGCGGTCACCCTGCTGTCGACCGTGCAGTCGCTGCTGGCCTTCTACCTGCTGTTCTGCGTGGCCCGCATGAACTTCGCCGGGCCCTACGACATCGGCATCTACGGGGCGGTGAACAACTGGTTCGTGGCGCGGCGGGCCCAGGCGGCGTCGATCGCCACCCTGGCCCAGATGCTCGGGCTGGTGGCGATGCCGCTGATCGCCCACGCGGCGATCCTGTCCGGCGACTGGCGCAACGGCTGGCTGGCGGTCGGCGCGACGGTGCTGGTGATCGGCTTCGTGCCGAACTGGCTGCTGATGGTGCGGCGGCCCGAGGATATCGGGCTGGATCCGGACCGCCCGGCCGGACCCGCCGCGTCCGGTCCCGCCGCACCCGAGCCGGCCTTCACCCGGGCGGCGGCGCTGCGCACCCCGACCTTCTGGCTGCTGTCGCTGTTCACCTTCCTGGTCTACCCGGTGCAGGCCGGGGTCAGCCTGCACCAGGCGCCCTACCTGATCGAGCGCGGCCTCGACCCGACGGTCGCCGCCACCGTGGTCAGCACCTTCTCGGCCGGCTCGGCGGTCGGCAGCCTGGTGTTCGGCATGGGCGCCCGGCGGCTCGGCATGCGCGCCACCCTGTCGCTGATCGCCCTGCTGATGGGGGCGGGGACCGTGGTGCTGCTGGGCGTGCACGGCGCGCCCCAGGCCTATGCCGGCGGCGCGCTGTACGGCCTCGGCATCGGCGGGCTGGTGGTGGCGCTGCCGGTGGCCTGGGCCGACTGCTTCGGGCGCCGCAGCTACGGCGCGATCCGCGGCGTCGCGCTGTCGATCCAGGTGACCGCCCAGGCGATCGGCCCGGTGCTGTCCGGCGCGCTGCGCGACTGGACCGGCGACTACGTGCTGTCGCTCGAGCTGTTCACCGCGCTGGCGCTGTCCGGCGCCGCGGTGGCGCTGCTGGTGCGCGCGCCGAAGCCGTAGGCCGAAACCTTGGACCGCGCGGCCTGCGCTCGGTCAGGCCGCCACGGCCCGCCGGCGCTTGCGGTAGGCCCGGGCGGCGTCGCCGAAGCGGGCGTAGAGGACGCGGTTCACCGGGTCGGTCGCGGCGTCATACTCGGCATGCCACTGCACGCCGACCGCGAAGGTCTTCGCACCGGCCACCGAGATCGCCTCGATGGTGTCGTCGGCGGCCCAGCCCTCCACCACCACCCGCGGGCCCGGCTCCATGACCGCCTGGCCGTGCAGCGAGTTGGTGACGATCGACTCGGTCCCCAGCATGCCGGCCAGCACGCCGCCGGGCAGCAGGCGGATGCGCTCGCGCAGCTCGAAGATGATCTGCGGATCCCGGCAGCCCTTCGGCATGCGGTGGCGGTGCCGGCCCGGCAAGTCGCCGACCTCCGGGCACAGGCTGCCGCCGAGCGCCACGTTCATCTCCTGGATGCCACGGCAGATCCCGAAGATCGGCACGCCGCCGTCGATGCAGGCCCGCACCAGCGGCAGCGCCACCCCGTCGCGCTCGTCGTCCATCTCGCCGTGCCGGTCGGTCAGCTCCTCGCCGTAGTGCCGCGGGTGCACGTTGGCGCGGCCGCCGGTCAGCACCACCCCGTCCAGCGCCTCCAGCAGGTCGCCGACCGGGACGGCGTCGGGCAGCGCCGGGATCAGCACCGGCGTGCAGTCGGCCGCGACGGCGACGGCGTCGATGTTGCGGCGGCCGGTCAGCTGGGTCTCCCGCAGCTGCTCGGAGAGATAGCGGTTGCACAGGATGCCGATGACCGGTCGCGACATGGTGTTCCCTTCGTAGTCCCCGACGAGGCGCCCGAATCGGCGGGCGCCTGCAAGAGTGACGAAGCCGGGCCGCCCCTTGCAAGCCTACAGTCGCACGGGGACTATTGCCGTGAGGTAAACGACGGCCGAAGGGACCGGGCGTTGCAGTTCCCGCGGGATTACGACAGGGCGGCCGCGTGGCGGGCCGAGGATCTGGAGCGCGACCGCGGCTGGGTGTTCGCCCTCGGCGACCGCGACCGCCGTCAGCTCGCGGCCGCCGTCAGGGCGGCCTGGGACCCCGAGCGCGACCTGCTCGACTACCGCCGCGAGGAGTTCGACCTCGGGCCCGGGCTCGCGACCGTCGCCGCCGCCGCCCGCGAGGCGCAGTTCGGGCGCGGCGTCGCGCTGGTGCGCGGGCTGCCGCGCGACGACCTGGGCGAGGGCGAGTTCCGGCTGCTGAGCTGGGCGATCGGCCTGCAGCTCGGGGTCGCCCGGCCGCAGGGCAAGGCGACCCACTACCTGTCCGACGTGCGGGCCGCCGGCATGGACTACCGCTCGGCCGGCGGGCGCGGCTACAACTCGAACGCCAAGCTCGACTTCCACGCCGACACCTGCGACCTCGTCACCCTCGCCTGCTACAACAAGGCCCGGGCCGGCGGCCAGAGCATGGCGACCAGCAGCGTGACCGCCTGGGAGGTGCTGGCGGCCGAGCGCCCGGACCTGGCCGAGGTGGCGCTGCAGCCCTTCCACTTCAGCCGCAACGGCGAGGAGGCGCCGGACGAGGCGCCGTTCTACCCGCAGCCGCTGTTCGACGTCGCCGACGGCCGGCTGTTCTGCAAGTGGAACCGCAACCGGGTGCGCACGGCGCAGGAGCTGGCGGGCGTGCCGGCGCTGACCGACAAGCAGCGCGAGGCCGCCGACCTGCTGGACGAGATCCTGCGGCGCCCCGGGCTGATGTTCGCCCTATGGCTGGAGCCCGGCGACATGCAGATCATGAACAACCACGTGGCACTGCACTCGCGCACCGCCTTCGAGGACTTCGCGGAGCCCGGGCGCCGCCGCCTGCTGCACCGCCTGTGGCTGGCGCCACCGGACTCGGTGCGCCTGCCGGAGAGCTGGCGGGTGTATTTCCGCGCCGTCGAGCCCGGCACCGTGCGCGGCGGCTTCCGGGGGCAGTGCTACGACGAGACCCGGCGGGCGTTCGAGGTAAGGCAGGCGGCGGCGCTGGGGATGTCGACGGAGATTGCGTGAAGGGGGGGGCGGGAGTTGGGAGCTTCGATCGGGCGTGGGGTCTGATGTCCAGCCTTAGTCCTCGATCCGGCGAGTCTACGCCCCTGCAGCACCCGACGTCATCCAGAGCGGGACAAAACGATCATGTCAGCCAGTATCTTGGCTGGGCATCCTGAAAAAGAGATTGAAGCGCTGAGGATCGGCGACGACGGCGCTGTGCGCGATCAGCTCCTGCTACAAATCTCGCAGAAGAAGGACCGCAAGACCCGAACGGTGCACCTAAACGCCCGTCGACTGCGTGCCCTTGCGAACTACGTGGCAGCGATCCGGCTGGAGGACGCAACGCGCCCGCTCCTCGCCAACCAAGAGAGCGAGCACTTCTCTGCCAACACGATCCGCCAACTCTTCATCAATAACTATCTGGCTTGCAGGCTGCGGGAGGCCAGCACCCACAACGGGCGCAGGACGTACATCACTTGCCTGACGAGCAAGGGCGTCTGAGTACGCGTGCTGGCTGAATTGGCGGGACTCAGCCATATCTCAACCACGCAGCGGTATATTGACGTGAACGCGAATCAGGTGCGTGAGGTTGTCGATCTGCTTTAGGGCACTGTCGAAGAAGTTCTCCGCGTGCCGTCTCCTAATGATGGACTGTCCCTCCACCCTTGAGATACACTGTGGAACACGCGCAGTAGAAGCCTGAGGTCACGTAGTGCAACGAAATATAATTAAGGTATTCTTGGCTTCGCCAGGCGATTTGGTAGATGAACGAAAATCTGCTTCGCGAATAATTGATGAAGAGAATGTAAATCATGCGAATCTATTGGGATACCATTTTGAGTTAGTTGGATGGGAAGATACGGTAGCGCAACATGGACGCGCTCAGGCGATCATAAATAGAGATCTTGATCAATGTGGCTACTTTGTAGGCTTACTTTGGAAGCGCTGGGGCACTCCACCGGACCCAGAAGGTCAATCCACATCTGGGTTTGAGGAGGAGTATACGCGATCTCAAGAGCGACTTGACAAAACAGGAAATCCAAAAATTTCACTGCTATTCAAAAATATAAATCAAGATGATTTGCGTGATGTAGGTCCGCAATTATCAAAGGTTTTGGAATTTAAGAAAAAATTCACCGAAGAATTTCGAGGAGCGTACCAAACATTTAGTGATCTGAGGGAGTTTGAAACAAGATTCAGGGCAATTATTGCACATTTTCTTTCGCAGCAGATTGAATCCGACACCGAGAATAGGGATTTTGAGCAAGTTAAGGAAGTATCTAATGAAGAAGATCGAGGCCCGGCTCGTGCTACGGATGCAGAGAGCCTGTTTTCTTCTCCGGCTCGTATGTTCATAAGTGAGCTCGCAGCACGTCCAGCCACGCACGAAGATAAGAATTATACTACGTCTGAGGCTGCGCGGTTCCGACTGATTGGTTGCTCATTGAAGCGTTCAGGAAATGACGATGCGACGCTGGGCGTGCATGATGCCAACTTGGTTTACCGGGAGTTGCGGCATACGGAACTTGGGTTCGAAGAGCGCAGATGCTTACTGGAGGCGGGTCTTTCAGGTTTTGAGTTCGAGAATGTGCCATTCTGGTTGTGGGCGGCTTCGCAAGGAAGTCGGGACCTCATCGGTACCCTTGCATTGCGTACGGTGATTGGTAGCAATGGACAAAAATCAAATGCGTTTAAAGCCCTCATACTATTGAATGCCGATTTGCGAAGTAATCTAGCATATTCTAGTCGAGAGGCTTTGAGGAATTGGTGGTTCGAACCCGACAACGACAGCGGGGTGAAGCTTTCTGCGTTGAATTTTTTAGGTCGACTTGGGTCGCTAGATGATCTGACCTTTATCGAATCAGAGATCGATAGCTCGGAAGCAACGATTTCCAAAGGTGCGGTAACGGCTAAGATCGAGTTTTTGGCGAGAAATAGTTTGACGGACGCACTTATATTTATTGCTGACCGCGAAGACGCGGCCCCATCAGGTGATGTTGTTAACCTTATAAAAGAAAGAATGAATACCATAGAGACAACAGTGTTGTTAAAATGTCTTAATATTCGTTATGATAATACACTTATATTAATTGTTACAGAACTCTTAAAGAGACGTGCGATTGGGATCGACGACGCGAGAACGTTGTCCGACTGCCAGGCTCCGCGCGTTCGAGCGATAGCGGCTACTATAATTAGGCAGAATACGAAGGATTTTTCGCTGAATGATGCCAAAAAGATAATTGTTCGTCCTACGCAGTCGGTGGGCTTAGCTGGCCTTTTTTCTGAAGCACGAGATTGGGTCGGGGAGAGGGAGTTTGAGGAGTACAAACATGAATTTCTTTGCGAACAATCATTTGAGGACCTTCAGGCGCGCCAGACCATTGAAGGGGTATATGAAAGAGACGCGACGTTTGCGATTTTTGATCAGTATTTTCGTCGTTCGAAGAGTGAATTGGTTCGTGCGGTCGAAGGCAATTTCGAGGATTTTCTAAAGGAAAGGCTTGCAAGAACTGTAGATAAACCCTACGCCCTGGATGAAAAAGTACAAAAATATCTTAGGGATGGGATGATGCAGGATGGAATTGAAATTTTGTGCCGTCGCGGCACGAGGGGGGAATTGAATCTCATTCGTGAAAAGTTGGATATGGGAGAGATTAAGTACAATAGTGAGATTGTGGACTTCTTGGGTCGGCATGGTGATTGGAATGATGTTGAAAGAATTATAAAGCTCAGCGCTAAGCCGAAATCGTTTGGTCGAGGTCTATTGTCCGCAGAATGGGAGGAAATTAAGTATGACTGGATTGCAAAAATCATTCTCAAATTGAGTTCTGGTCGGACAGGCGATACGTTAGCACTTGATATTACGACCGATCTCTGGAGTGCAATTCTCCGAAACTTAAGCAACAAAAGTTTTTCTGCGTTTTCGGATTCACAATTGTTAGCTTGGTTGCTGGGTGAGAATGAACGCAAACGAAGATCTGTTGCGATAAAAATGATTGCGGGTTTTCCGAAAGAGAGATTGGGATTAATGATGCAGAAATATAGCGAATCGGGGAATCGATATTTCTATAATGTGGTATTTTGGTTGGATGCAGGTATATCTCTGCGGCGTAGTATTGGGAGATCGATTGCTTCGAGGGAATTGAGGTCGATGTAGTTTAGTTGCGCGTATTAAATAGTCTTAGATGCGGTACACGTGTGCGTACGGGCTGGAGTGGTCGCGCCGTATCGCCAGACCGAATCCCCTCCCGGCTCCAATCGCCCACCCCTCAATTATCCGCCGCCTTCAGCACCCGGCCCTGCCTCGCCAGCTCGGCGCGCTCGGCCAGCAGCCTGTCGAGCCAGTCCGGGTCCATCTCCGGCACCGAGGACAGCAGCAGGTCGGTGTAGTCGTGGTGCGGCGGGGTGAACATCTCGGACTTCGGGCCGCTTTCCACCACCTTGCCGCGGTGCATCACCACCACCTCGTCGGCGATCGCCCGCACGGTCGCCAGGTCGTGGGTGATGAACATGTAGCTGAGGTCGAACTCGTCCTGCAGGCGGTCGAGCAGCTTGAGGATGCCCTCGGCGACCAGCGGGTCGAGGGCCGAGGTCACCTCGTCGCACAGGATCACCTCGGGCTCGGCGGCCAGCGCCCGGGCGATGCAGATGCGCTGCTTCTGGCCGCCCGACAGCTCGCCCGGCAGCCGGTCGATGAAGGTGTCGGGCTCCAGCTCGATCATCTCCAGCAGGGCGCGCACCCGCTCGCGCTTCTGCGCCCCGGTCAGGCCGAGATAGAACTCCAGCGGCCGGCCGATCACGTCGCGCACCCGCTGCTTCGGGTTCAGCGCGGTGTCGGCCATCTGGTAGATCATCTGCAGCCGGCGCAGCTGGTCCTTGGTCCGGCGGTCGAAGCGCGGCGGCAGGGCCTCGCCGTTGTACAGCACCTCGCCGGCGGTCGGCGGCAGCAGGCCGGTGATCACCCGGGCCGCGGTCGACTTGCCGGACCCGGACTCGCCGACCACCGCCACCGTGCGCTTCTTGTGAATCTGGAACGACACGTCGTGCAGGATGGTGGCGGCGCCGTAGCCGGCGGTGACGCCGCGCATCTCCAGCACCGGGGCGGCGTCGGCCGGGCGCCGGCGCTCGTCGACCTGGAACTCGCGGATCTGCAGCAGCTCGCGGGTGTAGTCCTCCTGCGGATCCGACAGCAGGCTGCGGGTGTCGCCCTCCTCGACCAGCAGGCCGTGGCGCAGCACCATGATGCGGTCGGCCATCTGCGCCACCACCGCCAGGTCGTGGGTGATGTAGATGGCGGCGGTGCCGAACTGCTGCACGGCGTCGCGGATCGCCGCCAGCACCTCGATCTGGGTGGTGACGTCGAGCGCGGTGGTCGGCTCGTCGAACACGATCAGGTCGGGCCGGCAGGCCATCGCCATCGCCGTCATGGCACGCTGCAGCTGGCCGCCCGACACCTGGTGCGGATAGCGGAAGCCGATGGTCTCGGGGTCCGGCAGCCGGATCCGCTCGAACAGCTGGATGGCGTCGCTCTCGGCCTCGGCGCGCCCCATCACGCCGTGCTGGACCGGGCCCTCGCAGTACTGGTCCATCAGCCGGTGCGCCGGGTTGAAGGCGGCGGCGGCACTCTGCGCCACATAGGCGATGCGGTTGCCGCGCAGCTTGCGCCTGGCGGTCTCCGGCGCGGCCCGCAGCTCGCGGCCGTCGAACTCGATGGTGCCGGCCGACAGCCGGCAGCCGTCGCGCGCGAACCCCATCGCCGCCAGGCCGATGGTCGACTTGCCGGCCCCGGACTCGCCGATCAGCCCCAGCACCTCGCCGCGCCTGAGGTCCAGGTCGACGCCGTGGACGATCTCGCTCCAGCCCTCCTCGGTGCGGCCCTCGATCTTCAGGCCGCGGATCCGCAGCAGCAGGTCGTCGCCCCCGGTATCGGGCTCGTTCTGAGCGCTCAAATCGGTCACTCCTTCAGCCCGCTGGTCTCGTGCAGGAACCAGTCGACGACGAAATTCACCCCGACCGTCAGCAGCGCGATCGCCGCCGCCGGGATCACCGGGGTGATGTCGCCGTAGGAGATCAGGGTGGCGTTGTCGCGCACCATGCTGCCCCAGTCGGCGGTCGGCGGCTGCAGCCCGAGGCCGAGGAAGCTGAGCGCGCTGATCGTCAGGAACACGAAGCAGAAGCGCAGCCCGAACTCGGCCGCCAGCGGCGCCATGATGTTCGGCAGGATCTCGTGGCGCATGATCCACCACAGGCCCTCGCCGCGCAGCCGGGCGGCCTCGACGAAGTCCATGACCACGACGTTCATGGCGACCGCGCGGGTCAGCCGGAACACCCGCGTGGAGTCCAGCACCGCGATCACCAGGATCATGTTCAGCATGGTGGTGCCGACGATGGTCAGGATCAGCAGCGCGAACACCAGCGGCGGGATCGCCATCATCACGTCGACCAGCCGGCTCAGCCCCTGGTCGGTCCAGCCGCGCAGGGTCGCCGCGGTCAGCCCGGCCACGCTGCCGATCAGGAAGGCCAGCACGGTCGTCGCGAACGCCACGCCGACGGTGTTCTGGGCGCCGAAGATCATCCGGCTCAGCATGTCGCGGCCGAGGTTGTCGGTGCCCAGCGGGTACACCTCGCTCCAGGGCTCGTACTCGATGCCGACGATCTCGGTCTCGCCGTAGGGCGCGATCAGGGGCGCGAAGATGGCGGTCACCGCGTAGGCGAGGATCACCACCATCCCGAAGCGGGCGCTCCACGGGCTGCGGCGCAGCAGGCGGAGCGAGGATTGGGCCACGGCTGTCATCTCTTCACCTCGGATGCAGCAGCCGCGGGTTGCTGATGATCGACAGGATGTCGGCCAGCAGGTTCAGCAGGATGTAGGTGCAGGCGAAGATCAGGCAGGCGGCCTGGACCACCGGGATGTCGCGCTTGGACACCGAGTCGACCATCAGCTGCCCCAGGCCCGGATAGACGAACACCACCTCGACCAGCACCACGCCGACCACCAGGTAGGCGAGGTTGATGGCGATCACGTTGATGATCGGCGACAGGGCGTTCGGCAGCGCGTGCATCAGGATGATCCGCGACCGGGTCAGCCCCTTGAGCCGCGCCATCTCGATATACGGGCTGGCCATCAGGTTGATGATCGCCGCCCGGGTCATCCGCATCATGTGCGCGGTGGTCACCAGGGTCAGGGTGACCGCCGGCAGGATGCAGCGGTAGACCCGCTCCCAGAACGGCGTGTCCGGCGTCACGTTCACGATCGACGGGAACCAGCCCCACTGCACCGCGAACAGGAAGATCAGCGCGTAGGCGATGAAGAACTCGGGAAACGAGATCGACGACAGCGTCACCAGGTTGATGCCGCGGTCGAACCAGCCGTTGCGGAACAGCGCCGCCAGGATACCGAGCGCAACCGCCAGCGGCACCGCGATCGCCGCCGCCAGGCCGGCCAGGAACAGGGTGTTCCACAGCCTGACGGCGATCAGCTCGGTGATCTCGCGCTTGCTGGCCAGCGACCGCCCCAGGTCGCCCTGCACGATGTCGCCGAGCCAGGCGATGTAGCGGAGATGGGCGGGGACGTCGAGGCCGAGCTCGCGCCGGAACGCCGCCACGGTCTCGGGGGTCGCGCCCTGCCCGAGGATTGCCTGGGTGATGTCGCCCGGCAGCATCTCCACCGAGAGGAAGATGATCAGCGACACCACGAACAGGGTCAGGAGGCCCAGCGCCAGGCGCTGGGCCACCATGGACAGGATCGCCCCCACCCCCTCGTCCCCCGCCTAGGTCAGGCGAACCACCAGCGCTCGACCGCCTTGTGGCCGTCCATGTCCCAGTTGCCGGCGAGCTTGTCGTGCGCCAGCTTGGTCGACGACGCGCCGACGTAGTTGGCGAACATCGGGACCACCACGCCGCCCTCGTCGCGCACGATCGTCTGCATCTCGCGATACATGTCGGTGCGCTTGGCCTCGTCCAGCTCGACCCGGGCGGCGACCAGGAGCTTGTTGAACTTCTCGTGCTCCCAGTAGGTGTCGTTCCAGGCGACGCCGGCCTCGTAGGCGGTCGAGAACATCCAGTCGGCGGTCGGGCGGCCGCCCCAGTAGCAGGCCGACCAGCCCTTCTTCATCCAGACGTTCGACCAGTAGCCGTCGTTCGGCTCGCGGATCACGTTGACGGTGATCCCGGCCTTGGCCGCGTGCTCCTTGTAGAGCACGGCGGCGTCGACCGCGCCGGCGAAGGCGGCGTCGGCCGCCGACAGGTCGATCGTCAGCCCCTCGGCCCCGGCCTTCTTCAGGTGGAACTTCGCCTTGTCCGGGTCGTAGGCGCGCTGCTCCAGCTCGGCATAGAAGCTGGTGGCCGGCGCGATCGGCGTGTCGTTGCCGACCTTGCCGTGCCCGCGCAGGATCTTCTGCACCATCTCCTCGCGGTTGACCGAGTATTTCAGGGCCAGCCGGAGGTCGTTGTTGTCGAACGGCGCCTGGTTGGTGAGCATCGGGAAGGTGTAGTGCTGGGTGCCGGTGACGTCGTAGATCTCGACGTCGCGGTTGCGCTTCAGCAGATGCACGGTCTTCAGGTCGCAGCGGTCCATCAGGTGGACCTCGCCGGTGGTCAGCGCGTTGGTCCGCGCCGCCACGTCGATGATCGACAGAATCTCGACGCTGTCGAAATGCGCCCGCCCCTGCTTCCAGTAGTTCGGATTGCGCTCCAGGAAGGACCGGACGCCCGGCTCGAACGCCTTGATGATGTAGCCGCCGGTACCGGCCCCCGACTTCCAGTCGACCTTGCCGTCGCCGCTCGAGGGCATGATGCCGATGTGGTAGTCGCTCAGCAGGTACGGCAGGTCGGCGTTGCCGGCCTCGAGGGTCAGCACCACGTTGTCGCCGTCGGCCTTGAGCGAGGTGATCGGCGCCAGCAGCGGCTTGGCCGGGGACTTCGAGTCCTCGCCGCGATGGTGGTTGATCGAGTCGATCACGTCCTCGGCGGTCAGCGACTTGCCGTTGTGGAAGGTCACGCCCTTGCGGATCTTGAAGGTCCAGGTCTTGGCGTCCGGCGAGGCGTCCCAGCTCTCGGCCAGTTCGCCGACCAGCTTGCCGGTGTTGTCGATCTCGGTCAGGCAGTTGCGCATGCCGCCGAAGCCGACCGACTGCATGTAGCTGTCGGTGAAGGTCGCCGGGTCCAGGGTGTCGGTGGTCGAGCCCGCCCCGATCGCGACCTTGAGCGCGCCGCCCTTGTTCGGGGTCGCAGCCATGGCCGACCGGCCGAGCACGCGCTCCGCCGCGCCGACGGCACCGAGCGCCGCCGCCCCCTTGATCAGATCGCGCCGACCGATGCGCCCCATCGCCAGCAGTCGCGCCATCTCGTCGTGTGTCGTCATCCCCGAATCTCCTGTTGCGATGGCCGGAGATCCATGCCCCCGGCCTTTTTTTGATGCACGGGCCGGTCCGCACGGCGTTGCGCCGGCGTCTGTCCGTTTTTCGATGTTTGGTTCGAAATCGTAGCACCCTGGCGAGAAGGTTCAACCGCCCTCGGCTACCGCGGGTGCCGCGCCGGCGACCGGTATCAGCCGGATTCCGACGCGGACCGCCGATTCGCACGCCATCGCGCCAGCTCGATTCCGGCCCCGATGCCCTGGCCCTCGAGCGCCTGCAGGATCGCCACCAGGGCGTCGTCGCGGCTGCGCTCCATGTCGCGGACCGACCGGCCCGCGGCCTGTTCCTCGGCCTGTTCCGACACCCGGTCGATCAGCGCGTCGGTCAGTTCCGGCGCCTCGAGCTTGGTCCAGGGCAGCTTCAGCGCCGGCCCGAACTGCGCCATGAAATGCCGCATCCCGGCCTCGCCGCCGGCCAGCCGGTAGATCCCGAAGGTCCCCATGAACGCCCAGCGCAGGCCGGCGCCGTAATGCACCGCCCGGTCGATCTCGTCGGTGGTGGCGACCCCGTCGTTGACCAGGTGCAGGGCCTCGCGCCACAGCGCCTCCAGCAGCCGGTCGGCGATGAAGCCGTCGATCTCGGTGCGGACGTGCAGCGGGTGCATGCCGAGCGAGGCGTAGAACGCCGTCGCCGCCTCGATCGTCTCCGGCGCGGTCGCGGAACCGCCGCAGACCTCGACCAGCGGCAGCAGGTAGACCGGGTTGAACGGGTGCCCCACCACCACGCGCCCGGGGTGGGCGCAGTCCGCCTGCAGCCGGCTCGGCAGCAGGCCGGAGGTGCTGGTCCCCAGGATCACGTCGGGCGGTGCGACGGCATCGGCACGGGCCAGCAGCGCCCGCTTCAGGTCCTCGCGCTCGGGCGCGCTCTCCTGGACGAAATCGGCACCCTCGACGGCGGCCTCCACCGAGGCGGCGTAGGTGACGCTGCCGCGCCGGGCCGGCGGCTCCGGGAACAGCCCCCGCATCGCCCGCTCGGCGTTGCCGAGTACCGCCTCGGTCTTGCGGCGGACCTCCGGGTCCGGGTCGGCGATCGCCACGTCGATGCCGTTCTCGACCAGCCGGGCGGCCCAGCCGGCGCCGATCACCCCGGCGCCCAGCAGGGCGACCCGGCGGATTTCGCTGCGCATCGCCGCCTCCTCAGGCCGGCGCGCGCAGGCCGAGCCTGGCGCGCACCTCGGCCGGCCCGAGCGGCCTCGCGCCCATGCCCGTCAGGACCTGCAGCGCCCGCTCGACCAGCTGGCCGTTGGACGCCAGCACGCCGCGCCCGAGATACAGGTTGTCCTCCAGGCCGACCCGGATGTTGCCGCCGGCGAGCGCCGCCGCCGCCACCCAGGGCAGCTGCATCCGGCTGATCCCGAACGAGCTCCAGACCGAGCCCTTCGGCAGCTTGTGGACCATCGCCAGCAGGGTCCCGAGGTCGGACGGCGCGCCATAGGGGATGCCGGTGCAGAGCTGGATCAGCGGCGTGCCCTCGATCAGCCCCTCCTCGACCAGCTTCTCGACGAACCAGAGATGGCCGGTGTCGAACACCTCGAGCTCGGGCTTCACCCCCAGCTCCATGATCCGCCGCGCCTTGGCCCGCAGCATGTCCGGGGTGTTGACGACGATGAAGTTGCCGTCGCCGAAGTTCATCGAGCCGCAGTCCAGGGTGCAGATCTCCGGCCGCAGCGCCTCGATATGCGACAGCCGCGCCATCGGCCCGACCATGTCGGTGGTCTCGCCGTCGAGTTCCAGCGGCGTCTCGCCCGGCCCGAAGCCGAGGTCGCCGCCCATGCCGGCGGTCAGGTTGAGCACCACGTCGACGCCGGAGTCGCGGACCCGCTCGACCACCTCGCGGTACAGCTCGTCGCGCCGGCTGCCCTTGCCGGTCTCCGGCTCGCGCACGTGGATATGGGCGACCGCCGCGCCGGCCCGCGCCGCCTCGACCGCGGCGGCGGCGATCTGGGCCGGCGTG
The DNA here is from genome assembly GCF_040219615.1 of Thalassobaculum sp. Classification (GTDB taxonomy): domain Bacteria; phylum Pseudomonadota; class Alphaproteobacteria; order Thalassobaculales; family Thalassobaculaceae; genus Thalassobaculum_A. The sequence continues at coordinate 28,343 of NZ_JAVJSE010000009.1, forward strand.
ACCGGCAGCTCCGGATGCTTGCCGGCGGTGTCGCCCGCACCGGTGACGGCGCAGGTGACGAAGGGTTCGAAATTCATCGGTCGGCTCCCGCTCTATGGCTGTCGGCTCGGCCGCGTCCCGGCACCGCCGAGCCGCGAGCTTAAGGCTGCGCGGGAATCGGACCGCTCGCAAATCCGTCGGTCTCCGACGGACCGAGAACACCCGGCACCGCGCCGACCCGACCGCCGGGTTCGCCCGGCAACCAGACCGACACCGTGGTGCCCGCGTTCCGACGGCTGTGGAAATCGATGCGGCCGCCGTGGGCGTCGACCAGCAGCTTGACCATCGTCAGCCCCAGCCCCGAGCCGCCGACCGCCGGCAGGGTCCGTTCGTGGGCCCGGAAGAACGGCTCGAACAGGCGCGGCACGTCCTCGGCGTCGACCCCGAGGCCCCGGTCGGAGACCCGGACGGTCACGCCGTCGGCGCCGGCATCGCCCTGGACCACCACCCGGGTCCCGCGCGGGGAATACTTGATCGCATTGGAGATCAGGTTGCCCAGGATCGTGCTCAGGGCCTGCGCGTCGGCCCAGACGCCGAGGTTCGGCGGCACCTCGACCGCGACGGCGACACCTGCGCTCTGCGACGCCGTCCGCAGCCTGCCCGCCGCGTCCTCGCAGAGAGCGGCAAGCTCGTTCAGGCGCGGCGCCGCCGCGGCGGCCTCGTGACCGTTGCGCCCCAGGTCCAGGACGGTGTTGATCTGCTCGAGCAGCTGCTTCGAGGCGGCATGGATGCTCTCGCAATACCCGCGGTGCCGGTCACGCAGCTCGCCGCCGATCCCGGCCAGCAGCATCTCGCAGAACCCGATGATGGCGTTCAGCGGCGTCCGCAGCTCGTGGCTCATCCGGGCCAGGAAGTCGACCTTGATGCGGTCGGCCTGGCTGGCCGCGTAGACCGCCGCCACCAGCCGCTCGTTGACGGACGTCAGCTCGGCGGTGCGGTCGGCCACCCGCTCCTCGAGCACCTCGTTCAGATGCCGCAGCTCCTGGTTGGCGGCCAGCATTTCGGACCGGCTCGGCGCCGCCAGCACGAAACGCAGGATCCGCCAGACCAGCGCCGCCGTCACGATCGAGACAATGGCGCAGGCGAGCTTGATCGCGCCGGCCAGCAGATACCAGGGCTGCCACAGCGTGACGATCCCGATCACGTGGGTCGCCGCGCACAGGATGATGAAGGCCGCGAACCAGTAGAGCACGCCGAACGGGTTGAGGTCGGGACGCCGCTGTCCGACGACCGCCAGGGCCGCGGGGATCGCCAGATAGGCGAGTGCGATCGCCGAGTCCGCGACGAAGTGCAGCCAGATCAGGCCCGGATCCCAGAGCAGGCAGAAGCCGTGCGGGGTCAAGTCCTGTGCCGTGAACAGCCGGTCGATCGCTGCCATGGGCCTTCTCCCTGCGGCGCGCACGTTTCTCGTGTACTTCGAGGGTATCATGCATATTGCTAAATTGCTCGATTTCACGATCGCGTCGGTTGTGGTTCCCAATTCGAGGGACCGCCGGTCGCTCCGGACGCTAAGATCGGCCGCACAGCCATCGTCGCTGGCGTCCGCCGGCGGCATTCCATCAGCGCAGGAGCAGCAGCATGGCCCGGGTCCGCGACATATCCATCGACGAGGTGCCGGCCGACGTCCGCCCGGTCTACGAGCGGTTCGCGACCGACTACGGTCCGTTCCTCAACCAGGTGAAGGTGTTCGCCCACCGGCCGCCGGCGCTGAAGCACCTGATGGGAATGCTGCTGGCCTTCGCCGACGAGGCGGTGCTGCCGAAGCGCTATCTGGAGATCGCGCTGGTGGTGGTCTCCAAGCTGATGGAATGCACCTACTGCGTCGGCCATCACGCGCCGCGATTGGTCGACCTCGGGGTCGCGCCGGAGTCGGTCGACCGCATCCTGGACGAGACCGTGCCGGGCTTCGACGCGGTCGACCATCTGGTGCGCGACTACGCCGTCCAGGTGACCGACAACCCGCAGCGGGTTCGCGACGCCCTGTTCACCGAGCTGCGCCGGCATTTCACCGAGGAGCAGATCGTCGAGCTGACCCTGCGCACCGCGCTCTGCGGGTTCTTCAACCGTTTCAACGACGTGCTGCAGATCGAGATGGAGGACGGCGTGATGGAGGACATGCTGTCGCGCGGCTTTACCGCCGCCAGCCTGCCGCAGCACGACCACGCCGACGCCGCCGAATAGGCGGCCCCGGCCACGGAACCCGACCGTCGGCCGGCCATTCCAGGATTGTCGGACCGGGCACCGCGAGCCTCCTGCTGCGGTGCCGGACACGCAACCCGAGGGATGGCCATGAACAGCCCGACCCTGCGCATCGTCGCCGTGCTCCTGACCGCCCTCGCGATGGTGCCGAGTGCGGCACACCTGCTGGAGATGCCGAACAAGCTGGCGCTGGCGCAGGCGGACTACGTCACCGTGCAGGCGGTCTATCGCGGCTGGGCACTGCTCGGCGCGGTCCTGATCGCGGCGCTGACCGCGGACATCGCCCTCGCGGTCTCGCTGCGCCGCGACCGCCGGGCCGGCGGCCTTGCCTTGCTCGGCGGCCTCCTGATCGCCTCGAGCCTGGCGATCTTCTTCGTCTGGGTGTTCCCGGCCAACCAGGCGACCGGCAACTGGACGAGCGTCCCGGCGAACTGGAAGGCGCTGCGGGCGCATTGGGAGTACGGCCACGCCGTCAACGCCATCGTCACCTTCGCGGCGCTCTGGGCGGTGACCGCAGCGGCGATCCGCCCGACGACCGCCGACCCGCCGCAATGAACTGCGTCTCGGATCGCGCGAACCCGGCAATTTTCGGCACCGTTTCCGGCCGGGAACGAAATCTTTGTTTGTGCAGTGCACAAATTTGCTTGATGCGCATCCGACGTTCTGTTTCATAGCCGCACGCCGGAACCGGCAGAACCGAAGGAGCGCGCAGCATGGTGGAACGGGTCGAGGTTGGTGGACTGCAGATCGCGAAGTCGCTTTACGATTTCGCCAACGCCGAGGCCCTGCCCGGCACCGGGGTATCGGCCGAGGATTTCTGGGCCGCCGCCGCCGCCATCGTCCATGATCTCGCCCCGAAGAACGCCGCCCTGCTGGCCGAGCGCGACGCGCTGCAGGCCAAGATCGACGACTGGCACAGGCAGCGCCGCGGCGCCCTGCTCGACCTCGAGGCCTACAAGGCGTTCCTGAAGCAGATCGGCTATCTGGTCGAGGAAGGACCGGCCTTTCAGGTCGGCACCTCGAACGTCGACGCCGAGATCGCAACCATCGCCGGCCCGCAGCTGGTGGTGCCGGTGATGAACGCGCGCTATGCGCTGAACGCCGCCAACGCCCGCTGGGGCAGCCTGTACGACGCGCTGTACGGCACCGATGCCATCGCCGACGACGGCGGCGCCGGGCGCAGCGGCGGCTACAACCCGGCGCGCGGCGCCAAGGTGATCGCCTGGGCGCGGGCCTTCCTGGACAAGGCGGCGCCGCTGGCCAAGGGCAGCCACGCCGACAGCGCCGGCTATGCGGTGACGGACGGCAAGCTCGCCGTCACCCTGAAGGACGGCAGCGTCACCGGGCTCGCCGACCCGGAGCGCTTCGTCGGCTTCAACGGCCCGGCCGACGCGCCGAGTTCGGTACTGCTGAGGAACCACGGCCTGCACGCCGAGATCGTGATCGACCGCAGCCGCCCGACCGGCAGGACCGACCCGGCCGGCGTCGCCGACCTGATCCTGGAGTCGGCGATCACCACCATCATGGACTGCGAGGACTCGGTCGCCGCGGTCGACGCCGAGGACAAGGTGCTGGTCTACCGGAACTGGCTCGGCCTGATGAAGGGCGACCTGTCCGAGAGCTTCCAGAAGGGCGGCCAGACCGTCGAGCGCCGGCTGAACCCGGACCGCAGCTACACCGCGCCGGACGGCTCGAAACTGACCGTGCACGGCCGGTCGCTGATGCTGGTGCGCAACGTCGGCCACCTGATGACCATCGACGCGATCCTCGACAGCGACGGCAAGGAGGTGCCCGAGGGCATCCTGGACGCGCTGTTCACCTCGGTGATCGCCAAGCACGACCTGCTCGGCAACGGCCCGCTGCGCAACTCGCGCGCCGGCTCGGTCTACATCGTGAAGCCGAAAATGCACGGGCCGAAGGAAGTCGCCTTCGCCGACGAGCTGTTCGCCCGCGTCGAGGACGCCATCGGGGTCGCCCGCAACACCCTCAAGATGGGCATCATGGACGAGGAGCGGCGGACCACCGTCAACCTCAAGGAGTGCATCCGGGCCGCCCGGGAGCGGGTGGTGTTCATCAACACCGGCTTCCTCGACCGCACCGGCGACGAGATGCACACCTCGATGGAGGCCGGGCCGATGATCCGCAAGGCCGACATGAAGGCCTCGGCCTGGATCCAGGCCTACGAGGCCTGGAACGTCGACATCGGCCTGGAGTGCGGGCTGACCGGCAAGGCGCAGATCGGCAAGGGCATGTGGGCCATGCCGGACCTGATGGCCGCCATGCTGGAGCAGAAGATCGGGCACCCGAAGGCCGGCGCCAGCACCGCCTGGGTGCCGTCGCCGACCGCCGCCACCCTGCACGCCACCCACTACCACGAGGTCGACGTGGCGACCCGCCAGCAGGAACTGCGCAGCCGCGGCCGCGCCAAGCTGGACGACATCCTGACGATCCCGGTCGCCGAGCGCCCGAACTGGACGCCGGCCGACATCCAGGCCGAGCTCGACAACAACGCCCAGGGCATCCTCGGCTACGTGGTGCGCTGGGTCGACCAGGGCGTGGGCTGCTCGAAGGTGCCGGACATCAACGACGTCGGCCTGATGGAGGACCGCGCCACCCTGCGGATCTCCAGCCAGCACATCGCCAACTGGCTGCACCACGGGATCTGCACCGAGGCCCAGGTGGCCGAGACCATGAAGCGCATGGCCGCAGTGGTCGACAAGCAGAACGCCGGCGACCCCGCCTACCGGCCGATGGCCCCGGGCTTCGACGACAGCGTCGCCTTCCAGGCGGCCTGCGACCTGGTGTTCAAGGGCCGCGAGCAGCCGAGCGGCTACACCGAGCCGGTGCTGCACCGCCGCCGCATCGAGGCGAAGGCCAGGTTCGGCGGTTGATCCGGGGCCCCTCCCTCCAGGGGGAGGGGCCTTGACACCGTCGGTGACCGTTGCGGCCGCGGCAGGTCTTGCCGGCCGGCTAGCGTCGAAATTCGGCGCGGCGGTCGCCTGCTGGCGATTTTCGCCCGGTCCCGAACAAATTTCCGGCGTGTTTTCCGTTCATTAAGAAATTCGGCGCACCATTTGCATGGGCGAGGGAGGACTCGACGGGTTCGAGGAAGAGACGATGGCACGGATCAACGAGGTACTCGGTCAAGACTCCCTGGGCGTCCTGCTGCGCCGGCTGAGCAGCCAGTTCCGCTCGCTGCTGCGGCACGTCGGCTATCGGCCGGAACGCCACTACATGCGCGGTCGCCACTAGCAGCCGACGGCGGACCACCGCCCCGTGGATCCCGGAGCGACCTGCTTGCGCAGGTCCTCCGGGACGACGACGGAAGGGCGGTGCACGCCGAAGCTCTCGCTTTGCCGCTCGTCATTCCGGCGGGGGCGCGCCAGCGCCCGGCTCCGGAACCCACCGGCGGAACCGGCGCCCGGGCAGCGACCCTCAGCGCGTGACGATCTCCGGCCCCATCAGGGTGGTCGGCAGCCAGGTCGACAGGCCCGGCACGTAGGTCACCAGGATCAGGAACAGGAACAGGATCATCACCCAGGGGGCGGCCGCCCGCACCACCTGGACCAGGCTCATGCCCGTTATCCCCGAGGTGACGAACAGGTTGAGCCCGATCGGCGGCGTGATCATGCCGATCTCCATGTTCACCACCATGATGATGCCCAGGTGGATCGGGTCGACCCCGAGCTGCACGGCGATCGGGAACACCACCGGCGCCACGATCAGCAGCAGCCCCGACGGCTCCATGAACTGCCCGCCGAGCAGCAGCAGCAGGTTGACCGCCAGCAGGAAGGTCCACCAGTTGAAACCGACCCCGAGCATCCAGTCGGTGATCGACTGCGGAATCCGCTCGGTCGTCAGCACATGGGCGAACAGCAGGGCGTTGGCGATGATGAACATCAGCATGACCGTGGTCTTCACCGCGTCGTGCATGACCTTCTGGGTCTCGCCGTGGAAGCAGGCGGGCAGGAACCGGGTGGCGACCAGCCACAGGTTCCGCCCGGCCGCCGCGCCGATCCCCTCGTCGCCGCGGCGCCAGGGCTGGCCCTTCAGCGGCCCCATGTCGCGGTACACGAACAGCGCGATCAGGAAGCTGTAGACCGCTGCCACCGCCGCCGCCTCGGTCGGCGTGAACACGCCGCCGTAGATGCCGCCGATGATGATCACGATCAGGAACAGGCCCCAGGAGGCGTCGGCCAGCGCGTCGCCGATCTCGCCGAGCCCGGCCCAGGGCTGGGCCGGCAGGTTCTTGATCCGGGCGGCGATGTAGATACCGACCATCAGCATCAGCCCGGCGACCAGGCCGGGGATGACGCCGGCCAGGAACATCCGGCCGACCGACACGTCGGTGGCGGCGGCGTAGACCACCATCACGATCGACGGCGGGATCAGGATGCCCAGCGTCCCGGCGTTGCAGATCACGCCGGCCGCGAACTCCTTGGAGTAGCCGACCTGGCGCATGCCGGCGATCGCGATGGTGCCGATCGCCACCACCGTCGCCGGCGACGACCCGGACAGTGCCGCGAACATCATGCAGGCGAACACGCCGGCCATCGCCAGGCCGCCGCGGAACGAGCCGACCGTGGCGATCGCGAAGCGGATGATCCGGCGCGCCACGCCGCCGGTCGACATGAAGGCCGAGGCCAGGATGAAGAACGGGATCGCCAGCAGCGTGTAGTGCTCCGAGCTCTCGTAGAACTTGAGCGCGATCGAGGCCAGCGAGTCGTTGGAGAACAGGATGATCGCGGTCAGGCTGGCGAGCCCGAGCGAGATCGCGATCGGCACGCCCAGGAACAGCAGCCCCAGGACCATCGCGAAGAGAACGAGCGATTCCATAATTTTTCTCCCCGCTCAGCCCTTGAGGACGCCTTCGTTCTCACGAACGAGGTCCTCGGCTTCATGGCCGGCGGCGAGGGATTCGCGGCGTCCGGTGACGATTGCCCAGCCGGCCTCGATCGCCCGGAAGGCGAACAGGACCATGCCGATCGGCAGGATCGAGTAGACCGCCCAGCGCGGCCAGTGCAGGTCCTCGGTGCGCAGGCCGATCTTGGCCATCTTGCCGACGTAGCCGGATCCGCAGAGCTTGCCGGTGACGAACGGGTTGCCGCAGGACCCGTAGAAGAAGATCCCGGCATAGATCACGCAGCAGGCCACGCCGAGCAGCACGAAGCCGCGGAACACCGGCTTCGGGAACAGCCGGATCAGCGCGTCGACCCCGAGATGGGCGCCGATCTTCAGGCCGTAGGAGCAACCGAACAGCACCAGCCAGGCGAAGCAGATCGTCGTCAGCTCTAGCGCCGAGACCCAGCCGGAGTTGAAGACGTAGCGGGCGATCACCTGGCTGAAGGTGACGATCGTCATGGTCGCCATCAGGAACGCCAGAATGGCGCGCTCGATGCGGTCGACCCAGTCCGAGACGGCCTGCATGCTCAATCCCCCCAAACACAGCGCGTGTTGTCGTTGCGACGTCCGTCAGGCGGCCCGGGCCGCGCGTCGCCCGGATGGACACGGCTGCGGCGGCACGGTCGCCCGTGCCGCCACCCCGCGAGGCTGGTCGATCAGTTGGTGGCGCTGGCCGACTGCGCCGCCTGGATCAGGTCGTCGCCGATATTCGGCCCGAACTTGTCCCAGACCGGCTTCATCGCGGCCTTCCAGGCCGCCCGCTGCTCGGCGGTCAGCTGCCGGACCGTGGTGCCGGCGTCGATGATCTTCTGCTTGTTCTGGTTGTTGATCTCCAGGGACTGCGTGTTCTTCTCGGCGGTCACCTCGTTGAAGATCGTGGTCAGCTGGGCGCGGACGTCGCCCGGCAGGCCGTTCCAGAACTCGGCCGAGGTCACCACGATGTAGTCGATGATGCCGTGGTTGGTCTCGGTGATGCCGTCCTGCACCTCGAAGAACTTCTGGGTGTAGATGTTCGAGAAGGTGTTCTCCTGGCCGTCGACGACGCCGGTCTGCAGGGCGCCGTAGACCTCCTTGAACGCCAGCTTCTGCGGGCTGGCGCCGAGCGCCTCGAACTGCGCCTGCAGGATGTCGGAGGGCTGGATGCGGAACTTCAGGCCCTTGGCGTCGGCCGGCACCTGCAGCGGCTTCTTGGCCGACAGCTGCTTCATGCCGTTGTGCCAGTAGCCGAGGCCGAGCAGGCCCTTGTCCTCGACCGAGCGCAGCAGGGCCTGGCCCTTCGGCGACTGCTGGAAGCGGTCGACCGCGGCGATGTCGTCGAACATGAACGGCAGGTCGAACACCTGGAAGGCCAGCGAGTAGTCCTCCATCTTCGACACCGACGGCGCCGCCATCTGCACGTCGCCGAGCAGCATGGCCTCGAGGACCTTGTTGTCGTCGAACAGCTGCGAGTTCGGGTAGACCTCGACGCAGACCTTGCCGTTCATCTCCTTGTTGACGCGCTCGGCGAGCAGCGTGGCGGCCTCGCCCTTCGGGTTGCCCTTGGCGGCGACCACGTGGCTGAACTTGATCACGGTCTCGCCGGCTTCGCAGCTCGCGAAGGCCGGGCCGGACACGGCCATCAGGGCGGCCGCCGCGACCGCGGCCGTCAGGGTGTAGCGCATGGATTTCCTCCCGTCGGATCCCGACGCCGGCGCAGGTCGGCCGGCGTTTCTATGCGCCCCTAAGCGCAAGCGGCGTACCAAAGCCGTCCCGGGCCCTGGCGTTGCCGGCATGGCGGGAAATGACGGTTTGTTGCAGAAACTTCCCGCACCGCAGAACAAAATTGCTGCGGCGCAATGGGAAGCGCGAGCGTGTGGAATTCCGCACAGGCCGCCGGGATCGCCGTGTGCGTTTCCACACAGCCTGCGCCGCGTCTCCGCCGGGCAGGCGCGGAACGGCTCATCCGCCGGGCGTTCGATCGATGCCGGGCCGGGCGACGGTCATTCGTTCGGCGGCCGATCGTCGGCCGGCCCGGCGGCCTGGTCGGCGGCCCGGTCGGCGGCCTGGTCGGCGGTCCGGATGTCGGCCCCGACCGCGGTGATCGCCCGCTCGACGATTTCGTATCCGAAGGCCCGGATGAGCAGCAGGCCAAGCAGGTAGCGGCGTGTCCGGTCGGAAAGACTGGCGCCCCGCAGCTTCTGGACCTGGAACCCGAAATCGACCCGGTCCTCCTCGTCCATCTCCGCCATTTCGGCGCACAGCGGGGCGAGGTTGAGCGCCGCCTTCTCGAAGTCGATCTTGCTCATCTCCTTGTCGATCGCCACCAGCATCGAACCGACCGCGGTGAATTCGCGCTGCAGGTTCTCCACCGCGATGCGCAGCACCTTCTCGCCGACGATGTTCAGCAGGAGCAGGCCGAGGTTCAGGGCCTTCACCCGGTCCGGCATCTGCGCGTTCGACAGGGCGTCGGTTTCCAGCGCGACCCGCTGCTGCTCCTCGACCGAAACGTTCTGCATTACCGCGAAGCAGTAGGACGGGAGCACGATCTTCGCTTCCTCGAACGACACCGACGCCATGATCTCGCTGATCGTCTTGGCCCGCGGCTCGGCGCGTTCACGGTCGACCGCCCGGTCGGCCGCCTTCAGGATGATCTCGAGCACGAAGCTCGGCCCGACGCCGACATCGCTGTCGCCGACCCGGAGCGTCACCAGCTTGGCGCGAAAGAACGCGAGCGACCCGAAGCCGGCGACCAGCACGAGGTTCAGGAGTTCCTTCGTCGGGAGAACGAAACCCGGCTCCCGGCCGCCGGGTTGGTCGGCCGCCAGCAGGCCGGCGATCACCAGCGCCCCGACCGCCGCCATCGCGTTCACCGCGATGTACAGGAGGCCCGGGGCCGTCCTGACCGCGGATACCGGGGAATCCTGGTACCGCGACACGAGCTCGCCGCCGCCCGCCATGCTACCGAAGAGGGCCACAAGGATGTACAGCGTCAGCGGAACGCCAAAAAACACCATCCCCGCACCCCCTATGGTAAGTTTCCCGGAAAATTTTTTTTGCCTAGAACGCGGCGCTCCTCTTCAGGAAGTCCCGGCCGGTCTCGGTCAGCTGGACGGCCGGGTCGCCGTTATGCGTGGTGTGTTCCAGCAGGCGGTCGTTCATCAGTCCGAACACGATGCTCTCGGCCAACGGGAACCGCTTCGAGAGCTGCTCCATCGACATGGGGCCAGGCTCCAGCTCGCGCATTACCGACAGGACTTCCGTCATGTTGCGGCGCCCTGGCCCGCGGCTTGACGCCGACTTCATCGTCGTCAGGAAGGCGCTGCTGCCGCCTTTCGTGAACCGGTAGTTCGAGGCCATCGGCCGTTCTCCAGTCTCGTCGCGGTCCCGCCCGGGCCGACCGCCAGTGTAGCCGGGTCCGGACACCGCGGGAAGCCGCGCCGGCCCGGCGACGGCTCGGCCTGACCACCCCGGAACCGCCATCCGGGACCGGCGCGCCGCGGCTTGCCCGCGAGGCATTCCCCTCCAGATGGGGACGGGAATCGCCGCTGTCGAGCGCGCCGGAAGCCCTGCGCCTCCCTGCCCTCAGGCCTGCGGCCCGCCGCGGAACCGGTCCGGGTCGACGCCGAGACGCTGCATCTTCTCGTACAGGGTCTTGCGGCCGATCCCGAGCCGGGCATGGGCGTCGGTGACCGAGCCGCCGGTCTCCGACAGGGTGGCCTCGATCACCGCCTTCTCGAAGCGGTCGACCTGGGCGGCGAGGCCGGCATGCCCGCCGGGCTCGGCCTCCCGGGGGTCGGCCATCAGCGGGTCGAGGCCGATCACCGCCCGCTCGGCGGCATGCTGCAGCTCGCGCACGTTGCCGGGCCAGCGATGGGCCCGCAGCCGGGTCAGCAGCGCCGGGTCGAGCGGGCCCACGTCGACCGCGTGCCGGGCCGCGTAGCGGTGCCGGAAATGCTCGAACAGCACCGGGATGTCCTCGGCCCGCTCGCGCAGCGCCGGGATCGCGATCGGCGCCACCGCCAGGCGGTAGTAGAGGTCCTCGCGGAACCCGCCGCGCTCCGCCCGCTCGCGCAGATCGTCCTTGGTGGCGGCGATCACCCGCACGTCCACCGGCACCGCCAGGTTCGAGCCGACCCGCTCGATGGTGCGCTCCTGCAGCACCCGCAGCAGCCGGACCTGCAGATCCAGCGGCATCGACTCGATCTCGTCGAGGAAGACGGTGCCGCCATGAGCGAACTCGAACCGGCCGATGCGGCGGCGCTGGGCCCCGGTGAAGGCGCCGGCCTCATGGCCGAACAGCTCGCTCTCGATCAGGCTCTCCGGCAGCGCGCCGCAGTTGATGGCGACGAACGGGCCGGCGGCCCGGTCGCTGCTCTGGTGCAGGGTGCGGGCGAGCAGTTCCTTGCCGGCGCCGGTCTCGCCGGTGATCAGCACGTCGACCTTGCGCGGGCCGATCGACCGGATGGTCCGGCGCAGCGCCTCGATCCGCGGCGAGGCGCCGATGATCGCGGCCGCCGGGTCGGCCGTCCCTTCCGCATCGCCGCGCTGCAGGCCGCGCAGCTCGAGCACCAGGCGGCGCTTCTCCAGCGCCCGGGCGACGGTGTTCACCAGCTGCTCCGGGTCGAACGGCTTCTCCAGGAAGTCGTAGGCCCCGGCCCGCATCGCCTCGACTGCCAGCGGCACGTCGCCATGGCCGGTGATCAGCACCACCGGCAGGTCGCGGTCGGCGGCCAGCGCCGCCCGCATCAGCGCGAGCCCGTCGGTCCCCGGCATCCGGATGTCGCTGACCACGATGCCGTCGGTGTCCGGCCCCAGCCGGGACAGCACCGGGTCGGCGCGCTCGTGGGTCTCGACCGCCAGCCCGGCCAGTTCCAGCGACTGCGCGCACGACCGCAGCACGTCCGGATCGTCGTCGATCAGGATCACGGTACCGGTCTCGCTCATGCCGCCACCTCCGCCGGACAGGCCCGCAGGGTCAGGCGGAACACCGCACCGGCTCGCCCCTGCGGTTCGATCACCGCCAGGGTGCCGCCCATGTCCTGCATGATCGAGTAGGAAATCGTCAGGCCGAGGCCGAGGCCGGCCCCGGGTTCCTTGGTGGTGTACATCGGTTCGAAGACCCTGTCGCGGCGCTCCGCCGGAATGCCGGGGCCGCTGTCGGCGACGGTGATCTCGACGACATCGCCGGAGGCGACCGCATCGATGACGATCCAGCGCTCGCGGCCGCCGGCGACCGCATCGAGGGCATTGGTCAGCAGGTTCACGAACACCTGCTCGAGCCGCACCGGATCGGCGTTCACGGCGGTGCCGGAGATACCGGAGCCGACCCGGATCGCGACCCCGGAATCGCGGGCCTGGTGGGCGACCAGCTGCAGCGCCGACTGCACCACGCCGACCAGCGGCGTCGTCCCGAGGGTCAGCCGGCCCTTGCGGGCGAACGACTTCAGGTGCCGGATCAGCCGGTTCGCCCGCTCCGTGACGTCGGCGATGGTGCGCAGGTTGTCCTGCACCGCCTGCATGCGGCCGGCGGCCAGCAGCTTGAGGGTGTTGTCGGCATAGGACCGGATCGCCGTGATCGGCTGGTTCAGCTCGTGGCCGAGCCCGGTCAGCATCTGGCCGAGGGCGGCCATCTTCTCGGCCTGCACCAGCTCGTCGCGGGCGGTGGCGAGGTCGGCGGTGCGTTCCTCGACCCGGCGCTCGAGATCGGCGGCGGCCCGCTCCAGGGCGACCCGGCTGCGCTCCTCCAGCTCCAGCTTCTCGCGCATGGTCCGGCGGCGCTGCACCGACGCCCACCATGCCCCGGAGAGCGCCAGCAGCGCGACCCCGGCGATCAGCGTGAACGCGACGATCCGGGTGTCGGCGGCCGCGGTGCTGGCCAGCATCACCACGGTCCAGCCGGCATCGGGCATGTCGGCCTCGAGCCGCATGAAGCGGTCCGCCGCCTCCCGGCCCAGGGTCACCACCGGTGCGGCGGCGGCCACCGCGGCCTCCTGGACCGGCAACGGCGGGCGGTCGACCCGGTCGTAGCGCCGGGTCTCGGACAGCCGCGCCCGCTCGCCGTCGGAAAGGGCACCCAGCGGCCGGTACAGCCAGTCCTGCCGGTCCGACATGAACACCATGCGGGTGTCGTCGAGCACCAGGACGTGATCGTCGCGGCGGTGCCAGACCCGCTCCATCTCCTCGACGTCGACCTTCACCGCCAGCGCGCCGACCACCTCGCCGGCCCGGCGCACCGGAAAGGCGAAGTAGTAGCCGCGCCGGTTGGACGTGGTGCCGAGCGCGAAGAACCGGCCGAGCCGGCCCTGCATGGCCTCGATGAAATACGGCCGGTAGGCGAAGTTCTGGCCGACGAAGGTCGGCCGGTCGTCCCAGTTGCTGGCGGCGATCGTGGTCCCCGAGGCGTCCATCACGTAGACGTCCGAGGCGCCGATCACCCGGGCGGTGCGGACGTACAGCCGGTTGGCGGCGGCGATCGCCGCGGGATCGGGCTCCGGGGTCTCGAACAGCGCCCGGGTCACCGGGTGCTCGGCCACCAGGGTGGGCTGCGCGCGGAACTTGTCGAGCCGGCCGCGCAGGTTGGCGACGTAGAGGTCGAGCGTGGCCCGGCTCTGCGCCGCCAGTTCGTCATGGACCAGGTGCGACGCGCCGCGGTGGATCGCCAGCACGGCGAACATCAGGGCCAGCGCCCAGAGCGGGATCAGGATCGGTCGGCTCACGGCCTCGGCCCGGCGGCGATTGGAACAGCGGCGGTTGCGTCCGGCACCGCGACCGGCGCCGTCCCCTGTTTATGCCGCGACTGCGGCGAAAGCGCGACGGGACTCCGCCCCCGCCGGCCCGATCACGCTTCCGGCGCGATCACTCTTCCGGCTGGGCCGGCATCGGCCTGACCGTCAGGGTGGTGCCGTCGACCCCAGTGACTTCGACCTTGCGGCCGACCGGAACGTCCTGCTTGCAGGTGACGCGCCACCGGGTGTCGCCGACGGTGACGGCGCCGTAGCCGTTCTCGATCGCCTCGATCACCGTGACCGTATGGCCGATCGCCGAGCGCCCGCGCCGGTTCAGGGTGTCGTCGAGCGGCTGGTCGCCGTTCCACAGCCGGCGGGCCGCCCAGCGCACCGGGAAGTACGACACGAAGGCCAGGGTCGCGAACACCACCGCCTGCCATGCCGCCCCGATCTCGACCGCGGCGGCCACCAGCCCGGTCGCCACGCCGGCGATCCCGAACCACAGCAGCACGTTGGTCGGCAGGACCATCTCGAGCGCGGCGAGGCTCAACCCGAGTGCGATCCAGTGCCAGGCCTCGGGCTGGAAATCGGCCACCGGCGTCAGCCCTTATCGCTGCCGGGCGCCGGCCGGCGCGGGGCCGGCGGAGGACTCGCCGGGGCGACGGCGGCGCTCGGGGCCGCGGCTCCGCCGGACGGCACCGAGCGGCGGTTCGCCGCGCGCGCGCCGGCGCTGGTGCCGCCGCCACCGCCGCCGCCATTGCCGCCCGTCGGTCCGAGCTCGCTGAGCAGTTCGCGGATGCCGCCGATCGCCCCGAGGATCCCGGTCGCCTCCAGCGGCAGGAACACCGTCTTCTGGTTCGGCGACTGCGCGAAATCGCTCAGCGCCTCGGTGTATTTCAGCGCCACGAAGTAGTTCACCGCGTCGTGGCCGCCCTTGTTGATGGCGAGCGCCACCGACTCGGTGGCGTTGGCCTCGGCGAGGGCCAGCCGCTCGCGCGCCTCGGCCTCGCGCTTGGCGGCCTCCAGGTCGCCTTCCGCCTGCAGGATCTTGGCCTGCTTGTCGCCCTCGGCGCGCTCGATCTGCGACTGCCGGTAGCCCTGCGCCTCCAGCACCAGGGCGCGCTTCTCGCGCTCGGCCTTCATCTGCGCGCCCATGGCGTCGAGCAGGTCGGTGGGCGGCGAGATGTCGCGGATCTCGACGCGGGTGATCTTGGTGCCCCAGGGATCGGTCGCCTCGTCCATGGTGTGCAGGATCTTGCGGTTCATCTCGTCGCGCGACGACAGCGCCTCGTCCAGGTCGGTGCTGCCGAGCACCGAGCGGATGTTGGTGAGGGCCAGGTTGGTCAGCGAGCGGTCCAGCTCGCGCACCTCGTAGGCGGCGCGCCGGGCGTCGACCACCTGGTAGAACACGATGGCGTCGACCTTCACCGAGGCGTTGTCGCGGGTGATGACGTCCTGCTCGGGGATGTCGAGCACGGTCTCCATCATGTTGATGCGGCGCCCGATCCGGCTGAACAGCGGGTTGATCAGGCCGAGCCCGGGCGACAGGGTGCGCACGTAGCGCCCGAACCGCTCGACCGTCCATTCCTCGCCCTGGGGCACGATCTTGATACCCTTGACGACCAGCACGCCGATCACGACGGCGAGGACGACCAGCGCGATGTTGGTCCCGTTCAGATAGGCATCGATCGGCATCGGCGGCTCCGGCCCTTCTGGTCTTGCAGTGCGGACGCGGGCCGGTCCGTGCCGGGGCATGGATCGCCGTCGTCGCAACCTTTATATGGGATCGCGCGCGGGGTTACGACGGGAACGTCTTCCGGCCGGCACCGCGCCCGCCAGGAGGGTCCGCGCGCGGCATGCTGCGATCGCTTCGACGTTGGTTCCTGGCCGCCCTGGCGGTCGCGGTCGGGCTGCCGGTACTGCTGGTCCTGGCCTACCGGCTGGTGCCGGTGCCGGTGACCCCGCTGATGCTGCTGCGCGACGCGCCGGTCGACCGGCGCTGGGTGGCGCTGGAGGAGATCGCCCCGGCCCTGCCGCGCGCGGTGATCGCCGCCGAGGACAACCTGTTCTGCGGGCACTGGGGGATCGACTGGCGGTCGCTGTCGGCGGCGGTCGAGGCCTATGCCGAGGGCGAGCGGGCCGGCGGCGGATCGACCATCACCATGCAGACCGCCAAGAACCTGTTCCTGTGGCCGGGCCGGCACCCGGTGCGCAAGGCCATCGAGTTCCCGCTGACCCTGCTGATCGAGCTGCTGTGGCCGAAGCGCCGGATCCTGGAGGTCTACCTGAACGTCGTGGAATGGGGCGACGGCATCTACGGCGCCGAGGCCGCCGCCCGCCATCACTTCGGCAAGCCGGCGCGCGACCTCACGGCGAGCGAGTCGGCCCGGCTGGCGGCGGTGCTGCCGAACCCGCTGAAATGGTCGGCCGGCCGGCCCGGCGACTACGTGCTGCGGCGGGCCGCAACGATCCGCCGCCGGGTCGGCCAGCTCGGCCCGCTGCTCGACTGCGCGCCGGGCGCCTGAGTCACTTCAGGTTCTGGCCGCCGTCGACGCTGACGGTCTGGCCGGTCACCCAGGACGCGGCGTCGGACACCAGGAACGCCGCCACCCGGCCGATCTCCTCGGGCAGGCCCATGCGGCCGAACGGGATGCTGGCCAGGGTGCGGTCGTAGACCTCGCGGGCCTCGGCCTTGCGGCGCGCCCACACGCCGCCAGGGAACTCGATCGAGCCCGGCGCGATGCAGTTCACCCGGATCTTCTGCCTGGCCAGGGTCATCGCGTGGCTCTGGGTCAGCTGGATCACCGCCGCCTTGACGGCGCCGTAGGCGATGTTGGCGGACGGCCCGACGCCGGAGATCGAGGAGATGTTCAGCACCGCCCCGCCGCCGGCCTTCTCGAGATGCGGCCGCGCCGCCCAGGTGGCCCGCACCACCCCCATCAGGTCGACGTCGATGCCCTTCCGCCAGCCGTCCTCGTCGTCGGTCGAGCCGAAGCCGGACGGGTTGTTGACCAGCACGTCGAGGCCGCCGAGCGCCGCCGCCGCCGCGTCGACATAGCCGGCGAGCGCCGCCGGGTCGCCGACGTCGCAGGCCTGGCCGTGCACGAACCCGCCATGCCGCTTCAGCCGCTCGACCGCCGCCGCGACGCCGTCCGCGCCGCGCGCGCACACCGACACCGCCGCCCCTTCGGCGGCACAGGCCTCGGCGATGGCGTAGCCGATGCCGCGCGACCCGCCGGTGACGACGACGCGCTTGCCCTTCAGTCCCAGATCCATGGATTGCAGTCCCTCAGATATCAGTCGAGCGCAGACTGTAGCCTGCGTCCGGCGCGCCGTCCCCGGAGGATTGTCACCGGGGGATTGCCTGCGGTCGCGGCTTCAGCCCGCGGGCGGCGCGGCACCGGCCTGCGCCAGGGCCTTGGCGACGACCTTGCGCAACCCGTCGAGCAGCTGCACCTCGCCGTCGCCGAGCGCGCCGCGGGCATCGAGGCCGAGCAACATGCCCAGCGCCTCGATGTGGAGCGCGACGACCGTCGCGTCGGGCCGGCTGCCGGTTCCCATGAGGGCCATCAGATAGCCCTCGAGCGAGCGGCCGACCCTGGTCATGGCGTGATGGCCGAAGGTCCCGCCGGTGTCGGCGATCTGCCGGACGAGCTTGAGCAGCGGGTCCCGGTCGTCGGCCACCGGCTGCGCGGCGGCGGCGGCGGACTCGCGGACCTCTGCGACCAGCCGGGCGAGCTCCGCGCGCGCCTCGTCGAAGCGCTCCGCCAGCACCGCGTCGCCCAGCTCGATCGCCTCCTCGTGGCTGATGCCGGCGCCGGAGCGGCCCTTGACCTTGGCCTTCTGCTTCAGGGTCTGCTTCGGCGGCGTGATGACAACGTTCATCCGACGGCTCCCGCTGCGGTTACTTCGGCCGTGCCGTCGTTGTCGTTGCCCAGCAGGGCCGCGACCTCCGCCTGCGACAGGGTGCCGACGGCACCGCCGGCCCGCTTCTCGACGCCCTCGAAGTCGTCCTCGCGGTGGCGGCGGCGATCCGGCCCGACGAACCGGCCGGCCCTGACGAACGCCCGCGGCTCCTCGACCACATGCACCAGCCGCCGCCAGAGGGTGTCGGCGGACACCGGCTTGACCAGGAACTCGTTGGCCCCGAGGTCGCGCGCCTGCAGCACCCGGAAATGCTCCGAATGGCCGGTCAGCAGGATGACGGGGACCTCGTGCGCCTTGCAGTCTGGCGCCTGCCGCACCAGCCGCGTGAAATCCAGGCCGTCGAGCGGATCCATGATGGCGTCGCAGATGATGATGTCGACCGCCTGGGCGCGCATCTGCTCGAAGGCGTCGGCCCCGTCGTCGCACTCGATGATCGTCTTGAAGCCGAAGGCCCGCAGCAGATGGCTGATGGTCTGCCGCATGAAACGGTTGCCGTCGGCCACCAGGATGCTGACCCGCGAGAAGTCGTATCGATCCGCCACCGTGTGTTCCTCTTGTCGGGTCGCAGCAGGTGAGCGCCCTGTAGTCTACGATTTGGGCATACATTGGTTACCGAACCCTTGCGATTCAGTACTTGCCGCAGCGCCGGAAATTGCGCGGCGCCGGCCGATCCGCGTAAACGCGCAATTGCGCCGCCCCCCGCGGCCTGCTTCGATGGCGCGCTGCAATCTCGAAGGTCCCCGCCATCATGAACGCCCGCTTTCCGATCTCCGGCGACGCCGTGCCCTACCGCCTGCGCCTGCCCGGCCCGACCGCCGTTCCCGAGCGCGTCCTGCGCGCCATGGCCCAGCCGGTGGTCGCCCACCGCGGCCCCGAGTTCCTGGCGCGGTTCCGCGACATCCAGGCCCGGCTGAGGCCGATCATCGGGCGCCCCGGCAGTGCCCCCTACGTGTTCGCCTCGACCGGCATCGGCGCCATGGAGTCGGCGGTTGTCAACGTCGCCGGGCCGGGCCAGCGGGTGCTGGTCGCCAACAACGGCCAGTGGGGGCCGGTGTTCCGCCGGCTGGCCGAGGCGATCGGCGCCGAGGTCGACGACGTCGCGACCCCGCCGGGCTCGCCGGTCGACCTGGAAGGCATCGAGCGCGCCCTGAAGGCCAAGGAGTACGCCGCCGTGCTGGCGGTCCACAGCGAGAGCTCGACCGGCGCGCTGACCGACCTGAAGGCGCTCGGCGCGATCGTCCGGCAGACCTCGGCGGTGCTCGCGGTCGACTCGGTCAGCGCGCTGGGCGGCGCCGAGATGCGGGCCGACGAGTGGGGGGTCGACGTGGTGGTCTCGGCCTCGCAGAAGGCACTGATGTGTCCGCCGGGCCTGGCGCTGGCCTCGGTCAGCGACAAGGCCTGGGAGGTCGTCAGTCGCGCCGACCGTGGGCCGCGCAGCTATTTCGACTACACCCGGATGCGACCGAACGCCGACAAGGGCGAGCCGACCTACACCGCGCCGGTGTCGATGATGAACGCCCTGCACGAGGCGCTGACCATGATCGGCGAGGAAGGCCTCGACGCCGCCCTCGCCCGCCACCGGCGGCTGTCGTCGGCGCTCGCCGCAGGGGCCGCCGCCCTCGGCTTCTCGGTGTTCCCGAAGGGCACGCCGAGCCCGACCCTGGTGGTCCTGCTGGCGCCCGAGGGGATCGACGCGACCGCGCTGATCGACCGGCTGGCCGACGGCTACAACACCATCGTCGCCGGCACCCGGTTCGAGGACCTGAAGCACCGGATGGTGCGGATCGGCACCATGGGCGCGGTCAGCGACGGCGACATCCTGACCGACCTGCACCACCTGGCGTCGGCGGTGCGCGACCTGGGCGGCCGGCCGGACGAGGCGGCCGGGCTGGCGGCGGCGGCCGAGGTGCTGAATCCCTAGCCCACCAGCCGGTAGCCGAAGCCGCGGACCGTGGCGATGATCACCGGGGTCCGCGGATCGCTCTCGATCTTGGCCCGCAGGTTCTTGATGTAGATGTCGACTGCGCGGTCGGACGGACCGTCGCCGGAGTCGCCGATGGCGTCCAGCAGGCTGGCCCGCGACACCGACGAGTTCCGCCGCCGCAGCAGCGCCGCCAGGATCATGAACTCATTCGGCGTCAGATGGACGGCGGGGCCTTCGGCGCGCTCCAGGATCCGTTCGCTGTGGTCGAGGACGAAGCCCGCGAACGCCACCCGGGCCGAGCTCTCCAGCTGCCCGGGACGCCGGATCGCCATCGAGCGGCGAAGCTGGTTGCGGATGCGCAGGCCCAGTTCCTTGAGGTCGTAGGGCTTGGTCTGGAAGTCGTCGACGCCGATTTCGAGGGCCGCCAGCCGGGTGTCCCGCGAGTCGTCGCCGGTGACCACGATGATCGGCACCTCCGATCGGGTGCGCAACTGGCGGGCCAGCGACAACCCACTCTCGTCGGGCAGGTTCAGGTCGAGGATGA
This sequence comes from Thalassobaculum sp., assembly GCF_040219615.1. GTDB lineage: Bacteria > Pseudomonadota > Alphaproteobacteria > Thalassobaculales > Thalassobaculaceae > Thalassobaculum_A. Next base: position 48,582 of record NZ_JAVJSE010000009.1, read on the forward strand.
TCAGGTTGGCGGCGTCGCGGGCCAGGATCGCGTGCATCTCGCGCGCCGAGGCCGCCTGCGAGACCCGGGCCCGCCCCTGGTCCTCGGCCAGATAGGCGAGGATCGCGCGGCTCGGCGCATCGTCCTCGACAACGAGCACATGCGCCTTCGGTCCGGTGCTCACGCCCCCTCCAAACAATTCCCAAACAATCTATACATAAAATCCCAACTAAATACTCCGATATTCGCTCCCGGGAATTGCGGGACAGTGACGGAGTCGGCCGTGGGGGCCGTCGCCGCATCGCTCCGGCACAAACGCCGGTCCGGTTCCCGCTGCAAGACGGGGACGTGCAATGCGCTCGCTGACCTTCACCCTCGACACCCAGACCGGCGACGACGCGATGGCGCCGGCGACGGTAACCGTCAACGAGCAGGCCGACGGCTCGCTGTCCTTCACGATCAGCAACACCGGCGACGCCGACAACCTGATCGGCGACCTGCGGGCGCTGTTCCTCGACGTCGCGGACGACGGCCTGCTGGGTTCGCTGGCGGTGTCGGGCAGCGACATCACCGAGTTCGACCAGTCGGGCAGCGTCACCAACCTGGGCAACGGCGCCACCGTCTCCGGCGTGCCGGACGGGCCCTACGAGATCGGCATCGAGTTCGGCACCGCCGGCGCCGCCGGCGACGACATCCAGTCCACCAGCTTCACGCTGTCGTCGAGCCTGCGCGGCCTGACCCTGGACGACATCGCGCTGGGCGGCGTCGCGGTCCGCCAGACCTCGGTCGGCGAGGAAGGCGGCGACCGCAGCGCCTCCGACAAGCTGTACGGCTTCACGCCGTTCGCGGTCGACGCGTTCGACGACGCGGCCGCCACCGTCGAGAACGGCAGCGCCGCCGGCAACCTGTTCGCCAACGACGTCGACCTCGACGCCACCGACGCGGACGCCGACGGCATCGCCGACGGGGCGACCGTCACCGCGGTCGACGGCGACTCCGGGCTGGTCGGCCAGACCGTCGTGCTGGACGGCGGCGCCACCGTCACGGTCAACGCCGACGGCAGCTACCTGCTCGACGCCGGCGGCGCCGACTCGCTCTCGGTCGGCGAGACCGTCGCGCAGACCTTCACCGTGTCGGTCGACGACGGCAACGGCGGCTCGGACGACGCCGCCTTCACGGTCGAGATCACCGGCGTCAACGACGACCCGACCGCCGGCGACGACGCCGCGACCACCGACGAGGCGACCGCGATCACCGGCAGCCTGCTGGACAACGACGGCGACGTCGACCGGCTCGACAGCATCCAGGTCGCGGCGGTCAACGGCGACGCCTCGGCGGTCGGCGGGACCGTGACCCTGGGCTCCGGCGCCCTGGTGACGGTGGCCGCCGACGGCAGCTACGAATACGACCCGAACGGCGCCTTCGACGCGCTGGACGCGGGCGAGACCGCCACCGACGGCTTCGTGTACCAGATCGCCGACGGCAACGGCGGCTACGACACCGCCAGCGTCGACATCACCGTCACCGGCATCGCCAACGCCCCGGAAGAGCCGGTAGAGCAGTTCGCCGAGTTCCTCAACAAGAAGGGCCAGGCGCAGGCGATCTCCAACGTCGTGTTCTACCTGCAGGACGACGACGGCGAGATCCTCAAGGTCAAGGTCGACGGCTGGAACGGCGGCATCAGCGACCTGGACGACGTCAACATCGGCAGCTTCGTCGATCAGCACTACGACGACTACGAGCTGCTGGCGGTCTCGATCAAGGCCGGCAACAACCACAACGCCGACCTCGGCCCGGGCGAGGGGCAGCTGTTCCTGCTCGACGGCGACGAGGACATCGACTACGCGGCCGGCGGCAGCGTCCCCGGCCTGTCCGCCAAGGACCTGGCGGCCCATGCCGACGCCACCTACCAGTATTCGAGCAGCCTGTTCGGCTGATCGCCCGACCTTCAGCGAGGCCCGACGGCCGCCGGTCCTCCGGCGGCCGTCGTCGTTCGGGCGGCGCCCCGGCGCCTGAGCGTCGGGGCGCTCACTCCGCCGGCGCGACCCCGCGCGACCACGAAGCGAAGCGCGCCGCGTTCGGGCAGAAATCGGCGGGCGCCGGGGCGGCCTGCGGGTCGCGGTGGGCCTCCCGGCAGGTCTCGACCTCCCGGCAGGACAGGCAGGTGTTGACCGCATGGCGGACCGCCACGGCGCCGGCCGGCCCGTCCACCCTGGTCCAGTCGACATCGTGACGCCCGGCCATCCAGCCGAACAGCTTGGCGTGTTCCTCGAACCAGCGCGTGCCGAGCATGACCGTCCTCCGCTTGCCTGCCCGGGCGGATGTCCGCCCCGGGACCGGCACGGATCATGCCCGCCCGGCGGTCCGACGGTCCTTGCGATGGATCAAAACCGCCCGGGAACCGGTCAGCCGGCGGTCAGCCGGCCAGCCCGACGGCGATCGCCGCGAAGTGACAGGCGGCGGCCGCCAGCACGAATCCGTGCCAGATGGCGTTCTGGTAGGGCAGGCGCCGCCACAGGTGGAACACCACCCCCAGGCTGTACAGCACGCCGCCGGCCACCAGCAGGATCTCGGCTTCGGCGGGCAGCGCCGCCGTGATCGGCCCGATCACCAGCAGGATCGACCAGCCGAGCGCCAGGTACAGGGCGATCGACAGGCGCTCGAGCCGGCGCGGCCAGGCGAGCTTCAGCGCGATCCCGAAGGCCGCCACCGACCAGACCGCCAGGCAGAACTGCCAGCCCCAGTCGCGCGGCAGCCACAACAGGGTAAACGGCGTGTAGGTGCCGGCGATCATCGCGTATATCGCGGCGTGGTCGCAGCGGCGCAGCCATTCGCTCGACGGCGAGCCGGGCCGCAGGTTGTACAGCGCCGAGCAGGCCAGCATGGTCAGCAGGCCCGCCCCGTAGACCGAGACACCGAGGATCGCCAGTGGGCCCTTGCCCGCCAGCAGCGCCGTCAGCAACAGGAATCCGACGGCGGCCGGTGCCGCGACCAGCCCGGCCAGATGCACCGCGCGGTCGGCCCGGTACTCGGCCGCGGTGTAGGTGGGTGCCGCATCCATGCCGGCATTGTGCCCAGGCGCCACCGCGGCTCAATCCCCTCGGCATCGGCACGTCCTGCTACCGAAGCGTGTCGACATTAACGATTCGACAATCGGTTTCGTTCATCCTGCAAGGCCGATCCGGAACCACGATGCGACATGCCCAGTTCGACCTCGCGCACCCTGACGATCTTCATCGGCGCGATGCTGCTGATCCTTGCGGTTCTCATCACCGCCAGCATCGGCGGCATCGCGGCCGTCGACATCATCCGCAGCTACAGCGGCGGCGCGACCTACTACGCCAAGGGCCATCTGAGCGGGGTGGCATCCCTGCGCCGCTACGCGGCCACCGGGTCGCCCGAGGACCTCCATCGCTACCGGCGGGACATCTACCTGCCGGCGAGCCTCGGAATCGCGCGCGACATCCTCGAGCAGCCAGACCTGCCCGTCGGGAACAGCTATCCGTTCCTGATCGGTGGCAACATCCACCCCGAGGACGCGGCCGGCATCGCCTGGATGTACCGGATCTTCAGCGCCACCGCCCTGCTCGACCCGGCCGCCCAGCTGTGGCGCGACGCCGACCTGGAGATGCTGCGGATCGACGCCCTGGCCGGCAAGCTGCAGCGGGCCTGGGCCGACATGCCGGCCGACCGGCCGGCGCGCGAACGGCTGCTGGCCGAGGTCGAGACGGTCGACGCCCGCCTGTCGGACATCGAGGACCGGTTCTCCCGGCAGCTCGGCGAGCTGGCGCGCAGCATCGCCCGGCTGGTCGGTGCCGGCCTGGCGGGGCTGGCCGTCGTGCTGGCGACGCTGGTGCTGGCCCTCGGCAAGCGCACGCAGCTCCGCCTCGCCCTGGCCCAGCGCGCCATCCACGAGCGCGAGGAGCGGTTCCGGGACGTCGCCGACATGGCGGCCGACTGGATCTGGGAGACCGACGAGCAGCTGCGCTTCTCGTTCTTCTCGGACCGGGTGGAGCGCGCGATCGGCGCGCCGAAGGAGACCTTGCTGGGGAAGTCCCGCCGGGAGGCGGCGCATGTCGAGGACGCCGACGCCTGGCGCCGGCACATGGACGACATGGCGGCGCACCGGCCGTTCCACGGTTTCGAATACGCGTTCCGCCGGCCGTCCGGCGAGCTCCGCCACTTCCGGGCCAGCGGCAAGCCGGTGTTCGACGGCGACGGCCGGTTCGTCGGCTATCGCGGGACCAGCACCGACGTGACCGAGGAGGTCGCGGCGCGGCGGGCGGTCGCGGCCAACAGCGCGCTGCTGGAGACCGTGTTCGAGAACATGGCCCAGGGCATCAGCGTGGTCGGCGCCGACCTGAAGGCGCGGGCCTTCAACACGCGGTTCCTGGACCTGCTGGGGTTTCCCCGCGACCGGTTCCGGATCGGCGATCCGTTCGAGGCGTTCATCCGCTACAACGCCGAGCGCGGCGAGTACGGCGACGTCGACGTCGAGGCCCATGTGGCGCGGGCGCTGGAAGCCGCCCGGCGGTTCGAGCCGCACGCGGTCGCCCGCATCCGGCCCGACGGGACCGTGCTGGAGATCCGCGGCCAGCCGATGCCGGGCGGCGGCTTCGTGACGACCTACACGGACATCACCGAACTGCGCCGCGCCACCCGCGACCTGCAGACCGCCAAGATCGCCGCCGAGACCGCGAACCTCGCCAAGAGCACGTTCCTGGCCAATATGAGCCACGAGCTGCGCACCCCGCTGAATGCCGTCATCGGCTTCGCCGACCTGATGGCCGAGGAGCGCTTCGGCCCGCTCGGGCCGCGCTACACCGGCTACGCCCGCGACATCAGGCAGAGCGGCCAGCACCTTCTGGGGGTGATCAACGACATTCTCGACATCGCCCGGGTCGAGGCCGGCAAGATCGACCTGACGGTGGCGCCGGTGGCACCGATATCCGTGGTCGAGGGCTGCTTCCGCATGCTGCGGCAACGCGCCCTGGAGGCCGGGGTCGGGCTGCGCAACGAGGTCCCGGCCGGGGCACCGCCGCTGCATGCCGACATGCAGCGCCTGCGGCAGATCATCCTCAACCTGGTCGGCAACGCCATCAAGTTCTCGCAAGAAGGGGCCGAGGTGCTGGTGCAGTACGTGGAGGCCGGGTCCAGCAACGGGCTGCGGGTCGTCGACCGCGGCATCGGCATTCCCGACCATCTGATCGACTCGGCCTTCGAGCCCTTCACGCAGCTGCACGCCGGCTTCGGCCGGAGATACGACGGTGCCGGGCTCGGCCTGCCGCTGGTCCGGCACTTCATGGACCTGCACGGCGGGACCGTGTCGCTGGAAAGCGCGCCCGGTGCGGGAACCACGGTGACGGTGCTGTTCCCGGCCGAACCGGCGGTCGCGCCGGCCGCCGCGACCGCCGCGCGCCGCTGAGCCCGGCGCCGCCGGAACAAATTCTCAAGCTCTCAGCTGCCCGGACCGGCCGCCGGCAGCGGCAGCACCATGGCGTAGTCGCCACCGCTGCGCACACCGTCCCGGATGCCCTGAAGAACCCTCTCGGCGTGGCCGACGCCGACGAACAGCCGGACATAGCGCCCGGCGACGGTCTCCACTTCGACGAAAGTCGGAGTCTCGGCCCCGAGGATCGCGCGGTGGCGCTTCTGCAGCACCTCCCAGCCCTGCAGGGCATTCTCGTGGGTCCGGTACGACGCCAGGTGCACCCCCTGCTCGGCGCCCCGGTCGTCCGGCCACGCCAGGCTGCTGGTCCGCAGCTCCAGACGCTCGAACCGGGCGTTCGTCTCGGCCTCGCTGCGCTCGCGCTCGCCCAGCAGCTGGGCCACCGCGCCGGTCATCGCCTCCAGGTCCTGGCGCAGCGCATCGACCTCGGCACGGGCCACTCCGACTGCGGGAGCCGGCGCGGACTGCGCCCGGCCGAACCCGGCGTCGGCGATCGACGGCACCCGGCGCGCGACGTCGTCGAGCTGGTCCTGCAGGAGCTTCGTGCGCTGATCGATGGCCTGGGTGCGCGCCGCGACCTCCTGCTGCTCCGCCAGCATCGCCTCGGTCCGGCGCTCGACGAACCTTGTCTGCCAGCCCTTCTCGGCCTCCAGGGCCTCGGCGACCGCGGCCGCGACCTCCTCGCGCCGGTCGCCCGGCGTCTGCAGCAGGGTGTCGACCCCGCATCCCGTCGTCGTCGCCACCACCATCAGTGCCAGGATCAGTCGCTGCACGGTCCTCGCCTCCCCGCCGGCCGTTCGCCGTGACTCGGTTTCCGACTCGCATGGTAGCAACTGCCGTGCGCTTTAGGAATCCACCCGCCGGAACCGGCCGCGGCCGGTTCCGGGGAGGCAGTTGTGGTCGACCTTGGTGCTCGGTACCATCGACCGTCTAGGTGAGGAGATTCATCGTGCCGCGCTATACTCCTGGCCCTTGGAAGATGCGCCCGAACGGAGAGCTGTGGTCGTACAGCCGGGGCGGCGCCCCCCAGCAGGTCGGCACCATGTCCTGGACCGGAAAGGCCGAGGAGCGCGACGGCAATTCCCGCATCATCGCCGGCGCCGCCGACCTGTGCGAGAGCCTGGACGAGCTGATGCTCATCATCTCGCAGCCGGAGGTGGTCTCCGCCATCGAGGACAGCCCGCGGATCTCCGCCAAGTCCCGCATGATCATCGAGAACGCCCGCACTTCGCTCGAGGAAGTGACCGGCAAGCGGCTGCCCGAATGGCCGAAGCGCGACCCGCACGACCGACGCCTGGAATCGACCTGAAGCGGGGGCCGCGATGAACCTTCGCGACCTGCTGGAGATCGTCGCCGGCAGCAGCGTCCAGGACTGGACGATCCTGTTCCGGCCGACCTTCAGGCACAGGATCGTCGAGACCCTCAAGGACGACGGCGGCCGGGACCGACTGCAGTCCGACGAGCACCTGGTGGCGTTCAGCTACCGGCCCGACCTGGCGATCTCGATGGCCTACGGCCTGGTCGAGCAGGGCGCCTACGATCTGCCGGCGAGCAATCCGTTCGCCACCGAGAACGCCCGCACGCGCTATCTCGACATCTTTCTGGAAGGACGCCTGATATACCGCGAGACCGTGGTCGCGGTCGACCGGCATCGCTGCCTGCTGCCGATGCCGCGCGACTGGAACCCGCCGATCGCCATCCCGGCCATGCAGTACAGCCTGGTGCGGCTGATCCACAACCTCGCGGGCCCGCCGACCGACTACGACGAATACTTCGAGAAGGCCGGGATGAAGCGCTGGGAGATGCCGTGGCCGTAGCCCTTCGCGGCCCCGCTGTCGCGGGGCGCCTCAGGATGTGGAGCGCAAGCCGCTCGTCCGTCCGGGCTCCACATCCTGAGGTGCCCTCGCGAAGCGAGGGCCGCGAAGGGCTAGAACCCCTTGCCCATCAAGTCGCCGGCCTTGGACACCAGGTACAGCACGCCGAGGCCGCCGACCAGGATCACGGTCAGCCACAGTATCGCCTTCACGGCGACCGAGACGTCCTGGTTCCGGCCCTTCCTGGGCTTGCCGGCCGGCCGCGACGGCGCCGAGCCCGTGGCGGCGACTGCGGCCGCCGCCTCGGCCGCCTTGGCGGCGGCCGGCGGGGGCGCCGCCGACTTCTCGCGCGGCGCCTTCGAAGTGTCGTAGACGACGATCTCCTTGCCGTCGCCGGTCTTGGGATCGAAGGTGTCCCGGATGACCTTGACGCCGTCGAAGCGCTTCTCGCCGTGCAACTGCTTGGCGACCTCGATCGAGGACTCGCGGTCCGGGTAGGTGGAGTCGATGACCCACTGCCCCCCTTTCAGCGTATGCACCTCGTAGAGACTCTGCGCCATCCCTCGCCCTCACCGGCCCCGCCCAGTTGCGGGCATTGTATCGGCTCGGAATCCGCAAGTCAGCCCAAAGCCTAAGCAGTCTCGGCTACGGCTCAACAAAAAGGCCCCGCCGGTTTCCCGGCGGGGCCCTCCGATCGTGTCGCGGCGGCCGCGCTATTCGCGATTGCCGAACAGGTGCAGCAGCATGATGAACAGGTTGATGAAGTCGAGGTACAGCCTCAGCGCACCCATAATCGCCTTCTTGCCGGCGACGTCCGAGCCGTCGAGTTCGTTGTACATCTCCTTGATCTGCTGGGTGTCGTAGGCGGTCAGGCCGGAGAACACCAGCACGCCGATCACCGAGATCGCGAACTGCAGGGCCGTCGAGGCCAGGAAGATGTTCACGATCGAGGCGATGATGATGCCGAACAGCCCCATGATCAGGAACGATCCGAAGCCCGACAGGTCGCGCTTGGTGGTGTAGCCGTACAGGCTGAGCCCGCCGAAGGCGGCGGCGGTGATGAAGAACACCCGCGCCACGCTCTCGCCGGTGAAGACCATGAACACCGACGATAGCGACAGCCCCATCAGGGCCGCGAACACGTAGAACGCGATCCGGGCGCCGCCGAGCGACATCGAACTGACGCGCGCCGACAGCAGGAACACCATGCCGATCGGGGCGAACATGATCACCCACTTCAGCGGCGACAGGTAGATCGCCTGGCCGAAGCCGGTCAGCGCGCCGTCCTGGACCGCCAGCAGCGTGGTGCCGAACGCGACCAGGCCGGTGAAGGCAAGCGCCGCCACCATGTGGTTGTAGACGCCGAGCATGTACTGGCGGAGCCCGACGTCGTAGTGCGCGACATCGGCGTCGGCCCGGCTCATGTATTTGCGATCATAGTCCATCTGAAACCTCATGCTGTGCCGACACGGTCGGAGATGCTGAGAAGATAAGGCGGGCAGGGCGACCATTCAATACGGGCCGGACCGAAACCGTTCGCGATTCGGCGACTTCCGGGCCGGAACCGTCCGGCCGACCGGCGACCGCCGTCGAGCCGCTTGTCGCCCGCGCCGGACCGCGCTACCTGAGGGGCGCCGAGAGGAGGCGGGAATGGACCCCGAACGCCTGTTGCGAAGGCTGTCCGCGGCCGGCGCGGACGCCGACTACGAACTGGATCTGCGCGGCCTCGACCGCCTGCATGCCGAGGAGTCGGTGCGCCGGATGCTGGAGCGCAACCGCTTCACGGAACCGCGCAGCATCCGTGTCCAGCTGCAGCCGCCGCCGGAGGGCGGTGGCGAGACCCTGTTCCAGCCGATCGGCCGCCTGCTTCTGGAGGCCCGCCGGCACGGCCTTCTGAGCCACCTGTCGCCGCTGCCGCCGGAGAAGGGCGTGGGCTACCGGATCGAGACCGTCGGCAAACCGGAGCGCGAGACCGAGGGGCCGCCGCTCGACTAGGATCCGGCGACCGCGGGAAAAGCCGGGGTCACTCGGCCGCGGCGGCACGCGCCTCGCGGCGGTTGAGCCTGGCGCTCTCGCTCTTGAGCTGGCCGCAGGCGGCCAGGATGTCGCGGCCGCGCGGCGTGCGCACCGGGGAGGCGTAGCCGGCCTTGAGCACCACCTGGGCGAACCGCTCGATGGTGTCGTCGTCCGAGCACACGTAGTTCGAGCCCGGCCAAGGGTTGAACGGGATCAGGTTGATCTTGGCCGGGATGCCGTCGATCAGCGCGACCAGCCGCCGGGCGTCCTCGGGCGCGTCGTTGACGCCGGCCAGCATGACGTATTCGAAGGTGATACGGCGCGCGTTGTTCAGGCCCGGATAGCTCCGGCAGGCGTCCAGCAGCTCGGATATCGGCCATTTGCGGTTGATCGGCACCAGCTCGTCGCGGACCGCGTCGGTGGTGGCGTGCAGCGAAATCGCCAGGTTGACCCCGAGCTCGGCCCCGCAGCGCGCCATCATCGGCACCACGCCGGAGGTCGACAGCGTGATCCGCCGCTTCGACAGGGCGATGCCCTCGCCGTCCATGACGATCCGCAGCGCCGAGGCCACGCCGTCGAAATTGTACAGCGGCTCGCCCATGCCCATCAGAACGATGTTGGTGAGACGGCGGTCGGGCTGGCTGGTCGGATAGCCGCCCAGGTGGTCGAGCGCGACCAGCACCTGGCCGACGATCTCCGCCGGCGTCAGGTTGCGCACCAGGCGCTGGGTCCCGGTGTGGCAGAACGAGCAGGTCAGCGTGCAGCCCACCTGCGAGGAGACGCAGAGCGTGCCGCGATCCTCCTCCGGGATGAACACGGCCTCCGCCTCGTTGCCGTCGGCGAACCGCAGCAGCCACTTGATGGTGCCGTCGACGCTGTCCTGGCGGGTCACCACCGCCGGTCGCGAGATCCGGAAGGTCTCCGCCAACCGGCCGCGGAGCGGCTTCGCCAGCGTGGTCATCGCCTGGAAATCGGTGACGCCGCGGTGGTAGAGCCAATGCCAGATCTGGCCGGCCCGGAACTTCGGCAGGCCGATCTCCGCCAGCGCCGCCGCCAGCGCATCGCGCTCCAGCCCGATCAGGTCCGGGCGCGGATCGGCGACGGCCGGACGGCCGGCGAAGGCCAGCAGTTCGGCACGCGCTTCGGTCGCGCTCGTATCAGGGGTCGCGGCAAGATCGGACATGGCGACACATATGCGTCGGCAAGGCCCGCGACGCAAGCGTTCCGCTGGTTCCGCCGGCTATTTCGGGCAGGTCTTGTCGATGGTCTTCTTGGTGGCGGTGAAGCCGATCAGCGAATAGGTGTCGGTGGTCTCGGTGCCGCGCGACGAGATGCCCTTCACCACCATGTCGGCGCCGTTGACCATCGCCTCCACCATGTCGCGGTCGTCCTCCGGGCCCTGGGTCCACGCCTTGTCGGCCGCCGTGAACAGGTCGAAGGTCCGACCGCCGATCGCCACGCTGACGGTGCTGTCGTCCTTGTAGGGATAGCCCGCCACGAAACTGACTTCGCCGCGCCCGCCGGTGGTCGGATCGTTGGTGACCAGCACGAAGGCGGGGTCCCGCTTGCTGTAGTCGCCGACGGATTTCTTCGGCGCGCTCGCCATGTAGCAGACCGTCGCCTGGCCCTTCTTGAAGGTGTAGGCCTTCCAGTCGCCATTCTCGCCGCCCGGGATCACGGTCTGCGCGAGTGCCCCGCCGCCGACCGCCACCAGACCGAGCCATACCAGAGAGCCGATAGCCCTCGCGCGCATCCGCCGCATGGTTCCTCGCACGTCCGTCCCATATCACGCTGCCAAGGATGGCATGCCATTCCCAGCAACGGAATTCAATGCGGGCGATCGGGCGACATCAAGGCAACGGCATGACTTTCGCCGGAACCGCCGCTGCGGGTATAGGCTACGCCGAGGGTGCCAAGGCCGGTTGCGGGCGGCCGATGCCTGCCGCAAAGTCGCCCGATGGAGACCACGACCACTTCGAGCACCGCCGCGAACATCTACGACGGGCTCGTCGAAGCGATCGCGGTGCGGGCCGACCGGACCGCCTTCGCCGAGCTGTTCGCGCATTTCGCGCCCCGCCTGAAGGCTTATCTGATGCGGCTGGGCAGCGATCCTGCGACCGCCGAGGAGGTCGTGCAGGAAGTCATGCTCACGATCTGGCGCAAGGCCGCGAGCTTCGACCGCAGGCAGGCCTCGGCCTCGACCTGGATCTTCACGATCGCCCGGAACCGGCGCATCGACCGTCTGCGGCGCGAGCGCCGGCCGGAGTTCGACCCGAACGATCCCGCCCTGGTGCCGGACGCCCCCGAGGACGCCGACCGCACGGTCTGGACCGGCCAGATCGAGGGCCGGGTCCGCGCCGCCATCGAATCTCTGCCGCCGGAGCAATCCGATCTGATCCGGCTTGCGTACTTCGAGGAGCAATCGCACCGGGAAATCGCCGAACGCAGCGGCCTGCCGCTCGGCACGGTGAAGTCCCGGATCCGCTTGGCCATGCAGAGGCTGCGCGAGAGGATCGACGACCTTGACTGATACCGCCCCGACCTTTCACCCGGAGTCCGAGGCCGTGCTGGCCTATGCCGCCGGCGGGCTCGACGAGGCCCATGCCGTGCTGGTGGCCACCCACCTCGCCCTGTGCCCGCGGTGCCGGGCCGAGGTCGCCAGGCTGGAGGCGGTCGGCGGCGCCCTGACGGCGTCGATCGAGCCGGCTCCGATGAGCGCCGGCGCCCTGGCCGCCACCCTGGCCCGCCTCGACGAGCCTGGAGCCGAGCCCGAGCCATCGGCCGCCGTCGCCTACGACGACGAGACCCTGCACGCGATTCCCGCTCCCCTGCGCGACTACCTGGGCGGCAACCTGTCCGGCCTGCCCTGGAAGTGGCGCGGCCCGACGATCCGGGAACTGCCGCTGTCGATCGGCAGCGGGACGGCGCGCGCCACGCTGATCCGGGTGCGCCCGGGTGCGGCCATACCCGCCCATACCCATGCCGGCACCGAGGCCACGCTGGTCCTGCGCGGCGCGTACCAGGACGCCACCGGCCGGTTCGGGCGCGGCGACGTGGAGACCGCGAGCAGCGACCTGGACCACCGGCCGGTCGCGACCGCCGACAGCGAGTGCATCTGCTTCTCGGTGATCGACGGACCGCTGTCGCTGACCGGCCCGATCGGCCGGCTGCTCAATCCGTTCCTGAAGATCTGACCGGCCGGGCCTACAGCTCGACGCGCGGCGCCGCGGTCGCGCGGGCGTTGCGCTTGCGCTCCTTCTTCACCCAGAGCGGCGGGCCGAACTGCGGCATCGGGACCGGCTCGACCGGGCCGCCCGGCCGGTGCGGGCGGGGCGCGAACAGCCCCATGCACAGCATCCGGTCGTACATCACCATGGCCCCGGCGACCGCCAGGTTGATCGAGAATCGCGACGGGATCTTCACCACGTGGTCGCAGCGTGCCAGCAGTTCGTCCGAGAGCGATCCGCGCTCGCGGCCCAGCACATAGGCCGCCCGCCGCGGGTGGTGGAAGCTGGGCAGCGGGATCGCGTCGTCGGTGATCTCGATGCCGACCAGCTCGCAGCCCTTCGGCAGCATCACCGCCCCGGGTTCGCCGAACTCGTAGTAGGGCAGGCTTCCGGTGGCGTCGGAGGTGTCCACGCGCCCCCATTGGGCCCCGGCGTGCACCCGGCCGATCGAGAACACGAAGCTGGCGCTGAAGGCGTGGGCGGTCCGCATCAGCGCGGCGACGTTCATCGCCTTGTTGATGTCTTCCGCCCCGATTCCGAAGTATCCACGCATGGCGCGCGACCTTGCCCGACCGCGGGCGTCGAGGCAAGGTGAGGCCCCCATCTGCGGAGTCCTGGAGCCATGAACGAGATTTCCCCGATCGCCGCGCCCGACGGCTCGGTCCTGCGCGTACACGCCGGCCGCCCCGATGCCCCGATCGCCGTCGAGGTGACCCGCGGCGGGATGGTGGAGAGCGTCCACCGGGTGATCGCCGCGGTGGTCGACGCCGACGGCCGGGCGGTGTCGTCCTGGGGCGACATCGACCGGCTGGTCTACGGCCGCTCCGCTATCAAGCCGATCCAGGCGCTGCCTGTGCTCGAGAGCGGAGCGGCTGAGGCCCAGGGCCTGGACGACGCCGAGGTCACCCTGTGCTGCGCCAGCCATTCCGGCGAGCCGATGCATGTCGACCGGGTGGTCGCCTGGCTGGGCCGCATGGGGCTGTCGGCCGACGACCTTGAATGCGGCCCGCAGATGCCGGGCCACGAGCCGTCGGCCCGCACCCTGATCCAGGCCGGCACCGCCCCGACCCGGGCGCACAACAACTGCTCCGGCAAGCACAGCGGCATGCTGACCACCGCCGTGCACCTGGGCGAGCCGACCAAGGGCTACACCGGCGACGACCACCCGGTGCAGAAGCGCCTGAAGGCGGTGATGGCCGAGATGAGCGGCTGCGACCTGTCGGGCGTCCCGACCGGCTACGACGGCTGCGGCATCCCGGTGTACGGGGTCCCGCTGAAGGGGCTCGCCACCGCCATGGCCCGCTTCGCCGATCCCGCGGGCCTGTCCGCCGGCCGCCGCGCCGCGGTCGAGCGGATCGTCGCCGCCTGCGCCAAGCACCCGCTGCTGATCGGCGGCACCGACCGGTTCAACAGCACGGTCCTGGCCGAGACCGGCACCCGCTGCCTGCTGAAGAGCGGGGCGGAAGGCGTGTTCGCCGGCGCCGCGATCGACCGGGGGCTGGGCATCTGCCTGAAGGTCGACGACGGCACCGGCCGCGCCGCCCAGGCCGCGTTCGGCGCCATCCTGGTGCACCTCGGCGTGCTCGACGCCGACGCCCAGCGCCGCCTCGCGAACGCGCTGACCCCGCCGATCCGCAACTGGGCGGGCCGGCTGGTCGGCGTGGTGCGGCCGGCGCCGGACCTGGCGTTCTGAGCGTGACATCCGGGCAGCGATGACCTCGACCGACGACCGGGTACGCGAGCAGTACGAGGCCTACCCGTACCCCCACCGCGACCCGCGGGACGAGCATCGCCGCCTGGTCGAGGGCTCGCCCAGCGACCTGGACGAGATCCGGCATTTCGTGTTCGGCGGCCGGCTCGACCTCGGCCGGCCGTTCCGGGCGCTGGTGGCGGGCGGCGGCACCGGCGACGCCGCCATCATGCTGGCCCAGCACCTGGCGACCGCCGGCGCGAGCGACGCCGAGGTGGTCTATCTCGACCTGTCGACCGCCTCGCGCCGGATCGCGGAGGCGCGGGCCACCGAGCGCGGACTCGCCAACATGCGGTTCGTGACCGGGGTGCTCGAGGAGGTCGGGACGCTGGCGCCCGGACCCTACGACTACATCGACTGCTGCGGCGTGCTGCACCATCTGGCCAGCCCGGAGGCCGGGCTGGCGGCGCTGGCGGCGCAGCTGGCGCCGACCGGCGGCATGGGCCTGATGCTGTACGGCACCTACGGCCGGGCCGGCGTGTACCCGGTGCAGGAGGCGCTCGCCCAGCTGGCCGACGACCTGCCCGACCCGCAGCGCCTGGCGGCGGTGCGCAAGCTGCTGGCCGGACTGCCGTCGAGCCACCTGCTGAAGCGCAACCCGCTGCTGGCCGACCACCGCGGCGGCGAGGACGCCCATCTCTACGACCTGCTGCTGCACCGCCGCGACCGGTCCTACCGGGTGCCCGAGCTGTCGGCCCTGCTGGCCGGCGCCGGGCTGGCACCGCTGGCCTGGATCGAGCCGGCGCGCTACGCCCCCGAGACCTATCTGGCCGACCCGGCGCTGCGCCGACGCGCCGCCGCGCTGCCGGCGGTCGAGCGGGCGGCCCTGGCGGAGCGGCTGTCGACCGCCATGACCAAGCACGTCCTGTATGCCGGACACGCCGACCGTCCGGCGGTCGCGGAGGCCGATCCGGGGGCCGACGGCTGCGTGCTGGCGCTGCGCGGCCTCGACCCGGCGGCGACCGCCAGGGGCCTGAAGCCGGGCGGCACCCTGCAGGCCGAGATCGCCGGCGCCGCCTACCGGGCGCCGCTGCCGGCCCTGGCACCGGCGATCGTCGCCCGGGTCGACGGGCGACGCACGGTGGCGGCGATCCGGGCCGACATGGCGGCGGCCGGCGTCGCGCTGCCGGACCCGGCCGGGTTCGCCGGCCAGGTCCGCGCCGTGTTCGCCGCGTTTCACGGCATCAACCGCATGCTGGTACGGCACGCCGGGTGAGGGTCCGCGGCGGTCGCAAAGAAAACGGCCGGACCCGAAGGCCCGGCCGAAGTCACCACAGGGAACTCATGGGCGGGAACGCCGGCGCCCGCAAGTGCCGGCAAGGATAGTCGCGGGCGCCGTCCCGGTGCCGGCGGAGGGGGGATCCGACGGCATGGTCACCGGGGAGTCTGGACGGCGCCCGAGGGCGCGGACGCCCCGGCGCGGGCCGGAGCGTCCGGTTATCCGGTCAGGCCGTCCAGAACGGCTTGTCGGCCTCGGCGCGCGCGACGCTGCGATCGACGCCGATGTCCTGCAGCATGCGGTCGTCCATCTCCGCCAGGGTGGCGCGCTGCTTGAGGCGCTCGCCCCAGGTGGCGAGGACGGCGAACGGAGCCGACAGGATGCGCTCGGCGATCGAGGACTGGGCTCCGCACACGGCGGAGGCCCCGAACATCGGGCGAGCGGTCGCGATCAGGAACCGGCTCATGGGAACCTCCTTCATAAATGTTTAACGATCTGGTCTGGGATCGAAGGTGGATAACCTTCGTAACCTGTTTGCTGACGGGATATTTATGGCGGGGCTCGCTTGCGTACAAACGATAGTTTCTCATATGATCCATTAGCTGAACTTATTCGAATGGAACCATCGTGCGGCGCCTGCCACCGCTCAACGCCCTGCGTGCCTTCGAGGCCGCCGCCCGCAACCTGAGCTTCACCAAGGCGGCCGGCGAACTGCATGTGACCCAGGCCGCGATCAGCCACCAGATCAAGGCGCTGGAAGAGTGGCTGGGCATGCCGCTGTTCCGCCGCCAGAACCGCTCGCTGCTGCTGACCGACGCCGGCCAGGCCTATCTGCCGCCGCTGCGCGAGTCCTTCGACCGCATACAGGACGCCACCGCCAAGCTGCGCCAGCGCGACAGGAGCGGGGCGCTGACGGTCGGCACCTTCACCAGCTTCGCCGCCAAGTGGCTGGTCCCCCGTCTCGGCCGGTTCGCCACCGCGCATCCCGACATCGAGGTGCGGCTGGCGATCAACGACGTCCTGGTCGACTTCGCCGCCGACGCGGTCGAGGTCGCCATCCGCTACGGTCGCGGCGACTGGAAGGGGCTGTATGCCGAACGGCTGATGACCGAGGTGGTGTTCGTGGTGTGCAGCCCGAAGCTGCTGGACGGCCCGGCGCCGCTGCAGCGCCCCGAGGACCTGCGCCATCACACCATGCTGCACGACGACCTGCCGGAGGACTGGGACACCTGGCTGGAGGCGGCCGGGGTCGGCGGCATCAAGGCCCGCCGGGATCTGGCGTTCAATCACTCGGAAATGGTCCTGCAGGCGGCGATCGACGGCCTGGGAGTGGCCCTCGGGCGCAGCGTGCTGGTCGCCGACGACCTGGCGGCCGGCCGGTTGGTCAAGCCGTTCGACCTCGAACTGCCGACCCAGGCCGCCTACTACATCGCCTGCCCGGAGGGCACGCAGGACCGTCCGAAGGTGAAGGCGCTGCGCGACTGGGTGACGAGCGAGGTCGTCCGCGACGCGGCCGCCGCCGCTACCGCCGCCGAATAGGTCGGCCCGGCCGGACCTAGGTTCCGGTCGGGGTGAACTGGTCCGGCCGCTTGCCGAAGATCCGCTCGAACGCGGCGTTGACCCGCTCGACGTCGTCGCTGGTCGGGTTCAGCGGGGCTTCGGCGAAATCCTTGCCCTGCTTGAGCTCGCGCGCGCACATCTCGATGTACACGTCCATCAGCTCGCGGAACGCCGAGAACGACTTGTTCCCCAGGGTGCTGGACCGCACCTCGAACACCGACACGATGGCGCCCATCCGGCGAACCATCGCATCCAGGTCCTTGAATCGCCCGGCGTCGAACGCCACCCCAACCTCCCTGCAGCACCCGAATCAGCAGACGGCACTATAGGCGAGCGGCACACGCCCCGTCACGCGCCGCCGCGCGCCGTCGGTGCCGGGGGTGCGCCGGTCCGGCGATGACACTAGACTGGCGGTCGGCGTGACTAGGCGCCGCGGCCCCACAACCCGCGGAGAATCAGGAATGGGCTTGATCCGCCAGCTGCTGATCCTCGCCCTGATCGCCGGACTCGGCGGGGCGGCATGGACCACCCTGGACCCGCTCGCCGAACCGGACTCCGGAGCGGCGCCGAAGCGCGGCGACCGCGAAACCCGGGTCGTGGTGGTGGCGTCCAAGGTCGACTTCGTGGCCGAGCGGGTGCGGGTCAAGGCCGTCGGCACCGCCCGCGCCCTGCGGTCCGCCAGCCTGCATCCGGCGGCGGCCGGGCTGGTCCAGGCGGTCAACTTCTCGGCCGACGCCCGGGTCGAACAGGGCGACGTGCTGCTGGAACTCGACCGGGCGACCGAGGAACTCGCGGTCGAGCTCGCCCGCGTCCGGCTGGCCGACGCCGACCGGGTGTTCCGCCGCCTGCAGCGCCTGAGCGCGACCGGCGCGGCGGCCCAGGTGTCGCTGGACGACGCCCGCACCGCCCTCGAAGCCACCCGCATCGAACTGCGGCGCGCCGAGGTGGCGCTGGCCGACCGCTTCGTCCTGGCGCCCTTCGCCGGCCGCACCGGCCTGACCGAGATCGACGTCGGCGACCGGATCGACCCGGGCACCGAGATCGCGACCCTGGACGACCGCTCGACCCTGCTGATCCGCTTCGAGGTCCCGGAGGCGCTGCACGGCAGGCTCGGCATCGGCGCGTCGGTCAACGTCGCGCCCTGGTCCGAGGCGGACGACCGGATCGCCGGCGAAATCGTGGACGTCGGCAGCCGGGTGTCGGAGCAGACCCGGACCTTCGTGGTGCGCGCCCGGATCGCCAACCCGGACGACCGCCTGCGGCCCGGCATGAGCTTCCGGGTGAGTGTCGACATCGAGGGCAACGTGCATCCGGAGGTCCCCGAGGTGGCGATTCAATGGGGTGGCGAAGGGTCGTATCTCTGGGCGCTGACCGGCGACGTCGCGCGCCGGATCCCGGCGGTGATCGTGCAGCGCCAGGCCGGCCGGGTCCTGGTCGATGCCGGCCTGAAGGTCGGCGACCTGGTGGTGATCGAGGGCCATCACCGGATGCGCGAGGGCGTGCGCGCCGACCTGCTGCCGGCCAAGCCCGCGCATGTCGGCCCGCTGCAGGTCCGGATCGAAGGAGCCGGCTCGTGAGCGACCTGCCCGCGAGCGGCGGGACCGCAAACGGTGGTGTCGCCGGCGACCTGCCGTCGCTCAGCGTCCGGCGGCCGCTGCTCGCCCTGGTGCTGAACCTGCTGATCGCGCTGGCCGGCGTGGCAGCGATGCTGGCGGTCGAAGTCCGCGAGCTGCCGAACGTCGACCGACCGATCGTGACGGTGCGCGGGATCCTGGACGGCGCGTCGCCGGAAACCATGGACCGCGAGGTCACCAGCATCGTCGAGGGCGCGGTCGCGCGGGTGAACGGGGTTCGCGAGATCCATTCGTCCAGCGAGGAGGACAACTTCCGCATGCGCGTCGAGTTCGGCCCCGGCGCCGATCTCGACACCGCCGCTTCCGACGTCCGCGAGGCGGTCAGCCGGGCCCAGCGCGAACTGCCGGACGGCATCGAGCAGCTGACCGTGGTCAAGGCCGACGCCGACTCGAGCCCGATCATGCGGCTGGCGGTGCGCGGGGCGAACATCCGCGAGGACGATCTGGCGCGGATCGTCGAGAACGACATCATCCCGGAGCTGATCTCGATCGACGGGGTCGCCGACGTCACCCTGTTCGGCGACCGCGAGCGGCAGGTCCGCGTGGTGGTCGACCCGCTGCGGCTGACCGCCTACCGGCTGGCGGTGGCCGACGTGATCGCGGTGCTCGAGCGCGCCCCCTTCGACATCCCGACCGGCAGCTTCGCGTCCGAGGAGCAGGAGCTGATCGTGCGGGCCGACGCCACCGTCGAGACCGCCGCCGAGATCGAGGCGATGGTGATCCGCGACCCGGTCCGGATCGGCGACGTGGCGCAGGTGTCGTTCGGGCCGGCCGATGCCGAGAGCATGGTGCGGGTCGACGGCCTGCCGGTGATCGGGCTCGGCATCGTCCGGCAGGCGCAGTCGAACACGGTCGAGATCTCGGCGCGGGTGCGGACCGCGACCCAGGCCCTGAACGACCGCTTCGAGCGGGTCGAGCTGACCGTCATCTCCGACGACGCCCTGTTTATCCGCGGGTCGATCCGCGAGGTGGCGATCAGCCTCGCCCTGGCGGTCTTGATCGTGATCGCCACCCTCTGGGTGTTCCTGGGCTCGCCGAGCGCCACGCTGATCCCCTGCGCGTCGATCCCGGTCGCGCTGATCGGGTCGGTGGCGGCGATCTGGCTGCTGGGCTTCTCGATCAACATCCTCACCCTGCTGGCCCTGGTGCTGGCGACCGGCCTGATCGTCGACGACAGCATCGTGGTGCTGGAGAACATCCAGCGCCGCCGCGGCCAGTCCCTGGGTGCGCGCGCCGCCGCGGTGCTGGGCACCCGGCAGGTGTTCTTCGCGGTGATCGCCACAACCGCCACCCTGGTGTCGGTGTTCGTGCCGATCTCGTTCCTGCCGAGCACCGCCGGACGGCTGTTCCGGGAGTTCGGCTTCGTGCTGTCGATCGCGGTGCTGATCTCGTCCTTCGTGGCCCTCACCCTGGTGCCGGCGCTGGCGGCCCGGCTCGGCAGCCAGCCGCCGGCCGGCCGCGGCGTCCGCGGCGCGCTGGCGCGGCTCGGCGACCGGCTGCTCGGGCTGTACGCGCGCAGCCTGCGGGCCGCCCTGGCCGCCCCGCTGCTGGTGGCGGCGGCCGGGCTGGCGCTGGCCGGCGGCGCCTGGCTGGCGTTCCAGCAGCTGGACCGCGAGCTGCTGCCGCCGGAGGACCGCGGCACGATCTACGCGTTCGGCACCGGACCCGACGGCGTCGGGCTGGCCTACAGCGACCGCCAGGCCCACCGCATGGAGGAGGTGCTGCAGCCCTATGTCGAAGACGGGATCGTGGAGTCGCTGTTCACCATCGTCGGCCGCTACGACCGGCACCGGGTGTTCGTCGCCGCCCCGCTCGCCCCCTGGGACCGGCGCGACCGCAGCCAGCAGTCGCTGATCGCCGAGATCGCCGGGAAGATGAACGCCATCCCCGGCGTCCGGATCCGGGTGTACGGGACCAACAGCCTGAACCTGCGGGGTGCGGGCGGCGGGGTCGAGGCGGCCCTGGTCGGCAACGACTACCTGCAGCTCTACGAGGCCGCCACCCGCCTGGCCCGCGACATAGAGAGCCGGATTCCCATCCTGTCGGACGTCCGGGTCTCCTACCAGCCGACCCAGCCGCAGCTGTCGGTCCGGATCGACCGCCAGCGCGCTTCCGACCTCGGGATCCCGCTCGACGACCTGGCCGACACCCTCAGGGTCATGATCGACGGCTTCGAGGTCGCCGACCTGAACGTCCGCGACGAGACCATCCCGATCCGCCTGGAACCGCACAGCGGCAAGATCGACGACCCGACGGACCTGACGAACCTGTATGTGCGGACCGCCGCCGGCGACCTGGTCCCGCTGTCCAGCCTGGTATCGCTGCGGGAGGAGGGCGTGGCCAACGAGCTCGACCGCCACGTCCAGCGACGGGCCGTCGAGATCGACGCCGACCTCGCGCCCGGCATGCCGCTGGACCGGGCGGTCGACGACGTGCGCGCACTGGCGGCCGAAGCCCTGCCGGAGAACATCGACTTCATCCTGCTCGGCGAGGCCGAGGTCCTGAAGGCGGCCGAGCGCGAGGTCGCGATCACCTACGCGATCGCGGTGGTCGTGGTGTTCCTGGTGCTGGTCGCGCAGTTCGAGAGCGTGACCAGCGCCGCCATCGTGCTGCTGACCGTGCCGTTCGGGGTCGCCGCCGCGATCTACGCCCTGCTGCTGACCGGCACCTCGGTCAACATCTACAGCCAGATCGGCCTGGTGATGATGATCGGGCTGATGGCCAAGAACGGCATCCTGCTGGTGGAGTTCGCCGACCAGCTGCGCGACCGCGGCATGTCGGTGCGCCAGGCCGTCGAGCGGGCCGCCGTGGTGCGGCTCCGGCCGATCGTCATGACCATGGTGTCGACCGTGCTGGGCGGGCTGCCGCTGATCCTGAGCGGCGGCCCCGGCGCCGAGGCGCGCGAGTCCATCGGCTGGGTGGTGTTCGGCGGACTCGGCCTGGCCGCGGCGTTCACCCTGTACCTGACCCCGGTGGTCTATCTCGGCCTCGCCCGGCTGTCGCCGGCGCGCGGCCGGGCCGGCGAGCGGCTGCGCCGCGAGATGGCGCACGCCGGGACCGTCCCGGACAACGCCGAGGCGGCGGAATAGCCGGCGGTCGGCGCCGCTCGTTCGGCGCTTCGCCTCGCGCGCCGCGTCGGCTATCCTGCCCGCCGCCGGGGACCGGGGGGTCCGAGCCGGCCTGCGCCCGGGGGCGGGCGCCGGTCACTTCGAAGGGGGGCGTTCGACAACCATGGCAAAATTCGGTGTGCGCGCCGGCGCGCTTGTCGCCGGCGTGGCCGCCTACGGGTGGGCGATGGGTCCTGCCGCGGCCGCTGACGAGCTCAGCGGCGGCGATACGGCCTGGATCCTGACCGCGACGGCGCTCGTGCTGTTCATGACCCTGCCGGGCCTGGCGCTGTTCTACGCCGGCCTGGTGCGGGCCCGGAACGTCCTGTCGGTCATCATGCACTGCGTGGCGATCGCCAGCGTGGTCTCGCTGGCCTGGCTGGCCGCCGGCTACAGCCTGGCGTTCGACGACGGCGGCAGCGCCCAGGCCTGGATCGGCGGTCTCGGCAAGGCGATGCTGTCCGGGATCGGGCCGGACACGCTGTGGGGCAGCATCCCCGAGACCGTGTTCTTCATGTTCCAGATGACCTTCGCGATCATCACCCCGGCGCTGATCGTCGGCGCCTATCCCGAGCGCGTGCGGTTCGCCGCCGTGGTGGCGTTCAGCCTGGTCTGGCTGCTGGTGGTCTACGCGCCGGTCTGCCACTGGGTGTGGGGCGGCGGCTGGCTGGCCGGCCTCGGGACCATCGACTTCGCCGGCGGCATCGTGGTGCACACCACCGCCGGCGTGTCGTCGCTGGTGTTCGCGCTGATGCTCGGCCGACGGCGCGGGTTCCCGACCGAGCTGCGGCCGCCGCACAATCCCGGCATGGTCGCCACCGGCGCCTGCATGCTGTGGGTCGGCTGGTTCGGCTTCAACGCCGGCAGCGCGCTCGGCGCCAACGGCTCGGCCGGCATGGCGATGCTGGTGACGCATATCTCGGCCGCCACCGCCGCCCTGGTATGGGCCGGCATCGAGTGGCTGCGCTACGGCCGGCCCAGCCTGGTCGGCATCGTCACCGGCCTGATCGCGGGCCTGGCCTCGATCACCCCGGCGGCCGGCTCGGTCGGCCCGGTCGGCGCCATCCTGATCGGCGTGATCGCCGGCGCGTTCTGCCAGTGGCTGTCCGGCGTCATCAAATTCCGCCTGAAGGTCGACGACTCGCTCGACGTCTTCGCGGTGCATGGCGGCGGCGGTATCCTGGGCTCGCTGCTGGTCGCGGTGCTGGTGCTGCCGGTCTTCGGCGGCGCCGGGCTGGCCGACGGCGTCACCATGGCCGGCCAGTTCGGCGTCCAGCTGCTGGCGGTCGGCGTGACCGCCCTGTGGTCGGCGGCCGCGAGCTGGGCGATCCTGGCGGCCATCCGGGTGGTCGTGCCGCTGCGGGTCAACGAGGAGACCGAGATCGAGGGCCTGGACATCACCGCGCATGGCGAGCGCGGCTACGAGCTGACCTGAGGGGAACGGACGTGAAACTGATCAAGGCGATCTTCAAGCCGCACCGGCTCGATGCCGTGCGCGAGGCCCTGGCCGATGTCGGCGTCCAGGGCATGACCGTGTCCGAGGTCAAGGGCTTCGGGCGCCAGAAGGGCCAGACCGAGATCTACCGGGGCGCCGAGTACCAGGTGTACTTCGTGCCGAAGGTGCAGCTGGAGACCGCGGTCGCCGACGAGATCGCCGACCGTGTCGTCGAGGCGATCGCGGCGGCCGCCCGGACCGACCGGATCGGCGACGGCAAGATCTTCGTTCTGGACGTCGACCGGGCGGTCCGGATCCGCACCGGCGAAGAGGGCGACGACGCGCTGTAGCGGCGCCCTAACCGCCGCCCGCGAGCAGCGACCGGGCTTCCCAGCGCCCCGATCGGACCGCCTCGTCGACCAGGGACAGCATCAGCCCGCGCATGGTCTCCAGCGCGAACGTCGCCGGGCGCCCCGCCATTTCGCACAGGTAGAGGGTGCGGGACATTTCCGGCTCGACGACCGGCCGGAAATGCAGGGCGCCGGACTGCAGGTGCTCCTGCATGATCAGCTTGGTGCCGAGCAGGCAACCCAGGCCGGCGATCAGCGATCCACCGATGGCCTGTAGCGAGTTCATCTGCAGCATCGCCCTGCTCTCCAGCTTCTTGAGCAGGCCCGGATCGTCGACGATGGCCCGCGTCGACAGGCCCGGGCGCAGCGACAGCAGGGGCAGTTCCAGCAGCTCCGCGAAGGTGATCGGGGCGTCGGTGTCGCCGATGATCTCTCTCGTCCCCACGCAGACCAGGCGCTCCTCCAGGACCGGCGTGGTCTTCAGCGCCGGCTCGGCCGTCGGGTTGTAGACGAGCGCGATGTCCACGTCCGAGTTCACCAGGTGCATCACGACCGAACCCGACAGGCCTTCCGTCAGGCAGAGCCGCAGCTTCGGGTAGTCGGCGAGGACCGTGCGCGCGAGCGTCACCGCGATCGCCTTCACCACCGAGTGCGACATCCCGACCGAGACCTCGCCGCTGATCTCGCCGCCGGACCCCCGGACGTCGCGCTCCGCCGCCGACAACGCCTTGAGGATCGACTTGGCGTGGGTGTAGAGCCGCTCGCCGGCCGCGGTCGGCTGCAGGCCGCGCGGCTTGCGCACGAACAGCGGGGTCGACAGCTCGGCCTCGAGATTGGCCAGGTGATGGCTCAGCGCCGAGACCGCGACCCGCGCGTGCTGGGCGGCGTTCGACAGGGTGCCGTGCTCGTAGATCGCGGCGAAGTAGCGGAGCTGGCGGGCATCCATCGGTTTCTCGAAAACAGAACAGCTTGTTAGATTCAATATAATTTCCCGACACCCCAGGCAACGCTAGTCTCCAGTCCTGCTGCGAAACCGCGCGACCGGACGGCTGCCGATGGACGGAGACTTCAGGCCGCTCGACGGCATCCGCGTCGTCGAGATGAGCCACATGATCATGGGGCCGTCCTGCGGGATGTTCCTGGGCTTCCTCGGCGCCGAGGTGATCAAGGTCGAGCCGCCGGAAGGCGACAAGACCCGCAGGCTCGGCGGCATGGGCCGGCCGATGTTCCCGCTGTTCAACCGCGGCAAGAAGTCGGTGCAGCTCGACCTGAAGACCGAGGCCGGGCGCGCCGCGCTGGACCGGCTGCTGGCGACCGCCGACGTGTTCGTCGAGAACTTCCGCGACTCCTCGCTGTCCAGGATGGGCGCCGACCTGGAGCGGCTGCGCGCGACCTATCCCGACCTGGTCATCGCCTCGCACAAGGGCTTCCTGCAGGGCCCCTACCAGGACCGCACCGCCCTCGACGAGGTGGTCCAGATGATGACCGGGCTCGCCTACATGACCGGCCCGACCGGCCGGCCGCTGCGGGTCGGATCGTCGGCCAACGACATCATGGGCGGGCTGTTCGGGGCGTTCGCGGTGCTGGCCGCCCTGCTGGAGCGCAGGCAGACCGGCCGCGGCCGCGACCTGCGGATCGGGCTGTTCGAGAACTGCCTGCTGCTGGTCGCCCAGCACATGGTGCAGTTCGAGCTGGAGGGCCGCAACCCGCCGCCGATGCCGGAGCGCGAGTTCTCCTGGCCGGTCTACGACATCTTCGACACCGCCGACGGCCGGCAGATGTTCGTCGGTGCCGTCACCGAGGGCCAGTGGTCGGCGCTGTGCGGGCTGCTGGGCCTGGCCGAGCTGCTGGCCGACCCGCGGCTGCAGAACCGGCCCGACCAGATCGAGGCCCGGGCCTGGACCATCCCGATCGTCGCCCGGGCGATCGCCGGACAGGATTCCCGCGAGCTGGAGCGCGAGTTCGAGAAGATCGGCATTCCCTACTCGCCGATCGCCCGGCCCTGCGACATGTATCAGGATCCGCATGTCATGCGGCCGGGCGGGCTGGCCACCTCGCGGCTGCCCGACGGCCAGAGCTTCCGGGCGCCGTCGCTGCCGTTCGAGGTCGACGGGGTGATGCTGGCCGGCGGCGGCGACCTGCCGGCGGTCGGCCAGGACACCGAGGCGGTACTCGGCGGGCTCGGCCTCGATGCCGCCGCCATCGCCGCCGCCCGCGGCGTCACCGGGGAGGCCGCATGACCCGCGCCAAGCGCGACTGGATCGCCCGCGAGCACGTCGCGATGCCGGACGAGCCGCTGTATGGCGCCGTCGTGCGGGCCGGGCTGCCGGCCGCCGAATGGCGCGGATGAGGACACTGCACCGACCGATTCAAGGCAACACAAGACCAACGGGAGGAACACCATGTACAGGATCGTCACCACCGTCGCGGCGCTCGCGCTGTCGACCTCTATCGCCGGGGCCGCGTCGGCCGCCGAGACTATGCGGTGCAGCCACCAGCTGCCGCCGCCGCACCACATCGCCAAGGTGATCGACCGCTGGGCGGCCGAGGTCGAGGCGCTGTCGGGCGGCGAGATCGACGTGCAGATCTTCGGCGCCGACAGCCTGGTCAAGGCCAAGGACAACATCCTCTCGGTCGCCAAGGGCGACATCGAGTGCGCGTTCTCGCTGAACTTCCAGTGGGGCAAGACGCTGCCGCTGATGAACGTGACGCTCGGCCCGTACACCATGTCGTCGATCGAGGCCTGGAAGAAGTGGCCGACCTCCGAGGCCGCCGGCTTCCTGGAGGACAAGCTGTCCGAGAAGGGCGTGAAGAACGTCGCCTGGATGTTCATCACCAATTCCAGCGTGTTCACCTCCAAGGGCAAGGCGCTGATCACCCCGGACGACTTCAAGGGCATCAAGATGCGCGGCATCGGCCCGGCCTTCGACCGGTCGCTGATCGCCATGGGTGCCGCCACCGCCTCGATGCCGGGCAGCGAGGTCTACCAGGCCCTGGCCGCCGGGGTCATCGACGCGGCGATCACCGACGTCGCCGCCGCCTACTCGCGCAAATACTACGAGGTGCAGGACCACATGACCGTGGTCCCGGTGCTCGCCGCCTACATCCACGGCTACGTGAACCCGGGCTGGTACGCCGGGCTCGGCGACAAGGCCAAGGCCGCCCTCGAGCAGGCCGGCGAGAAGGCCTCGGGCTGGGCGATCGAGGCCTCCCAGGAGGCCGCCGCCGCGGCGCCGCGGCAGCTGGCCGACAAGGGCGTCAAGGTGCACATCGCGACCGACGCCGAGAACGCCGCCTTCAAGGCGGTCATGCAGCCGGCCTATGCCGAGGGCTTCGAGGCGGAGACCGGGGCCGAGGGCAAGAAGCTGCTCGAACTGGTCGCGAAGATCCAGTAACAGGCGGGCATGGCACAGCCGCATGACGGGTCCGGGGAGGGGCAGCCCCCCTCCCCGTGGCCACAAACTCCGTGGCCGCTGACCATCGTGAACGCGATCTCGTGGACCGGCGGGGCGATCGGCGCCGCGCTGGTCTTCGTCGTGCTCGTGATCACCGCGGTCGGCGTGTTCAGCCGCTACGTGCTGGCCCGGCCGATCCTCGGAGTCGACGAGGGCACCGGCTTCCTGGTGGTCGCGATCGTCATGTTCGGGGCCGCCGAGGCCCTGCGCCGCGGCGACCACATCCGCATCGACCTGATCCTGGACCACGCCGGGCCGCGGCTGCGCCGGATCCTGGACATGTGGGCCAACGCCGCGGTCCTGGCGTTCGCGGTCCTGCTGTTCCGGACCGCCTGGCACACCGTGACCTTCTCGCGCGACTTCGGCGCCTATTCCGACGGCTATCTCGCCCTGCCGCTGTGGATCCCGCAGTCGGCGCTGCTGGTGGGCGCCGCCCTGCTCGGCCTGCAGGCGGCGGCCGGACTGATCAGGCAGGTGTGGCGGTGAGCATGCGGTCCGACGCGGTGCGATCCGGCCGGGCTCCCCGCACCCCGGCGTCATTCCGGAGCGGGCCGCGCAGGCGGCACGCATCCGGAACCCACCAGCCGCCCCCGACGGCACCGTTGCCGGCGCCCGTCGCCTCGTGGGTTCCGGCTCGCCCGCGCCGATGCGCGGGCGTCCGGAATGACGTCGGGGGGGTGGTAGGCGCCGTCGGGGCCGGAGCCCTTCAGGTGGGCGAGCCCCGCCTGGCTCGCCGGGACCCGCGCTGATGGAAATCGCCCTGATCCTCGGCGGGCTGCTCGCGCTGCTGCTGACCGGCATGCCGATCTTCGCCGCCCTCGGCCTCGCCTCGCTCGGCGTGCTGGCGGTCTACGAGGGCAAGATCGCCAGCATGGCCGACACCGTGTTCGCGAGCCTCGACAACCCGCTGCTCGCCACCATCCCGATGTTCGCCTTCATGGCGCACATCATGATCAAGGCCAGGGTGGTCGACGACCTGTACGACATGGCCAACAAGCTGGTCGGCCATGTGAAGGGCGGGCTCGGTTTCGCGACCATCCTGTCCTGCACGATCTTCGCGACGATCTCCGGGTCGTCGGTCGCCACCGCGCTGACCATCGGCTCGATCGCGATCCCGCAGATGCAACGGTTCCGCTACCGGCCGCGCGACACCTACGGGATCATCGCCGCCGGCGGGACCCTGGGCATCCTGATCCCGCCCTCGGGACCGATGATCCTGTACGCCATCGTCACCAACGCCTCGATCGGCGCGCTGTTCCTGGCGGGACTGGTGCCCGGGCTGCTGATGGCGGCGATCTTCGCGGTCTTCAGCTGGTTCCAGGCGAACGCCCATGGCGAGACCGTCGGCCAGGACTGGGTCGGAACCCACGAGGTGCTGCGGGCGCTGCGCAAGTCGGTCTGGGCGGTGCTGATGCCGCCGGTGGTGCTGGGCGGCATCTATCTCGGCGTGTTCACGGCCGCCGAGGCGGCCGCCGTCGGGGCGGTCTACGCCCTGCTGGTGGCGGTCCTGGCCTACCGCAACGTGTCGTTCCGCGATCTGGTCGACTGCGGCTACCAGACCCTGCGCACCAGCGCGATGCTGTTCATGATCATCGCCGCCGCCGCCCTGCTCGGCCACGCGGTCACCATCATCCGGCTGCCGGCCCAGCTGATGGAGGCCGTGACCGCGCTCGGGCTGTCGCAGACCGGGTTCATCGTCGCCGTCATGATCGCGGTCTTCATCCTCGGCATGTTCCTGGAGACCATCGCGATCATCCTGATCACCACGCCGATCATCCTGCCGGCGCTGACCGCGCTGGACATCGACCCGGTCTGGTACGGCGTCATGCTGATGATCAACCTGGAACTGGCGCTGATCACCCCGCCGGTCGGCATGAACCTGTTCGTGATCAAGGGCGTCACCGGCGCGCCGCTGTCCGAGATCATGCGGGGCGCGGCCCCCTATGTGGCGCTGCTGATCGCCGGGCTGTTCGTCATCTGGGCGTTCCCCGAGCTGTCACTGTGGCTGCCGCGCAGCGCCGGATTCGGGCGTTAGGCGACGGGATCGCGAGCCGCTAGGCCCGGGCGTCCGGCGCCTCCGGCCGCCAGACCTCGACCCGGTCGCGGCCGTTCTCCTTGGCGAGGTACAGCGCCTTGTCGGCCCGATCGATCAGTTCCTCGATCGGCCGTCGCGGCGTCATCAGGGTCAGCCCGAACGAGACCGTGACGCTCAGGCTGCGGCCGTCGCCGAGGGCGATCGACTGCCCGGCCACCCGTCCGCGCACCCGCTCCAGCACCCGCCGCGCCTCCTCCGGGCCGGTCTCGGGCAGGCACAGCAGGAACTCCTCGCCGCCGTAGCGATACACCGAGTCGTACGGCCGCAGGCTCTCGATCAGCAGCCCGGCGACCGCCGCCAGCACCATGTCGCCGACGGCATGGCCATAGCCGTCGTTGATCGACTTGAAGCGATCGACGTCGGCCAGCGCCAGGCAGCCCGGGGTGCCCGCGCGTCGGGCCCGCTGCAGCTCGCGCTTGAGGTCACGGAGCATGACCTGCCGGGTCTGGGTGCCGGTCAGCGGGTCGATGTCGCTGATCGCCGCCTGGAAGGCCCGGGTCAGCCGGCCCGCCAGCTCGTTGAAGGCCGTGACCTTCTCCAGCAGCGCGTCGTATTCCTGGACCGGGACCCTGGCATCCTTCCAGGCCCGCTCGGCCAGCAGGGCGATGTGGTTCAGCAGCGCCTCGTGCAGCGCCACCAGGGTGCCGAAGGCCGGCTGGTCGACCGGCGGGGCGTCCTTGCGCTCCTCGTACCATAGCCCGAAGCTGCTCGACCCGTGCGCGCCCAGCTTCAGCAGGTCGGGGTCCGGCCGCACCTTGCAGATCGCCGACCGATGGAATCGGGCAAGCCGGTCGTCGACCTCGGCGCCGGCCCGCTCCACCGCCGACACGATGCGGTCGTAGCGGTGGCGATGGGAGTCGGCGTCACCGGCGATCATGGCCGCCGCACGACGGCCCGGCGGGCCGGCCGATGGCCGACCGGCGTTTCCCGGCGCTGGATCGCCTCGTCCGTCATGCAGTCCTCCCGATGCGAAACCGCAGGATGCCACGCCCGGCCCGGTCCTCACAGCCGACCCGTCTTACCGCCGCCCCGCCGCGACGCGCAACGCCGGTGCAGGGCGGCCATGCGCATCGCGCATTTGCTGCGGCGCGGCATCGGCGTAGGCTCGGCGATCATGCCCGATCTGCCAGCGGCCCGTCCCGGGGGCCTCTCCCGCCTCACGACCGCCGCCGTGACCGCCCGCCGCGCCGCCGAGGCGCGCTGGCTGGCATGGCCCGGCAACCTCCGCGGCGCCCTGTGGATCGTGCTGGCCTCGATCCTGTTCACCGTCATGTCCGCCATGGTCAAGACCGTCGGCAGCCGTCTGGACAGCTTCGAGATCGGGTTCTTCCGATGCGCCTTCGGCCTGCTGACGATCGTGCCCTTCATGCTCCGCGTCGGACCGGACTCGCTGCGGACCGACCGTCCGTTCCTGCACCTGTGGCGCGGCCTGCTCGGCACCACCGCGATGTTCTGCGGCTTCTACTCGATCACCCACCTGCCGCTCGCCGACGCCACGGCGATCGGCTTCGCCAGCACGCTGTTCATGATCGTGCTGGCCGTGCTGTTCCTGGGCGAGACGGTCCGCTGGCGGCGCTGGACCGCGACGGCCGTGGGGTTCCTCGGGGTCCTGGTCATGGTCGGCCCGGGCGGGCACGGCCCCAGCCCGGCGATGGCGGCGGCGCTGTTCGGCGCGCTCTGCGTCGCCACGGTGTCGGTCGTCATCAAGAAGCTCAGCCAGACCGAATCCCCGCTCAGCATCCTGTTCAGCTTCGGGATCGTCTCCACGGCCGCCTCGGCCGGCCCGGCGATCCTGGTCTGGCAGACCCCGACCTTCGGCGAGCTGGCGCTGCTGGTGCTGATCGGGGTCATCGGCACCGTTGCCCAGAACTGCGGGATCCGGGGCTTCCGCGCCGGCGAGGCGACCGCGGTCGCGCCGTTCGACTACTCCCGCCTGGTGTTCGCCGGCCTGCTCGGCTTCCTGCTGTTCGGCGACGTGCCGTCGCCGCAGACCCTGATGGGCGCCGGCCTGATCGTGGCCTCGACCCTCTACATCGCCCGGCGCGAGGCCGCGCTCGCCCGCCGGCCGGAACCGGCCGAGACGGCGGCGCCACCGCTGCCGGCGGTACGGGACCAGGCTGCCGAATGATCCGGCCCATGCCGCAGCGCCCCCTGGAATCCCGACCGGTCACCCGCGATAATCGCTGTCCGGGATGGCCGGCAGGTATGGGACGGGAGGCGGCGGGGCCTTGGCGGAGCTAGTCGGATACGAGGTCCAGGTTCGCCGCGGCGGCGCCGACTGGGAGACCGTCGGCCGCTTCGGTCCCGACGACCAGGACGCCGCCAAGGGCCAGTTCGAGCGGGTCCGCCTCGACAACGGCGTCACCCGCGTGCGCTGGACCGAGGAGCGCGTCGATCGCCGGGGCCTGTTCCACAGCCGGATGCTCGGCTTGCGGACCGGGCCTGCCGGATCCGAAACGCCCGCCCCCGGGCGGGCCGACGGTCGGCCCGAGGGACGGGCCGACAGGCGGTCCCCAGCTCCCCGCCCCGGCCCGCGCCCCGCAACGACGCCGCCCGCCAGGGTACCGCCCGCAACCACCGCGACCGGGCGGCGGCCGATCGCCCGCCCGGCGGCGACCGCCGGCGGTTCGGACCGGGCGACCGACCGCCGGCCCGCGAAGCCGGGCGCGCGGCGGTTCTCGATCACCGAATTGCTGGGGTTCCTGTTCACCACGGTCAGGGACCAGGTCGGGCCGGGCGGCACGCCCAGGCAGACGCTGGAGGCCGGGGAACCGGCCGGGCGGCGGGGCGACCTCACGGAGTATCCCGACGAGGTCGACCTGCCGACCGTCGACCTGTTCACCTCCGAGACCGTCGTCCGGGAGTTCCACAACCTGATCGCCGCCCTCGACGCGCTCGACCTGACCGAGATGGCCCGGGCCAACCCGCAATACATCCAGGGCATCAGCATCTTCACCATCGGCGTGCTGATGACCATCGAGGAGCATATCGACCTGTTCTCGCAGCGCGGCCGGACCGTGATCCAGGCCTGCCTGAGCCGCATGGTCGAGCCGGCGCAGACCGTCAGCCACTTCGTGGACTCCCTGGAGCGCTACCTCAAGGACGAACGGTCGGCGACCTGGATCCGGGCCGGATCGCGCTGCTTCCGCTACTACCGTGACGCCGACCTGGCGAATCTGAACCGCGAGTTCGGCGAGACCTTCGGGGTGTACGACCGGATGGAGAAGACCGTCGGCGGCCGGGTCAAGGTCGGCATCATGTTCACCGACATCGTGGATTCAACCGCCATGACCGGCGAGCTGGGCGACACCCTGGCGCAGGCCGTCGTCGACCACCACGACGCGACGGTCGAGTCGATCGCCCGCAAGTTCGGCGGCCGCAAGGTGAAACACCTGGGCGACGGGCTGATGCTGTGCTTCGGCAGCGCCCAGGCGCTGGCCGGCTGCGCCGTGCTGCTGGTCGACGCCATGAAGGGCTTCGCCGAGCGTCCCGAGGTGCCGGTCTACCGGATCCGGTGCGGCGGGCATTTCGGCGAGGCCATCAGCAAGGCGGACGACTTCTTCGGCACCACCGTCCAGCTGGCCGCCCGGGTCGCCGGCTCGGCCGATCCGGGCGAGGCACGGCTGTGCGCCGGCATCATCGACCCGGACAAGCCGGCCATGGGCCGCTTCGAGAACTGCGGGGTCGCCACCCTGAAGGGCTTCGACCAGCCGATGGCGCTCGCCCGCTACCGCTGACCCGGCCCGCCGGCGCGGCGGCATTCCTTGGCGATGAACGGGAACCGACGTACAATCTGCAATCGGACATTGCGGCGTAGCGTGTGCGCCGGTCCCGGAGCGCCGGCCGATGGCGACCAAACCGAGCTATGCCGACTTTCGCCTGCTTGCCGCCGAACCGGCGCAGGTCGATCGCTTTCCGCCGCTGTCCCCGGTGGTGCTGTTGCGCGACTACTGGCAGTCGATCGCCCCGGCGCCGGGCGTGTTGCCGGGCCGTCAGCACTTCGACCCGCTGGACGTCGATGTCGGCGTGGTGCCGTGGATCTTCCTGATGGACGTAATCCGCGGCGGCGACGGCGTCCCGCTCGACTATCGCTACCGGCTGGTCGGCACCGGCAACGTCCAACTGGTCGGCCGCGACGCCACCGGCGAGCTGGCGAGCGCGGTGTTCGGCCGGGTCGACGCGCCGTTCGTCCTGGAGACCTTCGACCTCACCGTGGCGAACGCGGCGCCGACCTACTGGATTGCGACCGTGCCGCAGGACCGGATCGGCGAGGTCACCATCCACCGCGGCCTGTTCCCGCTGGCGCGCGACGGCAGCACCGTCGACATGCTGCTGTGCGTCGCCGCGCCCTGGCCGCCGGCGTAGCGGTCACACCACCCGCAGCAGCGACGCGCCGAGCGACAGCAGCACCAGCGCCGTGGCGCGCCGCCGCAGGCCCAGATACCACGCCGGCAGCTCGCCTCGGTCGCGCGCCCTGAGGTCGACCAGATAGGCCGCGCCGAACCCGGCCATCAGGACGATCAGGGCGGGCCCCGCGGTCATCAGCGCCGCCAGCCAGCCGATCAGCGCCGGTACCACCCCCCAGCCGAGCCGGACCCACAGCCGGTCGCCGTCGGGCCCCTCGACCAGTGCGGCGCCCCAGTGCACCGCCCCGAGAAACGACAGCACCGGCACCGCATAGAACACCTGGGCATCCAGCGCATGCGCCGCCCACTCCGGGGGCAGCATCCAGAAGCCCAGGGCGCCGGCCACGAACGGCACGATCCCGAGGCCGACCAGGACCAGAGCCGCCGGCGGTGCCGTCTCCTGCATTCGTGCCACGCCAACCCTCCTTCTCGTCCAGCCGCACGCGATCTGCTATCACGCCCGGCGCGGTCGTCGAACCGCCATGCGACACGATCGCGCAAGTCGGCCAGGCAGGAGGATAGGGCGATGGATCTGCAAGGACAGGCGGCACTGGTGACGGGCGGCGGCGGCGGGCTGGGAGCCGGCACCGCCAGGGCGCTGGCGGCGCGCGGCGCGAAGGTCGCGGTGCTGGACGTGAACGAGGCCGCCGCCCGCGCCGTCGCCGACGAGATCGGCGGCCTGGCGCTGGCCTGCGACGTCGCCTCGGCGGAGTCGGCCGAGGCCGCGGTCGCCCGGGCCCGCGAGGCGCACGGTGCCGCCCGCGTGCTGGTCAACTGCGCCGGCGTGGCACCGGCCGAGCGGATCGTCGGCAAGACCGGGCCGATGCCGCTGGAGAACTTCCGCCGGGTCATCGACATCAACCTGATCGGCACCTTCAACCTGATGCGCCTGGCCGCCGCCGACATGGCCGGGCTGGAGCCGGACGCCGAGGGCCAGCGCGGAGTCATCGTGTCGACCGCCAGCGTCGCCGCCTTCGAGGGCCAGATCGGCCAGGCCGCCTATGCCGCCTCCAAGGGCGCGGTGCATTCGCTCACCATCGTCGCGGCCCGCGAGTTCGCGCGCACCGGCATCCGGGTGTGCACCATCGCGCCGGGGCTGTTCGGCACCCCGATGCTGCTCGGCATGCCGCAGGACGTGCAGGACAGCCTGGCCGCCCAGGTGCCGTTCCCGTCGCGCTTCGGCACCCCGGACGAGTACGCCCGGCTGGTGCTGGCGATCGCCGACAACCCGATGCTGAACGGCGAGACCATCCGGCTCGACGGCGCCATCCGCATGGGCCCGCGCTGAGGCGGACTCCCGGCGTCCCTCAGCTCGACTTTGGTCAAAGTTGGTGGGGCGCTCGCCGCGCCGGCGGGGGCCGGGCTTCCCCCCCTGTCGTCATTCCGGCCGCAGCGACGAAGTCGCGAAGAGCCGGAACCCACCCGCTGCTCCGGCCTCGCCGCTGCCGGCGCTCGTCGCCGCGTGGGTTCCGGCTCGCCCGCGCCGGCGCGCGGGCGTCCGGAATGACGACAAAGGGGGGGTGGACGATCGCAGCCATGTGAGAATTTCCCGCTGTCTGGCCGGCGGGCTTACAGACGCGACGCAGACCTCATCGGCATACATTCTCAAGCTCTCAGAACGGCGGGTCCCGGCGCTCCCGCTGGGCCCGCGCCGCTTCGGTCCACCAGGCGAGGTCGTCGGCGAACCGGCCGAAGGCGCCGGTCAGGGCCTCGCCCGGCTTGCCCTGCGGCGCGCCGTTCTCGTCGAGGGTCTGGGAGATCGGCCCGACCGACAGGGTGCTGGAGATCACGACCATCCCCATCTCCGACAGGATGCCGTGCCAGGCGACCCCGGAGCGCGCCCCGGCGATCCGCCCGGCCGAGTAGCTGGCGATCGCGGCCGGCCGCCAGAACCACTCCTCGAGGAAATGATCGGTCAGGTTCTTCAGGCCGGGCTGCGGGCCCCAGTTGTACTCGCCGGTGACGAACACGAAGGCGTCGGCCCGGCGGATCTTCTCCGCCAGGGCCTCCATCGCCGCCGGCGCCTCGCCCTCCGGGTACTCCTTGTACATGCGGTCGAGCATCGGCAGGCCGACTGCCTTGGCGTCCACCAGTTCCGGCGTCGCACCGCGCGCCGCCAGGCCGTTCACGATGAAGTCGGCGAGCCGGATGCCCATCCGGTCGCTCCGGTAGGATCCGTACAGGACCAGGATGCTGTCGCTCATAGTCGCTTCCCGTGGCTGCGTGTGGGTATCCCCGCCGGCTATTCGGCCCCGGCCTGCGCCGCGGCCGCGTCGATGAACCTGGCGAGCTTCAGGTCGAGCTCGGTCAGGCCGTCGGCGTCGTGGGTCGAGAGCGTGACCTCGACCCGGTTGTAGACGTTCGACCACTCCGGGTGATGGTCCATCTTCTCGGCCTTCAGGGCGACCCGGGTCATGAACCCGAAGGCGGCGTTGAAGTCCTTGAAGCGCAACGACCGGGTCATGGCATCGCGCTCGCCGACCGCAAGTGACCAGCGATCCAGTTCGGCCAGGGCGGCCCGGCGGGCCTCGGCGGTGAGCTTCTCGACCTTCGGCATGGCGACCTCCTGTTCCCGATCATCCGGATATCGTCCGGCCGTCCGGGGTATCAACCGCCGTCACATGAACACGTTGCGTACGTCGACCGACGACTCCACGCCGACGCAGGCCAGATGCTCGTCGATCCACTCGCCCGCCACCCGCCGGCCGATGTCGCGCAGATGGTGCAGGAACAGCCGCTCCGGGTTCAGCTTGGTGGAGGCGTGCAGTTCCGCCAGGTCCTCGTCGCCCTTGATCATGTGGATCCGGGTGATGCGGTAGGCGTCGGGGTCGAGCTTGCCGCCGGCGATAAGCCGGTTGACGAAATGCACCGCCCGCATCTCGCGCATCAGCGAGGCGTTGAAGGTGATCTCGTTGACCCGGTCGAGGATCTCGCGGGCGGTCTGCGGCACCCCCGGCCGGTACAGCGGGTTGATCTGCACGATCACCACGTCGCGGCAGTCGGAGTCGTAGGCCAGCGGGAAGATCGCCGGGTTCCCCATGTAGCCGCCGTCGTAGTAGTGCTCGCCGTCGATCTCGACCGCCTGGAACAGGAACGGCAGGCAGGCCGAGGCCATCACCGCGTCCAGCGACAGTTCCCCGTTGTCGAACACCTTCACCTTGCCGGTATGGACGTTGGTGGCGCACAGGAACAGCTTCAGGCCGCTGGCGTAGCGGACCAGGTCCATGTCCACGGTGTCGGCCAGGATGGCGCGCAGCGGGTTCAGGTTCAGCGGATTGGTCTGGTAGGGCGAAAGCACCCGGCCCATCAGGTCGGCGGCGACGTAGCCGGGCGAGGTGTCGATCCGCCAGTTGCCCATCAGCGTGTCGATCACCGTGCGCTGGACCGGGCTGAACGACCCGACGTCCGAGACCCGGTTCCAGAACAGCGCCAGGCGCTGCTTCGCCCCGACCCGGCCGTTCTCGGCCCAGCCGGCCGCGAGCACCACCGCGTTCATCGCCCCGGCGCTGGTGCCGCTGATCGAGTCGAACTCGATGCGGTCGTCGTCCAGCAGCCGGTCGAGCACGCCCCAGGTGAAGGCGCCGTGCGAGCCGCCGCCCTGCAGGGCCAGGTTGACCCGCTTGACCTCGCCCGAGCGCAGCGCGCGGCGCGGGCGGCGCCCGGGCTGGGCGGCCGCCGCCGCTTCCTCGCGCAGGGTTCCGGGGACCGCCGCGTCGGACTGTGCGGGATCCCGGGAATCGTCGCTCATCGCGCCGTCCAGCCGCCGTCGACCGAGAGCGAGGTGCCGGTGATCGACGACGCCTGCTCGCCGCACAGGAACACGGTCAGCGCGCCGAGTTCGTCGATCCCGACGAAGCGCTTGGACGGCTGGCTGGCCAGGATCACGTCCTTCACGACCT
Source organism: Thalassobaculum sp. (assembly GCF_040219615.1). Lineage (GTDB taxonomy): Bacteria > Pseudomonadota > Alphaproteobacteria > Thalassobaculales > Thalassobaculaceae > Thalassobaculum_A. The sequence continues at coordinate 85,977 of NZ_JAVJSE010000009.1, forward strand.
GCTCCTCGGACATGTCGTTGGCCTTGGCCTGCTCGCCGATCTGGCCCTCGACCAGCGGGGTCTTCACGAAGCCCGGGCAGATCGCGTTGCAGGTGATGTTCATCTGCGCGGTCTCCAGCGCCACCACCTTGGTCAGCCCGACCACGCCGTGCTTGGCGGCGACATAGGCGACCTTGTAGGGCGAGGCGACCAGGCCGTGCGCCGAGGCGATATTGACGATGCGGCCCCAGTTGCGGGCCTTCATGCCCGGCATCGCCGCCTTGATGGCGTAGAAGTTGGACGACAGGTTGATCGCCTGGATCAGCTCCCAGCGGTCGTCCGGGAACTCCTCGATCGCCGCGACCGTCTGGATGCCGGCGTTGTTGACCAGGATGTCGACCTTGCCGAACGCCTTCTCGGCGTCGGCCACCATCGCCTTGATCTGGTCCGGCTTGGACATGTCGGCGGCGGAATAGGCGGCCTTCACACCGTGCGCCTTCTCCAGCCCGGCGCGCTGCGCCTCGATCGCGTCCCGGTCGCCGAAGCCGTTCAGCATGACGTCGGCGCCGGCGGCGGCCAGGGCCTCGGCGATGCCCTGGCCGATGCCGCTGGTCGACCCGGTGACGATGGCGGACTTGCCCTTGAGGCTCATGTCGGTTCCTTCCCGTTGCGTCGCGGCCCGCGTCGCGGCGGGCCCTCGCTGGCTACGTTGCACCGCACCATGTCGACCTGTCGAGCGCCGGCACAAGCCGGTTGGTTCGGATTGTCGCACCGGCCCGCCGGGTCGTTGCGCAAGCGTCCCTTTCCCGCCGACCCGTTAGCCGCTATAGCTGCCCGCATGTGCGCGCAATCCGCCCGACCCGACATCCTGGCCCCGACCGCCGACCACCTGGCGGCGCTGGCCGAAGACGCCTTGTCCAGCGTTCCGGAGAAGCTCCTGAAGCCGATCGCGGGCCTCGCGATCCTGGTCGAGGAGTTCCCCGACGACGAGACCTGCGAGGCCATGGACCTGGAGACCCCGTTCGACCTGCTCGGACTGTACCAGGGCGTGCCGCTGAACCACCGGTCGTCCGGCGAGACCCCGGCCGACCTCGACCGCATATTCCTGTACCGCCGGCCGATCCTCGACTACTGGGTCGAGACCGGCGAGGACCTGTACCACGTGGTCCGGCACGTGCTGATCCACGAGATCGGCCACCACTACGGCTACTCCGACGACGAGATGGAGGAGCTGGAGCGCCAGGCCGAGGAGGACGAGGCGAACGCGCCGGTCGGGCGGGCCTGACGTCGCACGCTTGCCTCATTGTCGGGCTCGGCTATGGTGCCCGTGAGGGGCGTGCCTAGGACAGCCACCAGCCAGGGAGAGACGCCGATGCGCCGGTTGGCGTTCGTCGCAAGCATCATCGGAGCGATCATGAGCATGGACAGCAGCGGGGCCGCGGCGGCGGGTCCGGAAGACACCCTTTACATGGACCTCGCGTCCGGCCGCGTGACGATCGAGCTGCGCCCGGACCTGGCGCCCAAGCACGTCGCCCGGATCAAGGAACTGGCCCGCCAGGGCTTCTACGACGGCGTGGTGTTCCACCGGGTCATCGAGGGCTTCATGGCCCAGAGCGGCGACCCGACCGGCACCGGCCGCGGCGGCTCCGGCCAGAACCTGGACGCCGAGTTCTCGGACGCCAACTACGGCCGCGGCACCGTCGGCATGGCCCGGGCCCAGAGCCCGAACAGCGCCGACAGCCAGTTCTTCATCTGCTTCAAGGACTGCAGCTTCCTGAACGGCCAGTACACCGTGTGGGGTCAGGTCACCGACGGCATGGAACTGGTCGACGGCATCAAGCGCGGCGAGCCGCCGCGCGATCCCGACCAGATCGTCAAGATGCAGGTCGCGGCCGACGCGAAATAGACATCGAGAAGGGGCGGCCCACGGGCCGCCCCGACCGTTTCGGCGTCCTCGATTGCCCCGCCGGCACGGCTGCCGTGCCTGGCGAGGGCCGTGCGCGTCCCCCGGCGGTGCGGCAGTATTCCGGCCAAGGCACCGAACCGGACAAGCGGGAGGACGGCATGACCACGCGATCGACCAATCAGGACTGGCTGGCCAGGACGCCCGAGACGGCGCTGGAGCCGGACCTCCCGATCTGCGACCCGCACCACCACCTGTGGGACTTCCGCCCCGGCGGGGTGCAGAAGCGCTACTTCCTCGACGAGATGCTCGACGACCTGGCCGGCGGCCACAACGTCGTGTCCACGGTGTTCATCGAGTGCGGCACCATGCTGCGCGCCGACGGGCCGCGGCCGATGCGGTTCGTCGGCGAGACCGAGTTCGCCAACGGCCAGGCGGCGATGAGCGCGTCCGGCCAGTACGGCCCGGCCCGGGTCGCCGCCGGCATCGTGGCGACCGCCGAGCTGATGGCCGGCGACTCGGTCGGCGCGGTGCTGGATGCCCAGATCGCCGCCGGCAACGGCCGGGTGAAGGGCATCCGCGAGGGCGCCTTCTGGCATCCCAGCCCGGAGGTACGCAACCACCGCACGGAGCCGCCGGAAGGCCTGTTCGGGCGCGACGACTTCCGCGCCGGGTTCAGGCAGCTGGCGGCGCGCGGCCTCAGCTTCGACATGCTGTGCTACCACACGCAGATTCCCGAGGCGATCGACCTGGCCCGGGCGTTCCCCGGCACCACCATGATCCTGAACCACCTGGGCGGCCCGATCGGGATCGGCCCCTATGCCGGCAAGGCCGACGAGGTGTTCGCCGACTGGCGCGGCAAGATCGACGCCATCGCCGCCCTGCCGAACGTGGTGATCAAGCTCGGCGGCTCGGGCATGGACGTGATGGGCCACGACTGGGAGAGCCGCCCGGCGGCACCGTCCAGCCGCGACGTCGCCGACGCCACCCGGCGCTGGTACGAGCATGCGATCCAGGCCTTCGGTCCCGAGCGCTGCATGTTCGAGTCGAACTTCCCGGTCGACAAGTCGGGCTTCGGCTACACGGTGGTGTGGAACAGCTTCAAGATCCTGTCCGAGGGCTACTCGGCGAGCGAGCGGGCCGCCATGTTCCACGACACCGCGGCGCGGGTGTACCGGCTGTAGCGCCCGTCGCTTCGTGGGTCCCGGAGCCGGCTGCTCACGCAGCCCCTCCGGGATGACGGTCTCAATATGATTATGTTTCGTCATTCCGGAGGAGACGCGTGAGCGTCTGGCTCCGGAACCCACCGGCCGCCGCCGCGGTCAGCCCCGTGTCTGCCCCAGGAACTCGACCAGCAGCCCGGCCACCGCCTCGGCCCGCTCCTGCTGCACCCAGTGGCCGGCGCCGTCCAGCAGGTGGACGCCGCGCAGGTCGGTGAGGGCGCCGTTCTGCATGCGCTCGAACTCGCCCGGCTTCTGGTGGACGCCCCAGTCGCTGGCGCCGGCGACATACATCGACGGCACGTCGATACTGCGCCCGGCGAAGGTCCTCAGCTCCCGCCCCCAATGCCCGCCGGTGACCACCCGGTACCACTGCAGCCCGCCCTGGAAGCCGATCCGGCCGTACTCGTCGGCATAGACCGCCAGCGCCTCGTCGGGCAGCCAGCGGCAGGCGGCCGCGGCCGCCGGCGACGGCATCTCCGGGCGCACGGTCGCCGGCATGTCGCGGTCCAGGTCCATGACGTAGTAGGTCGGCAGCTTGGCCAACTCGTCGGCCCGCCATGCCTGCAGCGGGTGCGGCCGGTTTTCGGCCCAGTCGGCGCTCTTCATGTGGAAATAGGCGCGCAGGAAGGCGTGGATCCCCTCGGGACAGTCGCGCATGTCGCGGTCGGCCGGCCGGGTCGAGTAGTACCACTGGTAATGCTTGCGCGGCCGCGCCAGGGCGGCGAGGTCGCGGGTCAGGTCGGCGTTCGACAGCCCGGTCGCGACCCCGGGCGCGGCCGCCGGGTCCGGCAGCAGCGACGGCGGCCCGCCGAACGGAGCGCTCATCAGCACCAGCGAGCGGAACACGTCGGGGCGCACCAGGGCGCAGGCGGCCGCCACCGGCGAGCCGTAGTCGTGGCCGACCACGGCGACCCGGCGCCGGCCCAGCGCCGCGACCAGCCCGAGGATGTCGCGCACCAGGTTGAGCATGTAGAACGGCGCGAGATCGTCGTCGTAGCCGGCGCTCCAGCCGGTGGTGCGGCCATAGCCGCGCTGGTCCGGCGCCACCACGTGCCAGCCGGCGGCGGCCAGCGCCGGCATGACGTCGCGCCAGCTGTAGGCGATCTCCGGGAAGCCGTGCAGCAGCAGGACGGTCGGCCGGTCGGCCGCGCCCGGGCCTTCGTGCCCGGCCTCCAGGACATGCATCGACAGGCCGTTGCCATTGTCGACGAAGCGGGCGCGCACGCCCGGCGGCAGCAGTTCGCTGGGAAGCGGCCCGGTGTCGGCCATCGGTCGTCTCCTCCGCTGTCCTGTCGTCGCCGCCGAGGGTAGCGGAGCCCCGGCCGACCGGATAGTCGGCGCCCCCGGGTGGCAGCCGTGCCGGTTTCGCGCTATCCACAGGGGAGGTGGGGACGAGGATGGCCGGACCTGTTCCGGCGAAAGGGGAGGCAATGAAGGTCCTTATCGCCGGCGGTTGCGGCTTCATCGGGCTGGCGACCGCCGAACGCTACCTCGCCGACGGCACCGACGTGGTGCTGTTCGACCGCAACGACCTGCACCCGGTGGCCCGCCGCGCCTTCGACGCCCTGCCCGGTCGATGCACGGTGGTGATCGGCGACATCCGGCACGCCGAGCCGATCCGCCGGGCGGTCTCCGACCACGGCGCCGACGCGGTGGTCTACGCCGCCGCCGTGACCTCGGGCCCGGACCGCGAGCGCGACGCCCCGGAGAGCGTGATCGAGGTCAACCTGGTCGGCCTGTCGCAGGCCCTGAAGGCGGCCCACCGGGCCGGGGTGCGGCGGCTGATCAACGTCTCCTCGGGTGCGGCCTACGGCACCGGCGCGTTCGGCGACACCGGCTGGGACGGCCCGCTGGACGAGTACGGCACCCGCGAGGAGCCGTTCAAGATCTACGGCATGACCAAGTTCGGCTCGGAACGGCTGGTGCGGCGCTACGCCGAGCTGACCGGGCTGGACGCGGTGTCGGTGCGGCTGTCCACCATCTTCGGCGCCTGGGAGATCGATTCCGGCGCCCGCGACACCCTGTCGGCGCCGATGCAGGCGACCCTGCTGGCGCGCGCCGGCAAGCCCGCCCTGTTCGCCCGCGAGGACAAGCTGGACTGGACCTACTCGCGGCATGTCGGCGGCGCCCTGCAGGCCCTGATGGCGGCCCCGCGCGAGCGGCTGAAGAGCGACATCTTCAACGTCACCTCGGCCCGCCAGGTCAGCGTCCTGCAGATGTGCGCCGCCCTGAAGCGCCGGTTCCCGGCCTTCGAATACCGGCTGGCCGGCCCCGGCGAGACGCCGACCGTCGACCTGTACGGCGACAAGGACCGGTTTCCGATGAAGCCCGACCGGCTGGCCGACGAGGCCGGGCACCGGCTGCCCGACGACCTGGACGCCACCATGCGCGACTTCGTCGGCTGGCTGGACGCCCATGACGACTTCTGGGGCCAGAGCTGAACCGTGCCGACTGACGCGAAGGGCGCCGAGCCCGGCGGTCGCGCCGCCGGCTTCGCGCTCGCCTTCGCCTCGTCGATCGGCCTCGGGCTGGCCGTGGCGGTCGCCCGCATCGCCTTCGAGGGCGGCACCGACGGCCAGTCGGTGGCGACCGTGCGGGCCTGGTTCGTGGTGCTGCTGGTCGGCCTGTGGTGCGTCGCGTCCGGGCGCGGCCTGCGCGTCGACCGCCGCACCTGGCTGCACTGCGTCGGCCTCGGCACCCTGCTCGGCTACATGTTCTTCGGCAACATCGGCGCCGTGAAGTTCATCCCGGTCGGGGTGGCGGCCCTGCTGTTCTTCGTCTATCCGCCGCTGGTCGCCGTGTTCACCGCGATCCTCGACCGGCGCTGGCCCGGGCTGCTGCGGCTGACCGCCTTCCTGATCGCCTTCGGCGGGCTGGCGGTGATGCTGGGGGTCGGGTTCGAGCGGCTGAACCCGGTCGGCCTGGCGCTCGGCCTCGGCGCCGGCGTCGCGGCCGGCATCCAGGTCACCTGGACCAGCCGGGTCATGAAGGGCCGCGACAGCCTGGTGGTGATGTTCCACATGGCGCTGACCGCCGCGGTGGTGCTCAGCGTCGCGGTGCCGGCGATCACCGGCCTGACGCCGCCGGCGACCACGCTCGGCTGGATCGGCGCGGCCGGCGTGGTGCTGCTGCAGGGCTGCTCGATCCCGCTGTACTTCGCCGCCATTCCGCGGATCGGCGCCGAGACCAGCGCGATCATCAACAACCTGCAGCCGGTGACCTCGATCGTCGCCGCCTTCCTGCTGTTCGGCGAAGCCATGACCGCGAGCCAGTTCGCCGGCGGCGCCATGGTGATCGGCGGGATATTGCTGCTGCAGCTGGCGGGGAGGCGCGGGTAAGGCTCGGCTGCCGTCCCTCGACTCGAGCGGTTTCAGCCCAAGACCGTCCTTAGCGCGGGAAGGATCACCGGATTCCGGAGGCGGTTGATGAATTATAGCCAATTGGCTATAATTTGCCGATCGGGTCGATGAAGTGGTCGGTCGAGACGTTGAACGAGACTGTCGACGCTGAAATACGCGCACTGCCCAAGGACCTCCGTGCTGCCTTCCTGCGCCTGTCCGAGCGGATCGAGATCGTCGGCATCGAGCGGATCGGCGAGCCGCATCTCAAGCATCTGCGCGGCAAGCTCTGGGAGATGCGTCTGAACGGCCGCGACGGTATCGGACGCGCGATCTACGTCACTGCGGCGGGGCGACGGGTCATCGTCGTCCACGCGTTCGCGAAGAAGACGCGGAAGGTTCCCCGATCGGCTCTCGCGCTGGCCGAGCAACGGGCGAAGGAGGTACTGCAGTGACGAAGCTCGCGGATCTCAGGGAACAGCTTCTGCGGGACCCGGAAGTAAAGGCCGAGTACGACCGCCTCGGCCCCGTCTACGAGGTGGTCGGCGCCCTGATCGACGCACGCCACGACGCCGGCCTGACCCAGGCGCAGCTGGCAGAGCGGATGGGCACGAAGCAGTCGGTCATTGCCCGTCTGGAAAACGCCCGTCGCCTGCCGAGCCTGGAAATGGTCACGCGCTACGCGGCGGCAACCGGGCGGCGTATCGCGCTGATCAATGCGGACTGACAGCTACCGCCAGCCATTCAACCGCTGATCGTCGTCCCCTCCGCACCCGCCTCGACCGTCAGCCGACCGGCCGCCGTCAGCGCCGGCCAGTCCGCCGCGTCCACCATCGCCACCGGGCAGTCCGCCCCGTACAGCTCGCGCGCCACCAGGGCGCCGAGGGTGACGATGGCGTCGCGGGTCAGCAGCAGGATGGCGGCCGGGCCGGTGCCGGCGCGGATCGCCTCGGCCAGCACCGAGCTGCCGGAGCTGGAGCCGCGGCCGCGCTCCATCAGCACCACCTTGCCGGTCAGCACGGCGTCGCATTGCGGATGCCAGCGGTCGATGATCGCGCCGGTCGCGGCGTCGAGCCCGCCCCAGAAGCTGAGCGGCTCGGCCATCACGAACACCTCGCCGGCCGCCGTCCCCGGCACCAGGGTGACCGCCTTCATAGCCGCACCACCCGGCCGGCGCGCGCCGACGCCACGCAGTCGGCCAGCGATCCGAAGGCGATCTCGATGTCGAGATTGCCGGGCGCGTAGTAGGCCATCTTCCCGGAGTTGGTCATCACCGCCCCCGACAGGTCGCGCATGATCGCGGTGACGTAGGTGCAGGTGTCCAGCACCACCGTGACCCCGGCGGCGTTCAGCCGGTCCTCCCAGCCGCGCGCCCGGACCTCGGCCATGACCTCGCGGCCGGTGTTGACGTACAGGCCGACCGCCGGCGCCGGGCCGTCGAGCAGCGGCATCAGCCGCTCGAACTCGCGGACCGAGAAATGCGGGGTGCCGAGGCTGACCGCCGACAGCGCCGTGCCCTCCGGCACCGTCGACAGCCGCCGCACAATGTCGCGCAGGTCGTCGGCGGCGAGCCGGATCGTCTCCTCCGGCCGGCCGCCCTGCAGCGCCGCCTCCAGGGTCGGCGCCTCCGGGGTCAGGCCGACGGCATGGAACAGCGCCACCGATCCGGCCGAGGCGGCGGTCGCGCCCAGCGCCTTCAGGTCGTCCTCGGTCGCGCTCGCCGGCAGCCCGACGATCGCCGCGATCCGGTCGCCGCAGCGCCGGCCGACCGCATGGCCGACGGCGACGCAGGCCGGGCCGGCGTCGTCCCATTCCGGCGGGACCGCCTCGACCTCGACCACCACCGTGGCCCGCCGGTTCTCCGTCAGGTGCAGCCCGTAATGCGGCACCCGGCCGGTGACCGCGCAGCACAGGTCGATGAAGTCGCCGTAGCGCTCGGTGCGGGCGCCGATCACCGAGTTGGCGAACACGATGGCGTTGGATTCGGCCCAGGCGATCTGCGCCCCGAAGCGCGGCCGGTACAGGGTCTGGTACGGCGCGCAGGTGAAGCTCGGGATGCAGCCCAGTTCCTCGTGCGCGCGCATCAGCCGGGCGCCGGCGGTACCGAGATCGGGGTCGCCGATGAACAGTTCCGGGTGGATCAGGTCGACCGAGCCGACGTTCAGGGTGGTCGGCACCCGCACCCGGCCGCCGAGCGCCACCAGGTGCTCGACGAAGTCCAGGCTGACCTGGCCGTGATACAGGCAGCCGTCGATATGGGCGCATTCGGCGTCGACCAGCCGCGGCGCCCCGACCGCCTCGGCGAACCGCACCAGCAGCCCCATGGCGAAGCGCGCGGCCTCGCCCTGCTCGCCGGCCAGCAGGGCGCGGTCACTCTCCGACAGTTCCATGCTCACGCTGTATCCTCCCCGAACGGGTGCCAGCCTTCGCGGTCCTCGATCTCCAGCACCCACAGGTCGGGGTCGATGCGGCGCTCGCGCTCGATATAGGCGTCGGCCTCGGCCTCCGGCACCGGCTGGTCGCCGGTGGCCTGCCGCCAGAACGTCACCTCGCGCTCGTAGTCGCGGGTCGGCGCCAGCACCGTGCAGCCGGCCGCCGGCCCGCGGTTCACCTTCACGTATACCGCGCCGGCGTCCGGGTCGCCGCGGCGGGCGACGGTGGCCGCAATGCCGCGCATCGACGCCCGGCGGATCGCCGACTGCACCAGCACCTGCGCCTTCAGGCGCGCCTCGGTCATGGCGTGTTCCCCGCACGTACCACCGGTCGGAAGCCGTGTTCCCCGCTGGGAACAGGCCTCGGTTTGCCCTAGATTAGCCTGTAAACCGCCTGCCGGGCGGAGAAACCAAGAGCTTCTGAACGGGGACCATCATGAGCAAGCGAGTTCTGCCATCCCGTGTCCTGGGCGCCGCCCTCGCGCTGTCGCTGTTGGCGACCACGGGCATCGCCGCCGCCGCCGAGATCGAGCCGGCCGTCGTCTTCGACATGGGCGGCAAGTTCGACAAGAGCTTCAACGAGGGGGTCTACAACGGGGTCGAGAAGTTCTCGAAGGAGACCGGGATCAAGTACAGGGAATTCGAGGTCACCAACGAGACCCAGCGCGAGCAGGCGATCGCCCGCATGGCGAGCCGCGGCGCCAACCCGGTGCTCGGCGTCGGCTTCGCCCAGGCGCCGGCGATCGAGAAGGTCGCCAAGGAGAACCCGAACACCAAGTTCGCGATCATCGACGGCGTGGTCGAGCTACCGAACGTCCGCTCCATCGTGTTCAAGGAGCAGGAGGGCTCGTTCCTGGTCGGCATCCTGGCGGCGATGGCCTCGAAGACCGGCAAGGTCGGCTTCGTCGGCGGCATGGACATCCCGCTGATCCGGCGCTTCGCCTGCGGCTACGTGCAGGGCGTGAAATACGCCAACGCCAACGCCGAGGTGTTCCAGAACATGACCGGCACCACCCCGTCGGCCTGGAACGACCCGACCAAGGGCGGCGAGCTGGCGCGCAGCCAGTTCGACCGCGGCGCCGACGTGGTCTACGCGGCCGCCGGCGGTACCGGCATCGGCGTCTACCAGGCCGCCGCCGACAGCGGCAAGCTGGCGATCGGCGTCGACAGCAACCAGAACCATCTGCAACCGGGCACCATGCTGACCTCGATGCTGAAGCGGGTCGACGTGGCCGCCTACAAGGCCTTCATGGACGCCAAGAACGACAAGTTCACCACCGGCTTCCAGGTGCTGGGCGTCGCCGAGGGCGGCATCGACTGGGCGCTCGACGAGCACAACAAGGCGCTGATCACCGACGCCATGAAGGCGGCGGTCGAGAAGGCCAAGGCCGGCATCGTCGACGGCTCGATCAAGGTGCACGACTACATGGCGGACAATTCCTGCCCGATGTAAGCGGGGCGAGCGTGCAGGACATGGCATGCCGTCACGCGGTGGATCCCGGAGCCGTCCCGGATCAAGTCCGGGACCTCTCCGGGATGACGAGGGCGAAGGGGGGGCTCTCTCGGCCGCCACCGTCATTCCGGAGAGGGCGCGCGAGCGCCCGGCTCCGGAACCCACCCGCCGCCTCGGCGTGACCCGATGCAGGCTGGCACACGCACCTCCCCCGCCATCGAGCTGATCGGGATCGACAAGCGGTTCGGGCCGGTGCAGGCCAACCGCGACGTGTCGCTGACCGTGGCGGCCGGCACGATCCACGGCATCGTCGGCGAGAACGGCGCCGGCAAGTCGACCCTGATGAGCATCCTGTACGGCTTCTACGAGGCCGATGCCGGCGAGATCCGGGTCGGCGGCCGTGCGGTGGCGATCCGCAACGCGTCCGACGCCATCGCCGCCGGCATCGGCATGGTGCACCAGCACTTCATGCTGGTCCCGACCTTCACGGTGCTGGAGAACGTGATGCTCGGCGCCGAGGGCGCGGCCCTGCTGGCCGGCGGCCGCGCCAGGGCCCGGGCCGAGCTGGAGCGGCTGGAGCGCGACTACGGCCTGGAGGTCGATCCCGACGCCCTGGTCGGCGACCTGGCGGTCGGGCTGCAGCAGCGGGTCGAGATCCTCAAGGCGCTGTACCGCGGCGCGCGCATCCTGATCCTGGACGAGCCGACCGGCGTGCTCACCCCGCAGGAGACCGACCGGCTGTTCGGGATCCTGCGGGCGCTGCGCGACGAGGGCGTGACCGTCGTCCTGATCACCCACAAGCTGCGCGAAATCCTGGCGGTCACCGACACCGTCTCGGTGATGCGCCGCGGCGAGATGGTGGCGCACCGCCCGACGGCCGAGACCAGCCGCGAGGAGCTGGCCGAGCTGATGGTCGGCCGCAAGGTGCTGTTCCGGGTCGACAAGGGACCGGCCCATGCCGGCCGGCCGGTGCTGGAGGTCGAGGGCCTGCGGGTGGTCGACGGCGACGGCGTGCCGCGGGTCGACGGGGTCGGGTTCGCGGTCGCCGCCGGCGAGATCGTCGGGGTCGCAGGGGTCTCAGGCAACGGCCAGAGCGAGCTGCTGGAAGCGCTCGCCGGGATCCGCCCGGTCGCCGCCGGCCGGATCCGCATCGGCGACCTGGAGATCGCGCCGGACCGGCCGACCGATCCGCGCACCGTGCGGGCCGCCGGGGTCGGTCACGTGCCGGAGGACCGTCACCGCATGGGCATGGTGCTGCCGTTCGAGGCCGCCGAGAGCGCCATCCTGGGGCGCCACGACAGCCCGGCCTACAACCGCGGCTGGCTGATGGACTACGACGCGGTCACCGCCGACTGCGCCGCCAAGATGCAGGCGTTCGACGTGCGGCCGGCCGACCCGCACCTGCGCGGATCACTGTTCTCCGGCGGCAACCAGCAGAAGCTGGTGCTGGCGCGCGAGCTCGCCGGCCATCCGAAGCTGCTGCTGGTCGGCCAGCCGACCCGGGGCGTCGACATCGGCGCCATCGAGTTCATCCACCGGCAGCTGGTGGCGATGCGCGACGCCGGCTCGGCGATCCTGCTGGTGTCGGTCGAGCTCGACGAGATCATGAGCCTGGCGGACCGCATCATCGTCATGTGCGGCGGCCGGATCGTCGGCTGCATCGACGCCGCCGGCGCCGACGAACGCACCCTCGGCCTGATGATGGCCAACGTGTCGCCGGACGAAATCAGGCACGGGGAGATCCGACAGTGAACGCCGAGCCAGACCGCTTCGAGGAGCGGCGCCAGCCGGAGCCGGCGAGGCCGGAGGACGTGCGCAACCCGTTCGAGCGCGACAAGGGCCGGGTGATCCACTCCGCCGCGTTCCGCCGGCTGCAGGGCAAGACCCAGGTGATGGGCACCAGCGAGGGCGACTTCCACCGCACCCGGCTGACCCATTCGATCGAGGTCGGGCAGATCGGCGAAGGCGTGCTGCTAAAGCTGTCGCGCACCGTGACCGACCCGGTCGCGCGCGAATGGCTGCCGGACCGCTCGCTGGTGCTGGCGACTTGCCACGCCCACGACCTCGGCCACCCGCCCTACGGCCATGACGGCGAGGTGGCGATCCACGGCAAGATGAAGGACGACGACGGTTTCGAGGGCAACGGCCAGACCCTGCGGGTGCTGACCAAGCTGGAGAAGTACCGTGCCAGGGGCGTCGGCCTGAACCCGACCCGCCGGCTGCTGCTGGCGGTGCTGAAATACCCGGTGCCCTACTCCGAGGCGCGGCGCCGGCTGCCGGCCGACAGCGACCGGCCGCCGAAATGCTACATGGACACCGAGCGCGACACCGTCGACTGGATCCTGCAGCCGTTCGCCGACGCCGACCGGGCGCTGTTCACCTCGATGGACGCCGCCGGCAGGGCCCGCTTCAAGTCGTTCGACTGCTCGATCATGGACTGCGCCGACGACATCGCCTACGCGGTCCACGACCTGGAGGACGCGATCGGCCGGCGCATGGTGATCCGCGACCAGTTCGAGGCGGCGCTCGACGCCGCCGACGACGCCCTCGACTTCGCGGCGCTGACCGGGCTCGGCCTGTCGATGGACCGCGACACCCTGCAGCGCCTGCTGTTCTCGGCCCACAGCCACGACCGCAAGCAGGCGATCGCCGCGCTCGTGAACTTCTTCGTCACCCATGTGGCGCTGGTCGAGCTCAGGGACTTCGCCCATCCGCTGCTGCGCTGGAACGCGACGTTGCCGCCGCAGGCCCGGGCGCTGTGCGACTTCCTGATGGACTTCACCCGCCAGCACGTGGTCCGGACCGCCGAGGTGGTGCAGCTGCGCCGCAAGGGCCGGCGCCTGATCGCCGCCATGTTCGACGAGTTCCTGACCGCCCCGGAGGAGCTGATCCCGCGCTCGTTCTGGGACGGCCTCGACCCGCGCGAGACCGTGCCGCGCCGGGTCTGCGACTACGTCGCCGGCATGACCGACGCCTATGCCGAGCGGGTCTGGCGCCGGCTGTTCGAACCGGGCTACGGGAACAGCACCGATGAGCTGTGAGGGGATGATCGCGCCGAGGCAGGACCGGCGAGGCAGCCGGTGGGTTCCGGCTCGACCGCGCCGGGGCGGCGCGTCCGTCCGGAATGACGTCAGGTGTAGGGCTCTGTCCGCCCCCCATCCCCGTCATTCCGGACCGGACCCTCGACTTGATCGAGGGGACGGATCCGGAACCCACGGAGCGACGGGCGTCCGCCCGGAGGCCCGTCGGTGAACCGCGACCTTCCCCGCTGGATCGACGTCGGGGTGATCCCGGCGGTCAACATCCTGATGGCGTTCCTGGTCGCCGGGCTGGTGGTGCTGATCGCCGGCGAGAGCCCGCTGGAGGCGCTGGCGGTCCTGGTCAACGGCGCCTTCGGCTACGACGAGGCGATCGGCTACACCCTCTACTACGCCACCAACCTGGTGTTCACCGGGCTGGCGGTCGCCGTCGCCTTCCACGCCGGACTGTTCAACATCGGCGGCGAGGGCCAGGCCTATATCGGCGGCCTCGGGGTCGGGCTGGCCGCCCTCGGCCTGGACGGGGTGCTGCCGGGCTGGGCGGTGATCCCGGTGGCGGTCGCCGCCTCAGGCCTGTTCGGCGCGGCCTGGGCGTTCCTGCCGGGCTGGCTGCAGGCGCATCGCGGCAGCCACGTCGTCATCACCACCATCATGTTCAACTTCCTGGCCTCGGCCCTGATGGTGCACCTGATGGTCAACGTGCTGATCCAGCCGGGCCAGATGTCGCCGGAGAGCCGGGAGTTCGCGCCGTCGGTCTGGCTGCCCTTCGTGCACGAGATGCTGGCCTGGGCCGGCATCAAGGTCGCGCGCTCGCCGCTCAACCTGTCGATCCTGTGGGCCGGGCTGGCCTGCGTGTTCGTGTGGCTGCTGATCAACCGCACCCGCTGGGGCTACGCGATCCGCACGGTCGGCCATAACGAGGCGGCGGCGGTCTATGCCGGCATCGACCCGAAGCGGGTGATCGTCGGCACCATGTGCATCTCCGGCGCGCTGGCCGGTTTCGTCGGGATCAACGAGATCCTCGGGGTCCAGCACCGGCTGCTGCTGAACTTCACCGCCGGCTACGGCTTCACCGGCATCGCGGTGGCGCTGATGGGCCGGGCCCATCCGGTCGGCATCGTGCTGGCCAGCCTGCTGTTCGGCGCGCTGTACCAGGGCGGCACCGAGCTCGACTTCGAGTTCGACAACATCACCCGCGACCTGGTGGTGGTGATCCAGGGGCTGGTGATCCTGTTCTCCGGCGCGCTGGCCTACATGCTGCACCCGCTGGCGCTCCGGCTGTGGCAGCGCCTAAGGCGGGAGGGCGCACCGTGAGCGAGAGCTGGCTGCTGGTGGTCCTGACCCTGGACGCCACGGTCCGGGTCGCCGCCCCGCTGATCCTGGCGGCCATGGCCGGGCTGTTCAGCGAGCGCTCCGGGGTGATCGACATCGGCCTCGAGGGCAAGATGCTGGCCGGCGCCTTCGCGGCGGCGGCGACCGCGGCGGTCACCGGCTCGGCCTGGCTGGGGCTGCTGGTCGCGATCCTGGTGTCGGGCTGCCTGGCCCTGCTGCACGGCCTGGCCTGCATCACCTACCGCGGCAACCAGGTGGTCAGCGGGGTGGCGATCAACGTCATGGTGGCCGGGCTGACGGTGGTGCTCGGCATCGCCTGGTTCGACCAGGGCGGCCAGACCCCGGCGCTCGGCTACGGCGCCCGGTTCGCGCCGATCGAGCTGCCGTTCGCCGGACTGCTGCACGACGTGCCGGTGCTCGGCCACCTGTATCGCGAGCTGCTGAGCGGCCATAACGTGCTGGTCTATGTCGCGCTGGCCGCGGTCCCGATGACCTGGTGGGTGGTGTTCCGGACCCGCTTCGGCCTGCGGCTGCGGGCGGTCGGCGAGACCCCGGCCGCGGTCGACACCGCCGGGGTCTCGGTCCAGGCGCTGCGCTACCGCGCGGTGCTGATCACCGGGGCGCTGTGCGGGGTGGCGGGGGCGTATCTCTCGACCGCCCAGTCCGCCGGCTTCGTGCGCGACATGACCGCCGGCAAGGGCTATATCGCGCTGGCCGCGCTGATCTTCGGCAAGTGGCGGCCGGTGCCGGCGTTCCTGGCCTGCCTGCTGTTCGGGTTCCTGGACGCGGTGGCGACCCGGCTGCAGGGCGTCGAGCTGCCGGGCATCGGCCAGGCGCCGGTGGCGCTGATCCAGGCCCTGCCCTACGCCCTGACCGTGATCCTGCTGGCCGGCTTCATCGGCAAGGCGATCGCACCGAAGGCGATCGGCGTGCCCTATGTGAAGGAGCGGTGATGACCGAGTTGCATGCCATCGACGCGGCCGCCGACGCGATCCGGGCCGCCGCCCCGGCCGCCGCCCCGGCGGTCGGGATCGTGCTCGGCTCCGGCCTCGGCGCGGTCGCCGACGCGGTGACCGATGCGGTCGACATCCCCTATGGCGAGATCCCCGGCTTCCCGAGGCCGGGGGTCGCCAGCCATGCCGGCCGGCTGCGGCTCGGCACCCTCGGCGGTGCCCCGGTGGCGGTGCTGCAGGGCCGCGCCCACGCCTATGAGGGGCACGGCCTGGCCGACGTGGTGCGCCCCGTGCGGACCCTGGCCCGGCTCGGCTGCGGCACGGTGATCCTGAGCAACGCCGCCGGCAGCCTGCGCGCCGAGGTCGGCCCCGGCCGGCTGATGCTGATCACCGACCACATCAACGGCACCGGCCTGAACCCGCTGGCCGGCCCGAACGAGGCGGCGCTGGGCGAGCGGTTCTTCGACATGACGTCGGCCTACGACGCCGGGCTGCAGGACCGGCTGCGCGACGCCGCCCGGGCCGAGTCCATCGACCTCGCCGAGGGCGTCTACTACTGGGCGCTCGGGCCGAGCTTCGAGACCCCGGCGGAGATCCGGGCGTTCCGCACCCTCGGCGCCGACGCGGTCGGCATGTCGACGGTGCCGGAGACCATCGCGCTGCGCCATATGGGGGTGCGGGTGGCGGCGGTCTCGGGCATCACCAACCTGGCCGCCGGCATGGTCGCCGGCTCGGCCCTCGACCACGCCGAGACCATGACCCGGGGCTCGGCGATGGCCGGCGAGCTCGCCCGCCTGCTCGCCCGCTGCCTGACCGCCTGGCCCCAACCGAGCGACCGGACATGACCGACACCCTCGCGGAGGCCGCGGTCCGCGCGATCGCCTGCCTCGACCTGACCTCGCTGAACGACGACGACAGCGACGCGGCAATCACAGCGCTGTGCCGCCGCGCCGTGACCCCGGCCGGCCCGGTCGCGGCGGTCTGCGTCTACCCCCGTTTCGTGCCGCTGTGCCGGCGGCTGCTGGACGGCAGCGGCGTGCGGGTGTGCACGGTCGTCAACTTCCCGCACGGCCGCGAGGACGCCGCGGCGGTGGCCGCCGAGACCCGGGCGGCGGTCGACGACGGCGCCGACGAGATCGACGTGGTGCTGCCCTACCAGGCCTGGCTGTCCGGCCGCCGCGACCCGGCCCGCGCGGTGCTCGAGGCGGCCCGCGCCGCGGCCGGCGATCGCACCCTGAAGGTGATCCTGGAGACCGGCCGGCTGATGACCGCCGCCGCCATCACCTCGGCCGCCGCCGCCGCGGTGGTGGCCGGTGCCGATTTCCTGAAGACCTCGACCGGCAAGACGGCGGTATCGGCGACCCTGGAATCCGCGCATCTGCTGCTCGACGTGGCGGCCGCCGCCGGCCGCCCGGTCGGGGTCAAGGTCGCCGGCGGCGTGCGCACCCCGGCCCAGGCCGCCGCCTATCTGCGGCTCGCCGACGGCGTGCTGGGAACTGCCGTCGGCCCCGACCGTTTCCGGTTCGGGGCGAGCGGGCTGCTCGGCGCCCTGCTCGCCACGCTCGGCGACGGGACGGCCGGGCCGGTTCCGCGCAGCGGATACTAGATCCCCGGGGCGTTCCGTTCCGAACCGAAATCCAGCACCATTGCGCCGCCGATTCGGTTGACGCATGTAGATACGAATGCCGTGAGCCCGCTGGGCAGCTCGTTCATGGAGTGAGAAGACCGTGAAGCCCGACACGCATTGGACGCTCGACGACGTGCCGTGGGATGCCTTCGACCCGGCCAAGGTCGAACCCGACCAGCTCGCCATCGTGAAGGCGGCGGCAATGGTCGAGTACAACTCCGCCGACTACGTCAGCTACCTGCAGAGCGTGTTCCGCGACGACCCGGGCTTCATGGAGGCCGCGGCGGCGTGGGGCCTCGAGGAGCGCCAGCACGGCCAGGCGCTCGGCAAGTGGGCGGCGCTGGCCGATCCGGGCTTCGACTTCGAGACCCGTTTCGCGGTGTTCCGCGCGGGCTTCCGCCCCGACGTCGACGCCACCGAGTCGATCCGCGGCTCGCGCGCCGGCGAGCTGGTCGCCCGCTGCATGGTCGAGGTCGGCACCAGTTCCTACTACCGCGCGCTCGGCGACGCCGCCCGGGAACCGGCGCTGAAGGCGATCTGCCGCTACATCGCCGGCGACGAGCTGCGGCACTACAAGCTGTTCTACGACCACCTGAAGCGGTTCCTGGAGCAGGACAAGATCGGCACCCTGCAGCGCCTGCGCCTGGCGATGGGCCGGATCATGGAGACCGAGGACGACGAACTCGCCTACGCCTTCTACGCCGCCAACAACCAGGGCGAGCCCTACGACCGCGAGCGCAACAGCCGCGCCTACATGCGGCGCGCCTACCAGTACTACCGCGACCCGCATATCGAGAAGGCGCTGGCGATGATCTTCAAGGCCTGCGGCCTGAAGCCCCACTCCAAGCTGTTCCAGGCCACCAGCTACGGCGCCAAGTGGCTGCTCGCCAAGCGCCAGCGCGAGCTGGCGAAGATGGCGGCGTAGCGCCTCCACCTCCGAGGCGGCGGGTGGGTTCCGGATCCGTCCCGCTGGCAGCGGTCCGGTCCGGAATGACGACTTGATTGGGACGCCCTCCCCTTCCTGACGTCATTCCGGACGGGCGCGCCTAACGGCGCGACCGAGCCGGAACCCACGGCGCGACGGGCGCTTCCCCACCCCTCAGCTCTTCCCGCCGATCGGGACGCGGCGCGCCTTCGGCGCCGCATTCGGGTTCTTCGGCACGCTGACGTGCAGCACGCCGTGGTCGACCGAGGCCGTGACCTTGTCCTCGTCGATGCCGTCCGGCAGCCGGAAGCTGCGCATGAAGCGGCCGTAGCGGCGCTCGGTCAGCTTGGCGTCGGCGTCGGTCTTCTCCTCGCGCTTCTCGCCCTTCAGGGTCAGCACCCCGTCCTCGAGCGTGACCTCGACGTCCTTCTCGGTCAGGCCCGGCAGCTCGGCGGTGACGCTGATCGCGTTGTCGTCCTCCCTGACGTCGACCTGCGGGACCAGCGCGACCTCGCCGACCCGGAGGTCGGGCATGCCGAAGGACGGCATCCCGAACGGGGAGCGGCCGCCGAAGAACCCGTCGATGACCCTGTCCATCTCGCTGCGGAATGCCGAGAACGGGTCGACCGCCCGCGCCGACGCAGTCGTCGGAACCGAAGCCTTGTCCTGCTCAGCCATGATCCACCTCCTCAAGGATCCATAGTGATGTCACCAGATGCCGCAGCCTGCGCGGCCGGCGACGGCCCGGCATTGAGCCAGATCAACCTTGCGGCGACTTGCAGTGGGCGGCGGCGATGCTAGCGTGACCCGATGAACGCGAACCGGAAGGCTCGGCCGTGCTGCCCCAGGAACTGATCCGCGCCAAGCGCGACGGCGGCCGCCTGCCGGCCGCGGCCATCGCCGGTTTCGTCGCCGGCGTCAGCGACGGCTCGATCAGCGAGGGCCAGGCCGCCGCCTTCGCCATGGCGGTGTTCTTCCGCGGCCTCGACGCCGACGAGCGCGCCGCCCTGACCCGGGCGATGGCCGACAGCGGCCGGGTGCTGGCCTGGAGGGACCTCCCCGGCCCGGTGCTCGACAAGCACTCGACCGGCGGGGTCGGCGACAAGGTCAGCCTGATGCTGGCGCCGATCGTCGCGGCCTGCGGCGGCTACGTGCCGATGATCTCCGGACGCGGCCTCGGCCACACCGGCGGCACCCTCGACAAGCTCGACTCGATCCCCGGCTACTCGACCTCGCCGGACCTCGCCACCTTCGAGGCCGTGGTGCGCCGGGCCGGCTGCGCGGTGATCGGCCAGACCGACGACCTGGCCCCGGCCGACCGCCGGCTCTATGCGATCCGCGACGTCACCGGGACCGTCGAGTCGATCCCGCTGATCGTCGCCTCGATCCTGTCGAAGAAGCTGGCGGCCGGGCTGCAGGGCCTGGTGATGGACGTGAAGGCCGGCAGCGGCGCCTTCATGGCCGCGCTCGACGATGCCCGCAACCTGGCCGACGCCATCGCCGAGACCGCCAACCGGGCCGGGCTGCCGACCGTCGCCCTGGTCACCGACATGAACCAGGTGCTGGGCCGCACCGCCGGCAACGCCCTGGAGGTGCGCGAGGCGGTCGACTTCCTGACCGGATCGGCGCGCGACCCGCGCCTGCTGGAGGTCACCCTGGCTCTCGCCGGCGAGATGCTGGCGCTCGGCGGGCTGGCCGGCGATCCGGCCGCCGGGCGACGGATCGCCGAGGCCGCGCTGGCCGACGGCCGCGCCGCCGAACGCTTCGCCGCCATGGTCGCGGCCCTGGGCGGGCCGGCCGATCTGCTCGAACGCCCGGACGCGCATTTGCCGAAGGCGCCGGTGGTCCGGCCGGTCCACCCGGATGCCCCGGGCTTCGTGACGGAGGTCGACACCCGGGCCCTGGGCGTGGCGGTGATCGAGCTCGGCGGCGGGCGACGGCGGGCGGGCGACGGTATCGACTACGCGGTCGGCCTGGACGCGGTCGCCGGCCTGGGCGAGCCGGTGGGCGGCGACCGCCCGGTCGCCCTGGTGCACGCCCGCAGCGACGGCGATGCCGACCGCGCCGCCGAAGCGGTGCGCCGCGCCGTGACCGTCGGAGCGGATCGCAAGGACGTCGGGCCGGCGGTGATCGAGCGCCGCACCGGGGCTCGGCCGTGAGCCGCGGTTTCCTGGTGGTGCTGGACTCCGTCGGCATCGGCGGCGCGCCCGACGCGGCGGCGTTCGGCGACGTCGGGTCCGACACCCTGGGCCATATCGCGGAGGCCTGTGCCGCCGGGAACGGCGACGGCCACGGCCGGTCCGGGCCGCTCGGGATACCGGTGCTGCTGTCGCTCGGCCTCGGCGCCGCCCACCGGGGCGCCGCCGGAACCGAGCCGCCCGGGCTGGAGGCCGCCGCCGCGACGACCGGCGCCTGGGGTCATGCCGCCGAGACCTCGCGCGGCAAGGACACCCCGAGCGGGCACTGGGAGCTGACCGGCGTGCCGGTCGACTTCGACTGGACCTACTACCCCGCCACCGTGCCGGCCTTCCCGCCTGACTTCACCGCTGCGCTGATCCGCGAGGCCGGGCTGCCCGGGGTGCTCGGCGACTGCCACGCCAGCGGCACCGAGATCATCGCCCGGCTCGGCGAGGAGCACCTCCGCACCGGCAGGCCGATCCTCTACACCTCGGCCGACAGCGTGGTGCAGATCGCCGCCCACGAGCAGGCGTTCGGGCTGGCGCGGCTGTACGAGCTGTGCCGGATCGCCCGCCGGCTGGCGCCGGACACGGTCGGCCGGGTGATCGCCCGGCCGTTCGTCGGCACCGGTGCGGCCGACTTCGCGCGCACCGGCAACCGCAAGGACCTGGCGGTGCCGCCGCCGTCGCCGACCCTGCTGCAGCGCCATTCCGATGCCGGCGGCCCGGTGATCTCGATCGGCAAGATCGGCGACATCTTCGCCCACCGGGGCACCGGCGAGGAGGTCAAGGCCAGCGGCCACCCCGCCTTGTGGGACGCCCTGCTGGAGGCCACCGGCACCGCCCCGGACGGTGCGCTGGTGGTGGTCAACTTCGTCGATTTCGACAGCCTGTGGGGCCACCGCCGCGACGTCGCCGGCTATGCCGCCGAGCTCGAGGCCTTCGACCGCAGGCTGCCCGAGTTCCTCGCCCGGCTGCGTCCCGGCGACCTGGCGGTGCTGGTCGCCGACCACGGCAACGACCCGACCTGGCCGGGCAGCGACCACACCCGCGAGCAGGTGCCGGTGCTGCTGGCCGGCCCGGCGGCGCCGCGCGGCGACCTCGGGCCGATGGCCTTCGCCGATGTCGGGGCGACACTGGCGGCGCATCTGAGACTGTCGCCGGGAGAGTACGGTCGGAGCGTGTTGGGAAGGCCGGCATGACGGAGCGGCGGGTGGGTTCCGGAGCCGGGCGCTCGTGCGCCCTCTCCGGAATGACGAACAAAATTGAGACCGTCATCCCGGAGGGCCCGCGCGAGCGGGCGGCTCCGGGACCCACGAAGCGACGGGTGCTCGACGACGTCGGGCGGCCGTGGAGCCCCTTCCCATGACCGCCGTCCCGCGCTTCGCCGCGACCGCCGACGGCGCGCCGACCCCGGCCATGCTGGCGTCCTGGGACCGCGACGGCGTGCTGGTGCTCGAGGACGCGGTGCCGGACGCCGACTGCGACGCGCTGATCGAGCGGTCGCGGGCGATCGTCGATACCTGGGACCCGGCCGAGGGAGCGGCGGTGTTCTCGACCACCGCCCCGAAGCATGCCGCCGACCGCTGGTTCCGGGACTCCGGCGACAAGATCCGGGTGTTCCTGGAGGCCGGCGCGGTCGATGCCGGCGGCGCGCTGACCCGGCCAAAGCGGGCGGCGGTCAACAAGCTCGGCCACGCCATGCACGACCTGGACCCGGTGTTCGAGCGGGTGTCGCGGCGGCCGACGCTGGCGGCGCTGGCGCACGGCCTCGGCCTCGCCGACCCGCTGCTGGTGCAGTCCATGGTGATCTGGAAGCCGCCGGCGGTCGGCGGCGAGGTCACCTGCCACCAGGACGCCACCTTCCTGGTGACCGAGCCGGAGAGCGTGGTCGGCTTCTGGCTGGCGCTGGAGGACGCCGATGAGTCGAACGGCTGCCTCTATGCCATCCCCGGCGGCCATCGCGGCCCGCTGCGCCAGCTGTTCCGCGAGGTCGACGGTGCGCTGGTCGCCGAGACCCTGGACCCGGCGCCGTTCGACGACGCGGCCGCGGTGCCGCTGCCGGCCCGCAAGGGCACCCTGGTGGTGCTGCACGGCCGGCTGCCGCACGGCAGTGCGCCGAACACCTCCGACCGGTCGCGGATGGCCTATACCCTGCACATGGTGGACGGGACGGCGCGCTGGCATCCCGGCAACTGGCTGCGACGGTCGCCGGGCATGCCTTTCCGCGGCTTCTCGGACATGACGGACTGAGCGGCCATGGTGGTGATCCGCGACCTGGTGTTCCTGGTATTCGTGATCGGCGGCGCGGTTCTCGGCTCGCAGGTCCCGAACTTCGTCGACGCCTACGCCCAACGGCTGGGCGGCGCGCTCGACGAGGCCCGGTCCACGCTCGACAGCTTCGAGCGCGCTGCGGCCGGCGCCGGCCTCAGCTTCGACGACTACCGCCGCCGCATGGCGACCACCGACGACCTCGCCTTCCGCCGGACCGGCGAGGCCGTCGAACGGCTGGTCGAGCGTGTCGTGGTCCTGTCGGCCCTGCAGCAGGAGATGGCCGAGGCGGGCCCCTGGTCGCGGCCGTGGGTGGTGGCCCGGTCGCACGACCGGACGATCCTGGAGCGGGCCTACGCGCAGTGGCGGCCGAGCCTGACCATCGACCCGCGCTGGGGCGGGGTCGGGCTGCTGCTCGGCTGGCTGCTGCATGCCGGGCTTGCCGGCGGCACCCGCCTGATCGAGCGGATCGCCCGGCCGCAATGGCCGCGCCGGCGATGACCGGTCAGGAGCAATGGCGGTCGCGTACCGGGTTCATCCTGGCAACCGTCGGCTCGGCGGTCGGGATCGGCAACATCTGGCGATTCGCCTATGTTGCCGGCGAGAACGGCGGCGGAGTGTTCCTGGTCGTCTACCTGCTGTTCGTCGTCCTGATCGGCCTGCCGCTGGTGATCGCCGAGCTGTCCCTGGGCCGGCGCGCCCAGGGCGACGCCGTGTCGGCCTTCACGCTCTCCGATCCCGCCGTCCCCGGTTCCTGGCCGGTCGCCGGCTGGATCGCCGTGGCCGGCGCCGTCATCATCCTGAGCTACTACGCCGTGATCGCCGGCTGGGCGCTCGGCTACGCCGCCGGGGCGGTCACCGGCGAACTCTGGACGGTCGCCGCGGCCGGCTACGGCGGCTACTTCCGGGAGTTCATCGCCGGGCCGGTCTGGCCGGTGCTGTGTCAGGCCACGATGCTGGCGGTCACCACCGCGGTGGTGGTCGGCGGCGTGCAGGGCGGCATCGAGCGCCTGAACCGCTGGCTGATGCCGGCCCTGGCAGCGATCGTCCTCGGCCTGGCGCTGCACGCGGTCACCCTGCCGGGCGCCGAAGCCGGGGTGCGCTTCCTGCTGGCGCCGGACTGGCAGGCGCTCGGGCGGCCCGAGGTCTACGCCGCGGCCCTCGGCCAGGCGTTCTTCTCGATCGGCGTGGGATGCGCGGTGTTCGCGACCTACGGCAGCTATCTGCCGCGCAGCGTGGCGCTGCCGGCGTCCGCGACCGCGATCGTCCTGGGCGACACCCTGTTCGCGGTGCTCGCCGGGCTGGCGATCTTCCCCGCGGTGTTCGCGTTCGGGCTCGACCCCCGGGCCGGCCCCGAGCTGGCGTTCATCACCCTGCCGCAGATCTTCCTGGCGATGCCGGGCGGCCGGATCGTCGGCACCCTGTTCTTCCTGCTGCTCGCCGCCGCCGCCCTCACCTCGATGATCTCGCTGCTGGAGGTGCCGGTGGCGGTCGCCATGCGCCGCCTGCGGTTGCGCCGCCGTACCGCGGCGCTGGCGGTCGGCGCACTGGTGTTCACCCTCGGCCTGCCCTCGGCCCTCAGCTTCGGGTGGCTCGCCGAGGTCAGGATCGGCCGGCACGGCATCCTCGACGCGATCGACGCCTTCGCCTCGACCCTGCTGCTGCCGCTCGGCGGCCTGGCGATTGCGCTGTTCGTCGGCTGGCGGATCGAGAAGGGCCTCGCACTGCGCGAGGCCGACCTCGCCCAGACCCGGACCGGGACCCTGTGGGTCTGGCTGCTGCGGCTGCCGGTACCGCTGGCGATCGCCGCGATCCTGATCCGCTCCGCCGCCGGCTGACGGCGCCGGTCAGCCCTTGCGCTTCGCCGGCGCGAAGGCCGCCACGTCGGCCACGAAGGCGGCCCGCAGCGCCCCGGAATCGGCGATCCCGGCCAGCAGCTGGTAGCCCTCGGCCGCCAGCTCGACCATGCTGTGGCCGGGCCGCGGGATGGTGCCCAGCGGCTTGCCGGCCGCCCGCACCCCGGCCTCGGCCTTGCGGATCTGGGCGTCCACCTCGGGCCGCCCGGGCTGGCCCATCAGACCGATCGAGCCGGACAGGTCGGCGACCCCGATGAACACCAGGTCGACACCTTCGACCGCGGCGATCTCGGCGGCGTTGTCGGCGGCGGTGTGGGATTCGATCTGCACGCAGATGAACAGAGTGTCGTTGGCCCTGGCGGCGTAGTCCGGGTCGGCGCCGTAGCCGGAGGCGCGCACCGTCGGCGCCGAGTAGCCGCGGCGGCCGGCCGGCGGGTACTTGCAGGCCGCGACCACGGCCCGGGCCTGCTCGGCGGTCTCGACCATCGGCACCATGATCGCCTCGGCACCGGCGTCCAGGACCCGCTTCAGGTAGTCGGGATCCTGGCCGGGCGCCCGGACCATCACGGTCGCCTTGCCGGCCTGGGCGGCGCGCATGCTGTGGACGGTCTGCTCGAGCGAGGCCGGGCCGTGCTCGTTGTCCAGGATCAGGAAGTCGTAGCCGGCCAGGCTGGCGATCTCGGCGATCGACGGCTCGCCCAGCTGCAGCCAGACGCCGAGCGCCGGCTGGCCGGCGGCGATGACGGATTTGAGGTGGTTCGGGCGGAACATGACCGGGGGTCTCCTGCGGGTTGGCGTGCGCAGCCAAGCACGCGGCAACCCCGGCCGCAACGCCGAGGCGTGCACGACAGGGATGCCCGGAGCGCTCGGGCCGGAGCGCTCGGGCCGGAACGCTCGGGCCGGGACGCTCAGACCGGCGTGTCGTTCAGGGAACGGACCGTCGCCTGGGCCGCCTCGTCGACGAACGACTCCACGGCCACCAGGATCTGGTCGACGCCCCGGCCGTCGCAGCCGTCGATCGGCGCGCAGTAGCGGGCGTAGCGGACCACCGACTCCCAGGGGAACTCGAACACCGTGTAGTCCGGACGGCGGCTGGCCACGCAGCGGTCGAGGATGTCGACGATGCGGTCGCGCAGCTTGCCCCGCAGGACCTCGTCGACCGGCCGGCCGGTCACGTTGCCGCCGAGCAGCCAGATGATCTCCTCGCCGACCAGCCGGTAGCGGTAACGCCGCCGGCCGCCGCCGTCCTCCTCCACGTCCAGCAGGGCGATGTTGGCGAGCGCGAAGGACACCGAGAACGGCAGGTCGAGCGCCCGGCGCGTGGGGACCGCCGTGCCCGGCGCCCGGGCGGCCGCCCACACCGCGTGCACGCGCCGCAGCAGGTCTTCCCGGATGATCGTCTCCATCAACGGCGGCCCTTCCCGTCCCATCGGCCCCGGCGCGCGTCTCCGACGCGCGTCCCAGAGGCCTCGGCGGACCGCCCGCAGGCCGTCAGGCGCCGGTTAACCAGTTCGGTTCTAGGAACGCGATCAATTTGAGAAAACTGTCACAAGCGTCATGCCGGCCCGACAGGGCGGCCGGCGACGCTCGCTAGCGACCGCCGAGCAGCGGATCGAAGTCGAAATCCTTGGCCGCCTGGACGATCGCCTGGATGACGGTGGCGAAGCCGTAGTGGCTGCGCACCTGGTCGAGGTGGTAGCGCACGGTGCGCGGCGTGAGGCCGACGATGTCGGCGATGTCGTGATAGGTCTTGCCGGCTGCCGCCCAGCGCAGGATGTCGACCTGCACGGGCCCGAGCGACCGGTCCGCCCCGCCCGGTTCCGGGCTGCGCCCGTCGAGCAGCGAGAAATACAGCCCCGCCAGGAACCGCGCCGCCCCGATGTCCTCGCGTCTCTGCTCAAACGGCGACACGCTGGCGACGCCGAGGCTGAGGCACCGGTCGCCGACCCGATGCGGCACCGACAGGACGGTCCGCCAGCGCCCGTGCCCGAAATCCTCGGGCAGGTGCATGAACTCCCGGTAGGTGCGGCGGTCGATGGCCAGGAAGTCCTCGTGCGACACCACCCCGGTCTGCCGGATGATCCAGCGGTCGACCTTGGGGTCGAGCTTCGCGAGAACCGCTTGATTGGCGGCCGTCAGCGGATCCTCGATCCCGACCGCCAGGCCCTCCATGGTGCGCCAGAGCATGGTGGCGGCGGATCCGGAATCGCGCCGCAGGGCGGCCACCGACTCGAACCCGATGTCGGCGAAGGCCCGGGCAAGCACGACCTGCGACTCGGCGTCGTCCTCGCACAGGCACAGTTCGGCCGCCCAACGACGCACGCCGCCCAGATCCCGGTCCGTCGATTCCAGCAAGGCCATGGTCTTCACGTCGGGCACGGTCAGCAATTGCGGCGGCAATATACGCCATTGCTTGGTTAACTAAAGAGAAACCTCGTGTGTTCGATGAGCGATTTTCTCGGACGTCACCGTCCAGCACTTTGTAACCTAGGATATTTCTAAAATACGACAGAACCCGGCGGCCCTGTCGCCGTGACAGTCCACAGCAATTCCACGCAATTCTGTCAGCTTGATCACGGGAACTGAATCTCGACCGTCGTCGTTGACTGTCTGACTTGATGCAACACCTGGCAAGGAACGATGGGAGACCGACACGCGGCCGGCTGCACGGGAAGCCCATGCACGGGCCGCCGGCCACGCCGCCGTGAGCGGCTCCGCAGAGGAGGTTGACCATGGTTCGAGTACCCGCCACCGACCGTTCCGCCAGGCCTGCCCGGTTCACCACCCACGCCGCGCCGACCGCCGCGGCGGTCCTGCTCATGCTCGCCCTGCAGTCCGGCACCGCAGGCGCTCAGGCCGTGCGGGCCTGCGCGCCGCCCGACATGCTGGTTCAGAAGCTCGGCCAGGAGTTCGGCGAGCAACTCAGCGCCCAGGGCGTCGACGGCGAGGGCAACCTGGTCCAGGTGTTCTCCTCGAGCGACGGTACCTGGACCATCGCGGTCACCATCCCCGGCGGGCCGAGTTGCATCGTCTCGTCCGGGGAAGGCTGGGACGACTCCCGGATCGCCGAAGTCCCGAAGCCGGTGCCCGCTCCCGACTACGCCTCCTGAGTCGCCCTCCCTCCGGCCTCGATCAAGACGACGGGCGCCCATATTCGGACCATGAAATCTCGGACCGGGTCATTTCTTATTAGGATTTTGCAGACATACTGGAACTTCGGGAGCCGAGTCCTAACGAATGGTCAACGGTTCCTTACCAGAGTCTTTCGACGACAGAACGTCGAGGCAGGGGACCGGCCCACGGTCCCGGAAAGGAAGCGGGTCATGACACGGTCCAACGCACTTGTTGCCAGAACGGCGGCGATCGCGGGCGTGCTGGCCCTGGCCCTGACGGCGCCCGGCGCCAAGCAAGCCGACGCCCAGTCAGCCAGGGTGTGCCTGCCGCAGGCCACCAGTCTGGTCGACCAGCTCGGCCGGGAGTATGGCGAGGTCCTGACCGCGGCCGGCGTCGACGCCGCCGGCAACCTCGTCCAGATCTACAGCTCCGACGACAGGGGCACCTGGACCATCGTGGTCACGGTCCCCGGCGGCCCGACCTGCGTCGTGTCCTCCGGCGAGGGCTGGGTGCGCGAGCAGGCCGAGATGCCGAAGCCGGGCAACCCCGCCTGACGCCTGGGGGGCGGCTCAGCGCCCGGCGGTCACGTAGCCCTCGGCGAGGTCGCGCTCGACCGCCGACCGCGGCCGTTCCGCCGGATCGCCGTAGCCGCCGCCGCCCGCGGTCTGCAGCCGCAGCACGTCGCCGCGGGCCACCGTCAGGTCCGCGACCTTGGACGGCAGCTCCTCCTCCGCCGCCGCGCCCGCGCGCCGGATCGTCAGCCGGCCGGGCCGGCCCGCCTCGCCCCCGTCGAGGCCGTAGGGCGCGAACTTGAAGCGCTCCAGGTTGGCGGCGAAGCGGCCGGCCGGGGCGTCAAGCCGGAACGCCCGGGCCAGCCCGAGGCCGCCGCGGGTCCGGCCGCGCCCGCCGCTGTCCGGCACCAGCGCGTACTCGACGAAGGTCAGCGGCAGGGTGTTCTCCAGCATCTCGACCGGCGCGTTGGCGATGTTGTGGAAGCCGCAGGAGAAGCCGCTGGCGCCGTCCTCCTGGGGATGCGCGCCCCAGCCGCCGCATTCCAGGTCGAAATAGACCTGCCGCCGCCCGTCCTCCAGGAAGCAGTTCAGCGCGTAGGCGTAGCTGACCCCGTAATAGGCCGCCGGCACCTGCCCCGGCATGGCCGCCGCGAAGGCACCGAGCACGGTGGTGACGATGCGGTGGCCGGTGGCCATGCGGTTGGCGACCGGCGCCGGCGAGCGGGCGTTGACCACCAGGCCCTCGGGGGCCTGCACGCTGACCGGGCGGTAGCAGCCGGCATTGGCCGGCACCTCGCTGCCGAGCGCCATCATCACCCCGCAGACCACCGCCGAGCGGGTCATGTTCAGGGTGCAGTTCACCGGCCCGACCGCCTGCCCGGCCGAACCGGCCAGGTCGATGGTCACGGCGTCTCCGGCCACCGTCAGCGCGACCCGGATCCTGAGCGGCCGGTCGCGCTCGATGCCGTCGTCGTCGACGAAGTCCTCGAAGCTGTAGGTGCCGTCGGGGATGCGGGCGATCGCGGCGCGCATCGCCGCCTCGGACTGCGCCTGGATGCGCTCGCACGCCGCCGCCAGGGTATCGGGGCCGTAGCGCCGGCCGATGCGCTGCAGGTTGGCGACGCCGGTGTCGAGCGCGGCCAGCTGCGAGGCGAAGTCGCCGCCGACATTGGCCGGCTCGCGGGTGTTGCGCAGCAGCAGCTTGATCACCGCCTCGTTGCGCCGGCCGCCCTCGGCCAGCTTCAGCGGCGGGATCCGGAAGCCCTCCTGGTAGATCTCGGTGGCGCCGGCGTGATAGGAGCCGGCCGCCCCGCCGCCGACGTCCAGGTGATGCACCAGGATGCCGGCGATGGCGATCAGCCGGCCGTCCAGGAACACCGGCTTGAAGGTCTGGATGTCCGGCAGGTGCTGGCCGCCGGCATAGGGGTCGTTGGTGATGACGATGTCGCCCTCGTGCCAGTCCTCCAGCGGAATGTGGCTGGCCAGGATCTCCTCCAGGCAGGCCGGCATCGAGTTCAGGTGCACCGGCATCGCCGCCGCCTGGGCGGTGCTGCGGCCGCGGGCGTCGAACACGCAGCAGGAGTAGTCGAGGATCTCGCGAACCACCGCGCTGCGACTGGTGCGCCAGACCGTGACGCTCATCTCCTCGGCCGCCGCCACCAGGGCGTTGCGGATGATCTCCACCTGGATCGGGCCCAGGGCGTTCGGATCGAGGGTCGTCGAGTCGGGTTCGGCCATGGTCAGGCTCCCTTGCCGGCGGTGACGGTGGCGATCAGGGCGCCGGTCGGATGCGCGGTCAGCCGCCAGCCGGGCGGCAGCAGCAGGGTCGAATGCGGTTCCTCGACGATCGCCGGTCCGTCGACCGACAGGCCGGGGCCGATCGCCGCACGGTCCCACACCGCCGCCTCGCGTTCGGCGCCGGCGACGCGGATCGTCCGGGCGCCCTTGCGCGTCCCGCCGGCGGCCGCCTCGAACGGCCGCGCGCCCGGGCGGGTCAGCCGGCCGGTCGCCGCCATCCGGACGGTGACGATCTCCGGCACCACGTGGCGCTCGGCATGGGCGTACTGGCGGTCATGGGCGTCGTGGAACGCCGCCACCGACTCGGCGAGAGCGGCAGGTTCCACCAGCGGCACGCCGATCTCGTAGGCCTGGCCGGGATAGCGCAGGTCGAGGGTGACCGGGAACGCCCGGTCGGCCTCGGCGATGCCGTCGCGGGCCAGCAGCGCCTCGGCCTCGGCCCGCAGCTCGGCGACCAGGGCCTCCAGCGCCGGCACCGCCGCCGCGTCGGCGGTCGTCAGTCGCGAGCGCGCGAGGTCGTGCACCACGTCGCCGAACAGCATGCCCCAGGCGCTGAGCGTGCCGGGGTCGCGCGGGAACACCACCCGGCCGGTGCCGATCTCGGCCGCCGTGTCGCAGGCGTGCAGCCCGCCGGCGCCGCCGAACGAGATCAGCGCGAAGTCCTTGGGATCCAGCCCCTTCTCGAACAGGCTGAGCCGGATCGCCGCCGCCATGTGGGCGGTCGCCACCGCCACCACGCCGTCGGCCGCCGGGCCCGGCTCCAGCCCGAGCGGCGCTGCCACCCGGTCGGCGATCGCCCGGCGGGCGCCGTCGACGTCCAGGTCCATGGCGCCGCCCAGGAAGTAGCCGGGGTCGATCCGGCCGAGCGCGACGTTGGCGTCGGTCACCGTCGGCTCCTCGCCGCCGCGCCGGTAGCACACCGGCCCCGGCACCGCGCCGGCGCTGTCCGGCCCGACCAGCAGGCGGCCGGTCTCGTCGGCCCGGGCGATCGAGCCGCCGCCGGCGCCGATGGTGCGGATCTCGATCATCGGCAGCCGCACCGGCAGGCCGTCGACGTCGCCCTGGGTGACCAGCCGGATGGCGCCGTCATGCACGATCGAGACGTCGTAGGAGGTGCCGCCCATGTCGACCGCGATCAGGTTCGGCTCGCCCAGCTCGGCGGCCAGCACCTCGGCCGCCCGGGCGCCGCCGGATGGCCCCGACAGCAGCAGCCGGGCCGGCTGCTCGCCGGCGATCGCCGGGGTGGTGACGCCGCCGTTCGACTGCACCAGGTAGACCGGTGCCGAGATGCCGGCGTCGGCCAGCCGGGCCTCCAGCTTCGTCAGGTAGGTCTTGACCACCGGCATTAGCAGGGCGTTCAGCACGGTGGTCGAGGTGCGCTCGAACTCGCGGATCTCCGGGCTGACCTGGTGGCTGCAGGAGACGAAGGCGTCGGGCAGCAGCTCCTGGACGATCGCCGCGGCACGCAGCTCGTGGGCCGGGTTGGCGTAGGCGTGCAGGAAGGCGATGGCGACCGCGGTGGCGCCGCTGGCCTTCACCCGCTCCGCCGCCGCGCGCACCGAGGCCTCGTCCAGCGCGGTCTCGACCGAGCCGTCTGCGCGCATCCGCTCGACCACGCCGAACCGGCGCGAGCGCGGCACCAGCAGGGCGCGCGGCTCGGCCCGGTTGGCGTAGACTTGGCGGCGGACATGACGGCCGATCTCCAGCACGTCGGTGAAGCCGGCGGTCGCGATCACCGCGCCGGCCGGCAGCCGGCGCTGCAGCACCGCGTTGGTGGCGATCGTCGTGCCGTGCAGGATCGCCCGGATCCGCCCGGGGTCGACGCCGAGCCGGGCGCAGGCCTCGCGTATGCCGTCGATCAGGCCTTCCGAGGGGTCGGCCGGCGTGGTCGGCACCTTGTGGGCATGGGCGACGCCGGTCGCCTCGTCCAGGATCTGCAGATCGGTGAAGGTGCCGCCGATGTCGACGGCGACGCGCAGGGTGCTCACGGGGCGGATGTCCTCGGCGGGTGGGCGGGCGGCGGGCGACAGCGGAAACAGGCGGCGCCATGTCAGCGGTGCCGGCCCCCGCGCGTCAAGTGCCGACCTGCGGGCGCCGCCGCCGATCGTAACCGAAGCTTCGCTTCCGGTTCGCCTGGCCGCCCCGTATCCTCCCGCGGTCTGCTTTGCTCCCGGAGGAATCCATGCCGTCGCCGAAGGTCCTGGTCGTCGTGTTCGACGGCCTGCGGCTCGACCACGCCACCCCGAACCTGGCCCCCAACATCGCGGCGTTCGCCGCCGCCGGGGTGACCCTGCCGAACACCGCCTCGGCGTTCCCGAGCGAGACCCGGGTGCAGGTGACGACGGTGATGACCGGCCACCCGCCGGCCGGCCACGGGATCATGGCGAATGCCTTCTACGACCGCCGGCTCGGTTTCGATTCGGCGATGGACACCTCCGACACCCCGCGCATGGCGATCGCCGAGAAGGTCTATGGCCGGCTGATCGGCGCCCACCACCTCGGCGAGATCCTGCAGGGCGCCGGCAAGCGCTTCGCCGCGGTCACCACCGGCAAGATCGGTAACGCCCGGCTGCTGGCCGGCCGCGCCGCCGAGCTCGGCCAGCCGGTGCTGTCGATCTGGGGAGAGGGCGCCTCCTCGCCGGCCGCCGGATACGGCGAGGTCGCCGCCCGGTTCGGCGCGCCGCCGGTCCAGCACTTCCCGAACACCGCGGTCGCCGAGTGGGCGGTCCGGGTCCTGCTCGAGCACACCCTGCCGGTCCATCGCCCCGACGTGGCGGTGCTGTGGCTGAACGAGCCCGACCTGTCCTACCATTACCGCGGCACCACCAGCGCCGAGGCCGACAGCGCGATCGGCGGGGTCGACGCCGCCTTCGGCCGGATCCTGGAGTGGTGGCGGGCCGAGGGCCGGGAAGCCGGCTGGAACATCGCCGCCATGTCCGACCACGGCCACGTCACGGTCGAGGGCCAGGTCGACGTCGCCGCCGCGCTGGCGAAGGCGGGGCTTGCGGTCGGCAAGGGGCTCGGCCCCGACGTCGACTACGCCCTGAAGCCCGGCTACTCGGCCCACGTCGCGGTGCGCGACCGCGACCCGGCCCGCATCGAGCGGCTGGTCCGGGTGCTGCAGGATGCCGAGTGGACGGGGCCGATCCTGGCCCGGGTCGGCGACCCGGAGGCGCTCGGCGTGCTGCCGCTGGGCGCCGCCAATGTCGATCACCCGCGGGCCGGCGACGTGCTGTTCACCCTGCGCGCCCGCGACGACGAGTCGGCGGGCGGCCTGCCGGGCGTGGCGCTGGCCGACAACCCGGACATCCCGATCGGCGGCGGCATGCATGGCGGCTTCGCCAGGGCCGAGCTGAACCACTGCCTGTTCTGGGGCGGCGACCTGTTCCGCAGCGGCGCGCGGGTCGAGACCCCGACCGCCCATGTCGACCTGGCGCCGACCATCCTGAAGGCGCTCGGCCTGCCGCCGCATCCGCTGATGCCGGGCCGCGCGCTGGAGGAGGCGTTCGCGATCGGCGACGCCGCCCCGCCGGTGCGGGAGGTGGTCCACGACGCCGGCCGGGGCGGCTACGCCCAGACGCTGGTCACTGCCCGGGTCGCGGGGTCGAGGCTGCCCTATCTGCGCTGGGGGCTGCGGACGGCGT
The DNA here is from genome assembly GCF_040219615.1 of Thalassobaculum sp. Classification (GTDB taxonomy): domain Bacteria; phylum Pseudomonadota; class Alphaproteobacteria; order Thalassobaculales; family Thalassobaculaceae; genus Thalassobaculum_A. The sequence continues at coordinate 119,551 of NZ_JAVJSE010000009.1, forward strand.
GACCGGCCCGTCGCTTCGTGGGTTCCGGCTCGGCCGCGCCGGGGCGGCGCGCCCGCCCGGAATGACGACGATAGGGAGAGGCCCGACCCCCATATCCGTCATTCCGGAGCGGCCCGCTCGCAGCGGGACGCATCCGGAACCTACCCACCCTGCACGGCGTCGCCGCGCAGCGCTCACTCCGGCAGCGTCAGCTTCCCGTCGGTATCGCTGACCAACCGGACGAAGTCGGCGACCGACAGCGGCTGCGCGAACAGGAAGCCCTGGCCGCCCTGGCAGCCGGCCGTGCGCGCCAGACGCAGCTGCTCGACGGTCTCGATGCCGGTGGCCACCATCCGCTTGCCGAGGCTGCCGCCGAGCGTGGCCGCCGCGCGGATCAGCCCGCCCTTGTTCCGCCAGTCGGCCATGAAGCTGCGGTCGATCTTCAGCGACGGGGCCTGCAGCGCCTCGACGAAGGCGAGCGAGGTGGCTTCGGCCCC